>CAZTIW010000043.1:0-42424 GCA_964613915.1 uncultured Thermoanaerobaculia bacterium
ACGGCGACACGCTCGGCGACGCCTGCGACAACTGCCCGACGGTGACGAACCAGGATCAGGCCAACGGCGATGGCGACACGCTCGGCAACGCCTGCGACAACTGCCCGACGGTGACGAACCAGGATCAGGCCAACGGCGATGGCGACACGCTCGGCAACGCCTGCGACAACTGCCCGACGGTGACGAACCAGAACCAGACGAACACGGACGGCGATCTCTTTGGCGATGCGTGCGACAACTGCCCGGGCGAGTCGAACAACCCGCAGACCAACAGCGATAGCGACTCGCACGGTGACGCCTGCGACAACTGCCCGACGGTGCCGAACGAGGACCAGGCGGACTCCAACCTCAACGGCATCGGGGACGCGTGCGAGGTCACGTGCAAGGCGTGTCCCCAGTTCGACCAGACGTTCGTCGCTCCCGGCGGCGCTGCGTTGGACGTGAGCGGCACGCTGGTGGCCGGCTGCACCTACGTCTTCCAGATGACCTCGACGCACGGCACCAAGACCTACAACTTCTCACTGTGCACTCCCGGTGGCTCGGCGGCCGCGTTCCCGGGCCGGATCACCGTGAGGCAGGGCACGGGTTGCGCCGCGCCCAGCACGCCCGGCACGACGGCCTCCTGCGGCCCGGACGACCAGCAAGTCACCAGTGCCGGGTTCGGCGGCGTGGACGCCTACATCACGATCACGTCGGCGAATGCGAGCGGCGGCGCCTTCACGATGCGGGTGACGCGCAACTGACGGCCGCCGTGGCCGCGATCGCTCCGGCATTCTTCGCCAGCCCCGCGCGACGCGTCGCGCGGGCGCTGGTGGGCTGCGTGATCGAGCGCGACGGCATCTCCGGGCGCATCGTCGAGACGGAGGCCTACGAGGATGACGCGGCCTCGCACTACGTGACGCGCGCGCCGAGCGCTGGCGCGCTCATGGGGGCGACGCACGGACGCGTCTACGTGTACGCCATCTACGGCATGCACCTGTGCCTGAACGTCACGGCGGACGCCGCGGGTCCGGGCGCGGTGCTGCTGCGAGCGATCGAGCCGGGCGCCGGCATCGAACGCATGCGCGCGCGGCGGAGCGGCGTGGATGACCGGGATCTCGCGCGCGGGCCGGGGCGGCTGGCGCGGGCGCTCGGGATCACGAAGGACATGACGGGCGCCGAGTTCCTGGACCTGTTCCGCCTGTCGCCGCCACCCCGGCCCGCGCGCGTCGTGACGGCGCCGCGCGTCGGCATCACGCGCGCGACCGCGCTGCGCTGGCGATTCTGCGAGGCCGGCAGCCGCTTCGTCAGCGATCCCCGTCCGGGCTGACCCGGACCATGCATGAAGCTGACGCATCCGACGGGCGCTCGCGGCCGATGGCTGCGTGATCGGACCTGCGGTCCGAGGGCGACTGCCGGACGACCCGGCGGACCGTCGCGGCGCCGGGCCACGCGCAACCGATCAGGGCGTTCCCGTTGGACTCCGTCGGGAATCCTCGACGTAGGGCACGGCTACGCCTCCGGTTCCCTCCGTCGTCCGCCTTGCCCTCGGCCACGATCACCTCGTCGGATCCAGTCTGCCGATGACCCCTGCCAACGCAGGCTGGTTCCAGCAGCGCCGTGCGAGCGTTCCGCCCCATGACTGCGCCACCTTCATGAATGGTCCGGGCTGACGCGCGCGCTGGCATGCTGCGCCGGTACTCATGATGTCCGCGTCCTCGCGACCTCCGGCCCCTGCGCCCCGCCATGCCGCTGCCGTGCCGGCGCCCGCCGCGCCGCCGCGGTGGCGCTGGTGGTTGCTCGCGGGCGTCGTGGCGCTGGGCCTGGCCCTTGCGCTGCGAGCCGCGCTGGGCGTCCACGCGGAGTCGCTCGAGGGCCGCGCCCGGCGCGCGCTGGCGGACGTCAGCGCGCGACGCCCGATCGAGCCTCGCGCCGTCGCCACGCCGTCGGCGCTCGCGCTGGAGGCCGAGGCCCGCACGATCGCGATCGAGCTCGCGCCCCTCGGATCCGGTCGCGGACGCGGGCAGCACCTGCCGGCGATCCTCGCGAGCACGCACGAGACGCTGCTCGCCATGCTCCTCGAGGGCAGGCTCCTCTCCGAGCACGCGCCGCGCCTGGCGGACTGGTTGCGGCACGAGGACGCCGACATCACGGCGCTGGCGCGTTCGATCGTCTCGCGCGAGGCGCCGGCCTGGCCCGGCGTCGCGCGCGCGGGCGCGTCCCTGGATCCGCCGGCAGGCGAGCGCGCGGATCGCATCCTCGTGGAGTCCGCGCGCCTCGCGTCCGTGCTGGACGCCGCGCCGTCGGACGACGACGCCGCGCTCGTGCCGCCGGGCGGGCCGCGCCTCGGGGCCCTCGTCCTGCTCCACGAGATCCTCGTCCTGCATGCGCTCGAGCACGGCCGCGCGGACGATCGGACGGGCGCGTCGCAGAGCCTGCGTGCCGCCGAGCGAGTCCTGGAAGGCCTTCTCGACGCGCCGGATGCCGCGACTCTGGGCGTGGGCGTGCATCTCTCGCGCCTCCACGCGCTGGCGCTCCGGCAGCTCGGCTTCGACGAGTGGCCGCGCGGCATTCTCGACGCGCGGCTCGAGGACATGGCCGCGCGCGTGCTCGCGATGGAGGCCTCGCGCCTCGCGCCTGACGCCCACGTGACCGCCCGCCGCGGCGCGCTCCTGGCGCGACCGCTGGGCGCGAAGCGCGACGCGTCGACGCGATTGGCCATCGCGGGGATTCTCCAGCGGATGGACGATCAGCCGTGCGAGGTTCAGGCGCGATCGGCATGGGCCGAGGCGACAGGGACCGCTCCGTGGTGGGATGGAGCCCTGGCCGCGCGTCTGGGCGACCTCGCCGACTTGCCCCGGCGCGCGGCTCGGTCGGACATCGATCGCGAGCTCACGCGCCGCGTGATGGACCGCCGTGCCGGGGGCGCGCACGGCAGCGCGAGCCGGTGTCCCGACCGCGTCTTCCGCGAGGGCGGAACGCCCGATGCGCCGCGCCTGCGCTACGCCGGCCCTCTCCCCGCGATCGAGCGGCCGATGCCGTTCGATGTCCCCATCGAAGCGGTGCCCTGACGCGCGGCGCGACGCTCAGGCCGGGGTCCGCGCCGCCAGGGGGTAGGCGTGCTCGACGACATGCGCCGCCCCGTGCCGGCCCAGCGTGCTCGAGTAGAGCAGGAACTCCGTGATCGCGCATGGCGGGGCCGCGAAGGGCGCGCGCTCGGCGAGCCACTCGGCCACGAGCCCCGGCGGGGCGTCCCTCAGGCGGCCGAGCGTGACGTGAGGGTGGAACTTGCGGTGCTCGAGCGCGCAACCGACCCGCTCGAGCGCCAGCATGACCTGCCGGTGAAGCGCGAGAAGAGGCTCGCTGCGCTGGATGCCTGCCCACAGCACCCGTGGCTCGCCCCGAGGCGGGAAGTGGCCCACGCCCGCGAGCACGATCTCGAGCGGCGGAGCCCGCACGTCGTCGAGCGCCTCCTCGACATCGAGCGCGAGGCTCCCGTGCACCTCGCCGATGAACGCGAGCGTCACGTGGAGCTGATCGAAGGGCGTCCAGCGAGCGTCCGGGAGATCGCAGCACAGGTCGTCGAGCAGGTCGCGCTGCTCCTCGGGCAGGTCGAGGGCGACGAAGAGACGGGGCATGCAGGTCCAACGGTATCGCCTCGCGCGCCCCGCGCGCCTCCCTGGAGGTCCGCCATCGGGGCGCCCGCCAGGGCGCAACGACCGTGGAATCAATCACTTGTGGAAGATCCGAGCAGACGATCACGCCAGCGGAGAGCGGGAGGCGTAGAATCCGCGGCCGGAGCACCCCGTGGATACCTACTACTGCCCCGACCACCTGCCGCGATTCTCGGAGATCGGGAAGGGGGCGGGCGACCTGGCGCGCAAGTTCTTCGACTACTACGGCGCCGTGTTCGAGGACGGCGCGCTCACGGCGCGCGAGAAGTCGCTCATCGCGCTCGCGGTCGCTCACGCCGTGCAGTGTCCGTACTGCATTGACGCGTACAGCTCGGACTGCCTCGCGAAGGGCGCGGACATCGAGCAGATGACGGAAGCCGTGCACGTGGCCTGCGCGATCCGCGGAGGCGCGTCGCTCGTGCACGGCCTGCAGATGATCGATCACGTCGCGCGCAAGTCGCCATGACACCTGCATCCCGCGACAGCGCGGGGCCGGCCTCGACGGGGCTCGAAGGCGAGGAGGTCGCCAGCCCTCGGCGGAGCACGTCGCTCGCGGCGCGTGCCTCGCGACTGGCGTCGCCGGAGGAGCAGCGACGGCTCCTCGACAGCGTGGACCTGCGCGGCGCGCGGGCCGGCGGGGATTTCCGGGCGGCGCTCCGGGCGAGCGGTCATGAAGGCCTCCGGGCAGGGGACGTCGAGATCTTCCAGATCAACGTCGGCAAGCTCTGCAACATGACGTGCGGCCACTGCCACGTGGACGCGGGCCCCGACCGCACGGCGGAGGTCATGTCACGCGAGACGGCCGAGGCATGCCTCGCGGCGCTGGACCGCACGTCCGCGACGACGGTTGACCTCACCGGTGGCGCTCCGGAACTCAACCCGAGCTTTCGCTTCCTCGTGGACGCGTGCGTCGAGCGCGGCAAGCACGTCATTGACCGGTGCAACCTCAGCGTGCTGCTGCTGCCGCGCATGGACGGCCTGGTGGGCTGGCTCGCCGAGCGGGGCGTCGAGGTGTGCTGCTCGCTGCCGCACTGGCGGCGGCCCAGCACCGATGCGCAGCGCGGCGACGGCGCCTTCGACAAGTCCATCGCGGCGCTCAGGCTCCTCAACCAGGCGGGCTACGGCCAGGGCGATCCGCGGCGCCGCTTGACGCTCGTGTCCAACCCCGCGGGCGCGTTCCTCGCTCCGTCGCAGGCCTCGCTCGAGGGCGAGTGGAAGCGCGGCCTGGCCGCGCAGCATGGCGTGACGTTCGACCGGCTGATCGCGCTGAACAACATGCCCATCGCGCGCTTCCTCGAGTGGCTCCACGGCAGCGGGAGCCTGACGCCGTACATGACCGAGCTGGCGGGCGCCTTCAACGGCGCGACCGTGGACGGACTGATGTGCCGCAACACCCTCTCGATCTCCTGGGACGGGCGCCTGTTCGACTGCGACTTCAACCAGATGCTGGATCTCGGGCTCGACGCGGGCACGGCCCGGCCCGCCACCGTGTTCGACTTCCCGGCTCTCGCGCTGGCGGGGCGCGAGATCGTGACCGGTCGGCACTGCTTCGGTTGCACCGCCGGATCGGGCAGCTCGTGCTCGGGCGCCCTGGCCCGGGCCATTCATGAAGCTGACGCATCCGACGGGTGCTCGCGGCCGACGGCCGCGTCGGACTCCGTCAGGAATCCTCGACGTAGGGCAGGGCTACGCCTCCGGTTCCCTCCGTCGTCCGCCTTGCCCTCGGCCACGATCACCTCGTCGGATCCATCCCGCCGATGACCCCTGCCAACGTAGGCCGGTGTCGGCAGCGGCATGCGAACGTTTCGCCCCATGACTGCGCCACCTTCACGAATGATCCGGGCTGCGAGTCCGGCGTGAACCCTCCGCGAGGACCATCATGAGCGCCGGCACGTCCGACACGGCGACGCATCACGCGGCGCCGGCGCCGACCGGGAGGCGCCTGGGCCTGCTCGTCATGGGCGCCCTCGGCGTCGTCTACGGCGACATCGGCACGAGCCCTCTCTACGCCGTGAAGGCCTGCTTCACGTCGGAGTTTCATCCGCTGCCCGTGGAGCGCGCGACCATCCTGGGGGTCCTCTCCCTCATCTTCTGGTCGCTCATGCTCATCGTGTCCATCAAGTACGTTGCCTTCGTCCTGCGCGCCGACAACCGCGGCGAGGGCGGCGAACTGGCCCTGACGGCGCTCGCGCTGCGCCGCATCGGCGCGGGTCAGGCGCGCGCCAAGGGCTTCGTCATCATCCTGGGCATCTGCGGCGCGGCCCTGCTCTACGGGGACGGGATGATCACGCCGGCCATCTCGGTGCTCTCGGCCGTCGAGGGCCTGAGCGACGTGAGTCACTGGTTCGACAACAAGGTCCTCATCATCACGGTCGCCATCCTGATTGGCCTCTTCAGCATCCAGTCCAAGGGAACCGGCAAGCTCGGACGGTACTTCGGGCCCATCGTGCTCGCCTGGTTCGTCGTGCTGGGCGTGCTGGGAGCCAGCTGGATCGCGCGCGCGCCAGGGATCCTGCACGCGGTCAACCCCTATCACGCGCTGCACTTTCTCTCGACGCACGGGCTGACCGCCTTCCTGACGATGTCCTCCGTCTTCCTGTGCGTGACCGGCGGCGAGGCGCTCTACGCGGACCTGGGCCACTTCGGACGCCGGCCGATCCGGTTCGGCTGGTACGGCATCGCGCTCCCCGCCCTGCTGCTGAACTACTTCGGTCAGGGCGCCCTGCTCATGGTCCGGCCGGAGGCCGCCGAGCGCCTCTTCTTCCGCATGGTTCCGGAGACGCTCGTCCTGCCCCTGGTCTTGCTGGCCACCGTGACCACTGTCATCGCGTCGCAAGCAGTGATTTCGGGAGCGTTCTCGATGACCAAGCAGGCGGTGCAGCTGGGGTACTTGCCGCGTCTCGAGATCCGGCAGATGTCGGGCGATCAGCGCGGCCAGATCTACGTGCCCTTCGTCAACTGGGTGCTGGCGTTCTTCACGATCTGGCTCGTGCTGGAGTTCCGCTCGGCCGCCGCGCTCGAGGGCGCGTACGGCATCGCCGTCTCCATGACGATGGTGCTGACGACGGTGCTTCTCTTCTTCGTCGCGCGCCGGAGCTGGGGCTGGAGCCCGCAGCTCTCCTTCGGCCTGCTCGGCCTCTTCCTGAGCGTCGAGCTCCTGTTCCTGGGCGCGAACATCACGAAGATCGCGCACGGCGGCTGGTTCCCGCTGACGATCGGCGCGCTGACGCTCGTCCTGATGACGACGTGGCGGAAGGGCCGCGAGCTCATCGCCCGGCGTCTCGATGATCGGGCTCTCCCGCTGGACGCGTTCGTCGCGGAGGTCGCGGCGAAGCCGCCCACGCGCGTGAAGGGCGTCTCGGTCTTCATGACGTCCTCACCGGAGATCACGCCCGTCGCGTTGCTGCACAACGTCAAGAACAACCGGATCGTCCACGAGAACGTCGTGATCCTCGGCATCAGGACCGAGGACGTCCCGCAGGTCGCGGCCGCGGACCGCGTTCAAATCGAGAGACTTCCGGCCGGCTTCACGCGCATCCTGGCGCGCACGGGCTTCATGGAGTCGCCGGACGTGCCGGCGATCCTGGACCAGTGCCGCGCGATGGGCCTGGACCTTCCCGTCGGCAAGACGACGTACTTCCTCGGGCGGACGACGCTGATCCCGACCGCGCGACCCGGCCTCGCCGGCTGGCGCAAGCGGCTCTTCGCCTTGATGGCCCGCAACGCCGAGCGCGCGACGTCCTACTTCAACCTGCCGCCCGGACGCGTCGTCGAGCTCGGCCAGCAAGTCGAGATGTGACGCGCGAATCCGGGGCCGATCAGCCCGCCAGCTCGAGGATCGCGTCGAAGGCTTCCGGCGGAATCGGCATGACCGAGAGTCGCGACTGACGCACCAGGGCGATCCCGGCCAGGGCCCGCGTCGCCTTGATGGTGGCGAGCGACACGGGTCGCAGGGCGCGAACGGGGACGAGATCCACCGCGACCCAGTCGCCGTCGATCGCGGTGGGATCGGGGAACGCCGCGCGGGCGACCTTCGCGAGGCCCACGACGGCTCGCTCGTCGCCCGAGTGGTAGTACAGGACGAGATCGCCCTTGCTCATCGCTCGCAGGTGAATGCGAGCCTGGGCATTGCGCACGCCGTCCCACGTCGTGCGCTTGTCGGCCACGAACTGCGCGAACGGGTAGGCCGCCGGTTCCTGCTTGACGAGCCAGTGAGCGAGCATCCGTCATTGTAGACTTCCGCTCGATGTGATCGCTCGGGCGAGCAGCCCTCGGCGAGGAATGGAGACTGATGCGCGCTGGGTGGATGCGGGCGTGGCCGGCGGTCGCCGCGGGCGTGCTGGTCGCGCTGTCGCTGGCGCACGGGTTGTCCGGGCGCACGACCTTCGTCTACCGCGATCTCGGCACGCAGTTCCATCCCGTCATCGAGGAAGCGCGTCGCGGCGCCGGGGGCGGCGTGGACCTGATCCCGATGTGGACGCACGGGTCGTCGCAGGGGCGCCCGCTCGCGGAGAACGCGGGGTTCGCCTTCCTCGCGCCGCTGAGCCTCCTGTGGCTCTTCCTTCCGCACGCCATGGCGTTCGATGTGTTCTTGCTCGCTCATGCCGTTCTCGGCGCGGCGGGCATGACCGTGCTGGCAAGGCGCCTGGGCCTCTCCGCCGAGGGAGCGCTGGCCGCCGGCGCGTGCCTGGGGCTCGGGGGAGGCGTGGTCTCGGCGTTCAACCTCTACTGGGCTCTGGTGGCCCTCGGCTGGGCGCCCTGGGTTCTCCTCGCCGGCGTCGCGGCATGCGAGCGGCCGACGCTGCGCGCGGTCGCGTGGCTCGCGCTCGCGCTCGGCATGCAGGCCAACGGCGGCATGCCCGAGGTGATCCTGTGCACGCTCCTCGTCGGTGGCGCGCTCTCGCTCGCCGTCGCGACGGGCCCGGCGTGGCGGCGCGTGCTGACCGTCGCCGTGGCCTGGGGAGCGGGGGGGCTCTGGGGCATCGCCATCGCGGCGCCGCAGCTCGTCCCCGCGGCCGCCCACGCGTCGCACACGATCCGGGCCATGGGTTTCACGACGCAAGGGCTGCTGTACAACTCGCTCGATCCGCGCGCGCTCCCGGGCCTCGCGTGGCCGCGGTGGGGAGGCAACCCGGCCGAGGCCTTCCTGCCCGGCGGCTTCCCCGGCGCCGCCTGGACGGACTCGGGCTCGCCCTATCTCATGAGCCACTACTGCGGCCTGGCCTTCGTGGCGCTCGCCGTGCTGGCCGTCGTCCTGAGCTGCCGCTGGCGCGCCGCCGACCCGACGCGGGCCGTCGTGCTGTCGCTCGCATGCGTCGCCGTTCTCGGCGTCGTGGTGGCGCTCGGGCGCCACGCCGCGCCCGTGCGCGCGCTGGCGGAGGCCATCCCGGCGCCGCCGCTGCGCTTCACCGTGAAGGCGCTCTTCGCGACGTTCCTGGCGATCGCCCTGCTGGCCGGCTTCGGCCTCGACGCGATCGCGGCGCGCTCCGGCGCCGGACCGCGGCGCCGCCGCATCGCGCTGGCGCTCGCGCTCGCGGGCGCCTTCGATCTGATGCTGGCGCATCGAGGGTTCTTCCCCGTCATGGACGTGGCGGAGCGCTCCGCCCCGCCGCTCGTTCGCCAGCTCGATCTCCGGGCGGCCGAACTGGGCGTCGCGGCCGGACAGTGGCACCTGCACCATCAGCGCTTCCCGCGAGGGGAGTGGGGACCGCCGCCGGGGAGCCTCGCCCTCACGCCCGAGGCCCATCACCAGTGGCAGCGGCAGATGCTCATGTCGCCCACGGGCCTGCCGCACGGCGTCCGCTACGCCTTCGACCGGCTCGGCGACATGCTGGAGGATCAGCGCTACTTCGAGGAGACGCGGCGGATCTACGCCCTGCCGCCGCCCGAATGGGCGAAGGCTCTGGGCGAGAGCGGCGTGCTCTTCGTCATCTCGCCCCTCGACGATCTCGCGGAGCAGACGGGCAACGTGTTGCTGCTCGATCGCGCCCTGGACGAGAGCGCCGGCGTTCCGGCCGGGTCGGGCTTCCTCTATCGCAATCAGGCGTTCCGACCGCGCTTCGAGTTCACGCGCGTCGGGAAGGGCGAGGCCAGCGTGGAAGCCTGGTCCGAGGATCACGGCGGCCTGAGCGTGGTCACGCGGTCGATCGACACGTCCCGGCTCGTTCTTCGCGTGGCCCTCGGCGAGTTCTCCGAGTGGCGCGTCACGCTCGACGGACGCGTGGACCTTCCTCTCGAGCGCGAGGGGGGCGTCTTCGCGGCGGTGGTCGTGCCGTCGGGCGAGCACGCGGTGCGTCTCGAGCGCGCTCCGCGCACGTGGCGGCAGAGCTTCGTGGCGAGCGTCGCGGGCCTGCTGCTCGCGGGCGTGGCGATCGCGCGCGGGCGACGGCGCGAGCGTCAGCCGGCTGCCGGCGTTGGCCCGGCGGTCACCGCCTGACGCAGACCCAGACGCCGTCGCCGATCGGGACGATCACGGCCTGGACGGCCGGGTCCCTTGCCACGAGATCGTTGAAGCGCTGGATGTGCCGCACGCTCGCGTCGTCCGATGTCGCATCGAGGACGTGGCCGAAGGCGAACGCGTTGTCGCACAGGATCAGCCCGCCAGGGCGGACGATGCGCAGGGCCTCCCGGAAGTATGTCTCGTAGCCGGCCTTGTCGGCGTCAATGAACATGGCGTCGGCGGACGCGTCGGCGAGACGCGGGAGCACCGCGCGTCCGTCGCCGCGCAGGACGTCAATCCGGTCGGCGACGTCGGATCGAGCGATCCAGGTCTCGGCGAAGTCGGCGTGCGCGGGGTCGAATTCAACGGTGCGCACGCGGCCGCTGTCGGGGAGCGCGCGCGCCATGACGATGGCGGAGTACCCGGCGAGCGTGCCCACCTCGACGACATCGCGCACGCGCGCGGCGCGGAGGAGGATCTGCAGGAAGGAGCCCTGCTCCGGGGCGATCCAGATCTCCGGGATGCCCGCCGCCGCGGCGGCCGCCTTCAGCTCGGCCAGGAAGGGATCGTCGCCCGCCGTGCGCGCGGCGATGTAGGCGAAGTGGGCGTCGCTGACGCGCGAGGACGTGTCGGACATGGAGGCTCCTGGCGCGGAAGGAGGCCGGACCCCGAATCTGGCGCGCCTGGCAGGGGTCGAACCTGCGACCTTTGGTTCCGGAGACCAACGCTCTATCCACTGAGCTACAGGCGCGGGGAGGGCGCGAATCCTGGCATGCCGCCCGCCTCAGGGCAACCGGGCGGGTCGCCCGGCCGCCGGATCCGCCGCGCCTCCTCCCGCGCCCGCGGGTTTCGTGGCAGTCTAGGCCCATGCGGCCTCTCGTCCTGTGCCGATCCGGCGTCGATCGCGGGCTGGCTGCCCTGCCGCGCGACGGCGCGCTGCTCGTCGGCTCGTCCGGGGACTGCGACCTGCCGTTGCCGGACGACGGCGTGGCCCGCCGTCACCTGCGCCTGGCCATCGGCGAGCGCGGGGTGACCGCCGAGGATCTCGGCTCCCCCGCGGGCTCGCGGCTGCGGGGCGAGGCGCTTCCGGCGGATCGGCCCGTGGATCTCGCGCATGGCGACGCGCTGGAGATCGGGGCCGCCACGCTCGTGTTGATCGATCTCGACGCCGTTCCGCTCGGCGAGATCGTGGCGGCGTGCATCGTCGGCCCCGGCGACTTCCGCGTGCCCCTGCGTCGCGGGCCGAACACGATCGGCTCGGCCGACGACAACGATCTCATCGTCGTGGATGCCGAGGTGCCGCCGCGTCAGGCGAATCTGATTCTCGGAGAGCGCGCGCTGACGATCCTGGCCGAGCCGGACGTGCGCCCGCCGCTCGTGAACGGCGAGGTCTTCGAGGGCCAGACCGAACTCGTCTCCGGCGACGTGATCGTGATGGCGACGAACGCCCTCTTCGGCGTCGAGGTCCATCGGGGGTTCGGCGCGACGACGCTCCGCTCCGCCATGGATCTCGTGTCGGAGCCCGAGGCCGAGCCCGAGGCCGAGCCAGAGGCCGAGCCAGAGGCCGAGCCAGAGCCGGTGCCGGAGCCCGAGCCCGAGCCGGTGGCGGAACCTGAGCCTGAGCCGCTGCCGGAGCCCGAGCCGGTGGCGGAACCTGAGCCCGAGCCGCTGCCGGAGCCCGAGGCCGCACCGCTGGTGGAGCCCGAGGCTGAGACGGTCGCCGCGCTCGCGGAGCAGGCCGCAGCCGAGATCGCGATGTCCGCCGATGTCTTCACGCTCGCCGATCCGCCGGAGGACGACGCCCCGGCCACGCTGAGGCTGCGGCCGTCAGAGGCCGCTGGCATCCGCGCCGCCGCCACGCAGCCGTTCGACGAGCCGCCCGTCGCGGATGCCGACGACCATGATGACGCCTCGACCACGCGCATCGCGGCCATGCGCTTCGACGCGGCCCCGCCGGACCCGTCTGACTCAGCGCCCCCGGTGGCGTGGCCCGAGGATGTGGCCGACGATCAGGCGGCGGGCGATCGCACGCTGCTGTCCGCGCCGCGCGACGCCGACAGCACGACCAGCTTGCGCGCCTCCGATCTTCGGGACGCCCTCGCGCGGGCGCGCGCGCTTCACGAGGACTCGGTCGCCAGGCGCGCGCGAGAAGCCGCCGCGTCGCCGCCGCTTCCGCGGAGCCTGCCACCGCCCCGCCGCGAACTGCGCGCCACGCGACGCGAAGCAGCCGTGCGCATTCACATCCAGTTGCCCGGCGCGGAGCCCGAGACCGTGCTCCTGCGCGAGGGGCGTCACTTGCTCGGCGGCAGCCGCGCCTGTCGCGTGCGGATCCAGCATCCCACCGTCGAGGAAGAGCACGCCGAGATCTCCGTCGGCCCCGAGGGCGTGCGCGTGCGAGCGCTGCGGCCCCAGGGACTCGTCCTGCGCGAAGGCCGGCGCCTCACCGACGACAGCGTGCAGCTCGGGGAGCCCATCGCGTTCGGCGAGCTCGCGGCCTGGTTCGAGGAGCTGTGAGCCAGCGTGCAATCGCGCCTTGATGGCGGGCAACCGCCCGGAGCCGTAGAATGCCGGCATGAAGCTCGTGGAATGCGTGCCGAACTTCTCGGAGGGTCGCGATCCCGTGACGCTCGAGGCCCTCTCGGCCGCCATCCGCGGCGTCGAGGGCGTCGAGCTGCTCGACGTGGATCCCGGCAAGGCCACCCACCGATCCGTCTTCACGATCGTCGGGCCGCCGGAGGCCGTCGCCGAGGCCGCGTTCCAGGCGATGACCGTCGCCGCCGAGCGCATCGACATGCGGCGCCACCGCGGGGAGCATCCGCGCATGGGCGCGACGGACGTCGTCCCGTTCGTCCCGCTGCTCGGCACGACGATGGAGGACTGCATCACGCTGGCGCAGCAGCTCGGCCGCCGCGTCGGCGATGAGCTGGGGATTCCCGTCTACCTGTACGAGAACGCCGCCACGCGCCCGGAGCGCCGATCCCTGTCCGACATCCGCTCGGGCGAGTACGAGAAGCTCGAGAAGAAGCTCGCGGATCCGGCGTGGAAGCCTGACTTCGGGCCCCCGGCGTTCAACGCGCGCTCGGGCGCCACGGCAATCGGCGCGCGCGAGTTCCTGATCGCGTACAACGTGAACCTCAACACGCGCGACCGGCGTCTCGCGCAAGAGGTCGCCTTCACGATCCGCGAGGCGGGCCGCGCCAAGCGCGACGCCGCCGGCGAGATCCTGAGGCATCCCGACGGCACGTCCATCAAGATTCCCGGCACGCTCAAGGCCGTCAAGGCGGTGGGCTGGGTGATCGAGGAGTACGCCCGCGCCCAGGTGTCCATCAACCTGACCGACTTCCGCACCACGTCGCTGCACGACGTCTTCGACGAGTGCTGCCGCGTGGCCGAGAAGCTCGGCATGCGGGTCACCGGCAGCGAGATCGTGGGCCTCGTGCCGCTCGAGCCCATGCTCGCGGCTGGCCGGCACTACCTGCGCAAGCAGGGGCGATCCGTGGGCGTGCCCGAGGACGCCATCCTGGCGTGCGCCATCCAGTCGCTCGGCCTGCGCGACGTGGCGCCGTTCGAGGCGGCCGACAAGATCATCGAGCACCGCATCCGCAAGACGGGGCCCGCGCTCCGGCGCATGCCGCTGACCGCGTTCACCGAGGAACTGTCCACGGACTCTCCCGCGCCGGGCGGCGGATCCGTCGCCTCGCTGTGCGGCGCGCTGGCCGCGGCGCTGGCGGGCATGGTCGGCAACCTGACGCACGGTCGCAAGGGGCAGGAGGCCGACTGGCCCGCCATGGAGCGCGTCGCCGTGAGCGCGCAGGAGATGATGAGCGCGTTCTTGCTGGACATTGACCGCGACACCGAGTCGTTCAACGCGGTGCTGGCGGCGATGCGCCTGCCGAAGACGACGCCCGAGGAGACGGCCGCGCGCACGGCGGCGATCGCGGCCGCGAACCAGGGCGCGACGCTGGTGCCGCTGGGCGTGCTGCGCCGATCCGTTCAGGCGCTCGACGCGGCGGCCCTCGCCGCGAAGCACGGGAACCCCAACTGCGTGTCGGACGCGGGCGTCGCGGCGCTGTGCGCGCTGGCGTGCGCCGAGGGCGCGTTCTACAACGTCCGCATCAACCTGAAGGGCCTGGGCGAGGAGTCGGCGGCCTTCACGCGCGACACGGCCAGCGAGGCCGAGTCCCTGCTGGCGCGGGCTCAAGACGCTTCCGACGCGATCCGCAAGGACGTGCGGGCGCGGCTGGCCTGAGGGGGGGTCAGCCGCCGGCGGCTTTCAGGTCGCGGAGCGCCTCGTCCAGGTTCGCGATTTCCTTGGTCAGCGCCTCGCGCGAGATGCGCATGCGCTCGAGGATCTTGGTTGCGCCGCTCTGGATGGTCGTGGCCGACGTCTCGACGTCGCCCAGCAGCCGCGCCTGCGTCTCGATGGCGCGCACGGACTTCTCCATCGCCGCGAGATCGGCGGCCTGGCTCTCGCGCTGCGTGACGGCGCGCGTGCACAGGGCGCGCGCGAGCGACAGGGCGGCCTCGAGGTAGGCGTCGGTGCCGGGATCCTCGGCGTCCCAGACGACGACGACATCGTCGCCGTAGCGGGCGAGCGCGGGCGTGCCCTCGGGCGCGCAGGCGCGCGACCACGCGAACACGCCCGCCGTCGCGCCCCGGTTCTTGCGGGCCGTGTCCATCTCGCCGAGCGCGCGCTTGAGGTCGTAGCCGGCGTCTTTCTTGGCCTCGAAGACGACGCTCGCCCCGGCGGCGTGACTGTCGGCCGACAGCGTGAGCACGAAGTCGCCGATCTTGCTGCCGCGGATGAGCCCCGTCGAGTTGCTGCAGTTCTCGAGGACATCTCCGGTGCGCCGCGCCGCCACGGCGAGCCAGTCGCCCAGCGCGTCCTCGAACTCCAGCCCGTGCCGCGTGGACTTGGCGGCCTCGGCTCGACGCGCCTTCATGGCCGCGAGCGCTTCGGTGACCTCGCCCTGGAACTTGCGGCTGGCCTCGCCCTGATCGGCCAGGAGCTTCAGCATCTCGCCGCGCAGGCGCGCGAGCGCCGACTGCTCGTTGTCGAGGGAGAACTCGGAGGAGATCTGCTTCTGCGCGGCGTCCACCTTCTTGACGAGGCGCGAGAGCGCGGAGTCCTCGGTGTCGAGGCTGAACTCCGCGACGACCACATCAATCTGCTTGGCCAGCGCGGTCTCGAGCTTGCCGTGGCGGTCGCCCAGCTCGCGCACGAGGCGGCTGAGGGCCGACTCGGGGCGGTCCAGCGAAAACTCCTGGAGCACGCGCTCGCGCTGCGTCGTGAGCTGCGTCTCGACGGCCTTGCCGAGCGTGGCGACCACGCCGCCGGACGTGGTGGGATCGAGCGTCCTCATGAGCGGGCTGCTCTCGCCGAGGTGAGCGGCGAGCGTGCGCGCGAGCTCCGAGTCCTGCATGCCGACCTGCTGGCGAAGGAGCTGCTCGAGCTCGCCGTCCTTCTTCACGAGGCGCTGGACGCGATCGTGGAACCGCCCGCTCTCCGGGTGGAAGTAGTCCTTGAGATGGGTCGCGACGTTGTCGGCGACGTCCTTGCGGTGCGCGTCCAGGGCCGTCGCGATCTCGGCCACGAGCCGCTCGCCCTCCGTCCGGACCGCCACGGTGTCCACCCGTCCCTGGGCCTGGCCGAGCGCGAGGATGCCGATGCGCAGGGCGTTGAGAGCCAGGTCGTCGCGGGCGGGGCCCTCATCCACCGCCGCGAGCGCGGCGACGACCTCGGGATCGCGGACCGTGAGCCGCAGATCGATGGCGTCAGGGCTCGCGGCGCGGACATCGCGCTCGCCGCGGGCCAGGGGGCCGGGTGAACTCATCGCAGCAACCTCCGTGGCCACGATACCGCGCTTGCGGGCGCGGGGCCGGTTTCAGCCCCAGGCATCGAACGACTTGCCGCGGATGGCGCGGGACTCCTCGGAGCACGCGAAGGTGATGATGCGCGCGATGTCCTCGGGCTGGAGCCCCGCCTTCACGCCCGGCGCCGCCTCGCGGAACATGCGCGTGTCCGTCGATCCCGGCGAGACGGCGTTCACGCGCACGCCGAGGGGGGCCGCCTCGACGGCCAGGACCTCGGTGAGCGCGAAGAGCCCCGCCTTGCTCGTGGCGTAGGCGCCGAAGCCCGGGAACTTCTGCGAGCCCGCGGCGCCCGACACGGAGGTGACGTTCACGATGCTGCCGCCGAGCGTGGGCGGCCGGTCGCGAAGGAACGCGCGCGAGCACAGGAAGGGGCCACGGAGGTTGACCCCCATGACGTGGTCCCAGGTCTCGCACGTCGTCGCCGTGATCGGACCCTGGCCCACGACACCGGCGTTGTTGACGAGATGCAGCGGCCAGCCCCAGCGGCCGCGGATGTCCGCGAACGCGGCCTCGACGGCGTCCTCGTCGGCGACATCCGCCGCGATGGCCAGCGCGCGATCCGCGCCGAGGCGCGCGACCTGCTCGCGCAGCTCGGGCTCCGTCCGCGCGAGGAGCGCCACGAGCGCGCCCTCGGCCGCGAAGAGCTCCGCGGTCGCGGCGCCGATGCCGCGGCCCGCGCCCGTCACCACGACGACCTGATTCCTGAAGCGCTCGCTCATGCGGAGATGATCGCATGAACCCGCCGCGCTGTCCCTTCAGGTGGTGGCGAGCCTCCGGTGCGTCCAGGACCACGTCGCCGCCGCGAGGAGCCCGAAGACGGCGACCTCGACGAGCGCGCGAACGCCCGTGGACGTCGTGGCGTCCGACAGGATCGCCGCCGCGAGCACGCCCGGGACCAGCCCGAGAAGGGTCCCGAACAGGTACTCGAGGGGCCGGACGTGGGACGCGCCCGCCACCACGCTGGTCAGCGTCCAGGGAACGAAGGGGAGGAGCCTCGCCACGGCGACGGCGACCACGCCGTGCGTGCCCAGGACGCGGCTCACGCGGTTCAGCCGCCTGCCGCCGAAGCGGCGCACCCATCGCCGGCCGATCACGCGTCCCTGGATGTAACTGGCCACGGCCGACGCCATGCCGCCCGTGATCGCGACCACGCTGCCCAGCACGGGTCCGAAGGCCAGCACGCTCGCCAGCACGAGCACCGAAATCGGGAACGCGACGAGCCCGAGGACGACGTACGCCACGAGCGCCACGAACGGCGCGAGCGGGTGTTCGTGCAGGGGTCCCAGCGCCTCGGCGATCGTGCGGGCGCCCTCGCCCGCGCCGAGCGGCGTGAGCGTCCACGTCAGGGTCAGCGCGACGAGCGCCACGACGACCGCCACCGCGCGCGCGGTCTGCCAGGGCGTCGCGCGATCGGAGACCTCGGGGATCATCGCGCCCGCCGCGTCCTCGTCGGCTGGCTCGGGCGTGGCCGCCCGCGGGAGCTCGGGATCCGCGAGGCTCTCGGGCACCAGCGCGAGCAGCCAGTCCGGGGCGTCCAGCGAGAGGGGCAGCAGGCTCCGGCCGCTTCCGCGCAGCGCGTCGGTGGCGCGCCCGACGGAACCCTCGCGCGCGATCGCTCTGGCCACCACGTCCGCGGACACGCCCAGGTGCTCGGCCAGGAGATCGTCCCGGAGCCTCGTGATCGCGCGCGCATGCTCGGGCCGGTCCGCCGATCGGAACGTCGCGTCCAGCTCCGTGTCGAGGGCAAGCGATCGGTTGCTGGCATTCGCCGAGCCGACCTGCACGAACGCGTCATCCACGATCAGGAGCTTCGAATGCAAGGTGATCGGCGACCCGTCGTCGGCCACCGGGTACAGCACGCGCAGCCGGCCGCCCGCATCGGCGTCGCGGAGCCTGCGCAGCCGCTGGTCGCGCACGGCGCCCACCGTCGCTTGCTCCAGCCAGCCAGAGCAGCGCAGGGGCTGCAGGATGACGACCTCGGGCCCGTCGGCTTCAGCGAGCCGCCGCTCCAGCGCCTGCGTGATGATGACGGACGTGAAGTACTGGTTCTCGATGAGGATGGATCGGCGCGCGCTCGCGATCGCGCGCAACCACGAGCCCTCGATCTCGCGCCGCGCTGGCCGGCCGACGTAGGCGGCCTCCGTCCGGCAGAGCGTGATGCTCAGGTCGCGCCAGCCTGGCTCGACGCCGTCCGGCCACGGATCGGCGGATGGCGCCGGGGCCTCCGTCTTCGCGTCTCGCAGGATGTCTCGCACGCGCCGCGTGGCGCGCTGCACGGTGTCGAGCGCCTGGCCGAGAGGCTCGTCGCTCGCGAGGGCAGGGATGCGCTCGCGCAGGCGCGCGAGCGCCGGCGTGGCCGGCCGTCCCGTCGCGCGAAGCCAGCGTTCGCGGGCGATCAGGCCGGCGGCCGCCGCGGCTTCGCCGTCGAAGACGATGCCGACATCGTGATGCGGCGGGTCGGGCGCGCCATCGCCGTCGCGCCGCGGGTCGTCCGGGATGTGCTCTCGCGTGTCCCACCTGCCGAGCGTCAGGTCCATGCCCGACACGAAGGCAATGCGGTCGTCCACGACGACGAGCTTCTGATGCTGGCTGGCCCCGAAGGCGTGCTCCGAGTCGAGCTCCCACTGCACGCGGCGGTGCAACTCGCCGCCCGTGCGGAACAGCGGCAGGAAGTCGCGCTGCAGCCCGAACAGCATCGCGAAGTCCCAGGCGAGGACGTGCACGCGCAGGCCGGGGTTTCGCCGCGTGAGCTCGGAGAGCATGGGTCCGAGCGCGTCGGGCAGCGGGCGCTCGACGCCATCGCGACGCAGGCGCGTGCGCGTGTCCATCGCCCAACCGATGATGAAGATGGATGCCGAGGCCTTCTCGCAGGCCGACGCGATGGCGTCGAAGTACGCCGCGGCATCCACGATCACCGCGGCGCGATCGGCCCGCGTGTCGGCCGGCGGTTCCGGTGCCGCCGGCTGGCGGCGCGCGTTCACGCGAGGGGGGCCCCGGCCGTGCTCGCGCCCGCGCGCTCCAGAAGCTCGCGATACCACGTGGCCGTGCGGGTCGCGAGTCCGGGCGCGCTCCGCGTGCCCCAGACGATCGCGAGCGCCCGGCGCGTTCCGTCATGCGTCTTCGTGCGGTGCGAGTCCTTGACGGGTCCGGCGCAGGGGCCGCTCGCGTCGTGCAGCGACAGGAGCCCTGCCACGTCGATCTCCTGCCCGGACGCGTTGAAGACGTACCGCGATCCTTCCGGGGCTATGGACGCGGACAGGGGAGCGCTCGCCCGCTCGAGATCCACGACGCTGATCGGCAGGCCCGCGTGGAGCGATGCCGCGTTGCACGCGTCCACGATCACGTTGATGCTCCCGAGATGCCCTTCCTCGGCGGCGCGCACGAGGTACTCGGACGCAGGCTTGCTGCGGCCTGTCGGCTTGAAGCCGCCGTGGCGCAGCAGGTCGCGGACGGCCTGCCGGACGTCCTCGCTGCGCGACAGCGGCGCGGGCGCATCGGCACGCAGCAGCGCGACGAGCCAGGGCGGAGCCGGCATCTCGGCCAGCGGAACGGGCAGGTCAATCGTGAACGCGGCCACGTCAGCGAGCGGATGCGGCGCGACGGTGATCATGGGGACAGCGTAGATGACGCGCCATCATCATGGCGATCCTCATGCACGCGGCAGGGCCGCGTGGCGGGAGGGGGAGGCAAGGCCCGGCTTTGCCGGCCGCAGCCGGGGGCACCGGCTGGTGCCCCCCACGGCCACGAGAGGAAGCGAGAGCGCAGCGAACGGTTCCGAACGGTGGCGGGCGATTCAGTCTGTCGGGTTGCGCGCCAGGATTCGGGCTGGCGCCGCGCGTGCCGCAGGGCGGAGTCGAGCGTCATGAGCCCGTAGAGGACGCCCGCGATGGGCAGGAGCAACGCGCGCCACGCCGGCAGGTCGAAGCGACGGATGGCGGGGAGATGACACGCGGCGGCGGCGAGCACGGCGGACAGTCCGAGCGCCGCCGTCAGGAAGCGCGGCTCGCCGGCCGGCAGCCCGGCGGCGCCCGTGACGATGGCGGCGATCGGGGCGACGAACACGAGGCCCAGCGCGGCCAGGCACGCGACCAGCCGGAGCCACGAGTGCTTCAACTCGGTGAACGCCGAGCGACGCACCATCCGCCAGACATCGGCGACCGTGGCGTACTCGCGGAGGCTCACGACCTCGTCGCGGCTGCAGGCGAGGCGAATGGCCTTGCCGCGCGCCTTCACCGCGCGCGCGAGGCTCACGTCGTCAATGATGCGATCCCGGATCGGCTCGACGCCGCCCATCTCCGCCAGCACGCTCGCGCGGAGCAGCATGCAGCCCCCGGCGGCCGCGGCGACGCGCGAGCGCGGATCGTTGACGAGGCGCATGGGGTAGAGCACGGCGAAGAAGAACGCGAAGGCGGGGATGAGCAGGCGCTCCGCGGGGGTGGCGCATGACAGGCGCGCCATGCGCGAGTCGAGCGCGAGGCCATCGCGCTCTGACTCGGCCACGAGGCGCCGCAGCGAGCCGGGAGCGTGCCGGATGTCGGCGTCCGTGAAGAGCACGAAGTCCGGGGCGGCGCACGGCGCCGTGTCGCCGGCGCTCGGCGTCACGCCCGCCGCGATGAGGCCCTGCTGCATGGCCCAGACCTTGCCGACCCAGCCGGGCGGGAGCGGGGCGCCGCGCACGACGCGCACGCGATCGCTCGCGTCATGCTCGCGGGCGATGCGACGCGCGACGTCGGCCGTGGCGTCGTCGCTCCGGTCGTCCACGACGATGACGCGCACGACGCCAGGATGATCCTGCGTCAGGAGCGAGGGGAGCGTGGCGGGCAGCGAGGCCGCCTCGTTCCGGGCGGGAACGATGATCGTCACGCTCGGGGGCGCGCCCGACAGCGGGGGCGCGGGTTCATCCTCGGCGAGCGGCCTCAGATCCCATGGCCGCGCCGGATGGAGGAGCAGGCCGACGAACGCCAGGAGCGCGAGCGTGGCCGAAGCGGCGAGGATCACCATGCGCGCCCATCATGCACGGCCCCGCGGCGGTTCAGGGTGGTCCGAGCGTTCCGTCGGTGCCCTCGCCGACTACCAGCACGACCACGAGCCGTCCTGCCGGCACCGGCTCCTCGAACGTCGTGTTCGTGGCCGAGCCATCCAGGTCCCCGGCCGTCACGTCCGCGTGGTCGGCGGGCCAGGCAGGGAAGGTCCCGGGCGCGCCGAGGGCCGGCGCCTCGAAGACGCGGTACGCGGCCAGGCAGGCGTCCGCGGACGCGGTCCACGTCAGGTTCCATCCGCCCGCGGACTTCGTGGCGCGCAGGCCGCTCACGGCCGCGGTCACGGCGCATCCATCGCAGATGTCACCGATGCCATCGCCGTCGGCGTCCTCTTGCAGGGGATTCGCGTCGGCGGGGCAGTTGTCGCAGGCGTCGCCCACGCCGTCGGTGTCGCCGTCGTCCTGCGTCGCGTTCGCCACGGCCGGACAGTTGTCGCAGGCGTCGCCGACGCCATCGGCATCGCTGTCGTCCTGCGCGGGATCGGGCACGCTCGGGCAGACATCCTGCTCGTCGCACGTGCCGTCGCCGTCCGTGTCGGTGGGATCGACGCAGGGAACGACCTCGTACGTGAACGCGCCCGGCAGCGTGATCTCCTGGCCCGCCGGGTTCACGATCCGCACGTCCACCGGCCCGACCGGGCCGGGCGGCGTCGTGAGCCGCAGGTGGTTGGAGTCGAGGCGCGTCATCGCGCTCGCGGCCCGCGCACCGAAGAAGACCTCGACCTCGGGCTCGAAGTGCCATCCGTCCAGCGTGACGTCCGTGCCGCCCGTTCTCGGCCCGCGGTCAGGCGCGAGAGCCCCGGCGGCGCGCGGATCCTTCACGACGCGGATCGCGATGGGCTCCGAGCGCGCCGCGCCCGTGCCGGCGTCGCTGGCGCGCGCTTGCAGCGCATGCCTGCCGCGGCCGAGGAGCGTCGCGTCGCAGGTCACGGACCACGGCGGTGAGCCCGTCGCCGTCCCGATGACCACGTTGCTCGCGACCAGGGTCACGGCCGTCAGCGTCGCCGATCCCGTGACGGTCGCGGTGAAGCCGTCGCCCACGATCGCGCCATCCGGCGGCGAGGCGATCGCGCACGCGAGCGCGCGGTTGTCCACGAGGATGTCGGCGCGCGCCGTGGCCTGGGCGGCGTACTTGGACGCGTCGGTCGCCACGACCTCCACGCGATGCCAGCCATCGGCGACCGACGTGGAGTCCCAGTCCACGAACCCGCTCGGGCTCGCGATCGTTCCCACCAGCGCGTCGTCCACGAAGAACTGGAGGGTTCGAACGCCCTCGGGCCTCGGCGAGGTCGCGTTCGCGCGCAGCCGAACGGTGACGCCCGACACCGTGTCGCCGTCGGTCGGCGCGACCAGCGTGACGGCCGGGCGCTGCGCGTACGGCTGGCAGATGGGATCGCCCAGCACCAGGTTCATCCAGTAGAGGAAGGGGATGCCCTGGTAGAACGTCTCGCCGAGGTTGTAGCCATCCACGTAGGGCTCCAGCATGAAGCCGTCGGGGAAGGCGATGTTGTAGGGCTCCGCGACCGTGCCGTGCGCGCCCGTGATGCCCGACTCGACCCACCACGTGACGGGAACCTGATCGGCCGCGCCCGGCGTGAAGTTGTTGGGCGTGAGACCGAACGATTCGAGGATGTCCACGAGCGCGCCGGGCGGGTACGTGTTCGACGCGATCTGCGAGCGCGAGTTGGCGGAGTAGACGCCCGCGCCCACCCAGGACGCGACGACGCGTCCGGTCACCTCGGGGTCGCTGCCAAGAACATGGACGGCCGCGTGGCCGCGGGACTGCAGGTTGAGCGCCGCCTGATCGAAGTCGGCGTTCCGCACGTCCGCCGCCGGCACGCCATCCTCGAGGATGAACTCGGCGCCCGGCACGGAGCTCGGCGGGTTTCCATCCGAGGCCACCGACCGCTCGGCGAGGCGCATGCCGTCTTCCGACCAGTATCCCGACAGCATGGTCACGATGTAGAGGCGGTGCGGCCCGAAGGTCTTGGAGTGCGAGAAGAACTCGTCGCGGCCCTGGTACGTGTTCGGATAGTTCACGAAGCCGTAGGGCGCGCCGTACTCCTGATTCTTGCCGCGGAGCGTCGTGTCCATGGCCTGGAGCAGCGCGCCGATGGAGACTGGCTGTGACGGCGGCGCCGACAGGTCGGGGAAGAGCGCGCGAATGGGCATGCCCCGCGACAGCACGATGTAGTCAATGCGCGCCGAATGCGGCGAGGCGGCGATGCACGCGCGGACGGGATCTTCGATCTCCGTCTGGTACGTCGGCTTGTCCACCGTCAGGGCGGTGGACGTCCGGATGCGGCAGATGTTGCTGGCGGGGATGTCTCGCAACTCGACGTAGCGGGTCGCGATCTCGCGCGACTCCTCCGAGTTGTCGTTGACGACGACGAGGACATTCCGCGGCCCCCCGCCCGCGAGGGCCGGCAGGGCAGCGGACGCGAAGGCGAGAGCCCAGGCGAGGTTTCCAGTCGCAGCGAGACGGCGCATCCGGGCTCCGGAGGGACGGGACCCCCCGATGGTAGGCCCCCCCACGCTGCCCGGACAAGCCCACACCCACCGCGCCCCTCCCGACAGGCCCGCCGCCGGTGGCACGGGACCGGCGCGAGTGGGTGGAGCTCAGGGCGTTGCGCGTGAGGCGGCCCCGCCCGAGATGGGGCCTGCACCGCAACCGTCACGGCGCCGCCGGCCAGCTCGTACGCGAGGACCGCGTCGTGACGGTCGACTGGCACATGCCCTCACTTCGGCGCTGGCGCCTGCGGAAGAGGAGGCACGGCTGGCGCTGCCGGCGGTGGGCGGCTGGGATGGATGTCATTGGGACTGCTCGAGCCCCGGAACATGAACGGATCCCAGTGGATCCAGAGGTCGCTGCCCGTCAGAAGACAGGCCACCTCGCGCGACGCGTTGACGGCCAGCTCGCCGATCACGCCCGCTTGACCCTCGATGCTCAGCACGAGAGTGTCGCCTGCGGTCGCGGCGGCGAGTCGAGTGGCTGCGAGAGGTGCTGACGGTGGAGCTGTCAGCAGGAAGCCTCCTGTCCAGGCCGAGCGGGCGAACGCGACAGCCGCGGCCTCGCCTACGAGCGGAGGACGGTCGAGGGGAATGCGACTGGTCTTGACTCGGACCGCTCGGCGATCGGACTCGAGGCTGAGGTCCACGCGGATGACCTCGTGCCGGGACGCTGAGGGCGCGAGGGCAGTGAGCGTGCGCTTCTCGTCCGTGTCAGGAAAGGCCGTCCAGACGTCGTAGGACATCAGGACTCGAGAATCGCCGCCCGGCTCGCTCATGGCGATGGTCCACTCGTAATGGCGCTCCACTATCGTCCGCCAAGCTGCGGTCGGATCCTCGACCGATCGGTCTCCGAGCGATCGGCGAGTACAGGTCACCAGCCGACCATCAGGCAGGGGCACTTCCGACAGATAGGGTTCGGCCACGGCGACCTGGGCGCCGAGAGCAGGACATGGCAGGACGGAGGCGAGCCATGCGCAGAGAGCTGTCAGGTAGGCCTGTCGGTTCATGGTGCGGAGCCTCGTCACGGCCATGGCGAGACTGGCCAGCGTCTCGCGCGTTCCGTCACTGTGGTGAGTTCGGCACTGCCTCGGACGGAGGTTGGATGGGCGGCACGGCGACCGAGCCCCCCTTTCGCCATCCATACGGATCCCACGACACTGTGAGGTCGGTGCCGGTTGCGATGCAGGAGCTCTTGCGCGATGGATTGATCGCAAGTTCGCCGATGACAGAGGCCCTGTCACGAAGCGTGAGCGCAATGAGATCGCCAGCACTTGCAGCGACAATCTCGGTCACTTCGGGACGACTGGGAGGAGGCGTTGCTGCCGTGAAGATTGCCCGCCATGTCGAGCGGCTGATCTGGGCCAGTGCAGCTTCGCCGACGAGTGCGGGTTGACTGAGCGGAATCTGGAAACCCACCACGTAGATGCTCGCCGAATCACGATCCCCCCGGACGTCAATTCGAATCACCTCGTCGCCGCGACCCGATGCGACGAGTGTGGTAAGGGCCTCCCGTCCGGGCTCGGAGAGCGGAGGCATCCACATGTCGTAAGTCATGACAGGCCGTGACTCCCCGTCCGCTGAACGCACGCTGACCGTCCAGTCGTAGTGGTGTGAGATGACCTTTCGCCACGGAGCATCACGATCCTCGACTGTCCGTTCTCCCAGTAGGCGGCGCACGCACGTGACAACGCGACCATCGGCGAGCGAGGCCTCCGAGACCTGCCGATGTTCGAGACCGTGGGCACCAGCGGCTGCTGCCAGGGGGCACGCAAGCAGAAGGGCTGCGAGGTTGGGGAGGGCGGCTCGGCAGAGGGTCTGGGGGCTGTGAGTCATGGTCTTGCGCCTCATCATGGACTGGCTCGGAAGGTTGTCTCGCGGCTTCCCGGCGGATCCTGCATTGCTGCGTACGGTCCCCACCACACGCAGGTACCCCTGTGCCCATCCAGCAATGCAGACTCCCAGGCGTCTTCGTTCACGAAAGGCCGACCGAAGGAGGGGTCGAGAACCCGGTCTCCTGCCTTGACGACGAAGTGAACGTTGAAGAGCGTCGGGGGCCTGGCAACACCTTGACCCGGCAGACCTGGGAGCGTGAACACTTCGGGTGTCGGCGGCCCGAACTTGTGCGTCAGGTCGTTGCGACTCCAGCAAGAGAACGTGCCCGTGCGAAAATCCCACTCTCCAAGCATGAGGTCCGCGCCTCCATCCAGGGCTCCTGTGAACGCCGGTGCTTGGGAGTGAATGCGGTACCGTCGCCAAGTGCCCGTCGTGAGTCCGGCAGCGTCGAAGGCTGCCCCGAGGAGCAGCGACCATGCCTTGCACGTGCCCCTGCCGTTGGTTGCCGGCGCATCGCACGGATCCACGAGATCTCGAACGAGGTCGCGATCATCCACGAGCTCGAGAGTTGCCAAGTCGTCGAGCTCCGCCCAGAACCGCATGATCGCGCTGTCAGGACTCCTGTAGCCGTCGAGCGGCTTGCGCCGTACTTCGGGAGCCCCTGTCGGATCCTCGAAGTCGCCCCAGATGGCGTCGAGAATCGCCGTCTCGTCGGCGAGTCCGCTGGCACGCCGGCACGCGATGTCGAGCACCGTCTCGCGCGGACCGGTCTCGTTCTCGACGCTGGGACGGGCACGGCCGAAGGTGACGTGCAGTCGGTTGTGCGAAGCTCCTGCCGGAATCCACGAGGAGCCCCCGTCGAGGGAGACCTCCCAAGCGATCGCGAGGTCGTGCGAGAGCATGTGGTCGGGAAGGGCGCGTGACGCCATGAGTCCCGTGTCGAGCATGCCGCGCGTCGGGTCCGCTGGATCCGGGACGACGTGAGCAGTCGCCTTGAACTCCAGGTAGATCGGGTGAGGGTCGGGCGCCGGGATGACGGAGGCCAGCCCCCGGACCTTCACGCAGTTGCGCTCGGGGAGGCCCGGGAAGACGAGCTTAGCGGACACGACGGGGCACTCGCCGCGCATGTACACGACGGGGAAGGCACGCTCGCGCTGAGCCTCCGGCGGAGGGCTGCACGAATTCGAGGGCGTGATGGATCCATCGAGGTCGAGGTCGCGCCAATGCGGTGCCTCGTACGCCTTGCCCCGGTCGTCATGCACGACCGGTCCGCTGCCGCGCGGCCAGAAGCCCACTTCAGCGAGCGCTTCCGAATCGTGGCAAGCGATTCTGATACGCCGCAGGGAGGGAGGCCGAAGTCCAACGCGCCAGATGCGCCCCCGCCGCCCCCGCAATCAGGGGATGCGAAGTTTCTGGCCTGGATAGATCTTGTCGGGATCCTTCAGCAGATCCTTGTTGGCGTTGAAGATCTTCATGTAGTCGGAGGGCTTGCCGTAGTACTGCTTCGAGATCGCGGAGAGCGTGTCGCCCTTGGCGACGACGTGGATGCGCTCCTCGGCCGCGCCCTCGGCTCGCGTGATGGGCGTGTTCGTCTCCGGGGCCATCGGGGGGCCGGATGCCTGCGCGGCGGCGGCGGCCGCGGCCCGCGCGGCGGGCGCCTGCTCGGCCGTCTGCTTGGGGACATCCACCTGGATCATGTTGATGGTGTTCTCGGTGCCCACCTGCTCGTTGAACCACGCCATCGCCCTGGCCTTGATGGCGGTGTCGTGGGCCGTGCCCGTCAGCGTGACGACCTTGCCCTCGACCTTCGCGTTCGCGCCGCGCACCCCCATGCTGCCGAGCTGAGCGACCGCTTCGTTCACCTTCTTCTCGAAGCTCTTTCCAAATCCGAGCACGTGGCCTCCTGTTCCGGGCGTTCGCGCCCTGCGATGTGTGTTGCGTGAGGCCGATCGTACTCCCCGGACCGCCCGCGTGCCAGAACACCCCTGGCGCGGCGGAAGGTCCTCGGACGGTAGACTGCTCTCGATGGAGGCCTGAATGTCCGCGGGATCGACCGATTTCGAGAAGATGGGCGCGCTGTACCTCGGCCGCGTGCGCGACACCGAGACCGATCGCACGACCGACGAGATCGTGCTGCTCGACAGCAAGGATCTGACCACGCACGGCGTGTGCGTTGGCATGACGGGCTCGGGCAAGACGGGCCTGTGCGTGGACTTGCTCGAAGAGGCAGCCATTGACGGCATCCCGTCCATCGTCATCGATCCGAAGGGCGACCTCGGCAACCTGTTGCTGACCTTCCCCGCGCTCAGCCCGGACGACTTCCGCCCCTGGATTGACGAGGCCGAGGCGGCGCGGGAAGGCCGCACGGTGGACGAGCAGGCGAGCGCCGTCGCGACGCGCTGGCGCGAGGGTCTCGCGGCATGGGGACAGGATGGCTCCCGCATCGAGCGCCTGCGCGCGGCGGCGGACTTCGTCATCTGGACGCCGGGGAGTTCCGCGGGCGCTCCGATCTCGATCCTGCGATCGTTCGCCGCCCCGCCGGCGGAGATCGTGCAGGACGCTGACGCCCTGCGCGAGCGGATCCTCGGCACGGTGTCGAGCTTGCTGGCGCTCGCGGGCATCACGGCGGATCCCCTGCGCAGCCGCGAGCACGTCTTGCTCAGCAACCTTCTCGACAGCGCATGGCGCGAGGGACGCAACCTCGACATCGCCGGCCTCATCGCGGAGATCCAGAAGCCGCCGTTCACGCGCGTCGGCGTGGTGGATCTCGAGTCGTTCTACCCGTCGAAGGATCGCTTCGAGCTCGCGATGGCGCTCAACAACTTGATCGCCTCGCCCGCGTTCGCCGCGTGGATGGAGGGCGAGCCGCTCGACGCCGCGCGCCTGCTGGTCGCGCCGGATGGGCGGCCCCGCGTGTCGGTCGTGTCCATCGCGCACCTCTCCGAGCCCGAGCGCATGTTCTTCGTGACGCTGCTGCTGCAAGAGGTCATCGGCTGGATGCGGAGGCAGCCGGGGACGGGGAGCCTGCGCGCGATCCTGTTCATGGACGAGGTCTTCGGGTTCCTGCCGCCCACGGCGAACCCGCCGAGCAAGACGCCGATGCTGACGCTCCTCAAGCAGGCGCGCGCCTACGGCGTGGGCGTCGTGCTCGCGACGCAGAACCCCGTGGACCTCGACTACAAGGCGCTGTCCAACGCGGGCACGTGGATGCTCGGGCGCCTCCAGACCGAGCGCGACAAGCTGCGCCTGCTGGACGGACTGGAAGGAGCGTCGTCCTCGAAGGCCTTCGACAGGTCGCGGGCCGAGGCGGTGCTGTCGGGCCTGGGCAAGCGGCAGTTCATGCTCGTGAGCGCGCACGAGGACGACCCGATCGTCTTCGAGACGCGCTGGGCGATGTCGTACTTGCGCGGCCCGCTCACGCGTCCGCAGATCCAGTCGTTGATGGAGGGTCGCAAGGAAGCGATGTCGGCGGCGCGGGTGGCTGCCGCGCCGGCGGCCGCGAGCGCCGCTGTCACGAGCTCTCCGGGGAGCGCCAGCAAGCCCGTGCTGCCGCCTGACGTGCCCGAGACGTTCCTGGCGCCGGCGGCCGGGAGCGTCGCGAGGGACACGATCACCTACCGCCCCATGCTGCTGGTGCGCGCGCGGCTGCATCATGTCGCGACGAAGGAAGGCGTGGACGCCTGGCGCGATCTCGCGCTCCTGGCGCCGCTGCCCGAGGACGGCGCGCCGGCGCTCGATGATGCCGAGCCCGTCGGCGACGCGGCCGTCGGCTCGTCGCCGGTCGGTGGCGCCCGCTTCGAGGCGCCGCCAGCCATCACGAGCAAGGAGCTGGCCGCCTGGTCGAAGGAGGCCGCGCGTCACGCGCATGCCGAGCGTCCGCTCGAGCTGTACCGCTGCGCGGCCGTGGACGCCGTGTCGAACCCCGGCGAGAGCGAAGCCGAGTTCCGCGCGCGGCTCGCGCATGCCGCGCGGGAGCGACGCGATGTCGAGATCGAGAAGCTCCGCGCCAAGCACGCGCCGAAGGTGGAGCGCTTGCGCGAACGCCTGCGCAAGGCGGAGCAGCGCGTCGAGGTCCAGAAGGGCCAGGCCGCTCAGCAGCGCACGTCGGCGATGCTGACCGTCGGCAGCGCCGTGCTGGGCGCGCTGTTCGGCAGGCGCGGCACGTCCGTCACGCGCGCGACGTCCGCTGCTCGCGGATTCGGGCGCGCGGCCCAGGAGAAGCAGGATGTCGAGCGCGCGCGAGAAGATGTCGCGACCGTGCAGGCGGACATCGCGCGTCTCGAAGCCGACCTGGCCACGGATGTCGCGACGATCGAGGATCGGCTCGACCCGGCCGCGCTCGAGATCGAGACGCTCGCCGTGCCGCCGCGCAAGGGCGACATCTCGGTCACGCTCGCCGCATGCTGGACGCCATGGATCGTGGACGCCGGAGGCCTCGCGCGCCGCGCGTGGTGAGCGCTGCGCGGAGGCGCCGCGCTCGCGGATGATCCCGAATCGGGAAGCGCGCTTCCCATCATCCGGGACTCCGAACACCGTTGTCGCGACGGCGCTTGCAGGCGATGGCCGCCGCGTGAACGCGTGCTTACTCTCCGGGTGGCGGTCATCGCGGGATGGTCTTCGCGAGGCGCCGCCAGAGGGTTCCCTGCATGCGTGCATCCGTTCGTCCGCGCGTCGTCGCGGCAGCCGTGTTCATCGCAGCCAGCGCGAGCGCATCCGCCCGCGCTGGAGAGTCCGCGCGCTGGCCGGATCCGCTCCGGCGACAGCGACAGATCGTGCTCGTCGAGGAGCTGATCGGGCAGTCGCTGCGGATCGGCGACGCGCGTTACTTCATCCATGACATCGAGATGGGCAGGCGCGCCGACGGGACGACGCTGTTCCTGGCGTACGACTTCGAGAGCGCGCGCGGCGAGCGCTTCCGGCGCAGCCGCTCCGAGAGCGCGTCGGCGCGAGATGTCGTGCAGGCGTTCGCGCTCGACGACGCGTTCGGGATCGACGCGCGCATGCTGTGGTGGGTGGACGCGCAGGGCGAGGCGCATGGAACGAACCTCGCCGCCGGAGAGGTCGCCGTCGGTCCGGGCGGCGAGGTGCAGCTGCCCGGCCCCGAGCGCTGCACGCTGACCGTGCAGGGGTACTGCCTCTCGGAGACGTGCGACGGATTCTGCAGGCCGTTCCCGGGATGCGAGTGCGTGGGGCGCATGCGGGCGAGCGCCGTTCCGACGAGATGTCTCGCGAGGGGCGGCTACAGCTGCGAGGGGCCGTGCGGCGTGGGCCAGTGCCAGCGCGAGCCGGTCATGAAGGGCTGCACGTGCCAATGAGAGCCTCATCCATCGAAGGCGACCGCGCGCGATCCTCTCTGGCGGTGGCGGGCGTGCTCGCGGGCCTCGCGATCGCCCTGCTCCTGGACTCCACGATGAGCTGGTTTCTCTGGGCGTCGGATCGCCCGGCGCTCATGGCCAGCCACGCCGTGCTGTTTCATCTCGCTCCGTACATTCCCGCCCTGCTGCCGTGCCTCCTGTGGCCAATGGCGGCACGGGAGAGCCGGTGGCGCCGGCCGGCGGCCCTCGCGGCCGCTGCCGGCTGGTGGGCCGTGACCATGGAGATCGTCCCTCGCCAGCGAGGGACCCTTCTTCAGCTCGACCTGCCCGACTGGGGCGACACCGCGCTGGGCATCTGGCGCGATGACACGTGGACGGCGATGGGGTTCATCGAGTTCGGTGGCGCCGTGGACCGGGAGATGCTGCTGCAAGCGCTGGAGTCGCGGGCCGCTGGCGGAGCGCTCGTCCTCGCGGCGCTCGTGCCGCTGCTCGCCCGCCACGCGGCGCGCGGGCGCATGGGGTTCGCGGTCGCGGCGAGCCTCGGCATGCTCGCGCTCTCGGTCCTGCCCGTGTCGGGCTGGGTGGGCTTCGGCGCGCAGGCTGGCCTGATGCTGGCGTGCGGCATCGCGTTCGTGCGCGGGTGGTCGCTGCCACGCCCGTGGTTCTCCGGTGTTCTCTCTCGCGCGCCCGTGGCGGTCGCGGCGACGCTCGGCCTCGCGGCGCTGGTGCTGGTCGTCAAGAACTGCCACATCGCCGTGGCGCTCGCGGGCCTCCAGGGGCGCCTGCTGCCTGGCTGACGCGCGTGGTTCCGGTGGGCAGCGGGGTAGCGCGGCCCTTCCCGGGCGAGGCGCGCGGATTCATGAAGCCAGTGGGCTTGCCGCGCGCCTCGTCCGCGCTATCCTTGCCGGAGACTGACCCGAAGGAGGCTTGCCATGCAGCTGCGCCTGTCCCTGACTTCGTGGATGACCCTCTGCGGCCTGCTCGCCGCTCCCGTGTTCGCGCAGGCGACCTCTCACGCGCCGCCACGCTCCACGGCGCCTCCCGGGATCAGTCCCGCCGCGGCGATGCCCGCCGCCGAGGTCCCCGCCGAGATGGCCTTGCTGCGCGCGGGCCTCGAGGCCAGGCGCGCGGGCGATGCGGCCGGCGTGGACGCGGCCGCCGCGGCGCTGATCGATCACGCGCGCGCGCAGCGCTGGCGAGCGAGCGTGGTCGGCGCGGCCCTGCTCCTCCTGGATCGCAACGAGGACGCCGCGAACGTGCTGCTGCGAGCCGGCATGAGGGACGACGCCGCCCCGTTGCTCGCCGCCGCGATGCGTCTTCAGGAACTCGCGGATCTCGAGCCGGCCGGCATGCAGGGCGCGACGGCGCGGGCGCGCGCGCTCGCGCGTCTCGGCCGCGCCGACGACGCCGCCTCGCAGCTCCGTCAGGTGGCCGAGAGCGCCAGCGACCGCGCGCGCGCGCTGGCGGCGACCACGGCGATTCGCGAGGCCGCCCGGCTCGGCCTGCAATCAGAGGCCACGGGGCTCGCGATCTCGGCGCTGCGCGAGCGCACCGCGTCGCTCGACCCCGTGCTCGCCGCGCTGTGGCCGTCGCGCGAGGCCGAGGCCGTCGCTGCCCGCGCCCTCCTCGACCGCGAGGGTCGCGCGAAGGACGCCGTGGCCGCCGTGCTCGCCACGCGCGACCTACTCGAGTCCGCATCCGCGGACGACGTCAGCCGTCTCGTGGAAGCGGCGCCCGACCTCATGGCGGGTCGGTCTTCATGCGATCTGGCCGCGCTCGTGCCGGGCCTCGTGACGATCGCCCGCCGCGCCGGCGACGAGGACGCCGCGCGGACGATCGCGCGCTCGTGGGCCGACGCGACCGAGGACCTGACCGCCCTGCGCCTGCACGCGGCGTTGATCGCCGAAGCCGGCGACTGGCCAGGAGCCGTCGCGGCCTACGATCGGGCCGCCGCGCGCTACCCGGCCGACGCCGCGACGCGCTGGCTCCTCGCGGACGCGCTCGAGCGCACCGCAGCGAAGGCTGCCGCGGACAGCGCGCGCGAGCGCGCGATGGCGGACGCCGCGCGGGCGCAGTCGGCATGCACGCGCGTGCGGCTGGCGCAGGCGATGGACGCCACGGGCGCCGCGGCTGAAGCCCGTCGCCTGCGCGAGAGCGTCATCGCCGCCGAGCCGCCGACATCATCCGTCGCGTGGTCCGCTGCCGCGACGCTGGCCGCGCGCACGGGGTCGGCCGCCGATCTGGCCCGCAGCGCGGACGCGCTGGACGCGCTGCGCTCGCGCCTCGACGGCGGGCAGCTCACCGTCGAGCGCGCGGCATCGCTGGCGCGGACCGCGCAACTCGCGCGCCTGCGCGCGGCGGCCGCCGGCGGCGATCTCGACGCGGCGCTCGCGATGGTGGATCACGCGCTCGACGCCTTCGTGGCCGATCCCGACGCCACGGCCGATTTCGTCGCCGCCCTCGCGCGCGCCGACAGAGAAGCGGACGCCGCGCGCGCGCAGCAGATCGTGGCGGCTCGCCTGGCGGACGCGGCCGCCGCCAGCGGCGACGGCAGCGCCACGCTCCTGAACACGCTGGCCTGGTTCCTCGCGCGCACGCGCACGGACCTCGATCGGGCGCTCGAGGCGGCACGCCGCGCGACGGAGATCGCGCCCCGCCACGCCGGCTTCGCCGACACGCTGGCCGAGGTCCTGTTTCAGATGGGCGATCGCGAGAGCGCCGTCGCCGAGGCTCGCCGCGCGCTGGACCTCCAGCCCGAGAGCGCCTACCTGAAGCGGCAGCTGGAGAGGTTCCTCACGGGCGATCCCGCCACGCCTCCCGACCCGCATCAGGACTGATGGGCTCGCACTCCATGGTCAGCCGCGCTTGAGCCCACCTCGCATCGTCGTCTACTCGACATCCTGGTGTCCGTGGTGCGCGCGCGCCACGCGTCTGCTCGCCGACCACGGCCTCGCGTTCGAGGAAGTGGACGCCGAGAAGGAGTGGGGGAGCGCGTTCCGCGACGAGATCGAGCGCCGCACGGGCGGTCGCACGGTGCCGCAGATCGTGATCGATGGCCGCCCCATCGGCGGCTACGAGGATCTGGCCGTGCTCGCCATGGACGGGAAGCTCCCCGCGTCCGAGTCGCACGCGGGCGCGGCCGACGAAGGCCCGGCCCGCGAGCCCTGAGTCGGGCGGCCGGGGCTGCGCTCGCGCTGCTTCACGGCGGGACGTCGAGGGGCGAGAGGCTACCGGCTTGCCGGCGCCCGGCCGAGCAGCCGCTGCCCGATCTCGCGCACGATGGCGATGTAGAGCTCGACGTCCTCGGGCCGCGTGCGCCAGCTCGAGAAGGCCGGGCGATGCGCGACGCGGCCGTCGTGCTGCGTGATGCCGGCGAGTACGCGGCCGTCCTCGATGAGCGCCGCGCCGATCGCGCGGTTCAGCGCATCCACTTCGGCGTCCGGCAGGCCGCCGGGATCGAAGCGGAAGCTGACGATGTTGAGGGGGACCTCGGCCGTGCGCACGAGATCCGGCGCGGCGTCCACGAGCCTCGCGCAGTGCTGCGCCATGTCGAGACCGTGCTCGACGACGCGCCGGACGCCGTCGCGCCCGTAGGCGGCGAGCGTCGCCCAGGTCGCGAAGCCGCGCGCGCGCCGCGAGCTCTCGGGTCCGATCGCGCCGAGCGTCGGGCGCGGGTCGTCGGGCGAGGGCAGGTAGTCCGCCGCGTACGTGAACGCGCGCGCCATGAGGCCGTGGTCGCGCGTGAAGGCATAACCCACGTCGTACGGGACGTTGAGCCACTTGTGGCCGTCCACGGTCACCGAGTCCGCGAGCTCGACGCCCTCGACGAGGTGCGCCGTGCGCGGCGAGGCGCGCGCGAACAGCCCGAAGGCGCCATCCACGTGCACCCAGGCGCGATGCTCGCGCGCCAGGGCGACGATGTCCGCCACGGGGTCGAAGTCGCCGGCGTTGACCTCGCCCGCGTTGACGACGACGAGCGCCGGGGCGCCGTCGAGGTCCTCCAGCGCGCGGCGCATGGCGGGCAGGTCCACGCGACCCACGCGGTCGCGCGCGAAGCGCCGGACCTGGTCGCGACCGATGCCCAGCATGCCCAGCGTCTTGAGCGAGCTCGCATGGATGTACCCCGAGCTCAGCACCGGCATGGGCGGCAGCGCGTGCAGGCCCGCGGCCGCCGGATCGACGCCGTGCTGCTCGCCCCACCACTGGCGCGCGGCGGCGTAGCAGGTGAAGTTCGCCATGCTCGCGCCCGTGACCATGACGCCCGTCCATTCGGGCGGCAGGCGGAGGATCTCGCGGAGCCAGCGCAGGCTCGTCAGCTCGAGCTGCACGCCCAGCGGCGACGTGATCCACGTGTAGGGCGCCTGGTCCATCGTCGTCGCGAGAAGGTCCGCCCCGAGCGACGCGGGCGTGCTGCCGCCGATCACGAAGGCGAAGCACCGCGGCCCCGGGATCGCGGCGGTGGCCTTCCAGCCATCCTCGATCAGGCGCCGGAGCGTTTCGGCGGGGCCGATCCCCGCCTCCGGAAGGTCGCCGTCGAAGCCGCGAAGAATCTGGGCGGCTTCCGGGAACAGGGCAGGGCGGTCGTCCATGCCGTGCACCAGCCGGCTGGCGGCGGCATGGAAGGCGTCGAGCACGGGGTCGAACTCGGAGCGATCGGGCATGGTCATGGATCGGTTCTCGGGGAAGCGGGCGACCGCGTCGCGGGCGCGGACGGCGAGGCGGCGTGCCTGTCGCGGCCGATCGCGCTCATCGGACCGCGCCCTCGGCGGCTTCGCTCGCGCCTTCGTCCGCGAAGACGACGCGCACGTCGTGGATGCCGGCCTCGCGCGCGCGGCGGCCGAGGAGCCAGCCCTGCACGAAGGTCGCGACGCCGCGGCGGGCCTCCTCGCGCACGACGGGGGAGCGGACGCGCTGCGCGGCGCGGGCGGTCAGCTCGGGGGTGAGCATGCGCAGGTGCTCGTGGAGCTTCTCCTCGCCGTCGAAGCGCAGCCAGTCCTGCTGGACGTGGACTTGCAGCTCTTCGGTGCGCATGCCCGGGGGCGTGTCCGGCACGGGGCTCGGCGCGCGGACGACGCACGTCGAGCCGTCCACCGAGAGTTGCCACTGATCGGGATCGAGCGGCACCTCGAAGTCGTAGACGACCGGCACGCGGATCTCGGTGGCCGTCGCCCCCAGCGAGAGCGCGCCCCACAGGACGCGGAACTCGTCGCGGCGCGTGAGCGTCTCGGTGGCTTCGAGACGCGCGACCTTCAGCTTGCCCGCGCCTGACGGATCCAGACGCGGGAGATCCTCGCGGAACGCGACGGTGACGGTCTCGCGCGAGAACGTCGTGACGAGCGCCTTGACGGCCTCGGAGCTCGAGTGCGCCGCCTCGCGCATCAGGGCGAGCGTGCGCATCATGACGAACGTGGCCGCGGCGATGCCCGCGAGCGCGACGAGCGCCCAGCGCCAGCGCGTCAGCGCGCCTGGCTGCGGGGCGGGATGAGACCCTGGCGCCGTCACTTCCCGGTCAGGCGCGAGCCGCGCGGCTGGTGGTAGTAGCCGAGCCAGAACCCGGACGCCCTCGGCACGTGCACGCTCGCCCCGCGATGGAACAGCATCTGGCCGGGCCCGAGCCGCACGGGTTCGCCCTCGTCCGTGACGTCCTCGAGCTCGCCCGAGATCGTCATGATGAGTTCGCCGTACGGCCCGCCGTCGAGATGCTCGTGCTCGGGCGCCGAGCCCTTCTCGATCGCGGCCAGGACGTGGAGCTCGCCCGTCTCCTTGTTGCCGCCGAGAATGGTGAAGGCCGTGCGGCCACCCTCGGGATTCGGGTAGACCTTCCACTTGTAGAGCGGCAGGCGGGCGGTGACGTCATCAATGGACTGGAAGTGCCCCATCGGTAGGGTCGGCAGGGTCATGGTTCGAGCGCTCCGGGTCGGCGGTTCGTGGAAAGCATGCCATCGCCCGGAGGGGGTGCGCCGCGAGGGCGCCGCCGCCGTCAGTCCCCGAGCGTCCACTTGAGCTGGAATTCGACTTCTTCTTCCGAGTCGCCGCGCTCGTGCTCGAGGTTGATGACCGCGTCCGCTGGGATCGCGATCCGCTCGCCGGCGATCTGGATCTGGAATCGCTTGCCCTGCTCGATGCAGTCCGCGAGCCGGCGGAGCTTGGCGACGAACTGCGTCTTCGGGTAGTCCTTCTCGATGTCGCGCTTGCGGCGACGCGTGCTGGCGGGCATGTCGAAACCTCGCGTGCGCTCATGCTGCGCGAAAGACGCAGCCGGCGGGGCGAGAGTGTACACGGGGAGGCGCCGCCGCCGTGGCGTCATCCCAGCCGTTCGCTGCTCCGCCCCCGACCGCCTGACCTGCGCGACTCGAGCGACCCCGGTGCCTGCTGCGCCCCGCGCTGCCCGCCATCTCAACCGCGACCCGCGTCCGGGATGTTCCCGCCACAGGCCGAACCGGATCCATGAGCCGGACACAGGCGGGCCTGGTCTCGGAGCGGCGCGCTCTTGCGATGCACCGAGTCGTACGGGACGCCCACGTTCTCGCCCGCCTTCTCCGGGTCCGCAAGATCTTCAGCACGGTGTCTCCCACGAAGAGGCCGTCGCCGCTGAAGACGCCCCAGCACGTGTCGCCCGAGTCCTCGACGTGAACGTCGTAGGTCATGTTCTCGGGCGTGTGGCCCGGCGTCGCCAGCGACACGATCCGGGTCGTGCCGACTTCAATCTCGGCGCCGTCCTCGAGGCGGGCATCGAGGCATGGAGCACTCCGTGATCACGCCATTCGTGCCGACCCCAAGACGGGGTGCCTGCGGCGGCAGTCCATGCTCAGAGATCATGGCGGAGGAGAGGAAATGACTGATGCAAGTCCTCCGGTGGTCCCCGATCCGGACACTCGGTCCGACGCCCGGACCAGGCAAGCCCGCTTCCCTGTGGTCGAGGCCACCCAGATTGCCCTTGCCGCGTGGCACGGCAATTGCTGTGTTGGCGCCGATCTTCATTCAGGGGTCGGTCGCCAAGGGGTCCGGTGACGAAGGCACGACGCGTCATTTCTGCGCGTCCTGCCGGCGCCGGGCCGACGACCGGGTCGGGGGTCTTTCATGTCCGTCGGTGTCGTCGCATCCGTCGTCCTCATGGTTCTCGCAGCTTCCACCCGCGTCCGAGCGGGACACCCGGCGATCGCGATCCTCGCGCTGACGGCCCTCGCGATCCCGTCCGCGCGACATGGATCTGCTTCATCGAACGAGGGTTTCTCCGAGCCCGTGCAGGTGCTGTCGGTCGCCGGCGAACCGGAGTTGACGATCGGCATCGCGGACACGCGGGCGTCCGGCTCGCTCGAGTCGATCGTCGTGCAGCGAAGCGGCGGTTCGTCGCTCGTCCTGGACGCGCGGCACATCTCCTTCGTTTTCACGCAGCTCGACGAGCACGAAGCAGCGGCCGAGCTCACGCTCGATGCTGCGACTCTCGCGGGCCTGTCGGACGACGATCGTCTCGAGGCCACCTGGATCCTGCGCACGGAAGGCGCGACGCGTCTGGTGCCCGAGATGGGCGCGCTCGTCGTGTTCGGCCCATCCGGCGACGAGGCATGGAGGCTCGAGGGCCCGGTTCCGCACGCGGATCGGCTGGCGGCGTGGGCGGCGCGGCAGTTGGCCGTCCTGAGCCAGGGCGGAGAACCGCTGGACGATCCGCAGCCCACGGGCGATGACGACGCCGGCAGCACGTCCATCGACCTCGTCGATGAGACCACGGCTCGAGTGACCGTGACCATTGACGCTCGTGACCTGCGCGACTCGAGCGTGCGTCTCCGCATCCTCGCCGCGTCGGCGCCACCGGCATCGGCACCGGAAGGCTTCGACACGGCCGAGCTCGCCGAGGGCGGCAGCGCTCCGCCGGGCGCCATGGGCAACGATGCCGACTGCGGCGTGTCCATGGTGGCGGACGTGAACCCGCTGGACGCCGGCGCGTCGCCGACCTCGATCGTGGACCTGGGGGGCGTTGCGTATTTCTCGGCGCACGACGGACCTCACGGCTTCGAGCTGTGGAGGAGCGACGGCACGCCTGCCGGGACCGTCCTGGTCAAGGACATCGCGACGGGGGCACGAAGCTCGAATCCGACGGCGCTCGTGGTCGTCGGGGGCACCATCTTCTTCCGCGCCGACGACGGCCTCACGGGGCAGGAGCTCTGGAAGAGCGACGGAACGAGCGCCGGCACCGTTCAAGTGCGGGACATCGTGCCGGGATCGGGGAGTTCCTTTCCGTCGAACCTGGCGGCCGTGGCTGGGCGCTTGTTCTTCGCCGCCTCGACGCCGAGCTCGGGGAGTGAGCCATGGGTGAGCGACGGCTCGGCCGCGGGCACGTTCCTGCTGACGGACGCCTACCCCGGCACGTTGGGATCGACGCCCGGGAACTTCACGGCCCTCGGCGGCAGGGCGCTGTTTGCGGCCACCTCGCCCGCGGCGGGCAGGGAACTGTGGAGCAGCGACGGGACGGCTTCCGGGACGGCGCTCCTCAGGGACATCAGCCCCGGGGTGCCCTCCTCATCCCCGGGAGGGCTGGCATCCGTCGGCACGACGGTGTTCTTCGCCGCCACGACTTCGACTGCAGGCAGCGAGTTGTGGAAGACCGACGGGACGTTCGCGGGCACCGTGCTCGTCGCCGACATCAATCCGGGCTCGGTCGGCTCGTTTCCCCGTTCGATCGTCGCGTTCGCGGGCCAGGCCTTCTTCTCGGCCTCCCGGAGCGCCGAGGGGTTCGAGCTCTGGAAGAGCGACGGGTCCTCGGCGGGAACGGTGCTGGTCCGCGACATCCTGCCCGGCACGAGCAGTTCGAGCCCCAGGTCGCTGACCGACGTGGCAGGCACTCTCTTCTTCGCAGCGACTGACATCACGACGGGAACAGAGCTCTGGAAGAGTGACGGCACGGGCGCGGGAACGGTGCTCGTCCGAGACATCAACCCCGGCATCGATAGCTCGAGTCCGAGCGACTTGGTGGGACTCAGCGGAACGCTGTACTTCTCCGCGATCACGATTTCAGAAGGGCGCGAGCCCTGGAAGAGCACCGGCACGTCGGCAGGAACGGTTCTGCTCAAGGACGTCAACCCTGGCTCGGCGTCATCCAATCCGACGCTTGCGCGCGTCGGAGCCCGCCTCTTCTTCAGCGCCTTCTCGGCCGCCGACGGCACGGATCTCTGGATGAGCACCGGCACGACGGCGGGAACAACCCTCGTGGACGTGCCGGACGACCGGACCCGCAGCGCGAATCCGTCGCTCCTCACCCGGATCGGCAGCACGTTGTTCTTCCGCGCCTTCCACGATGCGACGGGAATCGAGCTCTGGAAGAGCGATGGGACGGCCGCCGGTACTGTCCTCGTCCGCGACATCCAGCCCGGTTCGACGGGTTCTTCGCCCAGCAACCTGTTGAACGTGGGCGGAACGCTCTACTTCGCGGCGACGACCACGGCAGAAGGCAACGAACTGTGGAAGAGCGACGGGTCCGGAGCGGGCACGGTTCTGGTCAAGGACATCCGCCCGGGGACGTTGGGCTCATTGCCAGCGTCGTTCGGGGCCTTCGGCAGCACGCTGCTGTTCTCCGCGACGGATGGCGCCACTGGAACCGAACTCTGGAAGAGCGACGGCACGACCGCCGGCACGGTTCTCGTCAAGAACATTCACCCGACCCAGAGTTCGTTCCCAGGCACGCCCGTGCCGCTCGGCGCCGTGGCGCTGTTCTCGGCGTTCACGAGCACGGAGGGCACTGAGCTCTGGAGGACGGACGGCACGACCGCCGGCACGGTGCTCGTCAAGGACATCAATCCGGGAACCGGCAGTTCGTCTCCGTCATCCCTCGCCGTCGCTGTCGGCCGCGTGTTCTTCAGCGCGGTGACGTCTCCGCAAGGACGCGAGCTGTGGAAGAGCGACGGCACGACGTCCGGGACGCTGCTCGTCGCCGACATTCAGCCGGGACCCCCCAATTCAAGCCCCAACTCCATCGTCCCGTTCGCAGGCCAGGCCTTCTTCTCGGCCTTCCGGAGCGCCGAGGGAACCGAACTCTGGCGAACCGACGGCACGGCGGCGGGGACTGCGCTCGTGCGCGACATCGCGCCCGGCACGAGTAGTTCGTCTCCCTCTGGTCTCATCGACGTGGCCGGGACGCTGTTCCTGACCGCCCGCACTATCAGCCAGGGGTACGAGCTGTGGAAGAGCGACGGAACGACTGCTGGCACGGTGCTCGTCAAGGACATCAACCCCGGCAGCGCGAGCTCCAGCCCGAGCTTCCCGGCCTCGCTCAACAACCTCGTCTACTTCCGTGCCACGGACGCAACGGCTGGACAAGAGCTGTTCCGCAGCGACGGCACGGCCGCGGGAACGTTCCTCATCGAGGATGTCAATCCCGGAATCAGCGGTTCCAACCCCGCCTCGCTCACCCCCATGGATGGCATCCTGTACTTTTCCGCGTCCGACAACATTCGGTACGGCAACGAGCTGTGGTCCTTCGATCCCTGCCCCTGCACTGCGGATGCCGACTGCGACGACGCGAACGTCTGCACGGACGACACGTGCGATCTCTCAAACGGGACGTGCAACAACGTTCCGTCGTCGTCGGCCTGCGACGACGGGGACCCGTGCACGGCGGACACGTGCGACCTCGCCCTCGGCTGCATCAACGAGACGATCGCGCGCCCCCCCGTAGCGGTGCCGGGAGGCCCGTACAGTGGGTGTGAGGGGGAGACGGTGACCCTGGATGGATCCGGCTCGTTCGATCCCGACGCTGCCTGTGGAGACTCCATCGTGACGTACGAGTGGGACCTCGACGGCGACGGCGTCTTCGAGCGGAGCGGGGCCATCATCACCACCACGATGAGTGTCGGCACGCACGTCGTCACGTTGCGGGTGACCGACTCGACAGGGGCCACCGGCGCGGACAACACGACCGTCACCATCAACACGTGCAACGGCGCTCCGACGGCCGATGCGGGCGGAAGCTACGACGTGGAGTGCGACGGTTCGCCGACGACCGTCCCCCTGAGCGGGCTCGGATCGACCGATCCGGACGGAGATGTCCTGACCTACGCCTGGACCAACATCGATTGTCCCGGGGGAGTCTTCGACAATGCCGCCTCGCCGACTCCCATCCTCTCCCTGGACGGACCGCCTCCGTGCCCCGTGTCCTGCACGGTCGAGCTGAGGGTGACCGATCCGTCGGGGGCGTTCAGCACCGATGCTGCCGGAGTCACGGTCCGCGACACGACGCCGCCGGACATCACGTGTCCCGCGGACGTCACGGTCTCATGCGACGCGGACGTGCCGCCGCCCGACGCGACCGCCGTCAGCGCCAGCGACGAGTGCAGCAGCGCGACGGTCACGCACGTCTCCGACGAGTCCAGCGGAAGCTGCCCGCGCATCATCACCAGGACCTATCGTGCGACGGATGAGTGCGGCAACGAGTCCGAGTGCACGCAGACGATCACGGTCCACGACACGACGGCGCCCACCATCTCGTGCCCGGCGCCCGTCACGGTCCAGTGCGACGCGGACGTTCCCGCGCCGGACATCACCAGCGTGATCGCGAGCGACAACTGCGGGGTCGTGACGGTCATGCACGTCGGCGACACGTCCACCGGCTCGTGCCCTCGCATCATCACGCGGACCTATCGTGCGACCGACGCGTGTGGCAACGCGTCCGAGTGCACGCAGACGATCACGGTCCACGACACGACGGCGCCCACCATCTCGTGCCCGGCGCCCGTCACGGTCCAGTGCGACGCGGACGTCCCCGCGCCCG
>CAZTIW010000044.1:0-39667 GCA_964613915.1 uncultured Thermoanaerobaculia bacterium
ATTCTCGCGGCAGTCTCGCGTTTTTGTATGCGAACTTCTGTTACAGGACACTAGCGCGTGGCGTCACCGGCGTCGCCTGACGGCGCACTACAATGCCCGGATGCCGCCGTTCGTCATCCGCTCCGAGTTCGAGCCGAGGGGAGATCAGCCTGCCGCCATCGAGGCGCTCGTGGCGGGGCTCGAGGCTGGCCGCCAGCACCAGGTGCTTCTCGGCGTCACGGGCTCCGGCAAGACCTACACGGTCGCCAAGATCATCGAGCGCGTCCAGCGTCCGGCGCTGGTGCTCGTGCACAACAAGACGCTCGCGAGCCAGCTCTACCAGACGCTCAAGGGCTTTTTCCCCGACAACGCCGTCGAGTACTTCGTCTCCTACTACGACTACTACCAGCCCGAGGCGTACGTGCCGCAGTCGGACACGTACATCGAGAAGGAGACGCAGATCAACGACGAGATCGACAAGCTGCGCCACTCGGCGACGCGGTCCCTGTTCGAGCGGCGCGATGTCATCGTCGTGGCCTCCGTGTCCTGCATCTACGGGCTCGGATCGCCCGAGAACTACCACGAGCTCTGCGTCGAGCTCGTGACCGGCGGCGAGGTCTCGCGCGACGACCTGCTGCGGCGCCTGGTGGAAATCCAGTACGAGCGGTCGCCCTATGACCTGCATCGCGGGAGCTTCCGCGCGCGCGGCGATGTCGTCGAAGTGCAGCCCGCGTCCGAGGACACCGCGATTCGCATCGAGCTGGACGGCGACGTGGTGGAGGCCATCTCCGTCGTGGATCCGCTGCGAGGCGAGGTGCTGCAGCGGCTGGAGAACGTCGCCATCTACCCGAGCTCGCATTACGTCACGCCCGCCAAGGAGCTCCGCCGCGCGATTCTCGACATTCGCGAGGAGATGGTCGAGCGCGTCGCCGAGCTCGAGGCCGCCGGCAAGCTCCTGGAGGCGCAGCGCCTCCACCAGCGCACGACGTACGACCTCGAGATGCTGGCGGAGGTGGGCTCATGCAACGGCATCGAGAACTACTCGCGGCACTTGACGGGACGCGCGCCGGGCGAGCCGCCGCCAACGCTCCTCGACTACATGGGGAAGGACGCGATCCTCGTCGTGGACGAGGCCCATCAGTCCATCCCGCAGGTGGGCGCGATGTACGAGGGCGACCGCTCCCGCAAGCTGACGCTGGTCGAGCACGGGTTCCGGCTGCCGTCCGCGCTCGACAATCGGCCGCTCAAGTTCTCCGAGTTCGAGGAGCGCGTGGGCCAGCGCATTTACGTGTCCGCGACGCCCGGGCCCTACGAGCTCGAGCGCACGGAGGGCGAGGTCGTCGAGCAGATCGTCCGCCCGACCGGTCTCGTGGACCCGCCCATCGAGATCCGCCCGGTGAAGGGGCAGGTGGACGACCTGCTCGGCGAGGTCCGCAAGCGCGCCGAGGCCGGTCAGCGAGTGCTCGTGACGACGCTGACGAAGCGCATGGCCGAGGAGCTGACGGATCACTACCGGGATTTCGGCGTGCGCGTCGAGTACATGCACTCCGACATTGATGCCCTCGAGCGCGTGCGCATCATCCGCGCGCTCCGCGCCGGCGAGCACGACGTCCTCGTGGGCGTGAACCTGCTGCGCGAGGGCCTGGATCTTCCCGAGGTGTCGCTCGTGGCCGTGCTCGACGCCGACAAGGAAGGGTTCCTGCGGTCCGCCGGCTCGCTCATCCAGACGTCAGGCCGCGCGGCACGGCATCTCGAGGGTCGCGTGATCTTCTACGCCGACACCATCACGCGATCGATGCGCGCGGCGATGTCGGAGTGCGACCGGCGGCGCGAGACGCAGGAGGCCTTCAACCGCGAGCACGGGATCACGCCCCAGTCCGTCGTGCGCGCCCTCGAGCAGGACATGTCCGTGCCCTGGGAGTCCGACTACCTCGAGCGGCGAGCGCCAGGCCCGCCGAAGGCGAAGGGGCGTCGCGGCGGGCCGCCGGACGTGTTCGCGTCCGAGCAGGAGTTCGCCGGCATCGTCCAGAAGCTCGAGCGCGAGATGAAGAAGGCGGCGGAGAAGCTCGACTTCGAACGCGCGGCCGAGCTGCGCGACCGCCTGCGCCACCTCAAGCAGGAGCGCCTGCTGCAGGGCTGAAGCCACGCGGCGGCGTGCCGCGCGCGAGGCGCGCCGCGTCACGCGCGACGCGCGTCGCCTCCCGGAACCCGAGCCGCCCACGGGATCACCGTGCCGCGGACGCAGCCCACGATGTAGGGCGGCAGGGCGAAGCCGATCACCGCGAGCGCGATCCACTGCGAGGTGGACAGGAGTCCGGCTCCCCCCCGCGGATCGTCGCGCAGGAACTCCAGGCCGAAGCGCACGACGCCGTAGACGAGCAGGTACGTCAGCCCCGGCTCGAGGTGGAAGCGATACCACCGTCTCGAGATCATGAGCACGAGGAGCCCCGCCGTCAGGAACTCGGCGCCCGCCTCGTAGAGCTGGACCGGATGCATCGCCACGCCCAGCGGGACGCCCACCAGCTCGTGGGCCCGGGGGTCGGTGAACGTCACGGCCCACGGCTGCTCGCAAGCGCTCCCCCAGCAGCAGCCCGCGAGAAAGCAGCCGACGCGGCCAACCGCATGCCCCGCGGCCACGGAGGCGGCCGCGATGTCGAGGCCCTGGCGCACCATGATGCGCATGCGCCCGAGCCGCCAGGTGGCCCAGCCGACCCCCGTCAGGAAGCCCACGTACCAGACGCCGCCCGTGCGCGCGATGAGCTGGAGAAGCGGCAGGTCGCCGACGGCGGGCTGGAAGATGAGCCCGACGACCTTCGACGAGACGAGCGCGATGAGCATGGTCTCGAGCGCCGCCTCGAAGCACTTGCCCCTGTCGTGGCCGGCAGCGCCGCCCAGATAGCTGAAAACGAGCGCGCCGCACAGCATGGCGAGCGCCATGAAGATCCCGTACGTGGGAATCTCGGCGCCGCCGAGCGCGTCGGGAAGCCGGAACAGGATCGGATGCATCAGGCAGGTGTCCGCGCGAGGTCGTCGGATGGGTGGCCCGCCTGCGTCGCGCTCGCGGGCGTCGGAGCGAGGCCTCGCCGGCGCCCGTCGGCGATCTCGGCGATCGCCCACTCCCGGATGCGGGCGACTTCCTCGTCCAGCCGGCCACTCCATCGGGCGACGGGCACGGGCTCGCCGATGCAGATGCGGCCACGGGCGCCGGGCATGCGCTTGATGAAGCCGGGGAGGTCCGCCGCCACGTGCGTGCCGTCCACGGCGACGGGCAGGAGTGGCAAGGGGGCCTCTTCGGCGACGATGCGGATGGCGCCCGTGCGATAGGGCAGCACGCTGCCGTCGCGGGATCGCTTGCCCTCGGCGAACAGGATCGCCGACCCGTCCCAGTGCTCGAGCCCGCGCGCCATGACGCGCAGGCGGGCGATGTCGCGCCGCGACGGATGTCGCGCGATGAGCGCGCCGCCCGCGCGGCCGAGCGCGACGGACACGGCGGGAAGGCCGCGGCCGAGCTGTCGCTTGGCGACGAACTTGCAGTTCAGGGGACGCAGCACGCTGATGAGGATCGCGATGTCGGCCGTGCTCTGGTGGTTGCTCACGACGATGTACCGGCCTGGCGGCACGGTCCCGTCCACGACGAGCTTCGCGCCGAGGAGCCGGAACACGAGGTCGGTCAGCGTCGAGCCCCACCACGTCACGAGGCGATTCGAGCGCTCCACGCGGGCGCGCGAGCCGCGGCGCGTCATCCAGATGCACCACACGTTGCCGACGATCTCGGCCCAGGCGCTCACGACGGCCAGGGCCCCGAACCACGCGATCACGCGCAGCCACGCCGGCGCTCCGCCGAGCGGCGTCATCGCGTCCGCTCGCTGGCCCGTAGGCGGAGGGTGGCGCGCAGGCCGGCGTCGAAGAGCACGGGGAACGCGCCCGCGGCCCACGCGGCCAGCCGATCGCTGGCGCTGACGAAGGACTCGCGGCGTCCGGCATCCATGTCATCGAGCAGCCGCCGGGCCGCGCGTTCGGGCGAGTGCCACGGGAAGGCGCGGTACACGGCGGGCGCGTCCGCGCCGCGTTGCGCCGCCACCATTTCGGTGTCCAGGATCGATGGATAGGCCACCGTGAGATGGATGCCGCGCGCCGCGAGCTCGGGGCGCGCGATCTCGGCCCACCCGCGCAGGGCCCACTTGCTGGCGCCGTACGCCGCGAAGCCGCCCGGCAGCGCGAGGCGGCCGGCGATGGACGACACGATGGCGAGATGTCCGCCCTCGCGCCGCCAGCGGGGAAGGCAGGCGCGCACGACAGAGGCCGCGCCCGCGACGTTCACGTCGAGCATGAGCCGCAGGTCCGCCGCGTCGAGCGCGTCCACGGCGCCGAGCTTCAGCACGCCCGCCGCATGAACCACGGCGGCCAGCGGCGTCGCCCCGCAGGCGCCCGCCAGCGCGGCGCCGAGGGCCGCCCCGTCCCGCACGTCGGCGATCGCGACGCTCGCGCTGGGCGCGCCCGCGGCGAGCGCCGCGCCCCGCGCCTCGTCGAGCCGGGCGGCATCGCGCGCCAGCAGGATCACGGGGCGGCGGCGGCGGCCCAGCTCGATGGCGATCGCGCGTCCGAGGCCCGACGACGCGCCCACGACGAGCGTGGGATGCCCGGTCATCGGTCGCGAGCGCCGCCGGCCGTGCGGCGCGACATGACGAGAAGAGCGAGGCCGGCGGCGATGGCCGTCACGAGGGCGATGGGCTGCGACGTGGGCATGCCGACGAACTCGCCGCGCGGGTCGGCGCGCACGAACTCGAGCAAGAAGCGGACGATGCCGTAGAGAAGCACGTACGTGAGGAACGTCGTGCCCGGCTTGCCGCGGTGCTTGAGGAACTGCCAGATGAGGATGGCCGCGATGATCAGCTCCGCGACCGCCTCGTAGAGCTGCGTCGGGTGAAGCGCGACGCCGAGCGGAACGCCGGTCAGCCGGTGAGCATCGGCCGACGTGAACGTGACCGCCCACGGAAGCTCGCAGGCCCTTCCCCAGCAGCAGCCGGCGAGGAAGCAGCCCAGGCGTCCGATGCCGTGCGCGAGCGCCAGCGCGGGGGCCAGCCAGTCGAGCCCCCTGGCCAGCGGCACGCCCCGCCGGCGCAGGGCGATCACGAGGAACGCGACCCCGGCGATGAACCCGATGTAGAAGTGGCCGGAGAAGCGCAGGGCGCGGTTCACGGAGGACCAGGGGTCATCGCGATCGAACGCGACGAGCACGCCGAAGATCTTCGAGGCGCCCAGCGCGAGGATGAAGGCCCAGAGCCCCATCTCGAGGAAGGTCACGCGGTCCTGTCCCTCGCGGGACGCGAGCCACGAGAACACGGCGCAGCCGGCCGCCAGCGCGATCAGCACGGCCAGCGCGTACGTGCCGACGGGGAAGTCGCCGATGCGGAAGAGGATGGGGTGCACGGCGCGATTGTGGCAGAGGACCCCCCCGAAGCGCAGCCCGTCCTTGGCGCAGCGGGGATCGTGGCCGCCGCCCGTGGCCCCTCGAGCGCGCTCGCCGAGCGCCCGGGGGGCGCAGGGGACGGTCAGGCGCGCCGGCGCCGGAGGGCGATGGCCACGCAGTCCTCGCGGCGCACCTTGCCCGAGCTCGTCTTGGGGAGGCGGGCCACGAGCTCCACGCGATCGACCGCCAGGCCCAGCGCCCGCTGCACGTGGCGGCGGACTTCGGGCTCGAGTTCCCGCGCCAGCCGCTCGAGCCGCGCCGGATCCCGCTCGGGGGACAGCGCGGTCGCCGCCAGGGCGCCGAGCGATCGGGCCCACCGACCGAGGGTCGAACCGCCGGGCCCGAGCGCCTCGGCCGCGAGCGCCAGGTGGTCGGCGGCCCGCCGCAGGCGTCGCGCCGCGGGCACGGCGGGCGAGAGCAGCACGACGATCTCCTCCGTGGCCGCGTCGGCCTGCGCGCGCGGAACGGCCACGGCGTGCGAGTGTCCCTTCCGCGCGAACGGAAGGTCGTCCACGACATCGCCCACTTCGTGCGCGTGCACGTTGCGGCCCGCGACGATCAGCAGATCCTTCAGGCGCCCCGTCACGAACAGCTCGCCGGTCTCGTCCACGATGCCGAGATCGCCCGTGCGAAACCAGCCGCCAGCGAACGCCTCGCGCGTCGCGGCCGGATCCTGGTGGTAGCCACGGAACAGGCTGGCGCCGCGAAGCAGGATCTCTCCCGGCTCGCCGTCTCGCAGCGGCCGGGCCGCGGGATCGCCGGGAAAAGCGATCCGCGCTTCGAAGTCGCCCACGGGGCGTCCCACGCCCGGAACCTCAAGACCATCCACGCGGCGCGTGACGAGACCGCGCCCGCGGGGCGGGGCGGTCACCAGGAGCGTCGCCTCGGCGAGGCCGTACACCGGCCGGACGACGCCGGAGCCGAGGCCATGCTCGCGGAAGCGCTCCTCGAAGCGGCGCACGGTCAGCGGCCGCACCGGCTCGGCGCCATCGTGCAGCGAGTGGAGCGCCGACAGGTCCACGTGCCTCCGGCGCACCTGGGCCTCGGGCACGCGCTCGCACGTGACCGCGAGCGCGAAGTTCGGAGCCGCCGTGGACGTGGCGCGGTGGCGTGACAGCATCTCGAGCCAGGACACGGGCTTGAGCACGAAGCAGGCCGGGTCCATCAGCACGAGGTCGTGCGCGGCGGGCAAGCTCGCGAGCAGGCCGCCGACGAGGCCCATGTCGTGGTGCAGGGGCAGCCAGGTCACGTGCACGGCGTCGGGTCCGCGGGCGTCCTCGTCCACCGCCAGCGCCACGTTGGCGAGCACGGCCGCGTGCGTGAGCTCGATGCCGCGAGGCTGCCGCGTCGTTCCCGACGTGAACTGGATGAGCGCCAGGTCGCTGGCGCCCGCCGGGTGCTCGCGCGCCTCGGGCTCGGCGCCGCCGGCGCCCGTCGGCTGCACGCGCGGCGGCGCGCCATCCTCGTCCGCGACGAGCGACCAGCCGATCCCGTGGCGCTTCACGAGCGCGTCGGCCCGGCGTCGCGCCCACGCCGCGTCCTGGCCCAGGCGCGCCTCCGCGCTCACGGTCAGAGGCAGGACATCCGCGAGGAAGGCGCCCAGCAGGCCCGTGATGGCGGCGGGCGTGGAGGCCATCGGGACGAGCACGCGCGTGCCGGGGCGCAGGCCGCGGGCGCGCAAGGCGTCCGCGACGGCCGTCGCGCCGGCGTGGATCTCGCTCCACGTGCGGCGGGTCTCGGCGAAGCGCGCGTCCACGAACGTCACGCCGCGTCCGGAGCTGGCCACGTCGGCCACGAGATCGCGCATCGTCGCGCGGACGCCTCGCGCGCCGCGCGCCGCGGCGCTCGCGTCCGCGGGCGTCATGCCGCGGGGACCTCGCGGCGCAGGCGCGAGCTCGTGCGCTCGAAGATCGCGTCCAGCGTGCGCCCGGTCAGCGTCAGGCCGTGGTTGCGCAGGCCGACCTCGGCCGCGCCCGGGTCCGGCTGCTGACCGACGAGCGCGCGGACGTCTCGCGCCAGCTCGACAGTGCCGCATGGCCAGTTCTGCCGCGTCGAGGCGATGCCGTCGATCCACGCGTGGGCATGCACGATCGCGCCGATGGACGGGAACGCCTCGTACAGGAGCGCGTGCTCGATGGCGTCCACGGACACGCGGCTCTCGGAGAATCCGCGCGGAACGCGGCAGGCCAGCACGCCGCGCGCCTCGTCGTGGTCGGTGACGAGCATCGCGTCGCGGCCGACGATGGCGATGCGTGACTTGTCCACGCCGCGCCCCGTCATCCAGAAGCCGCCCGTCGGCTCGCGCACCGAGAGGTTGCCGTAGCTGATCTGCTGCAGGCCGAACACGGCGCGCAACAGGCGCAGGTCCTCGGCTGACAGGATGTCCTCCATGCGCACGACGGAGGGCAGGAGGCCGAGCGCGGCGAGCCGCCGGCCGCCCGCGCGCAGCGCGGCGAGCGCCGGGCTCGCGAGCAGGCTCTCGGGGAGGTCCTCCGTGATCTCGTTCTCGATGGCAAACGTCGTCGCGGCGAGGGGCAGGATCGCGTCGAGCACCGCCGACGCCAGGTCAGCGTGCGCGGCGCCGAGGGGCCTGACGCCCATCTCGGGCGTCACGAGGACGGCATCCGCGCCGTCAATGCCGATGACCGCGTTCGAGAGCGTGCGCAGCAGCGCGGGATAGGCGCGGGGAAGGATGTCGGACGTGGCGCCACGGCGCGCGAGGCTGGCGAGGCCGGCGATGGGGATGATGCTCACGCCGAACTGCTGGAGCGAGGCGCGCGACCAGTGCGCGACGGGGGCGCTCTCGCGCGTGCCGTTGAAGACGAGGCGGGCTTCCGCGACCGGCGACGGCTCGTGGCCGCGTTCGCAGGCGAGCGCCGCGAGGCGCGTGGCCAGCGGCTGGAGATCGGGCTCCATCCCGACGAGGGCGAATTTCACGCGGCCAGGGCCTCCTCGAGAAGGTCGGCGAGCGCTCCGGCCGTCGCTGACCGCAACTCGTGGAGGCGTCCGGCAGGGAGGTCGGCGCCGAACTCCGTCTCGATGGCCACGACCGTGCGCGCCAGCGCGAGCGAATCAAAGCCGAGATCCTCGACCAGCCGGTGCTCCGCCAGGATCGCATCCGGCGAGCGGGGCGCATGCACGAGAAGGATGGCAGCCACTCGGGGCCAGAGGGGGGACGGCATCGTCCGGGATCATGCCACCGCCGCCCGCTCCGGCTGATGCTTGCCCGGCATGCGGCGTCGTCTCGCCCCGTCAAGAGGAACGCGCCGCGCCGGTCACGCGCGCATGGCCCCGCGGTACGGGAGGCCCTATCGTGTGTTCCAAAGACGCAGGCATGCCCGCGCGCGCCCCCGGTGCGCCCCGTTGCGCCCCGCTCGCCGGGCCAGGACCCGCTGGGTCACGACTCGCCGGGGCCGACGAGCCTGCCGCACCCGAAGGGGATCGCCGTGCTCTTCCCGTCCGTTGCCCGAGTCCTCATCGGAGCCTCCGCTGCCGTGGCGCTGGCCGTCGCCATGTCGCCTCGTGCGATGGTGGCCATGCCGGCGGATCCGCCCGTCCGCGCCGCCATCGAGGGAAGTCTGGCGCCCGCCGCCGCGCGCGACCTCGCGGTGAGTCTCGGCGCGCACCAGCTGAAGCTCCTGGGCGTGCCAGCGGCGGATGCGCGGCGCATCGCCAGCGACGCCGCGGGGACGGACAAGGGCCAGCCCTCCGCCGCTCGGCTATCCGAGCTCGCGCTCGCGGCCGAGTCGCTCGCGGACACGGGCAGCGGCGGCGTGGCGCGCGATGTCGTCGCCGTCGTGCATGGCGTGGCGACTTCCCCTTCGGGCGTGCTGACGGCGGATCGCGTGGCGCGCGTGCTTGGCTACGATCTGCCCCCCGAGGCCGCGTTCGCTCACGCCGCCACGGCGCCAGCGAGCAGCGTGGGCGTCACGCTGGCCGACAGCCGCGCGCGCGTCGGCGGGACCTGCCTCACGTGTCCGGCGTTCGACTTCGGCCCGTTCACGCCCACGACCACGTATCAGCTTCACGGCTCGGATCTCTCGACGCCGACGGACTGCAACTGGTACGCCTTCGACGTCCAGTCCGGATCGAGTTACGAGTTCACCACGTGCTCGCCCGGGAGCGCCACGTTCGACACGGTGCTCGATCTCTTCAGCCCGAGCTGCGGGTTCCTGGCCAGCAACGATGACGCGTGCGGCGCCCAGTCCCGGATCACGTGGACGGCCACGCTCACCGGATCGGTGAGGCTCAAGGTCCGCGGCTTCGGCGGCGCGACGGGCAGCTACGTGCTCGCGTACCGCCGCGTCTGCATCGGCTCGCCGGACTGCAACGCCCCCGATGCGACGCTCGCCGCCCCGACCACGGCGTGCCAGTACGCGTCCGGCAACGTGTCCGATTGCACGGACGCCCGCTTCTACAGCGTCACGCTCGTGCAGGGACAGACGTACACGTTCACGCTGTGTCCGGCCACGTGCTCCGGAGCCTCCGCCAGCTTCGACTCGGCCGTCGAGCTTCACCGCGGCGGAACGCTGCTCGCGTCGGACTCGAGCGCCTGCGGCGACGACGGCGAGGTCGTGTACACGACGAACTCCATGACGGGTGGCGGCACCTACTGCGTGGTCGTGCGGCGCGAGGCGGGGGGCACGGCTGACTTCGTGCTGGGCTACCGCGTCGCGTGCCAGGCGCCGTCGGCGCTGGCGATCGTTCCGGATCGCGGATCCACGGCAGCCACCGACTGCTCGCGCCTCCAGACCTTCACGGCCACGAGCGGCGGGACCGGGCCGTTCACGTGGAGCTGGTCCATCGCGCCGCAGCCCGGCGACTCGGCGACGCCGGCTTCCGGAACCGGCTCGACCGCGACCGGGCTCTTCTCGTTCGACTCGCTCCTCGTCGGAGCCGGCGCGTACACGGTCACGGTGGACGTGACCAACGAGTGCGGATCGACCTCGCGCACGATCACGTTCGTCCTCGAGGACCGCGCGGGCCCGGTGCTGACGCCGACCGCCGAGACCGCGAGCTGCGGCGCGCCCATCACGTCGCCGCGCCGCCACGCCGCGAGTTCCACCGCGCGGGCCGCCAGCCAGCTGGCCTCTCTCGACGCCGATCAGGTCGCGCTGCTCCTTGCCGAGCCGGATCCCGAGGTCGTGCGCCAGGCCCTGGCCGACAAGCTCGGCGTCAGGCCCAAGTCCATCTCGGTGCTCGACAGCCGCGTTCCCGGCGTCGTGTCGCCTCCGGGCACGCATGCGCTCGGGTGCGGCTCGCCCTGCACGGGCTTCTCGACGCTGCAGGCCTCGAATCCGTTCTACGAGGTGTTCCTCAACTGCGGCGATGGCGCGTTCACGGCGCGCACGGGCCCGGCGCACTCGGTGACGCTCTCCTCGGGCAGCGCGCAGAACGTGATCTTCGGCGGACAGTCCGGATCGCCCGGCACCTCGGACGTGAGCTGGTACGTGCACCAGAACGGCACGCACTACATCGATCCTACCGGTGGCGCGGCTTGCCTCTTCAATCCGGCGGACACGCCTGCCGAGCCCGCCAACGTCGGCATCGAGGCCGAGTGGACCCGCACGCCGCTGCCTGGCGTCACGCTGACGCTGCGCGAGGAAATCGTCGCGTTCGGCGACACCGAGGACAACTCCGGCGTCCGCCTGACGCTCGGCGCGACCAACCAGCCCGCCTCGACCTCGGCCGTGACGATGGGCGTCCGGTGGCAGATCGACTACCAGAATGCCGGGGATGACGGTCCGCTCATCGCGGGCGTCCGCTGCCAGCCGTTCGACGTGTTCGATCAGCGCAGTCTCGAGCACGAATACACCGCCGCCGAGATCGACGCGCTGGACTTCTACCGCATCCAGAACAACTCGTCGTCGCCGATCTTCGGCAACTTCACGAGCACGACCGAGATCTTCGGCTTCCCGAACACCGGCAAGCCCGACCGGCTCGTGTACGCGCGCTGGGGAGCGGCCGTGGGCTCGGGGTGGAACTACCCCACGAGCGAGGGCGCCAGCGGGCCGGACTCCGATTCGGCGGTTCTCTACTACTTCGGGTTCACGGCGGGCAACGGCATCAGCATCGCGCCGGGGGAGTCGTTCACGCGATCCGTGATCATCTTCACGGCCGGCGACGCCCAGGATTGCGGAACTCGCCGGCCGGGCGAGTGTGACGCCGAGGCCTCCGTCGAGATCTGCCCGGGCGAGTGCGCGCGCATCGGCGCGACCGCCACGGACGCGTGCGGAACCGTCGTGGTGGATCTCGTGGCGTCCACCCCCGGGGCGCCGACGTGCGTCGGCAATCCGTGCACGATGCTGTTCCCCGACGAGGGCACGTTCGTCTACACGTGGCGAGCCACGGACGAGGCCGGCAACGAGGTCGAGTGCACCAGCACGGTCGTCGTCGCGAACGGTCCCGCGTGCAACGAGCCTCCAACCTGCACGGCCGGCGGACCCTACACGGGCGAGTGCCGCGCCGCAGCGGTGGACGGCGCCGTGGTGGACGATCCCGACGGCGATCCCATCACGTTCACGTGGACCTCGAGCAACCCGCTCGTCACCGTCGTGCCGGCCAGCGGCGTCGCTCCCGGCGCGCCCGGGGCGAGGCCCCTGCCGCCGGTGGTCGCGATGCTCGACGCCGCCGTCGATCCGTGCGGCGCGAGCTCGACGCTCACGCTCACCGTGAACGACGGGCGCGGCGGGATCTCTTCGTGCACCACCGTCGTCACGTTCGTGGACGATCTGCCGCCCGCGCTCGTTGGCGTTCCGGGCGATCAGACCGTCGAGTGCGACGCCGTGCCCAGCCCCGCGCCCGTGACCGCCGTGGACGGCTGCGACGCCGCGCCGGCGCTCGGGTTCAGCGAGACGCGCGTGGATGGCGACTGCCCGGGCCGCTACACGCTGACGCGCACGTGGACCGCGACCGATCACTGCGGCAACGCGACCTCGCGCTCGCAGGTCATGACCGTCGTGGACACCACGCCTCCCGAAATCACCGTTCTCGGCGGGGGCCTCGCGGCCTGCCTCTGGCCGCCCAACCACTGGTACGTGCCCTTCCGGCTGGAGGACCTGGCGCTCGAGGTGCGGGATGCGTGCAGCGAGCCCGTCAGCGTCCGCATCAGCGGCTGCGTGTCCGATCAGCCCGATGATGCGCCGGAGCGTCGCGGCTCGGGCGAGTGGAATGGCGACGGCCACACGGTGAACGACTGCGTCGTGTCGGATGACGGCCAGACGGTGCACGTGCGGTCCGAGCGCTGCGGGGCAGGCCCGACGGCGCAGGATGGCCGGCGCTACGGCATCGCGGTCGTTGCGGTGGACGCTTGCGGCAACGAGAGCGCGCCGGTGCTGGCCGGCACGATCCACGTGCCGCACGATCAGAGCCCGGCCGCCAGGGACTGCGTGAATCCGACGAAGGTCGGCTGCCGCGAGTTGCCCTGCCGGCGCTGAGTCCGGGGCTGCCATCGGCGGTTCGGCCGGGGCATGCTCTCGGGCGTGAACGCGACGCTCGAGCGGAAGGTGGCCGACCTGCCCGATGGGCCGGGCGTGTACCAGTTTCTGGACGCGCGCTCCCGCGTCATCTATGTCGGCAAGGCGAAGTCGCTGCGCCGCCGGGTCGGCTCGTACTTCGACCTGCGGGCCGAGAGCCCCGAGCGCACGCGGGCGCTCGTGGCCGAGATCCGGGATGTCGAGATCCTCGTCGTGGCCACCGAGATCGAGGCGCTCGTTCTCGAGAACTCGCTCATCAAGAAGAACAAGCCGCGCTACAACGTGCGGCTGCGCGACGACAAGAACTTCCCGTACATCCGTCTCGTCACCTCCGATCCCGTGCCCTGGATGGAGATCGTGCGCCGGCCGCGCCGCGATGACGACGCCTACTTCGGGCCCTTCGTGCCTGCGAGCACGGCACGCAAGACCATCCGGCTGCTGGCGCAGCACTTCGGCGTCCGGTCGTGCAAGGGGCCGATCGAGGACAAGGACCATCGCGCCTGCCTGTTCTTCCACATCGATCAGTGCCTCGCGCCTTGCGCCGGACACTGCACGGACGCCGAATACGCCAGCGCCGTCACGGATGCGACCGCTTTCCTGAAGGGACGCACGCAGCCGCTGGTGGACCGCCTCCAGGCGCGCATGCGCGAGGAGTCGGACGCCGAGCGGTTCGAGCGCGCGGCGCACTACCGGGATCTGCTGCGCATGCTGGAGAAGCAGGCCGAGGCGCAGCGCGTCGCTTCCACGGGACTCGAGCAGCAGGACGCCTGGGGGCTGCATCGCGAGGGCGGCAACGCGTTCCTGGTCGTGGCGTTCGTGCGCGAGGGCCTCTTGCGCGGCCGGCGCGAGTTCGCGCTGCGCGACGTCGGCGACATGCCCGATGACGACCTTCTCGGCAACGCCGTGCGCCAGTACTACCACTCGGCGGCGTTCTTCCCGGACGAGGTGCTGCTGCCGTTCGCGATCAGCGAGGCGGAGCTGACGGAGGCGTGGTTGAGGCAGGTCGCGGGCCGAGCGGCGCGCCTGGTCGTCCCGCAGCGCGGGGACAAGGTCGAGCGCGTGGGATGGGCGTCCGAGAACGCGAGGCAGGGGTTCGAGCTGAAGTTCTCGCGCGGCGACGCGGCAAAGGAAGCCGTCGAGCGCCTCGGGGAACTCCTCGACCTGGACGGGAGCCCCGAGCGCATCGAGGCCTTCGACATCAGCAACGTGCAGGGAAGCGACGTCGTGGCCTCCATGGTCTGCTTCGTGAGCGGCGAGCCCAGCCGCCGCGACTACCGCACGTTCAAGATCGAGGGGCTCTCCGGGCTGCCCGACGACTACGCGTCCATGCGAGAGGTCGTGGGGCGGCGATACCGGCGGCTCGTGGCGGAGGAGCGCGAGCTTCCGGACCTCGTCCTCGTGGACGGCGGGCCGGGACAGCTCGCCGCCGCGGCCGAGGCCCTGGCGGGCGCGGGCCTGCACGACATGCCGCTGGCGTCGATCGCCAAGAGGGAAGAGATCATCCACGTGCGCGGAAGGGACGAGCCCTTGCGGCTGCAGCGGAGCGACGCGGCCCTGCAACTCGTCCAGCGCCTGCGCGACGAGGCCCATCGCGTGGCGGTGGGCTTTCACCGGCGCCGGCGGAGCGCTCGCACGATCGTCTCCGAACTCGATGCCGTGCCGGGCATCGGGCCGCATCGCCGGCGGCTTCTCCTGCGGCGGTTCGGATCCGTCGCGGGCGTGCGCGCGGCCTCGGACGCCGAGCTGGTGGACGCCGTGGGGGAGAAGCTGGCGCGCGCGCTGCGCATCGTGCTCGGGGCGGCCCCGGAGGCCTGAGGGCGTTCCGGCGGGCGCCTGCCGGGCCGGCGGGCTCCGCGCGTGCCCCTCGGGCCGGAGGGCCCGGCGCGTGTCATGCTTGCAGGCATGACGGACTCCACGGACGCTTCGCCGGCGGGGGATTCACGCGCGTCAGGCCAGCCGGGCCCCGCAAGCAGCGGGCGCCTCGCGTTCCTCCTCGCGCCGGGATCGGGCGAGCCCGCCTGGGACGATCCCGCGTCGCGGGGCGCCACGCAGCGCCTGCTCGCGTACCTCGCGTGCGTGGCTCACGCCCACCTGATCGGCGAGCGCGCGATCGACGACAACGTCGCGGCGGCGTTCCAGCACGCGCTGCGCGATCCGTGCGTCCCGACCACCGCGCAACTCCTGCTGACCCTGCTCGACAGCCGCAAGGTCCGGGCGACGGACCTGCTGGGCATCGTGCCCGCCGAGTCGTCGCGCGGGCGATCGCTGACCGAGGAACTGCGCGACCTGCTCCGGTCCGCGCGCCTCGAGGCGGAGGGCCGCTTCCAGGCCGCGGGCGATTGCGCCGTGAGTCCGCTTCCCTCCACGCTGCCGCTGCTCGCGCGCTTCGTCGCCGATCACCTCGAGGGCGAGGTCATCGTGGGCACGCCCTCGGGTCCCGTGTCGCTTCCGGCAGCTTCTCGCGGCGCGGAGCCGACGAGCGGGCCTGCCGTGTCCCTTCTCCGGCGGGATGGCAGCCGGCTTCCGCTGCACCCGTTCGTGCTGGCGGACGACTCGGGCGCCGTGTCGCTCCTGTGGGATCTCGAGGACGGTCGCCTGCGGCACGCGCGCGCCGACGGCTCGGCGGCCCCGCGCCCCCACGCGGATCTTCCCTCGGACATGCTCGCGGAGTTCTTGCTGCGCATGGGAGCGTTCGCCGAGCTGCGCGACTGGCTGCGAGGGCTCCCCGCGGCCGAGCGCGAGCACGTGCCGCGCGCCACGCTCGTGCTGGCCTCGGCGTGTCACCACGGCGCGATCGGCCTGCGGGAGCGCGACCTCGATCTGGCCGTCGAGGAATTCGAGAAGGCAGTCCGGGCGCGTCCGGACCTGCTGCTGCCGCACCTGCTGCTGGCGCAGGCGCTCATGGGCCGCAAGCAGGTGGATCGGTCGATCGAGGTGCTCAAGAAGCACGCCGTGCACTTCAACCGGTCGGACCGGTTGTTCGAGCAGCTCGGCGACGCGATGCGCCAGCACAAGGACTCCGTCACGGCGCTGCGCATGTACGAGAAGGCCAGCGACATCAACCCGCTGAACTCCGCCGTGGCGCGCAAGCGCGACCTCCTGCGTGATCAGCTGCGGCGCGAGCGCGACGAGCGGGTGCAGGCAAGCCAGGCGGCGGCGAGCCCGGGCGGGGCGCCAGCCGCGGCCGGGCAGACCGTCAAGCTCGAGGACTTCCTCGGGGACATGACCCTGGAGGCCGAGCTCGGCAACTACCAGGGCACGGTCGGCCGCGAGGATGAGATCCGGCAGATCGTCGAGATCCTCGGGTGCCGCGACAAGCGCAACCCGCTGCTCGTCGGCGATCCGGGCGTCGGCAAGACGGCCATCGTCGAGGACTTCGTGCACCGGCTCGTCTCGGGCCAGCTCGCCGCCAGATTCCGCGGCAAGCGCGTGTGGCTCATGTCCGTGGGCACGCTCCTTGCGGGCGCCAAGTACCGGGGCCAGTTCGAGGAACGCATGCTCGAGATCGTGCGGCTCCTGCGCGCCGAGGAGTCCCTGGTCTTCGTGGACAACATCCACCAGCTCGTGTCGGCCGGCCTGACGCGGGGGGGCGCGCTCGACGCCTCGGCCTTGCTCAAGCCGTACCTGCTCAAGGGTGACCTGCAGGTCATCGGCGCGACGACGCATGACGAGTACCGGCAAGGACTCGAAAAGGACGGGTCGCTCGCGCGCTGCTTCCAGGTCGTGCAGGTCGAGGCGCCCTCCGTGGAGCAGGCCATCGGCATGGTCGAGCACGTGCGCGCGCGTTACGAGCGGCACCACGGCGTCGCCGTGCCCGCGGCGCTGGTGCGAGCGACGCTGCCGATTCTCGACGCGGCGCTGCGGGAGCACGCCCTGCCCGACAAGGCGATCGACGTCTACGATCGCGCCTGCGCCGTCGCGGCCATGCGCCGCGACGGAGGCGAGCCGCGCGAGGCCCGCGCCGGCGCGCCGCCCGAGCTGACGCGCGATGATGTCCTGGCCGTGATTTCCGAGATGAGCCGCGTTCCCGTGACGCGCCTGGCCGAGGACGCGCGCCAGTGCTACGCGGACCTGGAGGCGCGGCTCGGCCAGCGCGTGGTGGGGCAGGCCGACGCCGTCGGTCGCGTGGCGCGCGTGCTGCGCGCGGCGCGGCTGGGCATGACGGTGGATCCGCGCCGGCCGAAGGGCGTCTTCTTCTTCGTCGGCCCGTCCGGGGTGGGCAAGACCGAGCTCGCGCGGGCGATGGCCGAACAACTCTTCGGCTCCGCGGACCGGCTCATCCGGCTGGACATGTCCGAGTATCGCGAGCGCATCAACCAGTCGAGGCTCATCGGCACCGCGCCGGGCTACGTGGGCTACAACGACCAGAACCAGCTGACGGACGAGGTGCGCCGCAATCCGCACTCGCTGGTCTTGCTCGACGAGATCGAGAAGGCCGACCCGGAGATGATGCACCTGTTCCTTCAGGTCTTCGACGCGGGCCGGCTGACGGACGGCAAGGGCCGCACCGTTCACTTCGACCACGCCACGATCGTCATGACGAGCAACGTCGGCACGCACCTGTTCTCGCGCGCCGCGGTCGGTTTCGACGACGGGCGCGAGGCGGGGCAGGGCGTGCGGTCCTCCGACTTGCTGCGCGAGGTGCGGCGCCAGTTCAGCCCGGAGTTCCTCAACCGCGTGGACGAGATCATCTGCTTCCGGACGCTGGATCCGAGCGACATCGAGCGCATCACGCACCTGAAGGTGGATCTCGTCGCGAGGCGGCTCCGGGCGCAGGGCAAGTCGCTGGCCCTGTCACGGGCCGCGGCGGGCGTCATCGCGCGCGCCGGGACGTCGCCCGCCGAGGGCGCGAGGAACCTCGAGCGGACGATTCGCAGGCTCCTTCTCGAGCCGCTCGCGGCCCGCGCCCTCGAGCCGGGATGGGACCAGGCCGGTCACGTCCGGGTGGACGCCCGGGGCTCCGAGCTCACGTTCGAGCTGACGCCCGAGGCCGTGCCCGCCGAGATCGGCGCCGACGGGCTCGAGGCGGCCCTCGAACCCGAAGCGCGGCATCCCGAGCGGTAGTGCGGCCCCTGGGCCCATCCAGGACTGAAATGGTCCCGCTTGCCTTGACCGCTTCCGGGGGGACCTTTACGATGACGGTTGCTCCCCCCGTCTCCGGCACATCCGGCAGGCCCCTGGCCCGCGATGCCCGTTTCCGAGCTGCGCCTGGCAGGGGCGCCGCCCACCCTCAGCCCGCCTCCGGGCCACACCGGGAAGACCGGCAGGAAGACCGACCATGAGCCCCCGCATCCGTGACATCGGAGCCGAAGCCTGCCGCGCCCTCGCGGCGGGAACGCGCTTCCGATTCGTGGTTTCGGGCCGGTCCATGGAGCCGGCCCTTCTGGCTGGGGACGAGGTCGAGGCCGAGCGCCTGGCCTCGCCACGGGGCGCGACTCCGGGCGATCTCGTGGTCATCGGCCTGCCCGATCAGGGGCTGGTCGTGCACCGCCTGATCTGGCGGCGTTCGGATGGTTCGGTGCGGACGCGTGGCGATGGGTCGCGGCGCGTCGATCCCATCGTGCGGTCCGGGGACCTTCTCGGGCGGGTCGTCGCGGTCCATCGCGACGGTCGCGTCGTGACTCCCGGATGGCTGGCCCGGCGCCTGGCCGGGCTCAAGGCTCTCATTCACGCGGCGGCGCATCGCCTGGGGCGCCGCCTGCGCGCCGCGGCGACGGCTAGCCCGGCCGCTTCCGCTTCGAGGTAATCCCGTGTCGTCGACACCCGCCGTCAAGAACGCCTACCGCGAGATCACGCAGACCTCGTGGAAGAAGGCGCGTCCCATTCAGGCTCTCTTCGAGCTGACGTACCGCTGCAACCACCTCTGCACGTTCTGCAACAACCCGCTCTCGCGCGAGGGGAGCGAGCTGTCAACGGAAGAGGCCTTCCGCGTCATCGCCCAGCTCAAGGAGCTCGGCGTCCTCTTCATCACGCTGACCGGCGGCGAGCCCCTGCTGCGCAAGGATTTCTGGGAGATCGCCGAGGAGTGTCGCCGGCAGAAGCTCGCGATCCGCGTCTTCAGCAACGCCTACCTCATCACGGACGAGGTCGCCGACCGTCTCAAGGAGCTGTCGGTCGTCGAGACGTCCATCTCGATCCACGGCAGCACGCCCGAGGTTCACGAGAAGCTCACGCGGATCCCGGGGTCGTTCCAGCGCGTCCTGGACGCGGTCGAGCGGCTGCGCGCGCGCGACATGCGCGTCATCCTCAAGACGCCGGTCACCCGCCTCAACGAGAACGACCTGTTCGGCGTGAAGGCGATCGCGGATCGGTTCGGCGCCTTCATGGTGTTCGACACGACGATCACGCCGCGCTTCGACGGCGACATCTCGCCGCTCGGTCTCGCGCCGTCTGAGGACTTCTACCGGTGGTTCTGGAGCCCGGAAGGCGCGCCGCTCCGCAACGGCGTTCAGCCCAAGCCCCGCACGTACGCCGGGCGCGAGGAGCTCGAAGGCTGCTGCGGCACGGGGCGCAGCGGCCTGATGGTGGATCCGTACGGCAACGTCTATCCGTGCGCGCTGTGGTTCCGCAAGCTCGGCAACGTCCGCGAGGAATCGCTCACGCAGATCTGGGACGGGTCGCAGGAGCTCAAGAAGGTGCGCGCCATCGCCGCCGAGATCCAGCGCGACGTCATCCCCGAGCAAGAGGACGGCACGTTCATGTCCTGGTGCCCGGCCACCGCCGAGGCCATGACCGGGGACGCCAAGCAGGCCTACCGCCCCGTGCTCCTCAACGCCAAGTACATGAAGCAGGCCTTCCTGGCCGAGTCGGCGGGCCCCCTCGTCCAGATCGAGGGGCTCAGCTCGGCAGCCGCCGACGAGCAGGCCGACCCCTGCCCTCACGACTGATCCCGGGGGTGCCCCGTGCGGGGCAGCCCTCCGGGTGGGGCGCTTTCGCCACGAAGACGGACGGCGCCTCCAACAGACGAGCGCATGTTGACTGCGGGGGCCCGGCGGGGTACGGTACGGCCGCACCACCCCCAAGAGATCATCCCGACACCGGGGGCCTGGCGCCCCGTGGAGGATTCGTGGACAACCAGAACGTCGCCAAGAACAAGAAGAAGTACCAGAAGCCCGAGATCATCCACGTGGAGAAGATCGAGGCCCGCGCCGTGACCTGCGCCAAGCAGGTGGGCGACGACTTCTGCGAGACCAACGCTCCCACGACGAGCTAGTCGCCTCGCTCTCTCGCCCCGGGACCTCCAGCGCCTGCGCTGGGGCCTCGTGGGCGGCGCCTGCCTCTCGGGCGGCGCCTGGGGCGCAGCGCTCGGCGACCACCGGTCGCTCGAGGCTGCGCCCTTCGTGTTTTCGCGCGCCGCGTGGCGTGCAGGCCGGTTGCGCGCGTTGGACGTTCCCCGGGCGCCGGCCTATGCTGCGGCCGGGGGACGTGACCCACTCGAGGCTTGATGTTGCGCACGGTTCTGGCGGTCCTGCTGGCCGCTCAGGTGATGACGGCTCGCGCCGAACAAGAGGCAGCCCGGCCCGCGATGCCGCTCCCCGGCATCGATCTCGTGTCCGAAGGGCCGGAGGGGCTCTCGCTGCTCCTCGCGCCTTCGTCCGCGCCGGTGCGCGTCCGCGTGGCCGTGCCTCCCGAGGCGCCGTCCATCATCGCCCGGGCTCCCGCGCTCGGTCCCGAGCCGCTGCCCCTGCGGGTCGTCGAGCGAGGCTGGCGCGGCCTGGCTCCGTTCGCCGTGGTGGAGCTGACGCTGCCCGCGGCGATCGGCCCGATCGCGGTGGACCTGTCCTTCGCGCCCGGCCCGGACCTTCCGGCCGACGTTCCCCGCGCGCTGATGCCCGCGGCCGACGTTCCGGCGCTGGCCGGGCTCGCGCCGATGCCCGCGACGCCGTTGCTGAACGAAGCCACGGCGCGCGCCATCGCCGCGCGCGCCTCGGGTTCCGCGCTGGCGGCGGCCCGCCCGCGCCTCGCGCTGCCGGGTCGCGCGCCGGGCCAGACCTTCCGCTTGCGCGCGCCGGTCGCGCCGATGGCGGGGGAGCGTCGTCTCGGACCCGTCGGCATGCCGCCTGCGGCCCCGGCCGCCTTCGACGGGGCGCGCGTGCGCATCATGATCACGCCGGATGCGCCGGGCGTCCCCGCGGGGCCCGCGCTGTTCCGGCTCACCGCGTCCATGCTGGTGGGCCTCGGGCTGGACCTGGCCGACGTCCGCTTCGCCGACCTGCGCCTCGTCACGCTCGACACGCGGTCGCCGACGCTGCTCATCACGAAGGTGCCGCTGCGTCGCCATGACCCCGATGGCAACGGCCTGTTTGGCGTCGGGGAATGGATCGAGTTCTGGGGCGAGCCGATGCTCGGGGAGTCGTTCAGGAACGAATATCAGGGCGCGGACTTCACCGATGATCGCGGGTACGTGCTCGACGTCGCGCCGGCCGATCCGTCGCCGGTCATGGACGAGACGCTCGACGCGCGACCCGTGTCGCCCGCGACGCCGGATTTCCTGGCCACCGCGCACGCCGAGCGCGACGACCTGTTCCTGAACAACACGCGAGCGGGGCGCCCCGCGATCGATCACTTCTACTGGTGTTCCACGGAGCGACTGTCCTGGGCTGGTGGCGCCGAAGCGCGCCGCACCGAGACGGTCGTCCTGCCGCGCCTCGCGTCCACCTCGGCGCGCCGCGGCGCGATCCGCGCCAGGCTCCTCCACCGGCTCGACGATCAACCGGCGTCGCCTGACTTCCGCTCCGTGCTCGACCTCAACGCGCGCGCGTCGCTGTCGGACATCACGGGGGATGGCTTCGCCGTCGTGGAGCACGAGGCGACGGGCCTGGTGGCCGGCACCGATCTGGTGGCCTCCAGCACGGTCGTGCTCCGGGCGCCGGGGATGCCGGGCGCCGCCGCCAACCTGTTCGAGCTCGACGAGATCGAGATCGATTACCCCCGCACGTTCGACGTGGACGGCGGCAAGCTCGTGTTCACGCATGCCCCGGGCGCGTCGGTCGTCGCTCGCGGCCTGACCTCGCCCGACGTGACGGTGCTCGACGTCACCGAGCCGTTCGCGCCTCGCGTGGCTCAGAACGTCGTGCTGGCCGCCGGGACGGCAGCCTTCGAACTCGCCGGCGGACCGGATCCCGTCCGCTACGCCGTGCAGGAGACGCCGCCGGGCGAGCCCGCCATCCTGCCGCTGTCGCTCTCGCTGCTCGGGCCCCCGACGCTGCGCGGCACCAGTGCCGGCGGCGACGTCGTCGTGATCGGGCCGCGCGCGTGGGTCGAGCCGCCCCTGCCCGGCCTCTCGCGATGGATGGCGCACCGCCAGGGTCAGGGTCTCGCGGTTCGTCTCGTGGCGACCGAGGATCTCGTGGACGAGTTCGCGGCCGGCACGTTCACGCCGTTCGTGCTGGGCGCGATGCTGGCGGAGGCCATGGCGTCATGGACGCCCGCGCCGCGCTACGCGCTCCTGCTGGGCGACGCGTCCATGGACTACAAGGACCTGACGGGCGGCGTCGTGCTGGACGGCGCCACGTGCACGCCCGCGCCGGATCCCTGCGGGCAGAACGAGACCGCCTGGGTCCAGCACGTCCCGACGCGCATCTTCGACAGTCCGGGCGACACGCAGTTCCTGGGCTGGTTCGCCAGCGACGTCATCTCGGCGCTCGTCGTCGGCGCCGACTGGGAGGCGGACGTGGCGATCGGACGCCTGCCGGTTCGCAGCGCGGCCGAGGCGGACGCGGCGCTGGACAAGGTGATCGCCCACGAGAACGCGGCGCTCCTGCGCGCGCCGTGGACGAGTCGCGTCCTGCTGGTCGCGGACAAGATCGCGCTGCCGATCGAGCAATCCTTCGAGACATTCCAGAACGACGCGCGCGACGCCCACGTCCTGCCTCGCTTCTCGGCCACGGAGCTGTACTACCAGCGCGACTTCGGCGGGGGGCCGCCGGAGCCCTTCACGCAGGAGCTGCACGACACGTGGACGGATCCGCTGCGTTCCGGCGCCGTGCTCTCGTATGTCGGTCACGGCTCCGCCTACCGGTGGAGCTCCGACGACGTGCTCCTGAACCGAGGGACCGCGCCGTGCCGCAACGACGTGACGGCGCTTTCCGGAGCCGGCCTGCCCGAGCCGTTCGTGCTCAACTCGAACTGCATCACGGGCACGTTCACGTACTCGCTCGGCCCCAGCTTGCTCGAGGAACTCGTGCGCGCGCCCGCGGGCGGCGCGATCGCCGCGTACGGGCCGACGGGCATCAGCGAGCTCGGCGACGCCCAGGACGTCCTGAACGCCGCGTACGGCCGCATGCATGGCCGCGACGGTCGTGACGGACGCGCGGGGGATGTCGCGCTCGCGGTGCAGCACTCGCTCGGGCTTCTCGCGGCGGTGGATCCCGCGCCGCTCCTCTCGCACGCGTTTCTCGGCGATCCGTCGTTGCGGCTTGCGATTCCGTACGGTCCGGCCGCCGTGGGGCTCACGGCCGTGCCCGGCGACGCGATCGTGGATCTGAGCTGGCCCGCGACGCCTGGCGCCGCGACGCACGATCTCTGGCGATCCGACACCGGCGTCGGCGGCACCTACGAGCGGATCGCGATCGGGCTGACCGGGACGACGCATCGCGATGCGGGCGATCCTCCGGGCCCGCTCGGGCCCGTCGTGAACAACCAGCTCTACCACTATGCCCTCGAGGCCGTGGACGCCGACGGGCATCCCGGCAAGTGGTCGCCCCGCGTGCCCGCGCGGCCATGCTCCATGGCGCCGCCGCAGCCCGCGGGCGCCATCACGTTGACGCCCGGCGCCTGCACGGGCTCGTTCACCGTGAGGTGGGGCGCGAGCGCGACGCCTGGCCTCCAGGGCTACCGCCTTCGCGTCTACCGCGGCGCGCTGGCGCAGGGCGTCCCGGTGCGGACCATGCTCGCGCCCGGCATCTTCGCGTCGGTGACGGGCCTCATCGCGTGGCAGCAATACGCCTTCACGGTCAGCCCCGTGACGTGGTGCGACGTCGAGGGTCCCGCGTCCGGTCCGGTGACGGGCCGCTCGACCTGCGCCTTGGCGCTCGATCCGCCGGCGTTCATCACGGACCTGCGCCTCGCGCGCTCCGGACCCGCTGACGTGGCGCTGACCTGGTCGCCCGTGAGCGAGACGGTCCGAGGCACGCCCGCCACGATCGCGGGCTATCGCGTGTTCCGTTCGGGCAGCGCGGGCTTCGTCGCCGACGCGACTTCGGAGGTCGCCTCGCCCGCGACGCCGGGCCACGTGGACGGCAATCGCGTCGGCGCCGCGCCGAGCCTCGAGTTCTACGCCGTCAGCGCCGTGGACTCGGCCGGCCGGCGCGGCGGCGCGGGCCACGACCTGCCGCAGGGCGTGCGCAACGTGAGCGTCACGGACCTCGGAGCCGAACTGGAGTTGACCTGGGCGATGCCCCGGTACGACATTCGCGGCGAGATCACCCCTCTGGGGAGCTTCGACGTGTACCAGTCCGACACCGCCCTGGATCGTGCCCGCATCGAGACCGAGAGCCTCGTGCCGGTCACCACCGTGGCGGCGCCTCCCGCGCGGATTCCCGACGTGCCCGGCTTCACGAACATCTTCGTCGTGCCGCAGGACATCCACGGGACCCGCAGCGCCGACTGACGAGGCCTCCATGCCCTGGAAGCCCAAGCTCATCCGCGGCGGCAAGACGGACCCGGCGGCCGATCAGGCGCCACGTCCCGATCTCGCGCCCCCGGCAGGCGAGGTCTCGGACGCCGATCTCGTGCACAGGACGCTCCAGGGCCTGCCTGCCGAGGGGCCCAGCCGCCTGCCCGGTCATGACGCCTTCGCGGCGCTGGTGGAGCGGCACCAGACGCAGGTCCTGCGCCTGGCCCGGCACCTTCTGCGAGACGCCGACGCCGCCCAGGACGTCGGGCAGGACACCTTCCTGCGCGCCTTCCGGTCACTGGCCTCGTTCCGGCCGGACCTGAGCTTCCGGTCCTGGTTGCTCAAGATCACGGTCAATGCCGCCCGCGACCACGTGTCCCGGCGGGCGTCCTGGCGGCTGAGGCCCATCGAGATGGCCTCGGAGATCGCGGCGCCGGACGATGTCGCCGCGGCAGCCGAGGCGGCGATCCTGCTCGACCAGGTGCGCGGGCTGGTGTCGCAACTCCATCCTCGCGAGCGGGAAGTCTTCGTCCTGAGGGACCTGGAAGGGCTCGAAACCGACGAAGTCGCCGAGATCCTGGGGCTGGAGGCCCCCACCGTGCGTCGCCACCTGGCCCGAGCCCGGCTCCGGCTGAGGGAGCTGATGGGCCCGGCGGACGACGCCGGTCCTCCGGATTCCTTTCCGCCCCGTTGATCGCTCGGGCCGGTCGGCCGGTAGGTACAAGTAGAGGCGGCATCCCGCTGCCCGGCCGGTGTCCCCCATGTCCCCCTGCTCGCGCCACCACGAGAACCTCGCGCTGCTCGCTTCGGGCGATCTGCTGGCCGAGGACGCGAGCTCGCTCGACGCCCATCTGGCGCTTTGCGCCGAGTGCACGGCGCTGGCGGGGGACTTGGCGGCGGATCAGGCCCTGTTCGCGGCCGCCGCGCGGAGCCCCGAGACGCAGCCGATCGAGCCCCTGGCGCCCGCCGTCCTGGCGCGCGTGGCGGCCGAGACCATGGCGGATGGCCTCTTCCGGCAGCCTCCCACCCCCTCGCGCCGAGCGCCCTTCGGGAAGCTGACGGCCGGGGGCCTCGCGTCGTTCGGGCGCGTGGCGGCGGCCTGCCTGCTCGTGGCGGCGGCCGGCACCCTGGGCTACGCGCTCCTGCACGCGGATCCGTCGGGGGAGGGCGGGCTCGTGGCTGAAGGGGCGAACGGGGCGGTCCAGACGATCGGCCAGGCGAACGGGGCGGCTACCGCCGCCGACGCCGCGGACGCTGTGGCCGGCCCTGTCGAGCCGCCCGCGCATCCGGTGGCGTCGGCAGCAGGCGGCCAGCCGCCCGTCCTGGTGGCCTCGATGGCCTCGCACGCGGAAGGCGCCGGTCACGCCCCCGTCGCGACCGAGAACAGCCGGCCCGTGCGCGTGCGCCGGGCGGGCGGTCCAGCGGTGGCGCTGGACTGGGATGGTGATGGCAGGGAAGCGTCCGAGGTGGCGGCCAGCCCGTACAAGGTGCTGGCGTCGGCCTCGGCGCGCGATTTTTCTGAAGCGCGGCCGGTGCTCGTCGCCGGTCGCAGTTTGGTTGCTGGCCTGGACCTTCCGTCGTTGCGGACGTCGGATAGGGCTGTCACGTTCTTCCGCGTCGAGTAATGATGGGGCGTTTCGTCTCGGGGCTCAGCCCCACGCCGGAGCGCTCGTTGACCTCGCGGGGATGCCGGGATAGATTCCGGACAACCCCGGCCCAGTCAGGCTTCGAATTCCTCAAGCCGGGGGATGAACGAGCCGAAGACAAGCGATGCCTGCCTCTCTCTGCATCTCTGAGACCCGAGTTCGCGCGAGCGTCCTCGGATCGTGAACGCGGCGAAGCGGGCTTGAGAGTCGGTCAAGCCATATCGAGAACCCAGGAGCCGGGTCGGCTACCCGAATCCTGCGCCACGGATGCGAATCGCACCGCGGCGCTCACGACACCTGAGGAGGTCGTCGAATGTCGACTAATCTGAGAGCCGCTGCCGCTGCACTCGCCCTGGCGGGCGGCGTCTACCTCGCGTGCCCCGCGCCCGTCGAGGCGTCCAACATGGGCTTCAAGCTGGAGCGCAGCTTCGACTTGATTCGCCGCACCGCGGACAACCGTCCGCTGCAGAACATCTACTGGATCTCCAACCCGCTCTTCAACGGCCTCGGTGATATCGCCAACACGGCGGATCCGGCCAACAACAAGTGCGTCGAGCCCGGTGGCGCCGGAGCGCCGGACGGCATCATCAACTCCGATGACGCCATCTGCGACTTCTGGACCGCCCGCACCAACCCGGCCACGGCGGGCACGTTCACGTTCTCGTACATTGACCGTGACACCTGCACGCCCATCGCGCGCAACGGCACGGTGCAGCTCGGTCAGATCCGGTTCACCGGCGTGGCGTTCCCGATGATCGCCGAGATTGGCTATCAGGCCCTCGTGACCGTCCCGGGCGGAGCGACCTACTCCCCCCAGAATCGCGCGGTCATCGTCGGTTCGCATGATCCGTCCTTCGCCGGGCGGAGCATCATCTACGCGACGGCTTGCGGCGCGAGCGCGCCTCGGCTCGACCTCCTGAACCTGCCTTACCACACCATGTACACCAGCTCGTTCGAGATCCTCTGCGGTCTCGAGGGCGTGGACTGGGTGGACGCGAACGCGGACGGCAGGCCGGACACGTGCACCGCCGGCATCTTCGACGGCACGCGCGCCATGACGGTTTCCTTCTTTGCCAACCGCGAGCCCGAGAACGCCCCGGTGTCACACAACGTGACGTTCTCGCTCGGCCAGGTTCGCTTCACCGGCACGCCGTTCTCGCTCGTGCCCGGCGATGGCTACCTGATCCAGATCTCGCCCGGTCACACGCCCACGACCTGGCTCTCGCCGCATTACTGAGAGTCGCTCCGACCTCAGAGCTGAAACCACCCATTCACACCTGAGACCGCTCCGTAGCGATTCCCAGAGGAGACTGAAGTAGCAATGAGAAATCTCATCCGTCCGATCCTCGTCGCGAGCGCCTTGCTCGTGCCGGCCGTGGCGCTCGGCGCTCCGGCCACGGGATTTCCGGCCGTGCCCGATTGCACCAACACGGCCCAGAACATCGACTCGGCCAACGCCGAGCTCTACGTTCTGAAGATCACGCCCACCGCGTCGCAGCGCAAGAATGACTGGCTCTGGAACACGGACCAGAAGGCCGAGCCCGCCTCGGACAGCCAGGCGCTGCTGGATACCGGCGGCTTCTGGTCGAGCGGCGACGTCTGGGCGCTGGCCCAGGGCGGCGCTGACATGGCCTTCGTGTTCATCACGTTCGCTCCCTCGGGCCCGGGTGAGCCGGCCGAGCTCTACGTGGACAGCAATGACGGCGCCTCGGTGGACTGGGGCGTCGCCCCGCTCCAGCGCGTCGGCGACAGCCTGCCCACGGGCCGCGATGCCGGCATCGGCCTCGCGATCCCGGGCACGGCGTCCACGTTCACCGCCACGGTCCGTCCGGGCGTGACGAAGTCGTTCCCGATCCGCACGACGCCCTCGGGCTCGGCCACGGCTGGCAGCTCGAACATCGCGTTCGGCACCATCGCCGAGGTCAACCCGGCGGACGCCGTGGCTGGCGCTTGCCAGATCGGCGGCAACGGCTTCAACCCGCGCGACAACACGCGGGGCGCGATCATCGGCTACAACGTGTACCGGATTCCGGGCACGGCCGGCACGGTTCCGACGCGCGCGGACTTCCAGGCGGCGGTCCTGACCGACTCCGACGCGGATGGCGGCTGGGTCTACTTCCTGGACCTGCGCACGTTCAACGTGACGGCGGCCGACACGAACCCCGGCGCGCCGGGCACCAACGCTCCGAGCGACACGGCCCCGACGGATCTGGCTGGTCTGCAGAATCCCGACGGCCGCATGTACTCGGGTGACGAGGTCGTCATCTTCCAGGACAGCGCCAACCGCAGCGGCGTGAGCCGCGTGCGTGCGGCGGAGCTGGCGCCGGTTCCGGGCCAGAGCTACTGGTACGCCGTCCAGCCGGTCGTCTTCGGCACGATGGCCGAGTACACGGCCTCCGGCTTCACGGTCAACGACTTCTTCAACGGCGATCACCGCATGGACCTCGACGGCGACGGCGAGTTCGACGCGGTGAGCCTCAACTCGGTCGCTGGCAGCCACAACACGCCCGAGTTCATCAGCCCTCAGGCTGAGGCGGAGAACGGCGGCCAGGAGGGCATGGGCCTCACCAACGGCGGCGTGCTGCTGCTGTCGGCTCCCATGTTCCTGGATGGCGCGGCGGCCCTGCCGGCGTTCGGCCAGGTCAACCTCTCCGGCTCCGTGACGGGCAACGACGTGAACGTTCAGTTCACGACGGGCCTCGAGCGTGGCTCGGTGCTCGGCTACAACGTCTACCGCGTCGCTGGCGAGCAGCGCGTGCGCGTCAACGAGCAGCCCATCCTGGCGAAGGGCGGCGAGTCGAACGTGTACCAGCTCGCGGATGACGCCACCCGGAACCGCGGCATGCGGTCCCTCGACTACATGGTCGAGATCGTCTACTCCGATGGCACGCCCAGCACGATGGTCGGCCCCTTCACGGTGACGATCGGTTCGCAGCCCGCTCGCCGCTCCCGCTGACGCGGGTCGGCCCTCGGGCCCTGACGGCTCGCCGGCACTGCCGGCGAGCCGTTTTTCATTTCCGGGGCACGCGGGAGCCCCGGACGCCAGGGAGGGGGCGTTCTCGCAAGTCATTGCAGCGAGACGACTTGCCCTTGCTGCCAGGACCCGCGCCATGCCATGCTGCGCGACGTTGTCGGCGCCCGATCCGGTTCGGGCACCCCCTCCTCGCAAGACGCCCGGTGCCCGTGTCGCCCATGGTCAAGGCCGATCTCGTCAACAAGGCAGCCAAGGCCGCAGGCGTCACCAAGACCCAGGCGGCCATCGCGGTGGAAGCCCTCTTCGAGTCGATCAAGGCTTCGCTTCTCCGGGGCGAGCGGATCGAGCTCCGGGGCTTTGGCGTGTTCGAGGTCAAGGCGAAGAAGACGGGCATCGGGCGGAACCCCAAGACCGGCGATGAGATGCCGATCCCGGCCGGGAAGGCCATCCGCTTCAAGCCCGGCAAGGAAATCCGCATCCTCTAGCGCGGCTCGCTCCTCGGGGTGGCGCTCCCTGGCGCGCGGCGACGAACCGCGCAGGTTCCGTCGGTCCTCGCTCCTCGCGGCGCTCGGAGCCTTCATCGAAATCAGGACACCAGGTCGTGGAGCTTGGCCCCTTCGGGATCTCTGAGATCCTGTTCATCGCGATCCTCGCGCTCGTGGTCTTCGGCCCCAGGCGCTTGCCGGAGCTCGGGCACGCTCTCGGGCGGGCCGTGACCAAGTTCCGCCGGGCCACCACCGAGCTGCGCCGGACGTGGGAGGCGGAACTCGACGAGGAGTCCCGCCAGGAGATCGCCAGCGCCGCGCGCACGCTGCGCGAGGTGCGGGACGATCTCGCCACCGCCGGCCAGGAGGCGTGGAAGCACGGCGACGACGCGGCGCGCGCGACCCGCGCCGCGGCCGCCGATGTCACGAAGGAGATCGCGGGTGCCGCACGGCCGCGCACCCCCGAGCCTCCCGACGGGGGACCGCGTGGCGAGTGAGCCCGATCGTTCGGCGTCAGCGTCGAGCGGCACGACGGGCGGCCCGGCGATGGCGCTGCTCGAGCACCTGGACGAGTTGCGGCGGCGCCTCGTGCGCATCGCGGCCGGTCTCGCGCTCGGCTTTCTTCTCTGCTGGTGGCAGGCGGACGCGATCTTCGCGTGGTGCCAGGCGCCGTACCTCGCGGTGGCGCACGAGCCGCTGTCCGTCATCGCCGTGACGGAGGCCTTCTTCGTGAAGGTGCGCGTCGCGTTCCTGGCGTCGCTGTTCCTCACCGCGCCGTGGACGGCCTGGCAAGCCTGGGGGTTCATCAGCCCGGCGCTCTACGCGAAGGAGCGGCGCATGGCGCTGCCGTTCCTCGTGGGCGTCGCGGGCTTCTTTCTCGCCGGGGGAGCCTTCGGCTACTACGTGGGGCTCCCGTTCATGCTCGAGTACCTCATCGGCCAGGCCGCGCAGGGGCTCGAACTCGACGTGCGCGCGGAGAGCTACATCTCGACCGTGACGAGCGTGCTCGTCGGGCTGGGGCTCGTGTTCGAGGCGCCCGTTCTCGCGGCGCTCCTGGCGCGCATGGGCATCATCGATCACCGCTGGCTCGCGAAGCGCTCGCGCCACGCGCTCGTGATCGTGACCATTCTCGCCGCGGTCATCACCCCGTCGGGAGACATCCCGACGATGCTCGTGTTCGCCCTGCCGATGATGGCTCTCTACGGACTGAGCATCGGCGTCGCGTGGGCGTTCGCGCGCCGAGAGCCTGGAAGGCAGCCATGACGAACAACCCGAACCGCAGCTCCCGTACCGAACTCCTCCTGGCGCTGCTGCTCGGCCTGGGTGTCGGCGCGCTCGCGGCGACGCTCGTGCTCCAGCCCTGGCGTTCCGAGGCGCGCGCGGTGGCGGCGGCAGCCGGCGACGACTCGCCCCTCGTGCTCGAGGTGGGAGAGGAGGGCATGACGCTCGCGGAGTTCGAGGAGCGGTGGCGGCAGCTCACGCCGCGCGAGCGCGCGTTCTACGCGGAGCAAGCCAGCGAGCAGCACGGCGGGTCGGCGCGCGAGGTCTTCCTGGGCGAGCTGGTGGACGAGATCCTGCTCGCGCGCGAGGCTCGCCGCCGCGGGTTCGCGGCGCGCCTGGACGTCCGGGCCGCCAGCCGCGCCGCGGAGCATCGGGCCCTGGCCGCCCCCTTGCTCGTCACCGAGGTCCGCGATGCCGCGCTCCCGGAGAGCGAGCTGCGCGCGTGGTACGACGCGAACCGGGATGCGCTGGGCGAGCCGGCTCGCGTTCAGGTGAGCGAGATCGTCGTGACCTCGGCGCCGGGCGGCCCGACGGACGACACGCCCGACGCCGCCGCGGCGCGGGCCAAGGCGGATCGGCTGCATGCGCGCCTTCTGGCTGGCGAGGACTTCGCGGTCGTCGCGCGCGAGGGCTCCGAGGCCCCGTCGGCGCGGTACGACGGCTACGTGGGCTGGATCACGCAGGGCCGCTACGCCCGTGCCTGGGAGGACATCGCGATGTCCCTTCCGGCGGGCGGGGTCTCGAGCGTGGTCGAGATCCCCGAGGGCTTCGCCATCCTGCGCGCCACGACCCGGCAGGAGAGCACCATCCCGCCGTTCGAGGACATGCGCGAGCGCGTCCTGCAGGGCCTGCTGGCGGACGATGCCGGCGCGCTCTCGCGGCGCTTCGCCGTCTTTCTGAAGCAGCTCAAGGCCGCGGAAAGCGTGACGGCGCGGCCCGAGCTCGTCCGGGTCCCGCCTCCGCCGGGCGAGTAGCCGGCGAGGGATGGCCCCTCCCTGGCGGCGCGCACGTGCCCGCCGCTCCGGGGCGTCGGGCGGGGTAGAATCCCGGCTTCCCCCCACCGGGAGACGCCTCATGATTGGCTCGAAGACCCGCCGCGCGCGCCTGCGCGCTCCATGGATTGTTCTCGTGGCGGCCGCCTGGGTCGGCCCCGCGCTGGCGCGCGACGTGAGCGTCGTCCGCCAGGCCGTCGTGCGGGCGCGTCCCGAACCCCTGGCGCCCGTGCTGGCCGTGGTGCCGCCCGCGGGCATCGTGTTCCTCCACGAGGAGTCCGATGGCTGGGTCCGCGTGTCCACGCGCGAGGGCAGGACGGGATTCGTGGCCGGAAGCGTGACGGGGCCCACCCTGACCCCGGTCCAGCGGCGCCCGCCGGCCACGGCCGCGCTCCCCGGCATGCTCCGGGTGGCGGTGGACGCCGTGTTGCGCCTGAGCCCGGCGGAGGGCTCGCGCGCCATGGGGAGCCTGGCGGCCGGCACGGACGTGGGGGTGGTCTCGCGCCTGGGCGACTGGCTTGAAGTCGTCGCGCCGGGGCAGGGTTCGGGCTGGATCGACATGGTGGCGACGCCGGTGAGCGTGGCTCCGGAAGGCGAGGCCGTCAGCCCCGAGACCGACGAGACCGATGAGGCCGACGCCACGAGCGGCGGCGAGCCCGCGATCGCGGCGGATCCCGCCGCGGACGCCGGGGCCGAGCGGCGCGCCTTGCTCGAAGCGCGGCTCGCCCTGCGGGCGGAGCGCGAGGCGGCGGCGGCTGCCGCCCGCTCGGAGACCCCCTCCGATGATGCGGCTCGCCGCGAGCGCGAGGCCGCGGCGGCAGCGCGCAAGGCCGAGGCCGAGGAGCAGCGGCGCATTCGGGAGGAGGCCGCCGCCGCGCGCATGGCTGAGGCCGAGGAGCAGCGACGCATTCGGGAGGAGGCCGCCGCCGCGCGCAAGGCCGAGGCCGAGGAGCAGCGGCGCGTTCGCGGGGAGGCCGCCGCCGCGCGCAAGGCCGCGGAAGCGGCCGAGGCCGAGCCGGCCGCGAAGGAGCCCGAGCCCGAGCCGGCCGCGGAAGCGGCGGAACCGGTTGCCCCGGACGACGCCGCCGCCGCGCGCAAGGCAGCGGCCGAGCAGCAGCGCCGCGAGCGCGAGGAGGCCGCCGCCGCGCGCAAGGCGGAGGCCGAGGAGCAGCGCCGGATCCGCGAGGAAGCCGCAGCGGAACGCAAGGCGCAGGCGGAAGCCGAACGCGCCGCGCGCGCGGCGCGCGAGACCGAGTCCTCCACGCCCGAGCCGCCCGAGGCTGGCGTGGACACGAAGGCGCCAGCCGAGACCGACCGCGCCGCTCGCGAAGAGGCCGCGCGCACGGCGCGCGAGACGGCAGCCGCGGAGAAGAAGGCGCAGGCCGAGGCGGAGCGCGCCGCGCGCGAGGCGGCAGCCGCGGAGAAGAAGGCGCAGGCCGAAGCCGAGCGCGCCGCGCGCGACGAGGCCGAGCGACTCGAGAAGGAGCGCGTCGAGGAGATGCTGCGGGCCGCCGAGGCCGCCGAGGCCTCGCGCGTGCCGCCGCCGCCCGTGGACATCCCCGCCGCGGTTCCCGTCGAGATGGACAAGAAGGCGCCCTCCGACCGGAAGTTGGATCCGGCGGACAACCCGCTGGTCCAGCTGGGCGTTCCGGTGGCCGCGCCGGCGCCGGCGCCCCCGCCTCCGGGCACGTTCGACGCCGAGGGCCAGATCGAGCGCTCCATCGCGGCGCTCCACGAGGATCGCGATCGGGCCCTCGGCCTCTCGACCGGCGAGGCGCAGCCGCGTCCCGCGGCCGCCTCGACGTACATCCGCGACGATGCGCGCGCCGTCCCCACGAGCGTCGTGAGCCGCATCGTCGCGCGCGTCAACGACGAGATCCTGACGAATGACGAGTTCGACCGCCGCGTCGAGGAGGCCATGGACGAGTTCCGGCGGTCGGGACGCGGCGAGCTCGCTCCCGCCGAGTTCGAGGACCTGCGCCGGCGCCTGCTGAACCGCATGGTCGAGCAGCTCCTGTTGCTCGAGGAGGGGCGCCTTCTCGGCCTGCCCTTCCCGAAGGTCTACGAGGCCGCGAAGGCGCGCTTCATGAGTCAGGCCGGGATCGGCGATGACCTGCAGCTCGTGCAGCTCCTCGAGGCCACGGGCCGCAGCTGGGATGACTTCCGCCGCGAGCTGCTGCGCGAGAGCGTGCCGCCCGCCGTGCTGAAGAGCCAGGTCTACCGCCACGTCACGGTCCCGGAGGACGACGTCGTCACGCACTACCGGCTGCACCAGGAGTCGTGGGGCGAGGAAGCCTGCGTCCGCATCCGCGAGATCGTGCTGCAGCCGGAGCCGCGCGAGCGCACGCGCGACTTCAGCCAGCGTCTCGAGCGCCTGCTCGGGAGCCTCGAGGCCGGGGGCGACTTCTGCGAGCTCGCGACGCGCGTGTCGAAGGCGCCCTCCGCGCAGGACTGCGGACTGCTGCCGACGTGCTTCACCCGCAGCCAGCTCGACGAGAAGGTCGCGCTCGTGGCCTTTCGCATGAAGCCGGGAGACATCGAGCCGATCACGACGGACTGGGGCTACCACGTCATCCGCCTCGAGGAGATCAAGCCGCGCCGCAGCCGCCCGATCGAGGAAGTGCGCGATCAGATCGTCGAGAAGCTCCGTTCCGAGCGCGCGAGCGAAGAGGTTCGCCGGTACGTCGATCGCCTCCGGTCCTCGGCGGACATCGAGCTCGCGCCCGAGTTCCGCGCGATGCTCGAGGGTTCGCCCCGCATGGGGAGCGCCCGCCAGTGAATCCCCCTCGTCCCGCAGCCCCCGCGTGGGCTGCCGCAGGGCTGGCGCTCGCGCTCTGTCTCGCCGGGGCTGGCGCGCGGGCCACGGAGCTGGGCGTGCCCGAGCAGGAGCGCGTCGTGACGTTCCTGGGTCACTGGCTCGCCGCGTGGGAGGCGCAGGACCTGCCGGTGTACCTCTCGACTTACGCGGCGGACGCGCGCGTGGACTCGCGGGATCGCGCCGCGTTCGACGAGCACAAGCGGCGCGTGTTCGCTCGCGCGGACGCGCCGCGCATCCGCATCGGCGATCTCGACCTCGCTGCCCTCGACCAGGGTGGCGAGCGCCTGGTCCGCGCCCGCTTCCTTCAGGACTACGACTCGGCGGCCGTGAAGGACTTCGGACGGAAGGAGCTGCTGCTGAGGCGCGTGGGGAGCGCCTTCCTGATCGTGCGCGAGACCTGGACGCCCGCGACGGGATCCATCACGGTGCCGTTCGATCCGCGGGCGGGGCTGCGCGTCGCCGACGCGCCGTCCGTGACGCGGCCACAGGATGGCGAGGCGCCCGAGCCGCTCCTGGGCGAGGGCTACGCCCCGCCGCTCGCGCCTCCGGCCGGCGCCGTCGAGGGCGAGCCACCGACGGGCATCGCCGAGCCGGACGCCGCGCTCGACGCGCCCCTCCTGACCCCGCCCCCGCCGACGCTCGCGTTGCCTGGCCTGCCGAGCGAAGCGCTGGAGGGCGACAAGCGCGTGGTCGAGGAGATCGTCGCGCGCGTGAACGGCCGGGTCCTGACGCGCACGATGCTCGTGGACCGGATCGGCTGGTACCAGGAGACGCTTCTGGCGGAGAACCCGCCGGATCTCGAGGCGCGAATCCAGACGCTGGCGGCCGAGACGCTCGACACGACCATTGACCGGTGGGTGCTGTTGCAGGAGGCGCTGAGTCGCAACGCCGATGTCGAGGGCTTCTGGCGCGAGTGGCTCGTCGGGTTCCGCCGGCAGGTTGGCGCCGACGACATCGCGGAGGTCGAGGACCTCCTGCGCGAGCAGGGCACGTCGCTCGACCGGCTCAAGGAGCAGGTCATCGAGACCGAGATCCCGAACATGTACTTGCAGCAGGAGATCGCGGGACGCCTGACGTTCCCCGAGACGGAGCTGCGCGAGCACTTCGAGGCGAACCGCGCGCGGTACCAGCCGCCCATCACCGTGACGTTCCGGCAGATCCTCGTGGCCCCGGGCGAGGGCGGCGAGAGCCGCGCCGAAGCGCTGGCCCGGCACGTCGTCGAGGAGCTCGCGGCCGGCCGGGACTGGTGCGAGGTCAACGCGAGCTACGGCCAGGCGAGCGCGGCATGCCGCGATCTCGTGGACATCGCGCTCACCGACCTGCTGCCGGAACTGCGCGAGGTCGCGCAGGGATTGCCGCTGAACGCGGTGAGCCGGCCCATCCGCAGCCCGCAGGGCTTCCACATCCTGCGCGTCAGCGCGCGCCAGGGCGCGGATCCGGTTCTCTTCGAGGACGTGCGCGAGATCGTCCTGCGCGACATCCGGGCCAGCGTGTTCGACGCCGAGCTCCAGCGCGTGCTGGAAGGCCTGCGGGGTTCCGCCGAGATTGACATCACGCGTCGCTACGCCACTCTCGCGACCGCGGCGGACGTCCAGTGAGCGCGACGGCGACCGACCGCGCGGCGAGCGCGCGCGCCGCGAGCCCGCTCCAGGCGCTGGCCGATGGCGCCCGCGCGGTGGCGCCCGCCACGTGGCCCGCGGGCGCGAGCCGCTCCTACCGGGTCGGCGCCATGGTCGTGGATCCACCCGTGGCCATGGCGCCCATGGCGGACATCACGGACGTGCTGTTCCACGAGATCCTGCGGGATGTCGGCGGTCCCGGCCTGTACACGGCGGAGATGGTCTCCTCGACAGCGCTCGTGCGTGGCTCGGCGAAGACCCGCGGCATGTTGCGGCGCCCGCGCGCCTGCCCCGCGTTCTCCATCCAGATCTTCGGCAGCGTGCCCGAGGACATGGCGGTGGCGGCGCGCATGGCGGCGGACGAGGGCGCCGACGTCGTGGACATCAACATGGGGTGTCCCGCCAAGAAGATCACCGGCAACCTGTGCGGCTCCTCGCTCCTGCGGGATCCGCCGCTCGTCGGCCGGATCCTGCGCGCGGTGCGCGCGGCGCTCCCCGACCCGATTCCTCTCACGCTCAAGTACCGGCTCGGATGGGACGCGAGCACGCGCAACCACGTCGAGATCGGCCGGCTGGCGGAGTCGGAAGGCGTCGCAGCCCTCACGCTGCACGGGCGCACGCGGCAGCAGATGTTCGAAGGCAAGGCGGACTGGACCGCGGTGGGGGAGCTGAAGGCGGCGGTCTCGGTGCCCGTGATCGGCAACGGCGATGTCCTCACCGTGAGCGACGTCGTCACGCGGCTCGTGGAGACCGGCTGCGACGGCGTCATGATCGCCCGCGCCGCGCTGGTCAACCCGTGGATCTTCCGCCAGGTCCGGCAGCTCCATGAGGGCCAGGCCGTCACCGAGCCCAGCCTCGCGGAGCGCCGCGCGGTGATCCTCGATCACCATGACCGCCTGCGCGAGAGCCTGCCCGATGCCCTGGCTCTGCATCGCGTGCGCTCCTTCGTCGGGTACTACACCAAGGGGCTCGCGGGAGGCTCGGACTTCCGCCGCACGCTCAATGACCTGCGCGACGGCATCGCCTTTCGCGCCGCCGTCGTGGGCTTCTTCGACGCGCTCGAGCAGGCGGCTGCGGGGACGGGCCGCGCGGAGTCCGTGCCCACCGGGCGCGCCTGACGCGCCGGCATGCACGCCGGCGAGGCCCTGGCCGCGGCTCGCGCTCATGCGCTGGCGGTCCTCGAGTGGAATGAGGTCGCCGAGGCGCTGGCCACGCGGTGCGCCTCGGCGGCCGCCGCTCGCCGGGCTCGATCCCTCCTGCCTGACCTGTCGCTGGCGGAGGCCGAGCGCTCGCTGCGCGAGACGGAGGAAGCCCGGCTCCTCATCCAGGAGGACGGCCTGCCCGTCACCGGCGTCCGCGACGTGGGCGACGTGGTGGATCTCGCCTCGAAGGGCGGGACGCTCGAGCCAGGCGATCTCGCGGCCGTCGCCCGGACGCTGCACGCGCTCGACAGGCTGAGAAGCGCGCTCGATGGCGCGGCCGCCGCGCCGTTGCTCGCGGCGCGGGCGCTGGCCATCGAGCCGCAGCCGTCGCTCGTCCGCGCCATCGAGCGGGCCGTGGACGAGCGCGGCGAGTTGAGAGACGACGCCTCGCCGCGCCTGCTGGAACTCGCGCGTCGCAAGGTCGCCTTCGGCCACCGCATCGAGGCCGAGATCGAGTCGCTCCGTCGCGACCCGGAGATCGCGGCGTGCCTCATGGACGACTTCGTCACGGTGCGCGATGGCCGGCACGTCCTGCCCGTGCGGACGGACCGGCGCGCGAGCGTGCCCGGGATCCTGCACGGCCGCTCGGGTTCCGGGCAGTCGCTCTTCATCGAGCCTGCGCGGATTGTCGAGCTCAACAACGACCTCGCCGGCACCGTCGCGGACCTCGAGGACGAGGCGGCGCGCATCCTGCGCGAGCTGTCAGCCCGTGTCGGCGCGGCGGCGCCCGCCATCGCCGCCGCGCTGGCCGCCCACGAGGCGTGCGACCTGGCGTCGGCGCGCGCGCGGCTCGCCACCGCGGTGGACGGTCACCTCCCGGCGATCGTCCCCGCGAGCGCCGCCATGGAGCTGCGCGATCTCGCGCATCCGCGGCTCGTGTTGCTGCACGGCCCCGCCGCGCGCACGCGCGTCGTGCGCAACGACGTCCTGCTCGATCCGTCGCGCCAGGGCGCCATCATCACCGGCCCGAACACGGGCGGCAAGACGGTGCTGCTCGAGGCGGCGGGCCTGGCCTGCCTCATGGTCCGCGCCGGGCTCTTCCCGTCATGCGGGCCGGAGACGCGCGTGCCCTTCCTGGAGGGCGTGTTCGCCGACATCGGCGACGAGCAGTCGATCGAGCGCTCCCTGTCGTCCTTCTCGGGCCACGTCGCGCAACTGCGCACGATCCTGGCCGCGTGCGAAGCCACGGAGGGGCGCGCGCTCGTGCTGGTGGACGAGATCATGGCCGGCACGGATCCCGCCGAGGGCGGGCCGCTCGCGCAGGCCATGCTCGAGGCGATCGCCGCGAGCGGCGCGCGCGTCATCGCGACGACGCACATGGGCTTCCTCAAGGCGTTCGCCGCGGCCTCCGGCCTGTTCGAGAACGCGGGCATGGAGTTCGACGAGGCGACGCTCCGGCCGACGTACCGCGTTCGGCTCGGCGTGCCGGGCGCCTCGGCCGCGCTCTTCATCGCCGAAAAGCTGGGCCTGCCGCCCGAGCTCGTGGGGCGCGCGCGCGATCTGGCGGAAACCGGGCACCTCTCGGTCGAGGCGCTCCTACGCGACCTGGAGAGGGCGCGCGAGGAGGCCCTGTCCGCCCTCGATCGGGCGCGGCGTGCGAGCGAGGAGGCGGCGCGGTCGAAGGAGCAACTGCGCGTGCAGCTCGAGCGCGTGGCCTCGCGCGACGAGACCTTCATGCGGGACGAGCGGGCCGCGTTCGAGAAGGAGCTCCGCGCCTTGCGCGAGCAGGCCGCGAGCATCACGCGCCGGCTGCAAGAGGAGCCCAGCCACGCTCTCGCGTCCGAGGCCGCGCGGCGGGTGGAGGAGCTTCGCGTCCAGGCGCGGCAGGCGCGGGGCGACGCGCCGGCCGTCGCCGCGCAGCCCTCCGGCGGCGACGGGCTCGCGGTGGGTTCGAGCGCGCGGTCGCGATCGCTCGAGCGCGTGGGCGAGATCCTGGACGCGCCCGACGCGCGCGGCCGCGTGCGCGTGCGGCTCGGGCGCCTCACGCTGCAGCTTCCCGTTTCGGATCTCGAGCCGGCTCCGGCCGTCGTGCCCGGCGCGGCCCGCTCGCGGCGCGATGCGGCGCGGCCGCCGCGCGCGGCCGCGCCTCCCGCCGGCGACGACGCCTCG
>CAZTIW010000045.1:0-13648 GCA_964613915.1 uncultured Thermoanaerobaculia bacterium
ACGATCGCCGCGGCGGGCCAGCGCGCGAGGAGGCCCCGGACCGATCGCGCGGTCGCCGCCGCGGCCGCGGTCCGCGCCGCGACGCGGGCGGGCCGCCCGAGCCCGCTCCCCTGCCGGCCGCCGCGCGCGCTCTCCAGGAGTCGCACATTGACGCCGCGCGCCCTTCGGACGAGCCGCTCGCGCCGGACGAGGTCGCCGAGATGCAGCGGCACCTGCGCTTTCTCTTCAAGAACCGCGCGGTGCTGCGCCTGAAGGTCAACGCGCAGGAAGACCTGCTCCTCAACGGATCGCGCCCGCCGACGCATCGCGGCGCATGCCTGCACCTGCTGGGCAAGGTGGACCTGTCAGCCACCCAGTCGGCGCTCACGCGCGTGACCGAACCCCGCGAACGCGCGGCGCTCCTGTCGGGCATCTGCCGGTTCACCTCGGATGCCGGCATCCTCCTGCTCTACCTCGAGACGCTCCAGGACGCCGCCTCGCGCGCCGAGGCGGCCGCGGCGTTCGCGCTCGCCGTGCGCCGGATCGACTTCGCCGCGCTCTCGGCGCCGCGCATGCGCCGCGTGCTCGAGCTCATCGCCGCGACGTTCGAGGGCCACGAGCGCGTGCAGGTGCTCTTCGGGCTGCTCCAGAGCGCGTCCTTCCGCAACGCCTTCGACGCGAGCGCCGACGCGCTGCCTGGCGAGCTCGCGGGCACGTTCATCCCGCTGCGCGCGGCGCATGACGTCGTGCTGCTCGGCGAGCGGAACCCGCATGGCCCCGAGGATCTGCGCGCGGGCGTGCGCGCGCTCCTCGACGCGCCAGCCGAGGCGCTCCGCGCGCATCCGCAGGATGTCCGCGAGCGCCTGCTCGAGTCCGCGATGCGCTGGGTCGAGGACGCCGCGCTCGCCGATCGCGCGACCGACGTCCTGCTCCAGACGCTGCCGAAGGAGGACCGCGCGTTCAGCCGCCTGGGGATGGTGAGGGCGCAGGAGCACCTGCGCCGGCATGACGACGAGGCGGCCGCGGCGCTCCTCGAGCAGATTCGCGCGCATCACCCTGGATTCAAGATGCCGGGCAAGTGGCTCGACGCGCTGAAGGCGCCGCGCATCGGCCGCATCGCGACGTGGGAGGTTGACGACCGCCGCAAGGGGCAGCGGCTCCTGCCGGCGTTCTGGCTCGACGCGCAGCGATCGTGCTGGCTGCGGACGGGCGCGGCCGCGACCGCTCAGGATGTCCTGCGCGAGGGGCTCCTCCAGAGAGAGCATGCGGGGGCTGGCGTCGCGCCCGTCGTGGAGTGCGGCGTGTCGCCGGAGGGCGTTCCCTACGTGCTCGTGCCGTTCGCCGGCCGGCCGCTCGACGGCATCATGGCGCGTCGCGCCCTGTCGGACGAGGACGCCACGCGCCTCGCGCTGATCGGCAGCCAGGTCCTGCTGGGCCTCGCGCTCTCGGGCGTCGCGATCCCCGACGCCGACGCCGGGCGGTTTCTCATCGGCGAGGGCGAATGGCCCGCGCTGCTTCTCGCCGACTTCTCGGGCGCGCAGCGCTCGGCGCAGGACGCGGCGCTCCGCGCGCACCGCGCGCTCGCCAGCCGCTTCTGCGACGCCTGCGCCGCTGCCCGCCGCGATCGCGACCTGCCCTTCGTGCCCCTCGACGACGGCACGGGGAGCCTCCCCGACTTGATCCGCGCGCTGGCGAGCCGGGGCTAGCCGGCTCCGGCTCTCCGGATGGACCCGGCAGGAGTCGAACCTGCATCGGACCGGTTATGAGCCGGCGGCTCTGACCATTGAGCTACGGGTCCGGGCAGAGCATGCCAGCACGTCCGGCTGGTCCGTCCCGCAGGCCGGCGCGGCGCTCGGTGGCGGCCGCGCGTTCCCCCGGCCCGCCGCGCGAGCGAGGCCGGGCGGGTCGGTGCTATCATCGCCCTCTTCATCATCCAGAGGCGTGAATGCAGGGCTTTCGTGAGCTCGTTCAGCTCCATCTCGCGCATGCCGCCGAGCGCGGCGCGGCCAAGCACCAGGATCAGCTGCGCGAGCGGATCGCCGAGCTGGAGCAGGCCGTGGACGCTGCCCGGTCCCGGCTCGAGCTCGCCGACGGCGACGCGCGGCGGCTCCAGTCGGATCGCAAGGCCGCCGAGCACGAGGTCCAGAAGCTCGAGGACCAGCGCGCCAAGTACCGCTCGCAGCTCATGTCGGCCAAGACCAACGAGATCTACAAGACGCTGATCTCGGAGATCGAGACCACCGGGAAGATGATCTCCGAACGAGAGACGTCCGTGCTCGTGCTGCTCGAGCAGGCCGACGACATCGCGACCCGTCTGGCCGAGGCGAAGGCCGCGCTCGCGAGCGCGCAGGCCGCGCGCGACGCCGAGACCAAGCGCCTGCAGGGCGAGATCGCGGCGCTCGACGACGAGCGCGCGGCGGCGCGCCAGCGGGCCGAAGCCCTCCTGCCGGGCGTCCCTTCGGCGCTTCGCACGCACTACGACCGGCTCTACAACGGGCGCGACGGCCGGGCCCTGGCCGAGGCGGTCGGGTCGAGCTGCACCGAGTGCCACATCCAGATTCGCCCGCAGGACTGGGTGGATCTCCTCGCGCCCGAGAAGGCGATTTCGTGCTCCGGCTGCTACCGGATCCTCTATCGCAAGGAGACCCTCGAACACGAGCAGCGGACATGACCGTGGCGATCGCGACGGCGGGGCACGTCGCGGCGAATGTCGCCGATGTCCGCGAGCGCATCGAGCGCGCTTGCGACCGGGCCGGGCGCGATCCCGCCTCCGTGCTGCTGGTCGGCGTGACGAAGACGGTTCCCTGCGACGTCGCGCGCGCGGCCCTCGACGCGGGGCTCACCCACCTGGGCGAGAGCCGCGTGCAGGAAGCGCTCCCGAAGATGCGCGAGCTGGCTGATCGCGCGCCCACGTGGCACCTGATCGGGCACCTGCAGACGAACAAGGCGCGGCTCGCGGCCGAGGTCTTCGATCGCATCGAGTCCGTGGATTCCGTCAAGCTGGCCGAGGTGCTGGAAGAGGACGCCGAGGAGATCGGCCGCGACCTGCGCGTGTTCGTGCAGGTCCTCGTCGGCGACGAGCCCACCAAGCACGGGGTGCCGCTGGCCGACCTCGAGCGTCACGTGCGCGCCATCGACGCCTTTCCGCGCGTCACGGTCACGGGGCTCATGGCGATCCCGCCGCCGCGGGCGACGGAAGCCGAGACCCGGGCCGACTTCCGGGCCTTGCGGCAGGCCTTCGATGCGCTGCACGCCTCGATGCCGGCCGTGCGTCACCTGTCCATGGGCATGAGCTCGGACTTCGAGCTGGCGATCGAGGAAGGCGCCACCGAGGTCCGGGTGGGCACGGCGCTCTTCGGCCGGAGGGCGTAGGGTCGGTCGCACCCGGCCGCCCCCGCGCCGCGATATAGTCTGCGGCGGGGCAAGTCCTCCGCATCACGGGGGCGCGCATGCGCATTTCGCCGCTGGACATCCAGAAGCACCGGTTCCGCCAGGTCTTCCGCGGGATTGACCCCGCCGAGGTCCGCGCCTTTCTCGCGTCCGTCGCCGAGCAGCACGAGGCCATCGTGCGCGAGAACGGGCAGCTGCGCGAGCAGTCCGCCATCCTGCGGGACCAGGTGCGCGAGCACGAGGAGCGCGAGCGGATCCTGAAGGACACCCTTCTCGCCGCCCAGGCCGCCGCCGACGAGGTCCGCGCGCAGGCCCGGCGCGAGGCGGAAATCGTCATTCAGGAAGCCGAGCTCCGCGCCGAGAAGATGATGGAAGTGGCCCGCGAGCGCATGGGCAAGTACGAAGGTCGCATGATCGAGCTCAAGTCCCTCAAGCGCGAGCTCATGGAGACCGTCCGCTCGATGCTCTCCCGGCAGGCAGCCCTCCTGACCGACTGGGAGGAAGCCGACGCTTCCGACAACCTCAAGTTTCTCGAGCCTCGCCGAACGCAGGCGGGCGGCGCCCCCCGGGCGGACGAGTAGTCGCCACGCGCGCGCCGCCGTCCGCCGCCCCCGCATCCGGTGGCGCAGCGGCGGTCCGGCGACCATGATTCAATCTCCGCCCGCGCCGGGACGCCCCTGACCCGCGGCCGCAGGAATGCCCATGACCCGACTGACCCTCTCAACCCGGCGAAGCCTCCTCGGCTGGACAGCCGCCTTCGCCCTTCCGGGCGCCCTCGCCTGGGCCGAACCGGTGACCAAGCCGGCTCCGGCGGCGCCGGCCCCGGCGGCCCCCGCCGCCGCCCCTCCGGCCCCCCGACCAGCCCCCCGTCCGGTCGTCGCGCAGCCGGTGCCGGCCCGGGTGCCCGTCGCGACCACCGCCGCGCCGGCCGCCAAGCCGGCAGCCGCCGCCACGCCGCGCGCGGCCGGCGCCAAGGGGCTCGAGTGGGTGCCCAAGTACGAGGACGCGATCGCCCGCGCCAAGAAGGAGCGCAAGATCGTCCTGCTCGACTTCTACACGGACTGGTGCGGATGGTGCAAGCGACTCGACGCCGATGTCTTCGCCAAGGACTCGTTCGTCCAGGCGGCCGATGGCGTCCTCGGGGTCAAGATCAACGCCGAGCGCCTTCCTGAACTGGCGGCCAAGTATCAGGTGAGTTCCTATCCGCGCCTGTTCTTCCTGGACTCGAACGGGGTCATCGTCGAGCGCATTCGCGGATACATGAACCTCGACGAGTTCACGCTGAAGGTCGCGGCGGTCAAGAAGGGCGAGACCGAGTACGCGCGCCTCCGGGCCGCCGCAATGGATCCGACGGATCTCGTGGCGAGCTATCGCTTCGGCCGGTACCTGTCGGAGGGCGCTCAGCACGAGGCGGCCATCCCGTACTGGCAGCAGGTCCATGACCTGGCGCTGCAGCAGATCTTCCAGCAACCCGTGGCGCCCGGGCCCATGAACTACCACCGCGAGTCGCTCATCGAGCTGGCGCGAGGCTACTCGGTCGTGGGCCTCGACGACGTCGCGTCGCAACACTACGCCGAGGTCCTGCGCGTCTACCCGGACAACCCGGCCACGTCCAGCCAGGCGCTGGTGGGTCTCGCGCAGCTCGAGGCCAAGAAGGAACCGGCGAACATCGCGCGGGCTCAGGAGTACCTCGACCGCGTCGTGAGGGAGTATCCCGGAACGCCCGCCATGGCCGAGGCGGCTCGCATCCGACAGGGACTGGCGGCGCGCACGGTGTCCGCGAAGGGAGCCCGGTGAGCTGGTTTCGCCGGGAGAAGACGCCCCGCGCGCCGGTGCAGGAGCGCAAGCTCCAGATGCCCGAGGGCGTCTGGCGCAAGTGCGACGGCTGCAAGGAAGTCCTCTACGCCAAGGCGGTGCAGCAGAACGGCCAGGCCTGTCCGCGCTGCGACTTCCACTTCCCCATTCCCGTCGAGGAGCGCCTTCACCTGCTTCTCGATCCGGGCCATGAGGAGATCGAGCGCGGCCTGATCTCCGTGGACCCGCTCAAGTTCAAGGACCAGGTCGCCTACAAGGACCGCGTCAAGAAGCACCGGGAGCGCACGGGCAAGGACGACGCGGTCGTCGTCGTGCGCGGCGCCATCATGGGCCGGCCGCTCATCGCGTGCGTCATGGACTTCGACTTCCTCGGCGGGAGCCTCGGGTCCGTGGTCGGAGAGAAGCTGACGCGCGGCGCCGAGCGCGCCCTGGCCGAGCGCGTCCCGCTCATCATCGTGTGCGCCTCCGGCGGCGCGCGCATGCAGGAAGGCGTCCTGTCGCTCATGCAGATGGCCAAGGTGAACGCCGCGCTCGCGCGCCTCGACTCGGCCGGCCTTCCGTACATCGCCGTGCTGACGAACCCGACGACCGGAGGCGTGACCGCCTCGTTCGCGATGGTCGGCGACGTGATCATGGCCGAGCCCGGCGCCCTCATCGGCTTCGCGGGCCCGCGCGTCATCGAGCAGACGATCAAGCAGACGCTTCCCGACGGCTTTCAGCGCTCGGAGTTCCTGCTCGAGCACGGCATGGTGGACATGGTGGTCCCGCGGCGCGAGATGCGCGAGACGATCGCCCGCTGCCTCACGTTCTTCTGCGGTCCCGTGGCGTCGTCGGCCTCGGGCTGATCCGCGCCGTCGCGCCGCCGTGACGCATCCTCCCACGGCCGCGTGGCTGGAGGCCCTCGGCCATCGCGAGCTGCGGCCGGGGACATGGACGCTCGAGGTCATTGACGAGCTCTGCCGGCGGCTGGGCCGGCCGGAGCTCGCGCATCCCGTCGTCCACGTGGCCGGCACGCGCGGCAAGGGCTCCACGTGCGCGCTGGTCGAGTCGTCCTTGCGCCATGCCGGCCTGAAGACCGGCCTGACGACCTCACCCCACCTCCTGTCGGCGTGCGAGCGCATCCGAGTGAACGGGCTGGACATCAGCGCCGAGCGTCTCCTGTCGCTGGCGGACCGGGTGCGGGCGGCCGGCGCGGAAGACATGCAGGCTGGCTACTTCGAGGTCATGACCGCGACCGCGTTCCTCGCCTTCGCGGAAGATCCCCTCGACGTGATCATCGTCGAGTGCGGGCTCGGCGGCCGCGTGGATGCGACCAACATCGTGCGCCCGCTCGTGGCCGGCATCACGCGGCTCGGCATGGACCATGCCGACCGCCTCGGCGGCACGCGCGCCAGCATCGCGCGCGAGAAGGCGGGCATCCTCAAGCCGGGGGTGCGCGGCGTGCTGGCCCCCTGCCCCGTCGAGGCGGCCGACGTGGTGAAGGCTCGCGCGCTGGAACTCGGCGTTCCCCTGCGCGTGGTGGGTCCGGCCGATGAGGAGCGCGCGCCCGCGACGGCGCTGCCGGGCGCGGCGCAGCGAGAGAACGCCGCCACGGCGCTCGCGATCCTCGAGGAACTCGCCGTGGCCAGCGAGGGCCGGCTGTCCTGCGACGCGCGGGCGATGGCCGACGGCTTCGCCTCGGCACGCTGGCGGGCGCGGCTCGAGCTCATCGCGCGCGGTCCGAAGGCGCCGGACCTGCTCCTGGACGTCGCCCACGACGTGGATGGCGCGCGAGCGCTCCTCGATCATCTGGCGGACGGGCTCGCGTCGCGGGCCGTCCGTGCCGTCATCTTCGCGTGTCTCGCGGACAAGGACCTCGACGGCATCGCTCGCGAGCTGGCCGCCTCGGCGCGCGTGAGTTCCGCCGCGGTCTTCGTTCCCGCGCTGGCGGGCGCGCGGGCGCGGGATCCCGAGGCCATCGCGCGCGTGCTGCGAGCCGCCGGGCTCCGCGCGGAGTCCTGTCCGGACACGCGCGAGGCGCTGCGCCGCGCCGACGCCGAGGCCGCCGCGCATCCGCGCCCGGACGCCGCGCTCGTCGTCGCGTTCGGGTCGTTTCACGTGGCGTCCGCGATCCTGCCCGTCGTTTCCTGACGCCAAGCGCCGGAACCCGTCGCTGCGCCCGCGCGGCCACGCGCTGCCAGGACGCGTGGAAAGATCGGCTCGATCGCGCGGACGGGAGCCGGGGCGCGCGCGAGCGCGACGTACTCTGGGGGGATGGCTGCCGACACGAATGACGAGCTGCTCGCGGGCCTGCGGCTGCACCTCGCGCCGCTGACGCCCCGTCAGCGCGCCCGGTGGTCGGCGGGCGTCGTTGACCCCGCGGTGCGCGCCGCGCTTGCGAGCATTCGCGACGCGGACGTGCACGCGGAGCTCGAGCGCGCGCGCCGGTGTGGCGCCCGGCTCGTCCCGCGAAGCGATCCGCACTTCCCGCCGCTCCTGCGCGAGATCCCGGATCCCCCTCACGTGCTCTGGGTGCGCGGCTCCATGCCCCGCCCCGATCGCCTGCCGGTCGCGATCGTCGGCCCGCGCCGGCCGAGCCCCTACGGCATCGCCGTCGCGCGTCGCATCGCGCGCGACGTGGTGGCGCTCGGTGGCGTCATCGTGTCGGGAGGCGCGCGCGGCGTGGACGCCGAGGCGCACCTGGCGGCGCTCGAGGCCGGCGTGCCGACGGTGGCGGTCCTGGGCTGCGGCGTGGACGTGACATACCCGCGCGCGCACCGGGGGCTCTTCGAACGCATCATCGCTTCCGGCGCGATCGTGTCCGAGCTGCCGTGCCGCTCGCCGCCGCTCAAGGGGCACTTCCCCGTGCGCAACCGGCTGCTCGCGGGGTGGGCCCGGCTCACGCTCGTGATCGAGGCGACGATGCGCAGCGGCTCGCTCATCACGGCGCGCCTCGCGAACGATCAGGGTCGCGACGTCCTGGCGGTGCCCGGGCCCGTCACCTCGCCCACCAGCGAGGGGACGAATGACCTGATCCACCACGGAGCGGCCGTGCTGCGCGGCGTGGCCGACATCGTGGCCCAGCTCCGGGACGACGAGGTCGAAGCGCTCGGAATCCGTGTTCCCTCGGCGGAGCCAGCGAAGGCAGGTACGGGCGCGCCGCCGGACCCCGTCCTCGACGCCCTGCCGCCGGGCGACCCTCTCGACCTGGACGGGCTGGCGGAGTCCACGGGCCTGGCGCCAGGGCCCCTCCTGGCTCGCCTCACGATGCTGGAGTCAGTCGGAGCCGTCGAGGCCCTGGCCGGCGGCCTGTGGCTCCGCAGGCGGGCATGAGCCCTCGCGCCGCGACCGGCCGCACGTGCGCGAGAGGGGCACGATTTTTCGGTCCCCCTTCGGGGGACCGGCGGGCGGGGCCGGGTCGGCCAGCCTGGACAGCCCCGGGGGCCTGGGCTACGGTATCGCCCCTTCGAGGGGTCTTGCCCACGGACGAACTTCCCTGCGCCGCGGAGATACGCGATGGCTGAAAGCCTCGTCATCGTCGAGTCGCCTGCCAAGGCGAAGACCATCAACAAGTACTTGGGCGACAAGTACAAGGTGGTCTCGTCGAAGGGACACGTGCGCGACCTGCCCAAGAGCTGGGATCCCGGGTCGTACGCCGAGGCCGTCAAGCCCCCCTACGCGGTGCTCGAGGACCGCGAGGCGCTCATCAAGACCATCGTGGACGCCGCCGGGCGCTGCGAGCGCATCGTGATCGCGACGGATCCGGACCGCGAGGGCGAGGCGATCGGCTGGCATCTCGCCGAGATCCTGTCCGAGAGCGGCGTCAACAAGCCGGTCGTCCGCGTCCGGTTCAACGAGATCACGCGCGATGCCGTGCGGCATGCCCTCACCGAAGCGACCCAGATCGACCAGCAGCGCGTGGACGCGCAGCAGGCGCGACGCGTCGTCGATCGCGTCATGGGCTACGGTCTCAGCCAGCTGCTCTGGAAGAAGATCCTGCGCGGCCTGTCGGGCGGTCGCGTGCAGTCGGTCGCGCTGCGACTCATCTGCGAGCGCGAAGACGAGATCGACGCGTTCATCCCCGAGGAGTACTGGATCGTCGGAGCCCTGCTCTCGGCGACCGAGCCGCCGCCGTTTCTCACGCGCCTCAAGCGCCGCCGGGGCGAGAAGTGCGAGCCCAAGAGCGCCGCCGACGTCGCCGTCATTCGCGAGGCGCTGAAGGGCGCGACGTGGACGGTGACCGGTCTCGAGGTCAAGGAACGCAAGCGAAGCCCCCCGCCGCCCTACACGACGTCCAAGTTCCAGCAGGAGGCGAGCCGCCGCGGCGTCCCCGTCCGCATCGCGATGCGGATCGCGCAGGGCCTCTACGAGGGCAAGGATGTCGCCGGGCGCGGCACCGCTGGTCTCATCACGTACATGCGCACGGACTCCGTGCGCGTCAGCGATGCGGCCATCGCCTCGGTGCGCGACTACATCAAGGACGCCATCGGCGCCGAGTACATCCCGGACAAGCCCATCTTCTACAAGGGGCGTGGCGACGCGCAGGATGCGCACGAGGCCATCCGGCCCACGTCGCTCGACCTGCCGCCAGCCAAGGTGCGCAACGATCTGACGGCGGACGAGTTCAAGATCTATTCGATGATCTGGAACCGCTTCGTGGCCTCGCAGATGAAGCCGGCGCTGTTCGACGAGACCATCGTGACGGTGACCGCGGCCGACCACGAGTTCGAGGCCAAGGGCGAGGTGCAGAAGTTCGCCGGGTACCTCCGCGTCTACCAGGAAGCGAAGGCGACGGACGAGGGCGGCGAGGCCGATGAGGCGCAGGACGGGCGCCTCCCCCGCCTCGAGCGCGGCCAGGTGCTGAAGCTGGACGAGCTCAAGGAAGACCAGAAGTTCACGCTGCCGCCGCCCCGCTACACGGAAGCGACGCTGGTCAAGGCGCTCGAGGAGAACGGCATCGGCCGGCCATCCACGTACGCGGAGATTCTCGGCAAGCTCGGCGTGCGCGAGTACACGGTGCTCGAGTCCTCGAAGTTCCGGCCCACGCTTCTCGGGCGCGAGGTCACGCGGCGGCTCGTGCCGTTCTTCCAGGACATCATCGACACCGACTACACGAGCCGGCTCGAGGGCGAGCTCGACGAAGTCGAAGAGAAGGGCCGCGACTGGCGCGCGGTCGTGCGCGACTTCGACGCGAAGTTCCGCAAGGATCTCGAGACCGCCGTCACGAAGATGCCGGATGTCCGCGGCGGCATCGAGTGGCCTGACAAGAGCTGCCAGACGTGTTCCGCGCCCATGAAGCTGCGGTTCTCGCGCAACGGCGAGTTCCTGTCGTGCTCGCGCTACCCGGATTGCGAGTACAAGGAGAACCTCGCGTCCGGCGGCGAGGTTCCCGTCTTCGAGGAGCCCTGCCCGTACTGCCAGCAGAACATGGTCTACAAGACCGGCCGCTTCGGCGAGTACCTCGCGTGCCCCGACAATCCGAAGACGTGCAAGGGCAAGGCGAGCCTGAAGAAGAACCGCGATGGCACCTGGAAGATCCTGCGCGTGCGGCCGCTCGACCGGAACTGCCCGCGATGCGAGAGCCAGCTCCTCGAGCGCGAGAACGCCCGTGGCAGCTTCGTCGCGTGCTCGGGCTTCCCGAACTGCGAGTTCATCGAGCAGGAGCTGATCGGCATCGACTGTCCGACCGACGGCGGCGACCTCGTCGTCAAGCCGACGCGCCGGGGCAAGCCGTTCTACGGCTGCGCGAACTATCCGGCGTGCAACTTCGTCGCGTTCGACAAGCCGATCAAGACGGCCTGTCCCGCCTGCGCGTGCGCGTTCACGCTCCAGAAGGAGACGAAGAAGTTCGGCACGTTCCTGTACTGCCATCGCGAGACCTGCACGTGGACGGACGCGCCGCCCGACGCGCCGGCGCCGAAAAAGGCCACGGCGCGCGCCGCGCGTCCGCCTCGCAAGAAGGCTCCCGCCCCGCGCGGGCGAGCGGCCGCCGCTCCGCGCAAGAAGAAGGCGCCGGCGGCGGCCAAGAAGGCAGCCCCCGCGGCGGCCAAGAAGGCCGCGGCCGCGGCGCCGCGCGCTCGCAAGAAGGCCGCGAGCGAGTCGAAGTGAGAACGGCGTGAGCGCGCGCCCGTCGCCTCGCGCCGTCGTCATCGGCGGAGGCATGGGCGGCTGCGAGGCGGCCTGGCAGCTCGCGCGTCGTGGCATTCCCGTGCGCCTGGTCGAGATGAGGCCCGTCGTGCGCACGCCGGCGCACCAGACCGATCGCCTCGCGGAGATCGTCTGCAGCAACTCGTTCAAGTCCGACGCCGTGGACTCCGCCTCGGGACTGCTCAAGGCCGAGCTGAGACTGCTCGGGTCGTTGCTGCTCCGCGTCGCCGACGGGTGCCGCGTGCCCGCGGGGCAGGCGCTTGCCGTGGATCGCGATCTCTTCGCCGCGGGCGTGACCGAAGCGATCGAAGGCGAGCCGCTCATCACGGTGGATCGGCAGGAAGCGACCACGCTGGACACGGGGCTGCCGACGATCGTCGCCACGGGCCCCCTGACGTCGGGGCCGCTCGCGGAGGCCATCGCGGCGCTGGCCGGGCACGAGAATCTCTTCTTCTTCGACGCGATCGCGCCGATCGTGGCGGCTGACTCGATCGACATGTCCATCGCGTTCGCGCAGTCCCGCTACGACAAGGGCGAGGGCACGTACCTGAACTGCCCGATGAACGCCGACGAGTACGACTCCTTCATCAAGGAGCTGTGCGAGGCGTCGGCGGTCCAGTTGAAGGACTTCGAGAAGGGAGCGTTCTTCGAGGCGTGCCTGCCCATCGAGGTGCTGGCGCGGCGCGGGCCCGAGTCGCTGCGCTTCGGGCCGATGAAGCCCGTCGGGCTGACGGATCCGCGCACGGGCCGGTGGCCGCACGCGGTCGTGCAGCTCCGCCAGGACGACGTCGCCGCCGAGCACTGGGGCATGGTGGGCTTTCAGACCAACCTGCGCTTCCCCGACCAGGAGCGCATCCTGCGGATGATCCCGGGGCTGACCGAGGCCCGGTTCGAGCGCATGGGGCAGATGCACCGCAACGCGTACGTCGATCCACCGGCGACCATCAGCGCGAACCTGCGCTCGAAGGCGGATCCCCGGGTCTTCATCGCGGGCCAGCTCAGCGGCGTGGAGGGCTACATCGAGTCAGCCGCGGCGGGTCTCATGGCGGCGCTCAACGTCGCGGCGGATCTCGGCGTGCTCGATCCGCCGCCGGATGAGGGTCTCGCGGCCGGCCCGGCGATGCCGACGGGCCATCCCTTCGTCGTGCCTCCGGCCGTCACCATGAACGGCGCGCTGCTGCGCTACGTCACCGATGATCGGCGCAAGGATCGCCAGCCCATGAACGCCGCCTTCGGGCTCGTTCCGCCGCTCGACCAGCGGATCCGCGGTCGCCGCGAGCGTTACGCGGCGCATGCGGAGCGGGCGATGGCGGCGATGACGCGCTGGGCCGCGGCCGTCGCTCCGCGGTAGCCGCGTCCTCCGCGGCAGCTGCGTCCTCCGCGGCTGGCGTCAGAGGGCGGCCGCGAGCACCTGGAGCGCTTCGATCTCGCCGGATGTCGGCGGGAGAAGCGCGTCGGCGGAGCGCGGCGCGTACCACGGCTCCGCGCCGAAGCGCTCGCGCCAGCGCGGCTCGTAGTCGAATGGCTCGCCGCGGCGGGCGCGCATGAGGGCGATCACCTCGGTGACGCGATCGCGGCTCAGCGTCCCGGCGGCGCTCTCGCGCGCGAGGAAGACGCGTGCCTGCGCGGCGCTGCGAATCCACGGCGTCCGGGGACCGGAGGCCGCCATCCACGCGCGCTCGGCGCGTTCACGATCGGCGCGCCGGGCGAGCTCGTCGGCCGCCTCGCCGCGCTCGCTCTCGGCGTGCGCCAGCACGCTGGCGGTGTCCGCGGGCGGTCGCGCGTCGGGCTGCGGGTCCGGCTGCGGGACGGGCTGCGGGTCGGCGGCCGGCTCGGCGAGGTCCGGCGCGGCGCCGAGATCGCGCGCCTGACGCTCGGCCTCGAGGCGCGCCTGCCTGTCGCGTTCGGCGCGCGCTTGCGCCTCGGCGGCGTCGCGAGCCTGCCGCTCGGCTTCCGCGCGCGCTTGCCTGTCGGCCTCGGTGCGGGCCTGCGCTTCGGCGGCCTCGCGCGCCTGCTTGTCGGCCTCGGCGCGCGCCTGCGCCTCGGCGGCCTCGCGCGCCTGCCTGTCGGCCTCGGCGGGCTCCCGCGCCTGCTTGCCAGTTTCAGCGCGGGCCTGCGCTTCGGCGGCCTCGCGCGCTTGCCTGTCGGCTTCAGCGCGGGCCTGCGCTTCGACGGCTTCCCGCGCTTGCCTGCCGGCTTCGGCGCGGGCCTGCGCCTCGGCGGCCTCGCGCGCTTGCCTGTCGGCCTCGGCGCGGGCCTGCGATTCGGCGGCCTCGCGCGCCTGCCTGTCAGCCTCGGCGCGTGCCTGCGCCTCCGCGGTCTCGCGCGCCCGCCTGTC
>CAZTIW010000045.1:13748-35695 GCA_964613915.1 uncultured Thermoanaerobaculia bacterium
GCCTGTCAGCCTCGGCGCGTGCCTGCGCCTCCGCGGTCTCGCGCGCCCGCCTGTCAGCCTCGGCGCGTGCCTGCGCCTCCGCGGTCTCGCGCGCCCGCCTGTCGGCCTCGGCGCGGGCCTGCGCTTCGGCGGTCTCGCGCGCCTGCCTGTCGGCCTCGGCGCGGGCCTGCGCCTCGGCGGCCTCGCGCGTCTGCCTGTCGGCTTCGGCGCGCGCTTGCGCCTCGGCGGCCTCGCGCGCCTGCCTGTCGGCTTCGGCGCGGGCCTGCGCCTCGGCGGCCTCGCGCGCCTGCCTGTCGGCTTCGGCGCGGGCCTGCGCCTCGGCGGCCTCGCGCGTCCGACGTTCGGCGTCAGCTGCGGCTGCGATGCGCTCGCGATCGCGGCGCTCGAGCTCCGCCATCACGCCCTGAAGCACCGCCGCTGCGGCGCCGGCTTCCGGCTCGTCGGGCTGCGCCGCCACGGCGCGCTGCAGGGCGCCGACGGCCGCGATGTCGGCGCCACCCGCGCGCAGGTCGAGCGCGAGCCCTTCGGCCTCTGCCGCATCGCGTGGCAACAGGCCTGACAGCACCGGCCAGGTCACGGTCAGCGCCGCGCCGTCGGGCAGCGACACGCTCTCCCAGGAGGCCTCGCCAGGCGCCAGCCGCGCGGGCGGCGACGCGAGGATCTCCGCGATGGACCGAGCGCCGCCCATCACCACGCGCGCTGTCAGCGGCGCGGCGGCGAACGGCGAACGCTCGGGGTGCGCGATGGTGACGCGCAGCGCGGGCTGCAGGAGCGGTCCGCGCATGCCAGCCCACCCTGCTTCGGCCTCGTCCACCCAGTCGAGGGCCTCGGGGGGCATCACGCCGGTGAGCCGGATCGCGGTGGCCTCTCCGGCGTCGAGGTCCATGACGAATCCGGGCTGGACGGGCGCCAGCGAGGCGCCGCCGACCGCCACGCGCCCGTCCTGGAGCGCCGGCAGCGTCAGGCTCGCAGTGGCCTCCCGCGCATCCGGGTTGAGGAGCGCGATCGTGATGTCCACGTCCAGCAGCCCGTCCGGGCGGGCCGTGGCCACGACCTTCGTGGAGACGGCGCGGATGGACGTGGGCGCCGACGGCGCGGGCAGGACCAAGGGCGCGGCGCGCGACGTGCCGGCGAGGGCGAGGCACGCCACGGCCGCGGCCGCCAGTCGCCACGAGCGGCCCTCTCCCTGGTCTCCGGTGCTGAAGCGTCGCGCCATGCGCGCCGATGGTACCGTGACGCCCCGAAGCGCGCGAAGCAATGGCGCGAGGGGCGAAATGACACGCTGCGATCACCCAGCGCCGGTCGTGCCCCGGATCGGCAAGCCAGCCAGGAGTCGGACGGAGCACGCGCGTCGGAGCCCCGGCGTCGGCGGCGCGCTAGACGGCCCTGGAAGCGCGGCGTACCTTAGGGCAACAGGGCTGTCGGCCCCGGGAGATATCTGTCTCATGCGCTTTCCCCTCGCTCTCGTCGCTTGCGCCATGCTGGCCCCCATGGCTGCGGCGCAGCAGCCCTCGACCAACCTGCTGGTGATTGACCAGGACGCCCACCTGGTCAGCCCCGTCAACGCTGGCGCCGTCTTCAACGTGACGCTGGGCGCCGGCACGACGGCGTTCCCCGGCGTCGAGGCCAGCGCGCAGGCCGGCGCTCCCCTCCAGCTCATCAATAGCGTGGCGGTCTCGCCGGTGGATGGACGCGCGTACATGGCCGATCTGGGCGCGGACGACACGCCCCCGATCAATCCGATCCCGCGCATTCTCGCGCTGGACGGCGTCACCGGCGCCATCGAGGTCATCTGGCAGGGCTCGCCGCTCGTTCAGCCCTTCGGCATTGCGTTCGCGCCCGACGGGCGGCTCTTCATCGCCGACCCCGAGGCGGATCCGGCCTTCCTCGGCGCGTCGGTCGGATGCGGCGCATACGGCGCCATCTTCATCATCAACACGGCCACCTGCGCCGCGGCCCCCTGCGCGCCCACGCTGCTGTCGGCGGGCACGGCGCATGGCTTCCCGCCGCCGCTGCCGTCCGCCTTCGGCGAGCCTCTCGGCATCGCGTACGACCCCGCGGCGGACAGGATCTACGTCGCGGACGCCTGCGCCTCGGAGCTCGGATACTCGGGCTCGGTGTTCCAGGTGGATCCCCTGACCGGGTTCGTGCAGCTCGTCTCGAGCACGCCCGACTTCCTGGGGCTGATCTCGCTCGACGTCAGGACCGATGGAACGCCGCTGGTCGTGGACCAGGGCGTCGTCGGTGACTCCATCGTCTGGGCCCTTGACACCGGCAATCCGGATCCGGAGAACAACGCGACGCAGTTCACCGGCGGCACGCAGTACTCGCAGATCCAGGATGTCTCGGTGGACGCGACGGGCCGCGTCCACGTCGTGGACTGGGGCGACTACGACGTCGGCACGGGAACGTTCCTCGTGCCGCCGGCCATCTTCAGCGTGGACGACACGGACACCAACCCGGGGACGAACGGGCGCCTCGTCAACGAGAGCGTCGTCTTCGTCACGCCCGTGGGGGGCGCCGTGGTGCCGCTGCCGATCGCGACATCGGTCTCCCCGCCGACGATCCTCGGGCCCACGAACGTCGTGATTCAGGGCTCGGGCCTGTTCCCCGGCCTGACGCTCGATCTCGGTCCGGGCGCGGCCATCTCCGCGGTGGACTACGCGCCGGGCTATCCCAAGGGCCAGGCGATCCAGGCGCTGGTCACGCCCACGGGCACGCAGGTCGTGCCGCTGGGGTGCGCGGGCTTCGTGGACGTCAGGCTCACGCATCCGTTCGGCGGGACCGCCGTCTACGCCGGGCTCGTCGCGATCCAGGGCAACACGGGCGGGATCACGCCGCGCCCGCCGCTGTCCCGGCGCGGGGACGCCAACGGCGATGGCATCGTTGACGGTCTCGATCTCGCGCTTCTCGGCCTGCACTTCGGCGCCGAGTACTGCGACGGGCCGACGTTCTACAACGACGCCGACTTCACCGACAACGACATCATTGACGGCGCGGATCTCGCGATCCTCGCCGCCTACTTCGGCACTCGTCCCTGAGTCGCTTCGAGGTCACCGTGCGTCGTCTTCTCCAGGCCTCCGCTCTCTCCGTCGCCCTCGCCGCCTCCGTTCTCGGCTGTTCGAGTTCGGGAGACGGCGGCGTCACGGGAACGAACGACTTCCTGAACGCCGGCGCCGAGGTCACGCCCCGGACGGCGACCATGCTCGAGTACGTGGACATCACCGAGGCGTCCGGCACGCGGACGTCCACGTGCCTCGCCATCGACGCGCATCGCGCGTTCGGCGTGTTCGCGGCGGCCTTCACGCTCCAGTACGACCCGGCGTCGCTGCGCTACCGGTCGTTCGACGACGGCGCGACGTGCCTGGGCGACACCTCCGTGCGCCTGCCGGCACAGGTGGACGCCACGCAGCCCGGCCTGATCATCGTCGGGGTGACGCGCAACGCCGCCGCCACCACGACGGGCGTGACGTGCGGCCGTCTCATCGAGCTGTGCTTCGACGTCATCGGCGAGGGCGACACGCAGCTGACGTTCGTCGGCAACCGCCAGCTCATCGGGCCGCCGCCCGCCGGCGCGCCCGTCGCGGTCGAGTGGGTGACCTCGGACCTGAAGACCCGCCTCTGATGCGTTCGCCGCAGCTGCCCCCGCGGAGCGGCCGCCCGGCGCCTGCCTCGGGCGATTTCGGCTGGTATTCTTGAGGAGCGGGGCGGCGCTCGCCTCCCGCCGGCTGGCGAGAGGGCTCTCGCCAGGCGTCAACGACCCACGCGCCGGGTCCGCCAGCGGCCCGGCATGGAGTCCCTCGTGATCGAATCCCGGCGTTCCTTCTCATTCCCTGCGGCCCTGGCGACGGCGGCCGTGGCGGCGCTGGTCGCCGTCAGCCTGGCCTTCGCTGCGCCTCGCGGGGATGCCGGCGGCGCCGATCGCTCGCGTGCGGGCGCGGATCCCCGGCTCGGTCTGGCGCGCAACATCGCGAGCATGCTCGAGGCCGTCGAGCAGCACGCGATGACGGAGGACCTCAGCTCGGAGGATCTCGTCGAGGGCGCCATCCGCGGGATGCTGGACACGCTCGATCCGCACACGCACTTCCTCGACCGCGACTCCTACCGGACCATGCGCGAGGGGCAGGACGGATCGTTCTACGGGCTGGGCATCATCATCTCGGTTCGCCGTGACGACGACGGCCGCCAGCGCCTGACCGTCATCTCGCCCATCGACGGGATGCCCGCCAAGCGCCTCGGGCTCCGCCCCGGCGACATCATCGCGAAGATCAACGGCGAGTCCACCGACGAGCTGACGCTCGACGGCGCGGTCGGCAAGCTCCGCGGGGAGAAGGGCACGGCCGTCACCATCACGATCGAGCGCGCGCGCGAGTCCTTCGACCTGACCGTGGAGCGCGCCGAGATCCCGACCGAGAGCATCCAGCACGCGTTCATGATCCAGCCCGGAACGGGCTTCATCCGCATCAAGGACTTCACGAAGTCCACGACGCGCGAGCTTCATGAGCGGATCCGGGATCTGCGCGGACAGGGCATGGAGCGGCTGATCCTCGACCTGCGCGATAACCCGGGCGGCCTGCTCGACCAGTCCGTGTCCGTGTCGTCCACGTTCCTGCGGCCGAACCAGCTCGTCGTCGAGACGCGCGGTCGCATCCCCGGATCCAGCGAGAAGCACTTCACGCAGCCATCCGAGGTCACGCTCGACGCGACCATCCCGCTGATCGTGCTCATCAATCGCGGTAGCGCCTCGGCCTCGGAGATCGTCTCGGGCGCCGTGCAGGATCACGACCGCGGTCTCCTCGTCGGCACGACGACCTGGGGCAAGGGCCTGGTCCAGAGCGTCTACAGCCTCTCGGGCGACACCGGTCTCGCGCTCACGACGGCCCGCTACTACACGCCGTCGGGGCGACAGATTCAGCGGGACTGGTCCTCCGCCTACGAGTACTACTCGGGCCCGCGCAAGGGCACGCCGCATGGCGACGGGCACCTGACGGACGCTGGCCGCGAGGTCTACTCCGGCGGCGGCATCGACCCGGACGTGGAGGTCGAGCAAGTCCGTCCGCAGCCTGCGGTCGAGCGCATGATCCTCGACTCGTCGTTCTTCCGCTTCGCCAGCGATCGCGCGCGCTCCGGCGCGCTCGCCGGCATGAAGCCCGGCTGGAAGGTGGACTCCGACACGGTCCGGGCGTACCGCGACTTCGTCGTCAAGAGCGGCCTGCAGGTGACCGACGAGGAGTGGACGTCGTCCGCCGACGAGATCCGCGCGCAGCTCGAGATCGAGCTGATCAACGCGCAGCTCGGCTTGCAAGAGGGCTTCAAGGCCCAGTGCGCGAACGATCCCCAGGTCAAGGCGGCGCTCGAGTTGTGGGACCGCGCGCGGCCCGAGGAGATCGCGCGCGCGGCCCGCGAGGCGCGCACGCCGCGGCTCGGCCCCGGCGCGAGCGAACCGGCTGACCTCAAGATCCGCTGATCGAGGTCCCGGCCGGGCGTCAGGCCACGTCGCCCCGGCGCAGGGCTGACGCGAGCTCGGCGGGCGAGACGGTGGCGGTGCCGAGCTTCGTCACCTTGATGCCAGCCGCCGCGTTGGCGAGGCGGGCCGCGTCCACGAATGACAGCCCCGCGGCGACGGCGAGCGTCAGCGTCGCGATGACGGTGTCCCCCGCTCCCGTGACGTCGGCCACCGTGCCCGTGCCGAAGGCGGGGATCACCACCGCCGGGCGCTCCGGTTCGAAGACCACCATCCCCTGACTGCCGCGCGTCAGCACGAGCGCCCGGGCGCCCAGCGCCTCGAGCGCTTCCGTGCCCGCTCTCTCGACGCTCGCGAGGTCTTTCAGCGGGCGCCCGAGGCTCGCCTCGATCTCGACCTCGCTCGGCGTCGCCACGTCCACCCCCGCGTGGCCGAGGAGGCCGAAGCGGCTGTCGAGCGCCGTCATCTTCCCGCAGCTGGCCGCGGCGGCTCGCGTGCGCCGCACGAGGTCGGGCGAGACGAAACCGAGGCCGTAGTCCGACGCGAGGACCGCGTGCGTCTCGCGGGCGATCTTCTCGGCGCGCCGGATGGCGAGGCGCGCCAGACGGGCGTCCGGCTCGGTCGTCTCGATGCGGTCCACGCGCACGACCTGCTGGAGCGCGACGTTCTTGTCGCCGGCCAGAAAGCGCGTCTTGCGTGGCGTGCGCATGCCCTTGCGCACCATGACCCCAGACACGTCAGCGCCGCGCGCCGCGAGCTCGGCGAGCAGGCGCTGCCCCGCCTGGTCGTCGCCCACCTGGCCGAGCACCACGGGCAAGCCTCCGAGGGCCGCGACGTTCGCCACGGCGTTCGCGCCGCCGCCCGGGAGGAACAGCCGATCCCGGTACTTGAGGATCAGGACCGGCGCTTCGCGCGAGACGCGCGGTTCACCCGTGATCACGAACTCGTCCACGACGAGGTCCGCGAGGACGAGCACGCGCTTGCGGGCCATGCGGCGCACGAGGTCGGCGAGTCGCTTCTCGTCGCGCCGGGCGCGCGCGGCCAGCGTGGTAGCGGACGGTCGCCGTGTCGTCACGATCCAGTCTCCCGGGAGGGACACGCCGCGGGCGCGTGAGGGCGGGAGGATAGCCCTCGCGGGTCGGGCGGCGCCACGGCCATCACGGGTCGGCGGCCTCGATCACGATGGCCTGTTCGTGCGCGACGCTTCCGCTCGAGTCCAGCACCGTCACGCCCACGCTCATGGGCAGCTCGCCGTCGGGGAGCTCCAGGGCGATGAGTCGGCCTTGCTTGAGCGTGAACGGCTCGGGACTAGCGTCGCTGGCCCACGGAAGGCGGAGCACCAGCGCGCCCGACCGGACGCTCGTCGCGCGGAGATTCAGGAGTTGCACCTGCAAGAACAGGGACTCGCCGCGGCGCTGCACGTGCGGCCCGATCAGCGCGAACGTCCCGCGGGTGGTCGTCGCCGGCGGCAGGCGCGCCTCGAGGCGAGTCGCGACGGGCGCTGCTTCGGGCGCTGCGGGCTCGAGGGCCTCGACCGGGGTCACGGCCTCGGCGACGGGCTCCGCCAGGGTCGCGGCCGTTTCCACTGCGGGCGCGGGCTCGTCGGCGGTCTCTTCGGCCGCCGGGGGTAGTTCGGTCGGCGCGGCGGCAGCGGGCTCCGCTGCGGCGGGCGTTCTCGGCTCCGCCTTCGCGGGCCGCGGGCGTCGCGACGTGGCGGGCGGCGCGGCGTCGGGCGCCATGGCCGCAATCAGGTCGGGGCTCAGCACGGGCTGGATCTCGGTGGGATCCACGAGGCGGAAGCCGCTGTCGAGCGCGCGCCAGGTCTCGGAGACGATGCGCCAGTCCTCGGGGCCCGCGCCGTGGATGAAGAGAGTCTTCCGGCCCACGTCCCTGATCTCCGCCGTCAGGTACTCCTGCCGGAACGTGACGTGCCACGAAGTCTTCTCGCGCAGGATCGCGAAGTCAGCCAGCCCGATGCGCCGCGGGCCCTCGCGCGCCGCGACCTCGCGCTTGTGACGCTCCCAGCTCCTGAGGTCGCGGCCGTTCCCGCTGAAGCGCGCGCTGTAATGGCGCATGTACGCCCCGAAGTCGCGGTTCTCCCAGGCGCTGCGCCACGCTTCCACGAACGCCAGCATGGCCCGGGCGTCGGCCGACACGCTCTGGGGCGACACGCCCTCCAGCTTCTCGACCACGATGATCGGCGTCTCGTGAAGCTGCGCGAGCGGCGCGATGCGGTCGAACGTGGCGTTGCCCAGGGCGACGCATCCGCGCGTGTCGCGGGCGACGTGAACGCGTTCCTCCGTCTCGACGCCGTGCATCCAGATGCCGCCGCCCGTCTTGCCAGCGAGCCGATCCATGGGATTCGGGTAGTCCATGACGAGCGCGCCGGCGCCGTACAGGGGCGGGAGCTGCCGGCCGTCGATCGAGCGCACGAAGCGGTAGATGCCCTCCGGCGTCTTGAGGTCGCCTTCGATCCGCTTGTCGCCACTGACCTTGCCCGTCGTGCAAGGCAGCGTCTCGATCAGGCGCGCGCGGTCGTTCTTCCACTCGTAGACGTGAAACTGCTGCGTGGACTTCTCGGCGATGAAGGCAAGATGCCGGCCCGGCCCCTCCATGAGGACGATCTCGCCCGGGACCGAGGTCGTGCCATCGGGCGGCGCCGCCACCGCGAGGCGCGCAGCCAGCAGGGTCGCCACCAGGGCCAGGCGCGAGCGACCCGTCATCCGGCGATCACCACCGCGGGTCCGCTCGCGGCCTCGGCGACGCCGATGCGAGCGACGAGGCAGCCCGCGTCGCGCAGCCGGGCCGCGAAGTCGCCCCCGGGCGCCACGGCGAGCAGCAGCCCGCCAGAGGTCTGCGGATCCAGCGCGAGATCCACGAGGTCCGCCGGCACGCCGGCCTCGACGACCAGCGGCTCGGCGTAAGCGCGGTTCGGGTCGCGGCCTCGCGTCACGTAGCCGCGGCCCACCAGCGCCCGCGCCTCGTCGAGGAGCGGCAGCTCGCGCGCGAGCAGGCGGAGCGTCACGCCGGAGGCGCGCGCCATCTCGGCCGCATGGCCCGCGAGGCCGAACCCGGTGATGTCGGTCGCGGCGTGCACGGCGGCGCCCGCGGCGCGACCGGCGCTTGCCGCGCGCTCGTTCGTTTCGCACATCTGCGCGATGGCGGCGTCCCACCACGAGCCCGACTTGCCGTCGCGCGCGGCCGCCGCCAGCACGCCCGTGCCCAGCCGCTTGGTGAGCCAGAGCTCGTCCCCGGGCCGCGCGCCCGCGTTGCGCCACAGGCTTCCGGGTTCGGCCAGCCCCATGACCGCGTAGCCGAGCTTCATCTCGGCATCCTCGACGCTATGTCCGCCGATGACCGGCACGCCGACGCTCGCGAGCGTCTCGACGCCGCCACGCAGCATCTCGCCGAGCGTGTCCAGGCTCCACGACTTGAGCGGATAGCACGCGATCGAGAGGGCGGCGGTCGGCCGGCCCCCCATCGCGAAGATGTCGGACACGGCGTTGGCGGCCGCGATGCGGCCGAAGGACGCGGCGTCGTCGCACAGGGGCGTGATGAAGTCCACGGTCGCGAGGAGCGCGTTGCCGTCCGGCAGGCGCACGGCCCCGGCGTCGTCGGCCGTCTCCGGACCGACGAGAACGTTCTCGAACGCCAGGCGCGGGATGCGGCTCAGGACCTGAGCCAGGCTGCCCGGGGGCAGCTTGGCCGCTCAACCACCGCACGCTGCCGCCCGCGAGAGTCGCGCGCCGCGCCTCAGCCAGCGCACGCGCGATTCCGCACGGTTCCCCCGGTCACGAGGCGCCCTTGAAGAACGTGCGCTCCGTCTTGAACGGACGGGCGTCGGTGTCCTCTTCCTCGCCGATGAAGCAGTTGCCGCGGAAGATGGCGCCCCGTCGCATGATGAGGTTCGGTGCGCGGATGTCGCCGATCACCTTGCCCTCCTCGTGGATCTCCACGCGATCGCTGGCCCGCACCTTGCCGACGACGCGCCCGCTGACGACGAGGACGCCGACGTCGATGTCGGCCTCGACATCCGCCGTGGCGTCCACGTAGAGCATGTTCGCGCTGCGGATGGAGCCCTTGAACGTCCCCATGATGCGGAAGACGTCGTCGAACACGAGATCGCCCGTGCACGACGTGCCGGGACCGAGCAGGCCGTTCAGCTGTTCTCCACCGGCATGGGATGGCTTGCGGGACACGGTCAGGGTTCCTTCATCAGCTGCGGGTCGTCGAGCAGGGCGCCGAAGAGCCGGTCGAGCTCTTCATCCGACTTGAAGCGGATGACGATCTTACCCGTCCCGCGAGGACTGCGCACGATGCGCACGCGCGTGCCGAGGGCCCGCTGAAGGCGCCCCTCGGCGGCGGCGATGTGCGCGTCCTTGCGCGGGGGCGGGGCGGCCTGCACGGGGGCCTCCCCTGCCTTCCAGCGCTGGGCCAGGAGTTCCGCCTGCCGGACGGACAGGCCCCCCCGCAGGATGGCCTGAAGGACCTGCGCGCGGCCGGCGGCGTCGTCCACCGACAGGAGGGCCTTGGCGTGGCCCATGTCGATGCGGCCGCTCTCCAGCGCCTCACGCGCCTGGTCGGGAAGCCCCAGCAGGCGGAGGTAGTTGGCGATCGTCGGCCGCCGCATGCCCACCCGGTCGGCGAGCTGCTCCTGCGTCAGCTTCTGTTCCTCGACCAGGAGCTTGAACGCCTTCGCCGTCTCGATGGGGGACAGATCCTGGCGCTGGATGTTCTCCACGAGCGCGACCTGCAGGAGCTTGTCGTTGGCGACGTCCTTGATGACCGCGGGCACGCGCTTGAGACCCGCGATCTGGGCGGCGCGCCAGCGGCGCTCTCCGGCCACGATCTGAAACTCGTCGCCGGCGCGGCGGACCACGATGGGCTGGATGATGCCGTTCTCGCGGATCGACTGGGCGAGCTCCGAGAGCGCGTCGGAGCCGAAGTGGTCACGCGGCTGGAACGCGTTGGGCGTGATGCGGTCGATCTCGATCTCCTGGACGCCGCCACCGACGATGTCCGATGGACCCGTCGGGATCAGCGCGTCAAGACCGCGACCGAGAACGCTTCGAGGCTTGGCCTTCTTCATGCTTGAGGAACTCCTTCGCGAGCTGGATGTAGGCCTCCGCGCCGCGGCTCTTGATGTCGTAGAGAATCGCCGGCTTGCCGAAGGACGGGGCCTCGGCCAGGCGGATGCTGCGGGGCACGACGGTCGCGTAGACGCGATCCTTGAAGTACTTGCGAATCTCGTCCTCGACCGACTGCGTGAGTCGTGCACGCGAGTCATGCATCGTCAGGACCACGCCCGCGATCTCGATCGACGGATGGAGGAACGCCTTGACGCGCCGGAGGGTGCCGAGCAGGTCCGTGACACCCTCGAGCGCGAAGTACTCGCACTGCATCGGAATCAGCGCCGCATCGCTGGCGCACAGCGCGTTAACTGTAAGTAAACCAAGTGATGGAGGGCAATCAATGAACGTGTAATCATAATCATCGCGGATGCCGTCGAGCGCGGTCCGGAGCTTGAGCTCGCGACGGGCGGCGCCGGCGAGTTCGACTTCGCACGCCGCGAGCTCGCGGCTTGCGGGCGCCAGCCAGAGCCCCTTCATGGGCGTCTCGACCACCGTGTCGGACAGTTTCTCGTCCTGGACCAGCACGCCGTAGAGGCTGCTCGAGGGAGCGACCTGCCGGTGGCCGAGGCCGGAGGAGGCGTTGGCCTGGGGGTCGAGGTCCACGACGAGCACGCGGCGGCCCAGGGCGGCGACCGCGGCGGCCAGGTTGATGGCCGTCGTGGTCTTGCCCACCCCGCCCTTCTGGTTGGCGACAGCGTAGACGCGTGGCATACTAGTACGTACCCATACACTCCGTAAACCGTCCGGCAACGGCGCCGGAGCGATGCGGAATCATGTCATGAGGGGGACCTTCCCTGGCCGGCCGAAACGCGGTGGCCTGCGAGGGCAGCGAGGGTTGGATCCGATCCGAGGGTGCCTGGATCTGCCCTAGCGCAAGGCACGGACTCAGGGAATTCGCCAGATCTCGCAGGAAAGCTGGTGCGCGGGGAGCGGGCGCCGGCCAACGAGGGCGGCACCGAGTTGAGCCCAGTCGCCGGCCTGGTCGTCCGGGGATGACGGGAACCGGACGATTGACGCGGGCCTGAGCAGTCGCTCCGCCAGGACGGCCGGCTCGAGGCGGATTCCCCGGAAGCTCGCGGAGTGCCACCGAGGAGGACCCGCGAGGTCCTCCAGACGCGCCTCCAGCACCTCCGGAGTCGGAGCCGGGAAGGCGCGGGAGGCGGCGCGGAGGAAAGCCGCCTTCCGCCCGCGCGGCTCGACCATGGTCAGGCGCAGCCCGGGGTTCACGGCCTTGATGAGAAGCGCAGGGACCCCGCCGCCGCTTCCAACGTCCAGGTGCTCGAGCTCCACCCCGCCCAGGTCGGCCAGCAGGAGCCCGGCTGTCCAGCCCTCGGCCACGTGGCGCACGAGGAGATCGTCGAGGCTGCGGGCCTGCAAGAGGCCCACGGCGCGGTCCCAGCGAACCAGCTCGCGAGCGAAGGCACGCGTGGCCTCGAGCGCGGGGGCCGGTATCCCCAGCCCCAGGCGCTCGGCCAGGCCGGCCAGCAGCTCGCTGGTGATGTCGCTTTCCCGGATGTGTTCCACGTGGAACATCATGGCCTGCGATGGGAGCGGGGCGATAGAGGGCCTGAGCCACGCCGGCTCGGGATGTCCGGCGCCGGGCCCTCCCCGGTGCCCCGAGGGCCGTGCGAAGCCGCTGGGCGTGCCCGTACCGCCGGAGGGGCGTCCGCGCACGAAGGCTCCCAGCCTGGCGGCCCTCGCCGGGGTCGGCGCACGCGGCGCCGGAAGCCGGAAACGGCCTGCCATGAGCCGTGGTGTCCCACGGCGCCGCTTGGCACCGCGGGAGACCGGCCCTGCGAGGCAGCCGGGAGTGTTCCACGTGGAACACGCTGACGGCTCCCGCAGAACCGCTGACTGGGCAGCGCGGAGGGTCGAGCCGGGGGGCTCCGAGGCGGGGCCAGCTGCCAGGCGCGGCTGCCGTCAGCCTCGCGCGGCGTGCCGGCGCGAGCGCTGGAGTGTGGCGCCAGGGCGCTCGCCGGGCCGCGCGCGCGCCCGGTCAGGCCCGCGGGCGGGCCTGCGGGAACACCAGCAGGGCGAGGCGCCGGGCGGCACGGTCGCGGTCTCACACTTGCGCTGCGGCCGCCTGCCCAGGGAGCCGGAGGCGGGCGCCTCGCGGTCGGGCGCGCGCCTTCTCGAGGAGCAGTGGATGATCGAGGCGGGTGCACCTCAGAAACAGGCCCGTCGGAGTACGGCACGTACGTGCGGTCCAGCGGTCAGGGCGGTGGGGCTGAGGGACGTCGAGCGGGTGCTTGGCGGCGACATGTCGGCCGACTGGCCCGGGCGAGGGAGCACGGTCGGTCCGCGACCGTGCGAACTGGGCGGGCCCAGGTTGCTGCTAGCAGACTCGCTCGCTCTCGGCGGTGGCGCGAGCTCGCGGACGGACTGGGCGTTCATCGAGTCGGCGCGGGTGTCACGGAGCCCGGCGCACGCGGTTCGACGCCGAAGGCGCGATCGCGTCTGCTGCGGGAGCGCGGCGGTCGTGGTGGCGCCTGCCTCGCGGTGCCGGGACGGATCGAGACCTTGGCCCCGCGCGAGTCAGGCCATGGTCGGGGGAGCGCGCCACGCGTCCAGGGAACGGATGCCGGTTCCGGACGCCAGTCGGATCGCGAACAACATACTACTCATATGCGTTAGTATGTATCGACAGCTATGATCCGGAAGCGCTTGCCTGCCGGTGAGCGAGACGGGCGAGGGGAGGAGGGCGGGGCGGGTGCCAGCGCGCGGCCACGAGCGGACGCGCGCTGGCGAGAGGTGTCACTCTTCGGAGTCGTCCGCCGCGGGCTCCTCGTCGCGGAGGGGCTCGATCGTGACGCGCTTGAGGTATCCGCGTCCGATGCTGTACGTGCGAATGCCGGGGATCTCCTTGAGAGCGAGATGCACGACGCGGCGCTCGTACGGGTTGAGCGGATCGAGCCGGAGCTTCTTGCCCGTGTCCAGCGCTTCCTGCGCGCGGCCGCTGGCGTGCTCGCGCAGCTTCTCGTCGCGGCTGTTGCGGAAGCCCGCGGCGTCGAGGAGCACGCGCACGTTGTCCGTGAGCAGGCGGCTCGTCATCTTGCTCAACAGGTACTGAAGCGAGTCCAGCAACCGGCCGTCTTCGGCGGCGAGGCGCGGCGCGTCGGGGCCATCGAGGGAAAGGCGCACGGTGTCATCGCTGACGGCCGTGGTGACCGTGAGGTCCATGGACCAGCGGTCGATCAGTTCCTCGAGCAGGTCCCGGACCTCGGCGGCGTGCTCCTCGGTGGCGGGCACCGTGGGCTCTCGCTTGGCCTGGTCGTGGTGGTCCTGGTGACGGTCGGCCGGATGATCCGAGCGGCGCCCGTCGCGCTGACGCGGGCCGGAGCGCTCGCGCCGGCCGCCGTCGCGGCCGCCGCCGTCGCGCCCACCCTGGCGGCCGCCGCCCTGATCCGGGTGCGGACGCGAGCGCTGGCCCCATTCGCGACGCTCGCCCTCAGCGCGCGCGCCCTCGGGGCGCGGGCCACGGTCGTCGCGACGCGGACCGCGGTCATCCCGTCGCGGTCCACGATCGTCGCGACGCGGGCCGCGGTCATCGCGGCGCGGGCCGCGGTCGTCTCGGCGCGGTCCACGCTCGTCGCGGCGCCGGCCGAATCCGCCGCGGCGCGGACGCTCGTCACGCTCGCCGCGCGGCCGGTCGGACAGGCGGGCGGGAAGCGCGTCGTCGTACATGCCGCCGCGGCTGCGGTCGGGCGGCGCCTGACGCGTGGCGGTTTCCGGGAGGTCACGCCTGCCGGCGTCGCGGTCCGGACGACGGTCGCGACCGGGAGCGTCGCCGCGCCCGCCACGATCTCCACCACGATCGCCGCCACGATCGCCACCACGATCGCCGCCACGATCGCCGAAGCGGCCGCGCCCGCGCTCGGGCCCGCGTCCACCGCCGCGGTCGCCACGGTCCGGACGGTCGCCGCGATCGGGACGGTCGCCGCGATCGGGACGGTCGCCGCGATCGGGACGGTCGCCACGATCGGGACGGTCGCCACGATCGCGACCCTCGGTCTGCGCCGGTCGCGGCGCGGGGGCGCCGACGCTGCGGGCGCCAGCCCGGGGCCAGGCGCGGACCACGCATCCGCGCACGCCAGCGCCATGATTCTCGAGCATCTCGTAGCCGAGGTCGGATCGGCGAACGTTGAAGGCCTGCGCGGCAGCTTGAAGAGCCTCGACCAGGTCGCGGCCCGTGAATTCGCGGGGAGGGATGTCGGTCACCGCTTTCTTCCTTTCTTGTGCGAACGTGCAGCCGCGGCTGGCGAGGGCCCGGACGCGGCGACGGCAGTCTCGACGACGGGCGCGCCGCGGGGCTTTCCGGGGCGCGCAGGGGGTGAGGAGGGGACGCCGGCTGTCGGCGGCATCGTGAGATCGAAGATGCGCTGCTGGACGATTTGCACCAGGCTCATGGCGACCTGGTACACGACGAACGCGAGGGGAGCGCTCCAGCAGAACCACACGAGCATCAGCGGGAACATGTAAATCATCATGTTGCGCTGCATGGGATCCATCGAGGCCGCGCTGCTGGCCATGCTCATCTTCGTCGAGATGAGGGTCAGCACTGCGGCCGCGATGGGCATGAGACGCGTCGGGTCAGCCGCGCCGAGGTCCGCCCAGAACAGGAACGCCTCGTGGCGGAACTCGGGAGCGTTCGGCAGGAGCTTGAGCAGGGCGAAGAACACGGGCATCGTGATCAGCATCGGCAGACAGCCCGAGAGCGTGTCGGCCGGGTTGATCCCCGCCTGCAGCATGAGCTGCTGCTTCTCCTGCATGAGCTTCATCTTGTTCTCCCGCGACGGCGGGAGCTTCTTGTAGCGCTGGTCGAGCTCCTTGAGCTTGGCCTGCATCGGCGCCATCTTGTCCTGCATGCGCCGCATCTTCTTCATGGAGAAGAGCTGCATGGGCGCGATGACGATGCGCACCATGAGGGTCAGCAGGAAGATGGCGAGGCCCCACGAGCCCGTCCACTGGTGGAAGCGAAGCAGGGGCACGTGAAGCAGGCGGCCCAGGCCATCGAGCATGCCCAGGTGGGTCAGCATGGGAAGGCCGGGCGCGCTGACGAAAGAACTCTCGAGGGCTCGCAGCGCGCGCCGATCGCGCGGTCCAATGTAGAGCGACTGCGCAGGGGCGTCAGGCGTGAACGGAACCTGAAGCACGAGTTCGTCCGGCCACGATCGCTTGTCGAGCTTGCCCTTCTCGTCCGGCTGCAGGGCGCCTCCCACGGAGAACCCGCGGGCCATTCCCGGTCGCGCGTCGGAGCCCGCAAGCGGCACGGGCGTGAAGACGACGGCGAAGTAGGAGTCCTGGAGCGCCGCCCAGTGCACGCTCGCGTCGGGGAACGTGTCCTGCTTGTCGGGTCGAGCGATCGTCTCGACGTCCTCGCCGACGAGGTACGTGACGGCGCCGCGCTGGAAGTAGATGTTCGATCGGTCCTCGGGCCTGTGGTTCGCGATTCCCGGTCCCCATGCCAGGCGGAACGCCACGGCCTCGTTGTTCACGAGCAGGCGCGCCTCGACGGTCGCCAGCGGGACGTCCTCGCGCAGGGTGACGGTCTTCTCGATCAGCGTCCCCGCTCCGTCGGACCAGCGCGCGCGCAGGATGCGAGCCCCCGGAACGCTCTCGGACGAGACGACGTGCCGTGCCTGCCGGAGCTTCTCGTCAAGGGCGGCGTCGCCGGTCACCACCTGGAGCGGCAGCAGGTCCTGCGAGTCGCTCGCTCGCAGCTGGGCTCCCGCGACGGGCGGCTCGGACGCGGGGGAGGGCGGCAGGCGGCGGCGCACGAGCTCGAGGGGCTCGGTGGGGACCGCGTAATCGCCCTCATCCAGCAGCTTCCAGGACGTGATTCGGCCGCCGACGTTCGAGAGCTCGACATCGAAGCGGTCGGTCGTGGCCTGCACCCGTCGCGGTGTCGCTTCGGCGATGGCTTCGGGCGGCACCGGCGCGGCCATCTCGACGGCGGCGTCCTCCGCGCCGGAGATTGCCGGCGCCGCCGGAGCCACGGGCGCCGCCGGGTCCGGCGCGGACGGGGCGATGGCTCGCTCGGCCGGGGGAGCGACCGGCTGCGGAGCGATGTAGCTCCAGCCGATCATGATGGCGAGACAAGACGCCACCCAGAGGATGAGGCGCTTGCTCTGCCGCGGATCCGATTCGAGCTCGTTCACTTCAGGGGACCGGGTCGTAGCCAGCGGTGCCGAGCGGCTGACAGCGGGCGAGCCGGCGCATCGTCAGCCATGCGCCCTTGAAGGCGCCGTGGCGGTCGAGCGCGAGCAGCGCGTAGTGCGAGCAACTAGGGAAGAACCGGCAGGATGGAGGGAGTTGAGGGGAGAGCAGGACCTGGTATGTCCGCACGGGCAACCGCATGAGCCCGGCGAGCCCCTTCATGAGCGCCGTCCGCGTCGCGCCGGCACGGGGCAGCCGGCCCGGCGCCAGGCCAGCACGGCCCGCTCGCCTTCGGCCGCGAGCAGCGCGGCTGGCGCCGACGCGGCGCCCGGCAGCGCGCGAACGAGCATGTCGGCGGGATGGTCCGCGAGCAGGAAGCGCCATCCGCGACGGAAGGCCTCGCGCAGCCGTCGCTTGACGCGCTGGCGCGCGACCGCGTTCCCCACCTTGCGGGAGACGGTCAGGCCCAGGCGGGGCTCGGGGAGGTCGTTGGGGAGCAGGTACACGACGAGGTGCAGGGAGGAGTTGCGGTAGCCGCGGGTGAGAACCGCGCGAAACTCGGCCTCCTTCGTGAGCCGACGCGAGCGAGGGAAGGTCTCGTCACGTCGCGCGGGAGCCGGATCGCCGGTCAGCGCGTCGCCGGGGGAAGCCTTTCCGAGCGCTGCCCGAGAAGGCTCTCCGTCGCGCGCGTCGTCCGATGTCCGCCCCGGAAGGGTCACTGCGGAGATTCGGTTTCGCGGGTCTGGCTGCGGCCGCATGCGGGCCGCAAGCCTCGCGCGGTCATCGGACTAAACGCAGAGACGCTTGCGGCCCTTGCGCCGGCGAGCGGCGAGGACCTTGCGACCACCCCGCGTGCGCATGCGAACGAGGAAACCATGCGTGCGCTTGCGACGACGATTGTTGGGCTGGAACGTTCTCTTCATGACGTGGCGTGTTCCGCCGCGCGGGGGCGGCGTTGGGGTCGCGGGACCGTGCTCGATGCTTCAAGGCTCGAGCCCTGCCACCGGATGAGGCGGCAGGCGGCGCGACGATGACGGGAGGTGCCGAGGCGCGTCCTCAGGCGTGACAAGCGTGCTCCCAGGGCTCGTCCGGGGAAATCGGAGTCCGGGCGGTTCCGGGCAGCCTGGGCAAACATCGGGCTGACGGGCGCCGGGACGGCAAGTTCTCAGAAGAACAAGAACTTGGAGCCGCGCGGATGCTAGCACCCTGCCGCGGAGCGGACAACCGACCCGCGGAGATCTCCTGCGACCCTGGGTGGTGGGTCAAAACGACCCGCGCGAGGCCCTCGGGTCTCAGCCGCCGCGCACCCGGATGGGGATCTCGAGGACGCCGCCGACCGGGGCATCCGTCCGGATCACCACGGCTCCCGTGGTCTCGGCGGGCGGCGGCAGGACGGGAACGACGACCCGGACCAGTCGCACGGCGCCGAGCCCGGGCAGGACCTCGACCTGAACTCGGTGCGAGGTGGAGGTCACGCCCAGGATCTCGAGCGGGAGTTCGTCCGCGCGCCGCACGCTGATCGTCACGACCACCGGCCGGCTGATGCTCGCGGCCAGGTTCTCGATGCGCTGGGGTTCCGCCGTCACCAGCGCGGCAGCCCGTCCCTGGACCGGGATCGTGAGGGAGGGCTCCGCGGGATCGTCGAAGGCCAGCCGGATGCTGCTCTCGAGGTCTTCCTCCGCTGCGGGCGACCAGCGCAGCAGGATCAGGGGACCGCCCGAGGAGGCGTCGGTCTCGACCGTTGCTGTCAGGTCCTTGCGCCCCGTGGTGACCGACAGCACGCGCGGAGCGGTGCCGCTCGGCGAGCCGACCCGGACCTGCGACTGGCCGGTCGTGCCCAGGGCGACCGTTCCGAGTCGCACCTGCGCCGGATCGAGCGTGATGCGGTCCGAGAGCTCGGCGACGACCTTCGCGACCAGCTTGCCGCCCCGCTGCGAGGCGATGATGACGTCGCGCTCCACCGGCGTCGGGGATCCGCCGCCCTCGGGGACGCCTCCCCGCGTGAGGCGCGACAGGTCCATCGCGATCGGGGCCTCGAAGACCTCGCCCGGCCCGAGCGTCACGGGCAGCGCGGCGTCCGAGATGGTGCAGCCGCACGAGGGCGAGACCTGCGTGATCGTGGCGCCAGCGCTGCGGGCGCGGATGCGAAGGACGCCGGCGACGTGGCCGAACGGCACCGTGCGCCCGAGGACCACGCGTTCCTCGACGAGTTCGATGTCATCCGGCGTCAGGACCGGCGCCGCGGGCCGCCCGCAGCCCGCGGAGAGCAGGGCGGCGAGCACGACGGCGAGGAGCCCCAGAAGCGGGCGGATCGCTGCGAAGCTCACGTCGCGCTCGCGCGCGCGCGATGGAGCATCCCGCACGCCGCCTCGATGTCGCGGCCGCGCGGGTTGCGGATCATCACCGACCCGCCGAACCGATCGCCCAGCCGCGAGCGGAAGGCCAGCGTGTCGTCGGGCGTGGCCGGGCGACAGTCGAAGCCATCAATGGGGTTGTAAGGGATCAGGTTGATCTTCGCGCCGACCGCGCCGGCGAACTCCGCCAGGCGCGCCGCGTCGTCCGCCGAGTCATTGAGCCCGGGCATCACGGCGTACTCCAGCGTGATGAGGCGTCCCGTGGTGTCATGGTACGATCGGCAGGCTTGGCGCAACTCATTGAGCGGAAACCGCTTGGCCACGTTCATCCACTGTTCCCGCTTGGCCTGATCCGCCGAGTGGAGGGAGACGGCCAGGCGAATCTGGAGGGGTTCGGCGGCCAGCCGCTGCATCGCGGGGACGACGCCGGAGGTCGAGACCGTGAGGTGGCGCGCGCCGATGCCCACCCCCTCCGCATCGTTCAGGGACCGGCAGGCGGCCAGCACGGCATCCATGTTGTAGCCGGGCTCGCCCATCCCCATGAAGACGACCGACAGCGAGCTTCCGGCCTCGCCGAGATCCTCGAGCATGGCCAGCACCTGGTCCACGATCTCGCCTGCCGTGAGGTTGCGCTGGAGCCCGAGGCTCGCGGTCGCGCAGAACGTGCAGCGCAGCGCGCATCCCGCCTGGCTGCTCACGCAGAAGCTCAGCCAGCCATCCTGCGGGATCGCGACCGACTCGATCTCGTGGCCATCGTGCAGCCGCCACAGGTACTTGACCGTGCCGTCTGCCGATGCCGCCCGGTGGGCGAGTTCGAGCAGGCCGAGATGCACGCGCTCGGCGAGACGGGGCCGCACGGCCGCGGGCAGATCGGTCATCCGATCAAAGGAGCGCACGCGCCGCCGCAGGAGCTGCGTCATCACCTGGCGGGCGCGATAGGCGGGCTGGTCGAGCGAGCGCAGGATCGCCTCGAGGCGCCCGCGCGCCTCCGCGATCGGATGATCGAGCAGTCTGAGCGGCTCGGACGCTTCGGGTGCCGGGGAACTCACGCGCTGCAAGGGTCGCCCACGATCCCCGTCCTGTCCAGCCAGGACGGCGCCCGGCTCAGCCGCGCCGCAGCAACGCCGGAACGCCGTGAGCGGACCACTCCTCGAGCAGGCGCTCGGCGGGCGTCACCCCCGAGGCCGCGATCGAGCGCAAGGGTTCGAGCAGGTCCGCGTCCGCGCCGCCGGGGCCGTCGAGGGCGCGCAGTCCGGCCGCGCTGATGTCGATCAGCTCGCGCGCGAGGTCTCTGGCCGGCATCCCGCGGATGGTTGCGCGCAGGCCCTCGCGGGCGGTCGCCTCGAACAGCGCGTCTCGCTCGGCGGCTGTCCAGCCGGCCGTCACGCGCAGGCACTCGGCACGGGCGCCGGCGTCGTACAGGAGTCCTCGCCAGAGGGCGGCGCCCGCGGCGACTTGATCGATGTCGGCGGAGTCGGCGCCTCGGATCTCGACGTGCTGCTTGAGGCGAACCTCCGGGAAGAGCGTGGTGAGGTGCAGCGCGAAGTCCTCGCGCCTGGCGGGACCGGCGGCGGGATGCCCGTGAACGAGGAAGTCCTCGAACGTGATGTCGCCGACGGCCACCCACGCGTCGTCGCGCAGCACGAACATGACGTCGGCGGACAGGGCCCAGTCGAGCATGCGGCTGTAAGTGAAGCCCTCGTCGTGGACCCAGGGAAGATAGCCGGTGCGCGCCGGGTCCACGTGGCGCCACACGTGCGGGCGGATGGTCAGCCAGTCGTTCGGACGGCCCTCCTCGAGCGGGGAGTTCGCGAAGAGGGCGTTGACGAACGGGGACGCCGCGAGCGCGGCGCGCACGAGCGACGCGGCGTCGGCCTCGCTCGCATGGTCGAGGTTGTACTGCGTGCCCGCCGTGGCCTTCATCATGTGGTGGGCGAGGCTGCCGCGCGCGCCGAGGTGAGCGCGCATGATCCGGTAGCGCTGGCGCGGATTCCATCCGATGCTCGCCACGGGCGTGACGGGCTGGAGCCCGATCGGCACGAGAAGGATGCCGGCCTCCTTCGCCGCCTCGCGCAGGATGCTCCGCCAGCGCAGCAGATCGCCGTAGATGTCCGCCGCCGTGCGTCGCGGCGGCAGGGCGATCTCCACCTGGGCGCCCGGTTCGAGATGCAGGGGGCCGTCGTGACCTTGCAGGCCCACGAGGTGGTCGCCGGCCATGACGGGGGCGTAGCCGCGCGCGGTGATGATCTCGCGCAGCAGGCGCGTCACGCTCGGGCCGTCCGCCGCATGGGGCGCGGCCTCGCCCGACGGCAGCAGCGGCAGGAACTCGAGCTCGACGCCGACCTGGAACGGCCCCGAGGGCTTCTCGCCGGCAGCGAAGTGCAGGAGCAGGTCGTCGCGTGACGCGATCGCCTCGGCAGCGGAGAGGACTCCGGGGGGGAGCTTGAACTGCGGCGCTCGTCCCGTCATGCCGGCTCCGTGCTTCGTCGCGTGGGTCCTGAAGCCTGGCGCGGCACGGCCGCAACCGAACAGGGATGCTCAGTCGGAGCCGCCGCGCATCAACGCAGGGGGGACCAGCCGGTCCCCCCTCGGCTGTCGGGGCGGCCCTCCAGCCTCACCCCCTCCCGCCACGCGCTGCGCGCGTGCATGAGGATGAGGGGCAGTGAACTCATTCAGGGGGGGACCAGCCGGTCCCCCCTCGGCTGTCGGGGCGGCCCTCCAGCCTCACCCCCTCCCGCCACGCGCTGCGCGCGTGCATGAGGATGAGGGGCAGTGAACTCATTCAGGGGGGGACCAGCCGGTCCCCCCTCGGCTGTCGGGGCGGCCCTCCAGCCTCACCCC
>CAZTIW010000046.1:0-33566 GCA_964613915.1 uncultured Thermoanaerobaculia bacterium
AAGCCGGACCTTGCCTCCCCCTCCCGCCACGCGGCCTTGCCGCGTGCATGAGGATGGCCATGAACGTGTTCACGGCGGCTCGCCGAGCGGTTCCGTGGCCGTCAGCGGACTTCGAGCAGGCGGGCGAGCACGCGGCCAGCGAAGATCCGGCGACGCCACCACGGGCCCTCGACGAGGGGTCGCGCGTTGGCGGCGATGCGGAGCGCCTTGGCGATGCGGAGCGCGGACGGGATGACCGCCGGTGCGGTCCCGCCGACGAGCATGAGCGACTCGATGCGCTCGCGAACCCTGTCGTGGCGCGACAGCGACAGGAGCGAGGGCAGCGCGAGCGCGACGTGCTCGAGGAAGTGAGCGGCGTCCTCGAGGGGGACGCCGGGACGGAGCCGCCCCAGACCGATGACGGTGATGCGCGCGATGTCCCAGCCGGGGCGGTGATCCACGATCACGTGGCCCGGCGAGAAGTCACCGTGCGTCCAGCACGTCTCGCGCGGAACGGCGTCGGGGATCTCTCGCTGGCTGCGCACGGAGATTCGGCGCACGAGGGTCCGGGGAAGGCCGCGCGCGATGCACTCGGCGGCGTCGGCGCGGATCTGGTGCCGGAGGCGCGCGATGACGGCATCGCGCCGGAAGGCGGGCGCCTCGCGCGGCGGGCCGGCGGCCGCGCGCAGCTGCTCGAGCCAGAACCACGCCGCGCCGGCGGTCGCGATGGCGGGCGCCGGGTCCTCGGACGCCGTGCTGAGCACCGACCAGCCGCTGCGCCCCGGAGCGCGCTCCATCGCGACGAGGCCCTCGCGAGCGTCGAGCCCGAGGGGCGCCGGCACCGACAGGCCCTCGGCCGCGAGCGTCGTGAGAGCGGCATGCTCGCGCGCCGCGTGCTCGGGCGCCGGGCGTCCCGCGTCGTCGATCCATCGGCGGACGATCAGGCAGCGGGCCGCGCCCGACGGGCGGGCCAGGCGTGCCTCGGCGACGATGGCGTCACGCGACTCGGCGAGCACCGACAGCCCGACCCGCGGCGTGTCGGGACCGCCGACCGTGGCGGCGAAGCGCGCCATCTCCCGGAGGCCCGGGTCGGCGATCTCGGCGCCGTGCCGATCGAAGAGCGACGCCAGCCGGCGCGCGTTCGCGCGCAAGTCGTGCTCGGCGCGCACGAGGTCCTGGCCGCGTCGCGCGCGGGATCGCGCGTCCGCCGCGTCGCTCGCGATGGCGCGCAGGGCCTGCGCGATGGCGGCGTCGTCGCCCGGCTCGACGAGGTGTCCGGTGTCGCCGCCGCGCACCGCCTCGGCCACGCCGAGGATGCGCGAGGCGATCACGGGCACCCCGGCCGCGAGCGCGTCCAGCAGCTCCGAGGGGATCGCGTCGGCACGCCCATCGCCGGGCGCCGTGCGCGGCATGACGAGCACGTCGCAGGCGGCGAGCTCCGCCATGTCCGCGTCGCGGCCTCGAGCCACGAACGCGACGAGATCCACCACGCCCGCGCGCAGCGCCCGTAGCGTCAGCTCGGGCGGCGGGTCGCCATCGCCGACGACGCGGCACCTCAGGGCGAGACCCGCATCGCGCGCCAGCGCGATCGCGTCGATCAGGTGCCGGATGCCAGCCCCGGGCTCGTGACCCGTGAAGCAGAGGACGCGGAGCGGCCGCGCGCCTCCGGCGGCCGTGACTTCGGGGACGGTCGGTTCGGCATAGGTGCCAGCCGTCAGGCGGATGAGTTCGAACGGGGAGGCATCCCCCGCGCGCGCTGGAAGGCGCTTCCTGGCGAAGTCCGAGGCGCACCGCGCGAAGGATGCCGCGCGGATTGACCGCCGGAGGCGCGCGCCGCCGCTCAGGGCATCCTGGCCGCGCGCGGCGACGCTGAAGGGCACGTCCGCGATCGCGGCCGCGATCCGGGCCGCCGTCGCGGTGTCGTCGGCACAGGCGGCGTGCACGTGGCGAACGCCCGCGCGACGCAACCGCTCGCCGGCGGCGAGTGCCGGCAGGATGCCGGCGGTCGTGCTCGCGAGCGCCGACGGCGACGGGAGGCATCCGCCGAGCACCCTCGCCACGAGGGCGCTCACGCGCAGGGCGTGACGGCCGAACGCGCGCGTGGCGAGACGGAGAACGGGCCGGCCCAGCCGCGGCATCGAGACGACCAGCCGCGGCGAGTCGGCGGGCTCGTCGTCGGCGAGCGGCGCGCCACGAGCGAAGGCCACGAGGACGACGGGCACCCCCTGTCGTTCGAGCTCGGCCATCTCGCGCCGGACCGACCGCTCCGCCGACGCCGGCAGGCGCGGCACGATCATCGCCACGGGGCCGGTGACCACCGGCGGGCCGGCGGACGGGTCGCCCGACGCAGCGCTCACCGCGCGCGCTGGTCCTGGTCTGTTGCGGTCTCCTGAAGGCGCATGCGGTCCCGACGATACCGAACTGTCACCGGGCAAGCCCGGACTATTCGTGAAGGTGGCGCAGTCATGGGGCGGAACGCTCGTCCGGCGCTACCGATGCCGGCCTGCGTTGGCAGGGGCTATCGGTAGACTGGATCCGACGAGGAGATCGTGGCCGAGGGCGAGGCGGACGACGGAGGGAACCGGAGGCGTAGCCGTGCCCTACGTCGAGGATTCCCGACGGAGTCCAACGGGAACGCCCTGCTCGGTCGCTCGTGGCCCGGCGCCGCGACGGTCCGCCGGGTCGTCCGTCTGTCGCCCTCGGACCGCAGGTCCGATCACGCGGCCATCGGCCGCGAGCGCCCGTCGGATGCGTCTCCTTCGCGAATAGTCCGGGCAAGGCCACGCTTTCGGCTGCGGCGCTCGTTCCGCGCCGCGTGCGGCGATGCGCCGGGCTACAATCGGCCCCTGACCCGCCACCGAATGGTTGCGGGCCTTCCGAGACGTCCCACGGAGAGCGCTGACATGGAATGGCTCAAGGCGAACTGGATCATGGTGCTCGTGGTGGCGATCGCCGCCTTCGTCCTGTGGTCCACGGTCGGCCGCGGGAAGAAGAAGGCTCCGGGCGAGGCCATTCAGATCAACGTCAAGTGCTCGAAGTGTCGCTGGCAGGGGACCGTGTCCCGGTACAACAGGGTCTGCCCGAAGTGTGCGGGCACGAACCTGCAGACCCTCTGACGCCGTCGCCCTGCTCGGATCGAGGCGGCCACGGCCGCGCGCGCGCGATGCCCCGGCGGAAACGAAAACGCCCCCGGCAGGGCCGGGGGCGTCGGGTGGGTGGCTTGCCCGTGAAGGCAGCCGGCGTGCCGGGCTACTGCCCGACGTTCGCGCCGAGGTACCAGCCGAAGCCGAGCGTGGCCTCCCAGTCGTTTCGGTCGTCCGAGCCCTCGTCGCCGTCCACCCAGCGGTAGCGAGCGTCGGGCCGGATGTAGAAGCGATCCGTGGCCGCGATCTGGACGCCCACGCCGACGTGCACGCTGAGGCCGGACTCCGACTCGTCCTTGGCAGCGGGGATGGAGACATCCACGCTGGACCAGCCCGGGCCACCATACAGGTGGAACACGCCGCGCGAGTCCGGGTTGACCATCCAGCCCATCGAGATGTCAAACATCCAGATGTCGATGTCCACGGTGCCCGGGATCGTCTTGTAGTCGGTGTTGAAGTACTGGCCGCCGAACTGAAGCATGAAGTGCTTCGTGAAGTTGTAGCCGCCACGCATGCCGTACGTCACGTCGTCCAGGCTCTCGCCCGGAACGTCTGCGTCTGGCGAGTACCAGCCGGCGAAGATCTCGAGCGAACCAGTGTCAGCGGACACGGCCGCCTGCGCCGAGGGCGTGTACAGCGTGGCGAGGCCCGCCAGGGCGATGCCTGCAAACCAGCGTGAAGTGAGCTTCATCTTCGTGGTCCTTTCCGGGCCTTGATGCCCGAGCCTTCCCGGGCACGTGGCCCGAGTCGGTCGCCCCCTGTGCGTCCTAGCGACCCGACAAGCGGGGAAGTCTAGAACCCCGGTGGGCCGCGGTCAATCACGGGACAGAAGGACCGAACGCGCGTGCCAGGGGACAGAAGTCGCTGCAACGGCAGGGGATGCCTGCCGCCCGGGGCTCAGGACCGCCGCGGCAGGCGCCGGCAGGGGGCCGGCATGGGGTCAGACCCCGACCGGGCCCGCCGGCCTCACTGACCCGGGCGGGTGAGTTCGAGGCCCCGCTTGAGGGGGCCCGCCACCGCGTCCGCGAAGAGCCGCGCGATGGAGGCTTCGTCGTCGAGCTCGGACAGCCCGGTGCCCATCGAGTGCAGGGCCGGCTCGATCGGTCGCACCAGGGCGTCGAGCACGATCCGCCCATCGGTGCCATCGCGCACGACCAGATCTCCCCAGGCCTCGGCGCTGCGGGTGTAGTCGAGGATCACGCGGCGACCGTGGTCGTTCTCGTATTCGTGGGCGTCACGGATGTGGAAGACGTACTTGGCGTCCACGTCCACGCGCGCGGCCGCATGAAAGCGCCCGTTGCGCGAAGCCTTGCGCGCCGAGTAGACCCGCGTGACCTGCCAGCCAGCCGCCTCGAGCTGGGACGTGAGGCTCGCCGCCACCTGCCGGGTCACGGACTCGGCCGCGGCGCGATGGCCAATCAGCGTGTTCTTGGCGTTGATTTCGAGAGCCACGCGCAGCGGCGGCGCCTGGGCGCCGGCGGCGGGCACGAGCAGGGCGGCCACGACGAGCGGCAGGAGCATCCGGCGAGAAAGGCGGGACAGGGCGTGCATGGGCGGTCTCCGGGCCCGCGACGCGCGCGGGAACGTCGCACCATGCCGCACCCTTCCCGGCGGGATCAAGGACGGGGTGGGTGGGCCGGCGGTGGCCAGGCGGCGCGACAGGGCTTCGAGACGGGGATGTTCGCGTACGACACCTTGGGATCCGGGGTGTCCTCCGGGACGCCCGCCCGGTGGCGCAGCGCGAGCTCGTCGCGCGGATAGAAGATGTCCGCGTCGTGCGGGGCCCGGGCGCCCGTCATGATGATCGCGCACGGGCCGTCGCCGGCGCCGACGAAGACGTGCAGCGTGCCGGGGGCGCAGTGCACGAAGTCCATCGGGCGGAGGCGGCGCTCCTCCCCGTTGACGAGCAGCAGGCACTCGCCCGAGAGGACGAGGAAGCTCTCCTCGGCGCTCTCGGCGTGGTAGTGGCAGTTGGGCTGGCCGGGCCAGAGCACGTGGAGGTTGATTCCCATCTGCTTGAAGCGCGCGTCGCCCTCGAAGTTGCACCAGGCGCCGAAGCGCTCGTGCACGCGCCAGGCGGCGTCGAGCACGTTGAGGACGTACCAGCCCTCGCCCTTCGGGACGAGTCCGTGTTCGGTCTTCTCGAGCTTGGCTTCGGGCGTCATCTCGGCGTCTCCCGGTGGTGTTCAGCGAACCGTGAAGGGGTCGCGATCGATCGCGCTGACCAGAACGGTCAGGGCTGGCAGGCGGGCGGCGAGGCGCTCGGCGAGTCGCGGGAGCGCTGCGCGCTCGGAGTTCGAGTGGAGCGTGCACGCGACGGTCATGCCGGCGCGCGTGGCGGCGAGCGCGTCGTGATGCCGCATCTCGCCGGTGAGATAGATGTCCGCGCCGCCCGCGATCGCGGCGCGGAACAGGTCGCCGCACGAGCCGGGCGCGACCGCGCCGCGCGTCGCGGGGACGTCGAGCGGCCCGGCCACGAGCAGGTGGTCGAGCCCGAGGGCCTTCTTCGCGTCGTCGAGCGCCGCCGAGCGCGGGCGGGCAGGGGCGATGTCGCCGATTCGCCCCATTCCCGCGACGGGGGGCGCGTGAAGGGCGAGCACGTCGAAGGCAGGCTCCTCGTACGGATGCGCCGCCCGCAGGGCCTTCACGATCTCGGTCAGCCGCGCGAGCGGCGCGACCATCTCGATCCGGATCTCCTCGACGCTCTCGAGTCGCCCGCGGTGGCCGACCGCGGGATGCGTGCCGTCCGTTCCGAAGAACGTGCCGGTCCCGGCGAGCCGGAAGCTGCACGAGTGGTACTGCCCGATGACGCCCGCGCCGGCCGCGAACAGCGCCGTCGCGACCGCGTCGGCGGCGTCGGCCGGCACGAACGTCACGAGCTTGCCTTCGCGAGCCGCCTGGTTCGCCACGCGCAGCGGGGACGCGGCGGACAGGCCGAGCGCGGTCGCGAGCACGTCGCTCGTGCCGCCGTCCGCCACGTCGAGCGCCGTGTGGGGCGACCACAGGGCGATCCCGGCGCGCAGGGCCCGCACGGGCAGGCTGTCCTCGCCGAGGCGCTTGAGGCCCTCGAAGATCGGCGGGTGGTAGGCGATGACGAGCGAGCACCGCTGACGCACGGCTTCGTCGAGCACGGCCGGCGTCAGGTCCACGCAGAGCAGCGCGGCCTGCACGGTGGCCTCCGGATCGCCGGCGAGGAGCCCCACGTTGTCCCACGCCTCGGCGAGGCTCAGGGGCACGAGATCCTCGAGCGCCGTCACGACATCGCTGACCTTCATGCCCCCATCATGCCCTCCCCCCGGCGGCATGCGCGCTGCCCCTCGCCCCGGCGCCCGCCCGCCCGCACCCCTCGCCAGTCGGGCGCATTCTGGGGTCACATTCTGGGGTCAGACCCCATTGTCTCGTGACGCGGGAGGCGGGGAGGGGCGAAGAGCCTGGCCGCTCGAGTGGGCGGCGAGATGAGCGCATTCTGGGGTCAGACCCCATTTTCTCGTGACGCGGGAGGCGGGGAGGGGGGAAGGGCCTGGCCGCTCGAGTGGGCGGCGAGATGGAATGGGGCGAGCTATCGGATTCCGACCCGGCTTCCGAGAGCGTCGAGGCGGGTGCGGGCGGCGCGGGAGGCGCCGGAGATCACGTCCACCACGCGGCCGCGCTCGTCGAGGAGGAAGGAGACGGGGACCTCGGCTCCGCTCGGGAAGATCGCGGCGACGGCCGAGGGCTCGGCGTGAAACATCGGGTAGCGCGCGCCGGCTCGCTCGGCCGCGGCGCGGATCTCATCCGCCGACGCCGTCTCGTCCACGCTGATGCCGACGACATCCACGCGCCCCGTCGCGGCGAGCGCCTGGAGCTGCGGCATCTCCCTGGCGCACGGAGCGCACCACGTCGCCCAGAAGTTGACGAGCAGCTTGCGTCCGGAGCGCCCACCCAGCGCGTCGGCCGGCGCGGGCGTGCCGTCCAGGCGCCTGAGCGCGAGCGCGGGCAGCGGCGCGTCGGGCTGGACGAGATAAGGCGACCAGGCCATCGGCGCATCCGGCACGGCATCCGGCAGCGAGAAAGGCCTTTCGACGACGGGCGTCAGCGCCGGCTCGCCCTCGGTGGCCAGCCACGACGTGCGCGCGTCCACGCCCGGGAATGACTGCACGAGTCCCGAGGGCCACCGGATCTCGATGCTGTCCGCTCGAGCCGAGTCGCCCAGGCCGAAGAGCAACCGCGGATCGCCCTGGGACAGGAAGCCCGATCCGCCGGTCTTTGCCTGCGCCACCGTTCGCTCCGCGGCGCGCACGCGGACGATGGCGCCGAACGCGTCGGTGCCGCTCTTCGTGCCGCGCAGCGCGACGCGCACGAAACCGCCGGATCGCGCGCCGATGTTGTTGCGGAAGAGCAGGTGGGCCTCCGAGTGCATCGTGCGGAGGAACACGTCCGGGTCCCCGTCGTTGTCGAAGTCGGCGAAGACGGCGGCTCGGCCGTCCGTGATGGAGTCCATGCCGGACACGCCGGAGAGATCGACGAACGTCTTGTTGCCGCGGTTGAAGTACACGGCGTCCCGCTCGAATCCGGAGAAGGAAAACCCCTCGCCGATCATCTCGACCTGCCGGCTCAAGAAACCCGTCGCTCGCTCGCCACCGGACTTGGACGCCACGACCTGGCGCCAGAACAGGCTTCACGTGTCCTTGAAGCCGGAGCCTGACAGGAAGCCGTTCGGAGTGTAGATGTCGGCGAAGCCATCGCAGTCGAGATCGGTGAAGCCTCCGCCCCAGGCCCAGCTCGAAGCGAACGGCCCCGCCTCGCGGGTGATCTCCTGGAACCGGCCGCCGCCGATGTTCTCGTGGAGCGAGTTGCCCGCCGCGAGCACCGCGAGCGTCGCCTTCGACGGAAGGTCGGCGGCGTCGAAGCGGCCGAGGATCCGGTTTCCGGCATTCGAGGACATCTTCGTGACGTGCAGGTCCAGGTCGCCGTCCGCGTCCGGGTCGCCGACCGAGAGCCCCATGGCGTATCCGGGCTCGGCCAGCCCCATCTCGCGCGCGCGATCCGTGAAGCGTCCGGCGCCGTCGTTCACGAAGAACCCGTTGGGCCCGCCGAAGTCGTTGCCCGTGACGATGTCGAGATCGCCGTCTTCATCGAGGTCCGCGATCAAGGTCGCGTAACTCCAGCGGCTGTCCGCCACGCCCGCCTCGACGGCCGCCTCGCGGAACGTGCCGTCGCCCATGTTCAGGAACAGCAGGTTCGGCTCGCCGTTCGTGGCCCCCGCCCAGGAGTCCGGCACGACCACGCCGTAGTTCGCGTAGCACGCCACCACGATGTCCGGGCGTCCATCGCCGTTGACGTCGCCCGCGGCGGCCGAGAACGCCGAGCGCTCGATCCCGACGCCCGACTTCGCCGTGACGTCGCGGAACACGAGCGTGCCGTCGGGGATCAGGCGGTTCTCGAAGAGCGACTGCGTGCCGACGCTCGACAGGAAGAGGTCCTGGTCGCCGTCGCCGTCCATGTCGAGAAACAGCGGCCCGACGCCCGCTCCCGACGAGTGGGCCACGCGCGCGGATTCCGCGGCGTCCTCGAACGTGCCGTCACCCCGGTTGAGGAACAGCGCGTGACGCGACAGGCCCGCCGCGAACACGTCCACCAGTCCGTCGTTGTTGACATCCGCCGCGGCGGCGCCATGCGAGACCAAACCGCGGCCGCCGCGTTCGGCCAGCGTGGGATCGCGGCGGCGCACGCCAGCCGGGCGCGAGACCTCGCTGAACAGGTCACGCGCGGAGACGAGCGAGGCGCACGGGTCGTGCGACAGGTGCGTGATGCGCCACGCGTCATCCACGCGAACGCCTTCGAGATGGCCGGTCCACCGCAGCCACTCGCGCTGGCCGGCCTGGTTGCGCCCGACGATCCAGCCCTTGAAGTGCGCGTCCACGGTCGGCGGCGTGGCCGCGAGATCGGGCGTGGAGGTCTTGAGCTTGATGCGGACGTCCTCGATCGACGACCAGTGCAGCAGGAGACGCTCGAGAGCGACGCTCGCCGCCCGCGCATCCACGGTGGTCTCCGCTGCCGGCGTCCACGAGCGCTTGCTGACATCGCGGTACTCAGGAGCGAGGTCGGCGGCCGGTTCCGCCAGTCCGATCGTGACGGAGTCGGCGAAGAAGGGAACGAGTTGATCGGCGAGCTGGGACCGAGCCGCCAGCGACAGGTCGAGGGCCCTGTTCGCGAACTCCTCCGTCGCTTCCTCGATTCGCTCGAGCGCTGCGTGATCCACGTGCGCGTCAGGCGCCGTCGCGGCCGCGGCGGGAGCAGGGGGGGCCGGGGCTCGCGAGCAGGCCGGGACGAAGGCGACGACAAGCAAGAGCGGCAAGGTGCGAGCGCGCATGACGCGAGCATGCCACGAGACCCGGCAGCCCGTCCGCTGCCACCGCGTCACGCGGGCAGGCGTGCCGCCAGCAACCGCGCCAGGTGGTGGGCCTCGCGTCCGGCCACGTCGGCCGCCTGCTTCCGGCAGGACCATCCATCCGCCACGATCGGGGTCAGCGACGGCGTCGAGCGCAGCGCGGGGGCGAAGGCGATCTCCGCGACCTCGCGCGACAGCTCCTCGGTGGCGGAGTCGAAGCCGAAGGCCCCGGCCATGCCGCAGCACCCCGCGTCGAGCGGGATGACCTGCCAGCCGCAGGCCGCCAGCGCGGCGCCAGCGGCGTCCGGCTCGGCCAGCGCCCGCTCGTGGCAGTGCGGCTGCACGAGCGCCGCTGGCGTCGTTGCGGGCATGAGGATCGCGCTCAGGCGCTCCGCCCGCGGCGCGATCCACTCGGCGAAGAACCGCGTCCGGCGCGCGACATCCGCCGCGCGCGCGTCGCCGGGAAGCAGGCGCAACGCGTCATCGCGCAGCATCGAAACGCAGGCGGGCTCCAGGCCGACGATGTCCCCGCTGGCGGGCAGCGCTCGGATGAGCCGCGTGATCGCCACGCGCGCCTCGTCCAGGCGGCCGGCATCGAACAGGGGGCGCCCGCAGCACGGGGTTTCGGGTGCGAGCACCCGCGCGCCGCAGGCCTCCATGACGCGAACGGCATCGCGCGCGATGGCGGGCTCGAGGTAAGCGGTGAACGTGTCCACGAAGAGCGTGGCAGTCTCGGCCGCGGTGTCGCCGGCCAGCGCGGGGGAACCGGCCGGACGCCGGTCGTCGAAGAACGATCGCCGCGGAAGGCGCGGGAGGCTCCGCGCGGGCGAGATGCCGGCGAGCGCGCGCAGGACGGCGCGCGAGCCGGGCAGGCGCGCGAGCAGGTTCGCGAGACGCGGCGCGCGCGCCCCCGCCTCGAGCCAGCGCCGGGGCCGCTCCATCACGTCGAGAAGACCCGGGCGCGCCGCGGCCGGGTACGCCGCGAACCAGGCGGCCTTCATCGCGGCGATGTCCACGCTGGCCGGGCACTCGGTCTTGCACGCCTTGCATCCGAGGCACGCGCGCAGCGTGGCGGCGATCGCGTCGTCGAACTCGCCCGCGCGATCGGCGGGAAGCGCCTCGGCCTCCGCGAGCAGGCGCGCGCGGCCGCGCGGCGAGAGCGCCTCGTCGCGCGTGGCGCGGAAGCTCGGGCACATGACGCCAGGCGACTCGCGCCGGCACGCGCCCACGCCCACGCAACCGAGCGCGGCCGCGGCGAGTCCTCCCTCGGCGGCGAGAAGGTCCGCGGATCGCGTCGTTGCGCGCGGCGCGAGGGCCAGCGGGCGCAGGTCGGCGTCGGGCGGGCGCGCATCCACCACGCGGCCGGGATTCAGGAGGCCGCGCGGATCGAACGCGCGCTTGAACGCGCGGAAGGCCTCGACCATCTCGGCTCCGTACATGCGCTCGAGCAAGGCTCCTCGCGCCTGGCCGTCGCCGTGCTCGCCCGAGAGGCTCCCGCCGCGCGACGTGACCGCATCGGCGGCCTCGTCGAGGAACGCGCGGAACCGCGCGATGCCGGCGGCGGCCGCGAGGTCGAATGTGATCCTGGCGTGCACGCAGCCCTCGCCGAAGTGGCCGTAGATCGCGGCGGCGAGATCGTGGCGAGCGAGCAGCGCGCGGAAGGTGCGCAGGTAGTCGCCGAGGCGCTCCGGCGGCACGGCGGCGTCCTCCCAGCCGGGATGCGTGCGGCCGCCGGTCGCGAGGCGCGCCGTCGCGCCCACGGCATCCTCGCGGAGCTTCCACAAGAGTCTCATCTGAGACTGTTGAGGAGCCATCACGGCCGGGCGGCGCGTCGCGCGGGCGATCGCCTCGGCGGCCGAGCGCGCGGCGGCCGGGCTCTCGCCCTCGGTCTCGACGAACAGCCATGCGCCACCGTCCGGGAGCAGCGAGCGCGCCCGATCGCCCGTGGCCTGGAGGAGGGTCGCCTCGACGGCCTCGAGCGCGCGCGGCCGGAAGGCGAGCAGCGCCGGTACGGCGTCCGCCGCCGCGACGATGTCCTCGAACCCCAGCACGACGAGGCAGGTGGCGCGCGGCGCGGGCACGAGCCGCAGCGTCGCGGACAGCGTCACGGCGCACGTGCCTTCCGTGCCGCACAGCGCGCGCGCGAGGTCCACGCCGCTCTCGGCGAGGAGTGCATCGAGCGCGTAGCCGGACACGCGCCGCGACAGGCGCGGGAAGCGTTCGCCGATGGCGCGCGCGTGGCGATCCGTCAGGGCCCGGAGCTCGCGAGCGAGCGCGCCCCGGCGCGAGTCCTCGCCGCGCCAGGCCTCGAGCCCGGCCTCGCCGAGGCGCTCGGCGAGCAGCCGCGTGCCGTCCTGCAGCGCCACGTCGAGCGCCAGCACGTTGGCCGACGTCCGGCCGTGCACGAGCGACCGCGCGCCGCACGCGTCGTTCGCGATCATGCCGCCGAGCGTGCAGCGGTCGTGACTGCTCGGATCCGGCCCGAAGCGCAGCCCGAACGGCGCCGCGGCCCGCTGGAGCGCATCGAGAACGACACCTGGCTGCACGCGAGCCGTGCGCGCGTCGGGATCGATCGCGAGAATCCGGTCGAGATGCCGCGTGCAGTCGAGAATGACCGCCTCGTTGCACGCCTGTCCCGCGAGGCTCGTGCCCGCGCCGCGGGGAAGGAGCGGGAGGTCGAGATCCCGGCAGGCTTCGACCGCGGCCAGGAGGTCGTCCTCGTCCTCCGGACAGGCGACCGCGATCGGCACGTGGCGGTAGTTCGAGGCGTCGGTCGCGTGCAGCGCGAGCGTGGCGGCGTCCGCGCGCACGCTGCCGCGGATCCGTCGCGAGAGCTCCGCGGCGATCGCCGCGCTGCCCAGGGCCGCGCGCGCCGCGCTCACGCCGTGAGCGCGGGCTGGCCCGTGCTGGCGAGGACGGCCTGCCAGAGGTCGCCCTCGAGGTCGAGCCGCTTGCGGCCGCAACACGCGTCTTCGAGCGGCACGTGCGCGATCCGGTCGCCCATGAGGGCGACGACCAGGCCCGATCGCCCGCTCATCGCCGCGTGCGCCGCGGCCTGCGCGAGGTGCATGCACAGGATGCGATCGTCGGAATCGGCGACGCACGAGCGGATCATGTAGCTCGGGTCGATGAGCTTGATGACGGGCTTCAGGCCCGCGCTCGCGAGGCCGGCGGCGAGCTCGCGCTCGAGGCGCTCGCCGATGGACGGAAGCTTGACGTTGCCCGACGCGTCGCGCGTCCGCTCGTGCTCCTCCCAGAGATGGGCGCCCGCGCCCTCGGCGGCCACGACGACCGCGTGCGCGCGCTCCCGCAGGCGCTTCTCAACCGCGGCGATGAGACCGGCCTCTCCCCGGAGCGCGAAGCGAGCCTCGGGCACGAGGCAGAAGTTCACGTCCGGGCAGGCCAGCGACGCCGCGGCCGCGATGAACCCGGACTCGCGCCCCATCAACTGCACGATGGCGACGCCGCAAGCGTGAGCCGCGGCCTCCGCGTGCGCGGCGGCGATGGCGCGGGCGGCTTCCTCGACAGCCGTCACGAAGCCGAACGTGCGCGAGCAGTGAGGGATGTCGTTGTCAATCGTCTTGGGGATCGCGATGACCGCCACCGCGCGCGCGCGCCGCTCGAGTTCCGCGTCGAGCGCGCGCGCGCCCCGCAGCGTGCCGTCGCCGCCGATGCAGAACAGCGCGTCGAGGCCGAGGGACTCGACGGCGTTCGCGACGTCCGCGCAGTCATGCTGGCCCCGCGCGGTGCCGAGCAGGCTCCCCGCCTCGCGATGCGCGTCGCGCACGGTGTCGGGGACGAGTTCCATGGTGTCGGGTCCGGAGGCCCGGGCGAGGCCGGCATAGCCGTGCCGGATGCCGACGATCGCGCGCACGCCGTAGCCGTGCCAGAGAGTCATCACCAGCCCGCGCACGACATCGTTGACGCCAGGGCAGAGCCCGCCGGCCGTGAGGATGCCCGCGCGCGCGCCCGGTCCGAGGGCCAGCCTGTCGCGGGCGCCCGCGAGCTCGAATCGCGCCGACGCGTGCTCGGGGGCGGGCGGGCCGACGGGAGTCTCGAGAATGAACGCGTCGTCGTCAACGCGCGCGCCGCGCCAGGGCGAGGCGAGCGTCGCCGGAGCGATGCGGCGGATGGGCGTGCGGCGAGGAACCACGGCGTCGATGGTAGCCGAGTCGCGCCTGCGACATGATCGACGACGACCCACGGAGGCTCCATGCCCGATGCGCTCCCCCCGCCACAGGAACTGACGCCGGAGCACCGCGTTCTCGAGAAGGACGTTGGCGCCTGGGACGCCCGCGTGGTCATACGGTTGCCGGGCCAGCCGGAGAGCGTGACGGCGGGGGAGATGCATGCTCGCCTCGTCGCTGGCGGTCGCTGGCTGGTCTCGGACTTCAGCAACGAGACGGGGTTCGCGGGCCACGGCCTGGTCGGATGGGATCCCGTCCGCCGACGCTACGTCGGATTCTGGGCGGACTCGGCGAGCCCGTGCCTTCACGAGCTCGAGGGCGAGTGGGACGCGGGCCGCCGCGCGATGACGATGCAGGCACGCACGACGATGCCCGGCGGTCAGGCGCTCGTCATGCGCCAGGTCACGGAGTCCATCGCTGACGACCGGCAGGTGTTCCGCTCGTTCATGCCGACGCCCTCCGGCGAGCACGAGATCATGACCATCGAGTACTCGCGGCGCCCGGCCGGCCGGTGAGCCGTCCGGCGCTCTTCGTCACGGATCTCGACGGCACGCTGCTCGACGCCAGCGCGGACGTCCCCGAGGCGAACTTGCGCGCGATGCGCGCGGCCGAGGCCCGCGGCATCACGCTCTGCGTGGCGACGGGCCGGCGCCTGCCAAGCTACCGCGAGATCAGCCCGCGGCTCGCCGGCCTCATTCGCTTCGCGTCGCTCTCGAACGGCGCGGTCCTCGTGGACGAGGCTCACGGCGAGCCGGTCGCCGTGCACGGGCTTCCGTGGGAGGGCGCGCTCGAGCTCGAGGCCGTGCGCGCCCCCGGGATCATCGCGCTTCTCGCCGTGCCAGCGCCGGCCGCGCGCGGCGAGCGAGAGCCGGAGTGCTACGTCTTCCGGCAAGGCCGCGCCTTCGCGGCACGCACGTTCTGGGATGAGGCCACGCAGGTGGAGACCGATCGCGCGACGGCGCTCGCGCGACCTCTCGTGCACGTGGCGCTGCACGTGGAGGAGCGCGCGACGGCGGAGGCTCTCGAGGATGCCGCGGGTCGCGCCTTCGCGGGTCATGCCGTGGACATCCACACGGTTCGCAGTCCCCGCGGCCGCGGCGCCCTGCTCGAGGTCGTGGTCGAGGGCGGCAAGGGCCGCGCGGTGCGGGACGTGGCGGAGGCGCTCGGCGTCATGCCCGGTCGCATCGGCGTGCTCGGCGACGAGATGAACGACGCTCGCATGTTCGACGCGGCGGGACACCGGTTCGCCGTGGGAGAGAGCGTCCTCGCTCGAAGACGCCCGGACGCCATCGAGGTCGCGAACGCCGAGGACGGGGCCGTCGCGGACGCTCTCGCGCGGTTCAGCGCGCTGCTGGATCCCTGACGCGACGCGTCCGGATCACATGGCGCCGGCGACGCGACCGGACGAGTCCGACGCGAGCACGAGCATGCAATCGCACAGCTCGCAGATGGGGCACTCGAGGCTCCCGCACGTGCCGCAGGACAGGGTCGCGTCGAACGAGGCGCGACAGTTCGGGCAGTGGTGCTCCTCGGCTTCCTCGCGCAGCGTTCCGAAGAGCGCCGACGCCATGACGGCGCTGGAGGCGCCGGCGTCGTCGGACTCGTCCTCGCCGATGGCGGCGCGGACGTAGGACTCGAGCACGAGCTGGAACACGGCGGCCTCGAACTGCGCCGTGGAGCCATCGTCGGTCCAGCGGATCAGGACGCTGCCCCGTTCCCGGGCCACGACCTCGAACTCGCCGCCGAATGTCCGGCCGCGCTCGCCCACGAGGGGGATTTTCGTTCGAAATGCCATGGTTGCCTCCTGCCGGTCATCCGGCCGATACCCGTGCAGAAGCAAGCGCCGTGCCGACCCGGCGTGGACCGGTCCGCGGGGCCACAGGTAGCCGCCAGCAGGCCTCGAAACGGCCCCGCTGGGCACTCTGGGGGCAGCGGCAGGTCCCTGGCGGGCCTCGCCGAGTGACGCGGTCTGCGGCAAGAATTGACCGGGATGCGATCAGCTGGCAGCCGGGTGGCCGTGTTGGCACCCGCCGGGCGGCGCCCGGTTCTGGCCCGGACGCATTTGCCACGGGCAACCCGCGGCCGTGCGATAGCCTCGTGCTCGATGCCCACGGCGCCGCCCGCCCCCATCGCTGACCTGCGCGCGCTCGAGCGCGCGTGCGTTCGACTCGCCGAAGCGCCGTTCCTGGCCGTGGACACGGAGTTCCACCGCGAGCGAACGTTCTTCGCTCAGCTCTGCCTCGTCCAGGTGGCCTCGGCGGACGAGGTCGTGCTCATCGATCCGCTGGCGCTTCGCGACCTGACGCCGCTGCGAGACCTGCTCATGCTCTCGGGCATCGTCAAGGTGTTCCACGCCGCTCGGCAGGATCTGGAGATCTTCCACGACCTCTGGGAGGCGGTGCCGGCGCCCATCTTCGACACGCAGGTCGCCGCGGGCGTTCTCGGGCTGGGACATCAGGTGGGCTACGCGCGCCTCGTCGAGCAACTGCTCGACGTGCGCCTCGAGAAGGCTGGCACGCTGACCGACTGGGCGCGACGTCCGCTAGCCCAGGATCAGGTTCGCTACGCCGCCGACGACGTCGTGCATCTCGCCGCCGCCTATCCAGCGCTCCTCGCGCGGCTGAAGGAGCAGGGGCGCGAGGACTGGCTCGCGCCGGAGATGAAGGCGCTGGCCGATCCTTCCCAGTTCACGGTAGACCCGGATGCGGCGTGGCGCACGGTGCGCGGGGCCGGCGCCGCGCGAGGGCCGGCGCGGCTCGCCGTGCGCGCGCTCGCGGCGTGGCGCGAGGATCGTGCCCGCGCGAGGAACATCCCGCGGCGCTGGGTGCTCGCGGACGAGGCGCTGGTCGAGATCGCGCGCCGCCGGCCGTCGTCGCGCGAGGATCTCTCGCGCGTGCGCGGGCTCTCGGCGCGGTTCCTCGACGATCAAGCCGATCAGCTGCTCGAGGTGATCGCGGGCATCGCGGCCGAGCCCGATCAGGCGCCGGAGCCGCGCGCCCGGCGGATCTCGCCCGAGGCGGAGACGCTGGCCGACCTGATGCAGTGCCTGGTCAGGCTGCGCGCTCGCGAGCGCGGGGTGGCCGCGACGCAACTCGCCACGCGCGAGCAGCTCGAACTCGTCGCTGAACTCGGAGAGGAGGCGCAGGCGACCGTCCTGGAGGACTGGCGCCGCGAGGTCGTCGGCGAGGACCTGCTCGCGCTTCGCGACGGACGCCTCCGGCTGGTCGTCGTGGATCGCCAGGTGACCGTCGAACGCGCATGAGTCGCGGCGCCGGCGCCGCTCAGAATCGGAAGCGGATCGTCGCGCCGTCCTTGGCCAGTCGCAGCGTGCTGACGGGCCGGTTGATCTGGTAGAGGACGAGCGGGACGCGGTTCGTCAGGGCGCCGGCGTCGCGCTCGCGATCGCCATCGGCGAGGGGGCACTGGTAGGCGGCGCCCTGCAGGTGGATGTCCTCGGCCGACGGCGGCACCAGATAGACGGCGCCGCGGGCCGGCGCGTGCGGCGAGAGGGACGTCACGTCCGATCGCCACAGGCAGATCTCGGCGGCGACGCAGGGCGAGGGCGTGGTCGCGCTGACCTCGTTGAACGGCGCCGGCGAGGGCGCGACAGCCGGATCGAACGCCGGGGGCGCGACGTTCCGCGCCTCGTCCTCCGGCACGACGATCACGCGGTAGGCCGTGCCCGGCAGCAGGCCCGTGATGCGTCGCGTGACGGTCGGCGTCGCGCTGTCGTGCGGGACGATCACGGGGCTGGCCGCGTTGTCGTAGCCGGCGGCGGGATCGGTTCGCCAGAAGATGAAGTAGCGGGCCATGCGCTCCCCGGCCATCGGCTGGGGGCAGGAGGGCAGGCTGTCGAACGTCACGTCAATGAAGGCGTCTCCGAGCGGTCCGCATCCGGCGGCGAGGCCCGGCTGACGCGCGGACACGAAGGTGTCCGTGCGCTTGAAGTAGACCTCGGGATTGCCATCGCGGGTGTCCGTCCAGACCGCGAACGTGCCGAACTCGTTGGCGTCCAGCGCGACCTGGCTCGCCTGACCCGCGGCGCGCGAGGACGGGAACGTGCGGGTCGCGTCGTCGAACGCGCAGTGCGTCAGCAGCACGTCCGCCGAGGCGGCGGAATCGAACGGACGCACGGGCGGGATCGGGTAGCGCGAGAGGTCCAGCCAGGGGCTGGCCAGCGCGTCGAGATGTCCGGCCCGCGAAGCGATGTCCGGCGTCCCGGCGCGATCCGCCGTCCAGGCGAACCACGCCGGGCGCGGCGCATCGCCGAACTGGTTCACGAGCGCGACGCTCGGCTCGGCCAGCGGCGAGGGCGGCAAGGCCGGCGCCAGGATCGCGTCGCCCGGCGACAGCCAGTCGGGGCTGGGACCTGCCGGCGTTTCCAGGAATCTCGCGTCGGCCAGCACGTCGTGCGCCGCGCCGTCGGGCGTGGGGGGATCCCAGGCCGTCGCGACCCACGCGGGCTCGCTCGTCGAAAAGGTCGAGAAGGCCGCGTCGAGCGCCGGTCGCTGGATCGTCCGTCCGACGAGCAGCGTCGCGTCGCCGACGGGCTGCGCCGGGCCGTCGGCGCGCGCGCCGCTGGCCGAGAACGTGGCGCCCGAGTCCGTGCTGCGCAGCGCGACGAGCTCGACGCGATCGGTCGGGCCCATCTCGCGATGACGCACGTGCACGATGTTGACGGCCGAGCGATCCATGGTGGTGTTGCCGGTCAGGGGGTCGGGATCCGTCGCGAGGTCGGCCGCGATGCGCGGCACGCCCGCCCACCAGTCGAGCGGGGATTGCGGCGCCAGCGTCTTCACCGGATCGACTCGCCAGCCCGGGCCGCCGCGCGCCGTGAGGTCATGCGCGTACCGGATGGCCGGGCCGGCGATCGTGTCCTCGGCCCAGGTGGCGTGGAAGTGTCCCCAGAGTTGCGTGCCGACCGCCGAGATGTCGGGCCACGACGCGCCGGCGTCGATCCCGCCGAAGCGGACGTACTGGTCCGCGGCCACGACCTGCGGTCCGAGCGCCGTGAGCTGCGCGCAGAGCTGGTCGAACGGAACGCGGAAGCTGAGCCGGGTCGAGTCCCAGGCGATCACGGCCTCGCCGGTGCCGCGACTCTCGAAGATCACCTGGACCGACCAGACACCCGTCGGCAGCGCCAGCACCGCGACGCGCGGATTGCGATCATCGCTGTCGTCGTCCGTCAGGCGCGTGGCCTCGCAGAACGTGCAGCCGCCGTCGAAGCTCGCCGTCAGGTAGATCTCGTGGTCGTCTCCCGTCTCGTCGCGCTCGGCCCAGGTGATGAACAGGGCCTGGCCGCCGGCCCCGCCCGTCGAGTAGCCGGGCGTGATCAGGTGGGGTTCGATCGAGTCGGTCGGGGTTGCCGTCAGCCGCAGGTCGTGCCACCACCAGCGCGGATCGGCCCGGCAGGTGGTGGCCTGCGGAAGCGCCAGGATCAGGACGAGGGCGAGGAGGGCTCTCACCTGCCGAATGTCGGACACGCGGTCCGGGGCGGCAACCGGGCCCGGCCGCCGCGCCTCGCCGGGGCGGCGGGAACCGGCTACAATCCGGCCCTTCCCGCGCCCCCGGCGCCGCGATCCGCGCGGCCCCATTCCGGTCCGGCTGGCGCGCGGGACCACGGCCCCATGAGCACCGAAATCTGCTACTCGCTCGTTCGCGTCAGCAAGACCTACAACAGCCGCGAGGTCCTCAAGGGCATCACGCTCGGCTTCTACAAGGGAGCCAAGATCGGGATCATCGGCGGCAACGGATCCGGCAAGTCCACCTTGCTCCGGATCCTCGCGCTGAAGGAGGAGCCGTCGTCCGGGCAGGTGCTCCCGCAGAAGGGCCTGACGATCGGCTTCCTGCCCCAGGAGCCCGTGCTCGACGCGGGCGCGACGGTCCGCGAGAACGTCGAGCCGGCCGTCGCGCACGTGCACGCTCTTCTCAAGGAGCACGACGAGCTCGGCGCGAAGCTCGGCGAGGCGCTCGACGACGATCAGATGCAGAAGGTCATGGATCGGTTCTCGGAGGTAGGCGACGAGATCGAGCGCGTGGACGGGTGGACCATCGACTCGCGTCTCGAGCAGGCCATGCACGCCCTCGGCTGTCCGCCGCCCGACGCGACCGTGGACCGATTGTCCGGCGGCGAGAAGCGCCGCGTGGCCTTGTGCCGCCTGCTGCTGGAGCAGCCCGACTTCCTGCTCCTGGACGAGCCCACGAACCACCTCGACGCCGACACGGTCGCGTGGCTCGAGAAGCACCTGCAGGACTACGCGGGCACCGTCATCCTCGTCACGCACGACCGTTACTTCCTCGACAACGTCGCGAAGTGGATGCTCGAAGTGGATCGGGGCGAGGGCACGCCGTACGAGGGGAACTACTCGCTCTACCTCGAGCAGAAGTCCGCGCGCATCGCGGCGGAGGAGCGCCAGCAGCAGGACAGGTCCAAGGTCCTCGAGCGCGAGCTCGAGTGGGTCCGGCAGGGGCGCAAGGGGCGCTCTCAGGTCAACAAGGCGCGGCTCAAGCAGTTCGCCGAGCTCCAGGCCAAGGACCAGCAGCTCGCCGAGGGCTCGGTGGATCTCGTCATCCCCGCCGGCAAGCGCCTGGGCGACAAGGTGCTCGAGTTCCGCGGCGTCACGAAGGGCTACGGCGAGCGCAAGCTCATCGAGGACCTGTCGTTCCAGCTCCCGCCGGGCGGCATCATGGGCGTCATCGGTCCCAACGGCGCCGGCAAGACGACCTTCCTGCGCCTGCTCACGGGCCAGGAGAAGCCGGATGCGGGCGAGGTCGCCATCGGCGAGACCGTGGACCTGTGCCACGTGGACCAGGAGCGCGAGGGGCTCGATCCCAAGAAGACCGTCTTCGTCGAGATCACCGACGGCACGGACGAGATCATGCTCGGCAAGATCCGCGTGAAGTCGCGCGCCTACGTGGGCAAGTTCAACTTCAAGGGCGCGGACCAGGAGCAACCGGTCGGCACGCTCTCCGGAGGGCAGCGCAACCGGGTGCAGCTCGCCAAGATGATCCGGCGTGGCGGCAACGTCGTGCTGTTCGACGAGCCGACGAACGACCTGGACCTCATGACGCTGCGCGTGCTCGAGGAGGCCATCCAGCGCTTCCCGGGTTGTTGCGTCGTGGTCTCGCACGACCGGTACTTCCTCGATCGCATCTGCACGCACATGCTCATCTTCGAGGGCGAGGGGAAGGTGGACTTCCTCGAGGGCAACTACGCCGACTACGAGGCGTGGAAGGAGTCGCGCGGCGAGAAGGCGACGGCCGCGGCGGCCAAGGGCGGCGCGCATCGCCGCTTCACGCGCAGCTAACACGGGCTAGCGGGACGCGTGCAGCGCGACGTCGTCTTCGTGACGTGGAGCGGCGGCCCGGATCTGGACGCCGACGAAGCCCCGCTGGGGGAGGCCTGCTCGCGTCTCGGCCTTTCGTGGCAGGCGGTTCCCTGGGATGGGCCCCGCTTTGACTGGTCGGTCGCCCGCATGGTCGTCGTGCGCTCGCCGTGGAACTACTCGCGGCAGCGCGACCGCTTCCTCGACTGGGCGCGGCACGCGGCGGCCGTCACGAGCCTTCACAACCCGCTCGCCACGCTCGTCGCCAACTCGGAGAAGTCCTATCTCGCGGACCTTGCCGCCGCCGGCGTGAGCGTCGTCCCGACCGAGGTCGCGCGAGCGGGGACGGTGCGCGACCTGGACGCCTTCCTGCGAGAGAGAGGCTGGCTCGATGCCGTCGTCAAGCCGCTCGTCTCGGCGGGCGGGTGGCGGACGTTCCGCGTGCGCGCCGGCGAGGTCTCGCACGGCGCTGCGCGCGCGCGGCGCCTCCTGGCCACGCGCGACGCGCTCATCCAGCCGTTCCTGCCCGCCGTGATGGGCGCCGGCGAGCGGGCGCTCGTGTACCTCGACGGCGCGTTCTCGCATGCCGTCGCCAAGCGCTCGGTGTTCGACGACGCGGCGACGCCGTTTCGAACGCTGACCGAGCCGACGCCGGCCGAGCTGGCCCTGGGCGACGCGGCGCGACGCGCCGCGGGCGCGGAACACCTGCTCTACGCGCGCGTGGATGTCGTCGCCGGCTCCGACGGGAACCCGCGACTCATGGAGATCGAGCTCACGGAGCCGCGCCTGTTCCTCGCGGCCGCCGGCCCGGCCGCCGCCGTGCGGCTCGCCGGGGGCATCGCGTCTCGCCTGGCCTGAGGCGCCGACCGCGTGCGGGTCACGGGGAGCGGTGGCATGCTCCCGATCATCGCCCAAGCGCTTTCCCCTGGAGGCATCGTGCGTCGCTCCATCCTGCTCGCGTTCGCCCTCGTCGCAGCTTTCGCCCCCGCGACGTTCGCCTCGGTGGACATCGCGCCCGACGCCGTCCCGCCCGCCGACCCGGCGGTCGTGCAGGGGACGCTGGCGAATGGCATGCGGTACTTCATCCGGCGCAACGAGAAGCCCGAACACCGGGTCGAGCTCCGGCTCGCCATCAAGGTCGGTTCCGTCCAGGAGTCGGAGGCCGAGCGCGGGCTCGCGCACTTCATCGAGCACATGAACTTCAACGGCTCGGAGAACTTCAAGGCGGGCGAGCTCATCCCCTGGCTCGAGTCGATCGGCATGCGATTCGGCGCCGATACCAACGCGTACACGAGCTACGACGAGACGGTCTACATGCTCCAGATTCCGACCGACAAGCCCGGTGCGCTGGACAAGGGCCTGATGGTGATGGCGGACTGGACGATGCGCGCCACGCTCGCGGGCGTCGAGATCGACAAGGAGCGCGGCGTGGTGCTGGACGAGCTGCGCCGCGGCAAGGGAGCGGGCCGGCGCATCCGGGACAAGCAGGATCAGCTCCTGTTTCAGGGCTCGCGCTACGCCGACCGCCTGCCGATCGGTCTCGAGAGCGTCATCACCGGCGCCACGCACGAGACCGTGCGGGGCTTTCACGCGCGCTGGTACCGGCCGGACACGATGGCCATCATCGTCGTCGGCGACCTGGACGAGAAGGCGATGGAGACCCGCGTGCGCGAGGTCTTCGGCGCCCTGCCGGCGCCCGAGCAACCGACGGTGATCCCCGAGTGGCCGGTTCCGTCGCACGACGAGACGCTCATCAGCGTCGAGTCCGACGCCGAGCTGACCTCCTCCGCCGTGCAGATCATCTGGAAGCACGACGCCGAGCCCACGCGGACCGTCGGGGACGCGCGCCGGGACGCGGTGCGCCAGATCGCCGCGGGCCTCCTGTCCGCCCGCCTTGCCGAGCGCGCCCAGAAGAGCGATCCGCCCTTCCTCGGAGCGTTCGCGGGCGTGGGCAACCGCGTGCAGACCCTGATGACCTTCTCGCTGTTCGCGCGCGCGAAGGATGGCCAGCTCCCGGTCGCCGCGAGCGCGCTGATGGAGGAGCTCGCGCGCGCGCGCGAGCACGGCTTCGTCGAGGCCGAGCTCGATCGCGTCAAGACGAGCGCGCTGGCCGGCGCCGAGACGCGCTTTCGCGAGTCCTCCCAGCGTCGCTCGGACGAGCGCGTCGGCAGCATGGTGCAGGCCTTCCTGGACGATGAGGTGCTCACGAGCGACCAGTACGATTTCGAGATTGCGAAGGCCCTCCTGCCCGGCATCACGCTCGCCGACGTGAACGGCGCCATCCGTCAGCTCACGGACACGGCCAGCCGCGTCGTGCTCGCGCAGGCGCCGGCCAAGCCAGGCGCCGTGCCGTCCCGCGAGCAGCTCGAGGCAGCGCTCGCGCCGGCGGGCGGCTTCGCGGTCGAGGCCTACGTGGACGACCTCGCGGGCATGAAGCTCGTGGACTTCGAGCCGGAGCCCGGGCCGGTGACGGGCAAGCGCGCGCACGACGCCGTGGGAGCCACGGAGTACGTGCTCTCGAACGGACTGCGCGTGGTCATCAAGCCCACCGACTTCCGCGCGGATCAGGTGCTCATGCGCGGCTTCGCCATGGACGGCGCCGCCGCGCTCGGACCCGGCCGCCTCGACGCGGCCATTCGCGCCGACACGCTCGCGGGCGATAGCGGCCTCGGCGAGTTCACGGCCACGCAGCTCGGCAAGTTCCTCCAGGCCGAGGGCGTGATCGCGAGCGCCGGACCCGGCGTTTCGCTGTTCTCGCGCACGTTCGGCGGATCGGCTCGCCCGCAGGATGTCGAGACCATGTTGCAGCTGGTCCATCTCTACTTCATGCGCCCGGCGTTCCGCGAGGACGCGTTCCGCCGCATGGTGGAAGCCGAAACGCAGTCTCTCAAGAACCAGCTCAACAGCCCGGGGGGCGTGTTCGGTCGCGCCGTGCAGGAGGCGCTCTACCGCGGGCACTGGATGTTCCGGCCCGACACGATCGAGGGCGTCCAGTCGCTCAGGCGCGAGGCGATCGAGGCGGCCTATCGAGAGATGTTCAGCGACGCTTCCGAGTGGACGTTCGTTCTCGTCGGCAACGTGGATGTCGCGACGCATCTTCCGCTCATCGAGAAGTGGCTCGGAAGCCTGCCGACGACGTCAGCGGCGCCCCGCAAGGTGGTGCGCGGGTCGTGGATGGACCTTGGCCTGAAGTTCCCGCCCGGCAAGTCCAGCCGGCGCGTCAGCAAGGGCATCGAGGATCAGAGCCGCACCTTCTTCACGTGGCCCGTGGACACGGGGCTCGATCCCCAGGCGGAGTTCGACCTGGACGCCGCGACGGACCTGCTGCAGATCAAGCTGCGCGAGAGGCTGCGCGAGGAGCTGGGCGAGACCTATGGCGTCGGCGTCAGCTACTCGACGCTGAACCCGTCGCCCGAGTTCTCGCGGGTCGTCGTGTCGTGGACCAGCGCGCCGGGGCCGCGGGAGAGCATGGTGCAGGTGCTTCGCGACACGATCCGCTTCCTGCGCATGACGACCCCGTCCGAGGCGGACACCAGCAAGCTGCGCGAGATGCGATCCAGCTCGCTCGCGCGGGCGCGCATGGAGAACGGGTACTGGCTCGGCTCGCTGGTCCGATCCTTCCAGCGCGGGGAGGACCCGCGCCTGATCCTGGAGCAGGAGAACCGCATCCAGCGGCTGACCTCGAAGACGCTGCGCACGGCGATCCGGCGCTGGCTCGACCCGAGCACGTCGCTCGAGGTGTTCCTCATGCCGGAGAACTGGAATCAGGTTGCCGCCACTCGCCAGCCGGCCGAGGCGCCGGTCGCCACGGCCGCGCAGCCCTGAGATCACGCGCGGCTCCGACGCCTCAACAGCGCGACGTGACCTGACGCACGGGCTGGCACACCCAGCGATCGAGGATCTCGATCTCGGCCTCGTCCGCCGGCGCGCCCGCATTCTCGAGGGCCGCGGCGATGGCGTCCTTGTAGCGGTCGGCGAGCGCCGCGGCGCTCGTCCCGGCCATGGCCGGGATGGGATGGCCCGCGCTCGCGAGCGTCTGCAGGATGAGCTGGAGCGCTCCGCGCATGACCGAGGTCTCGCCGGACAGCACGCTCTCGGCGGCGTGCGCGACCGCGACCGCGTCGCCCTCGGGTCCGGAGCTGAGCGCAGCCGCGAGCGCCTCGAACGCGGCGGCGTGCTCGGCTGCGGCCAGAGCCGGCGCGCCGGTGAGTTCGCAGGCACGCCTCAGGAATCGCTGGGAGGCCTGATCCTCGGCGCGACGAGGGGCCATCTGCACCACGTCCACGCCGAGCGGTCGCCACTCGAGCCGCCACGGATCCCCGTCAACCACCTCGATCGCGGGCTCGAGCGCGACGACCGCGTCGGTCAGCGCCCGGAGGGAGTAGAAGCCGAGCCAGTTCGAGCGCGCGAATTCCTGGAAGCGCTTGTAGATCGCCGGCAGTTCGGTCGCCGGGAGGGGGCCGTGGTGGATGCACTCCTCCCGGAGCGCCTGGGCAATCCGCTGCATCAGCGCGATCTCCGCGGGACCCGTGGCTTCCCGCGAAGGGGGCTCGTGCGCGGCGATCACGGCTCCGGGCGGCAGACCCAGCGCATGTTCGACGAAGGCCGACTCCGCGATCACGACATCGGTCGAGGCCTTGTACGCCGCGGCGGCCGGCCCGACGGCGAGGATGGCCGTCCTGCGGTCATGCTCGCGCAGCCGTTGCAGGACGGGCGTGAAGTCCGCGTCGCTCGAGAAGAAGATGAACTCGTCGAACGGCGTCGCGTGCTCGAGCGCATCGAGGATGTCCACGACCATGTGGATGTCGGTCGAGCTCTTGCCCGCGCGCGTCAGGGACGGGCAGTCCGCAACGCGGAAGCCGGCACGCGTGAAGTCGCCTCGATACCGGCGGAAGGACGACGGATTCAGGTAGCAGCGACGCATGAGCACGCGGCGTGCCGGGCCCGGCCCGGCCATGTCCGGCATGCCGGCCTCGAGCCATCGGACCCACGCGGCGGGCTCCGTCGCGAAGGCCTCGGCGCTGCGCGCGTCGGCGGCATGGAGCGTGAGGTAGACGTTGTCGAAGTCCACGAACAGCGCCGTCCGCAGCGGTCGTTGGTCCGTGCCGTCCCCGCGCGCGGGGGCATCGGTCACGGCGCCTCGCCCCCTGCGCTGGCGTGGCGCTCGAGCGCCTCGAGGAAGGGCGCGACGTCGGGCGGCGGCGTCGGCGCGTCCGCGGGGTCGGCGGGCATGAGAATCTCGCGCGAGGTCATGCGCTTTCCATACAGCTTCCGGTTGTCGCTGCGGTCCTGCTTCAACACGGCGCCGTCGAGCGCGACTCCAGCGAACACGCCGGCGCTCCGCGAATACGACAGGATGGCCGCGCGCAGCGCCGCGTCCGTCGCGGCGCCAGCGGTGCGACCGTACGGGCCGGCGGCGACCGAGGCGTCGGCCCCGAGCGTCACCTTGTCGCGGAAGAGCCACTTGGCCCCATCCTTGCCGCGGAGGATGAGCAGCAGGTCCACGCGCTCGCCGCCGATCTGAAAGCCAATCGAGGCGCCGCCCACCTCGAGGAAGGCGGGCGCCCCCCAGGTGCCATCCGCTGTCCGGCACGACGCCAGGCCCTTGCCGTACCGGCCTCCGACGCCCAGAGCGCCCTTGGTCATGTCGGGCATGACGACCACGCAGGCGGCGTCGCGCAGCAGGTCCTGCGGGATCTCGGAGTCGCGCGCGGACATGAAGTCGTTCACGAGCGCGGCGCTGGATGCAATCTTCTTGCGCAGCGCGGAGGGCAGCTCGGCGGAGACAGGCGGCGGAACGAGAGCGACGACGACCAGAGCCGTCACGGCGAAGCGGGCAAGCATCGGTCACCTCTGCGGGGGCGCGGGGGAATCGGAGTGGCGCGCACGAAAAAATGCCCCGTGGATCGCGCTGCGTCAAGGCGAGGGGCTGAAGGCTTGCACCCCGGAGCCCGGCCGGTCGGTTACGATGGTCAGGTGAAGGGCGAAGACGATCAGATAGCTCCGGGGCTCCTCCTGGCCATGCCGGGGCTCCTGGACCCGAATTTCCGTCGCGCGGTCGTGCTCATGACGGCCTACGAGGACGGGGGGTCCATGGGCTTCGTCGTGAATCGGCCGCTCGAGGCCACCGTGGCGGAGGTCCTCGATGATCTGAGCATCCCGTGGATGGGCCGTGACGACGATCCCGTCTACATGGGCGGACCGGTCCGGCCTGAATCGGGCTGGGTCCTGTTCGGCGGCCGCGCGCGTCAGGAGATTGATGGCGCCGTCGAGGTCCTGCCGGGCCTGTTCCTGTCGGCCTCGGTCGAGTTGCTGCGCACGCTCGCGGCGCGGCCACCTCGCCGCTTCCGGCTCTATCTCGGCCACGCGGGCTGGGGCGCCGGCCAGATCGAGACCGAAGTCCTCGAGGGTTCGTGGATGCTCGCGCCGGTCACGGCGAGCTTCCTCTTCGAGACCGCGCCGGACCGGATGTGGGACGAGGCCTACCGCCAGATCGGCCTCGACCCCAGCGTGATCGTTCCCGACCAGGGGATGCAGTAGCCGCCGCGAGCGCGTCACGTCGAGGGTGCGGTCAGCGCGGCGGCACCGGGATGGGTTGGCCGAGCGAGTTCGTGCCGAGGTCCGTCACGTCGTCGCTGCACGCATTGACCGGAGCGACCAGGTAGTAGAACGCGTGACGCGCTGGCCCTGGCTTCTCGGCGTCGGTGAAGGCCGGCCCGGGCACGGCGGTCAGCCACTCGTGATCGTAGGCGTCGAGGCGGGAGCTCATGCCGCCGTCGCGGGGAATCGTGCCTCGATACACGGCGTACGCCGCCGCGTCTCCGACCGTGGCCCACTCGAATCCGCCGAACGGCGCTGGAATCAGGTTGCCGCCGAGGCCGCCGAGCCGCGCGCAGTCGCAGGCGTCGCCGATGCCATCACCGTCCGAGTCGGCCTGATCCGCGTTCGGGACGTCGGGACAGTTGTCGCCCGCGCCGATCGCGGGCTGCTGATGCCGTGCGCCGTTGCAAAAGCCATCGCCGTCGGCGTCGTCGTCCGGATCGTCCGGGCACGTGTCGCAGGCGTCGCCGAGGCCATCGCCGTCGGCGTCTTCCTGACCCGGGTTGCTGAGGTCCGGGCAGTTGTCGCCGTCGCCGCACGCCCCGTCGCCGTCCGCGTCGTTGGCCGCGTCGAGCGGGCACGGGTCGCACGCGTCGCCGACGCCGTCGCCGTCGGAGTCCGTCTGCGACGCGTTGCTGGCGAGCGGGCAGTTGTCGGCGCCGTCGCAGACGCCGTCGCCGTCCGAGTCGTCGGTCGCATTGTCGGGGCAGGCATCGCAGGCGTCGCCGACGCCATCGCCATCGGCATCGGCCTGGCCGGGGTTGGGAACGAACTCGCAGTTGTCCACGTTCCCGCAGACGCCGTCGCCGTCGCCGTCGTTGGCGGCGTCAGCCGGACAGGGATCGCACGCGCTGCCGATGCCGTCGCCATCCGTGTCGGCCTGTGACGGGTTGGCGACCGAGGGGCAGTTGTCCACGTCGCCGCAGACGCCATCGCCGTCGGCATCGTTGGCGGTGTCGGTCGGGCACGCGTCGCACGCGTCGCCGAGGCCGTCACCGTCCGAGTCCGTCTGTGCCGCGTTGGCGACCGAGGGGCAGTTGTCCGCGTTGCCGCAGACGCCATCGCCGTCGGCGTCGTTGGCCGGGTCGTTCGGGCACGCGTCACAGACGTCGCCGAGGCCATCGGCGTCGGCGTCCGACTGGCTCGCATTCGCGACGAGCGGGCAGTTGTCCACGTCCGCGCAGTGGCCATCGCCATCCGCGTCGTCGTCCGCGTCGAAGGGGCATGGATCGCAGGCGTCGCCGCGAGCGTCGCCGTCCGCGTTCTCCTGGTTCGGATTCGGCACGCGCGGGCAGTTGTCGGCGGCGCCACAGACGCCATCGCTATCGGGATCCGTCACGCCGCCGTTGGGACAGTCGTCGCAAACATCTCCCCGCCCATCACCATCCGCGTCCTCCTGGCCTGGGTTCGCGACGGTCGGGCAGTTGTCCACGTCGGCGCAGAGACCGTCGCCGTCGGCGTCGTTGGCGGCGTCGTTCGGGCAGGCATCGCAGGCGTCGCCGAGGCCGTCGCCGTCGGCGTCGGACTGCGAGGCGTTGGCGACGGCGGGGCAGTTGTCGCAGGCATCGCCCCTGCCGTCACCATCGGTGTCGGCCTGCGAGGCGTTGGCGACGGACGGGCAGTTGTCACAGGCGTCGCCGAGGCCATCGCTGTCGGTGTCGGTCTGCGAGGCGTTCGCGACGCTCGGGCAGTTGTCGCAGGCGTCTCCGCGGCCGTCGCCGTCGGTGTCGGTCTGCGAGGCGTTCGCGACGTTCGGGCAGTTGTCGCAGGCGTTGCCCTTGCCATCGCCATCCGTGTCAGCCTGCGAGGCGTTCGCCACGCTGGGGCAGTTGTCGCAGGGATCGCCCACGCCATCCGCGTCGCCGTCGGCCTGCCCGGGGTTCGCGATGGCGGGGCAGTTGTCACAGGCGTCGCCCAGCCCGTCGCCGTCGGTGTCGGTCTGGGACGCGTTCGCGGCGTTCGGGCAGTTGTCGCGCGTGTCTCCGACGCCGTCGCCGTCGGCATCCGCGTCGCGGAACGTCGAGGTCGTGTTGGAGCTTGCGGACTGCTGGTTCAGGCCGACGGTCCAGGTCATGCGCGCGGTGTTCAGGTAGGTCCGGGGAGCGACGTTCAGCGTGCCCGAGAAGGTGACGGTGCCCGACGCGCCGGTGGCGAGGGTCCCGAGGTTCCACGTCACCGTGCCGCTCGAGAACGTTCCACCACAGCACGCGCTCGTGAACGTGAAGTCGGCGGGCACGGTGTCGGTCAGCGCGGCGCTGCGCGCCGAGCCAGGGCCGTCGTTGCGGTACGTGATGGTGTACGTGATGGGCGCTCCGACCTGGTAGGCGGGCGCCGACTTGCTGAGCGAGATGCTGGGCTGTCCTTCGACGGCCGTGCAGGGAGCGATCAGCAGGGCGTTCAGGAAGTACTGCGTTCCGACGGTGTCCGGATTCGAGGAGAGAGGGAGGGTCGTCGTGTACTCGTGGCCCGAGAGGTACGACGCGCGGCCGCGCGACGGGTTGTTCTGGCGGTGGCCGCTCATCCAGGCGACATCCTGGGTCATCGGGGACGTGTTCTTGCTGGCGTGGATGATGTTCGTCGCGTAGAACGTGGAGCCGGACTTGAGCTGGTACGAGCGCGCATCGCCGCCGTTGTAGCGGTACGCGCCCTCGGACTGCGCGGCGGGAGCGTCCGAGTTGTAGTAGTTGACGTTCGACGGGCTCGCGCCCGTGTCGAAACCACCGGTCGTGAGGAACCGTCCGTGCGTCGCGTCGTTCTCTAGCGTCTTGACGGCCTCGCACTCGGCGATCACGCTGCTGGGCGTGTTCATGAACGCGTTGACCTCTCCGAGCACGCCCGCCGTCGCATCCGAGGAGTCCCAGTGCTGCACGACGAGCTGGCAGTAGCGCGGGACGCCCGGGGCGGACCAGAGGGCTCCGTCCTGGTGGTTCGTGCTGCTCGGTCCGGTGATCTCGGCGAGGTTGAGGACGTCGGGGTACGCCGGGTAGTTCGTCGTGGGATCCGTGGCGGTTGGCCAGGTCTGGCCGAGCGAGTCACGAATGCCCGCGGCGTTCAGGTACCTGAACGAGATGATCTCCGTCCCGTTCGCGAACACGGCGATCGTGGGTGCGGCGTTCATGTCGCGGACCACGTTCGCGTTGAACACGGATGTCGCCACGTGCACCTTGCAGTTCGGATTCGCTGCCTGCCACGCGACGATGATCGGGAGCGCCGCCGGGGCGTCCACGTCGCGCACGATGAACGGGCCGCCGCGATAGCCGTGGTTCGTGATGGGAGCGCCCGACTGGCGATCCGTCGCGCTCGCGTAGAAGTCGATGGCGCCGTAGACCTTGCCGGTCTTGGCGATCCAGGCAACCGGGACGTTGTTCTTGAGGAGCTGATGCACGAGCCCGTGCGCCCGCAGCACCCCCAGGTCCTGGTAGGTCGTGCCCATGGGGATGATGTAGCTGCCCGGCTGGAAGGTCTCCGCCCGCGGGCTGGCGGCGCTGACCAGGCAGATCGCGAAGGCCATGCTGGCGAGACGAGTGGCTCGGAGGCGGGGGTGCGTCGCTGTCCTCATGTCGGCTCCTCCCGAGGCGCCCGGCTCGTGCTCGAGCGGGCGTGACCCGGGTCGGAGGATGCCAAGGCACGTTGCGTGCCAGCTGTCTGACGGCCACGCGAAGAAGCGCAGGGTGGCCGGGCGGCCCGTCCAGGCCCTTCCCGGGCGTGGGGCAGGACGCGACATCGCGTTTGCCGACAGCGGTGAATGGAAGACGGGCAGGGCGTCGCGACCCCGCCGGCCTGCCGCCAGCGACCCTCAGCGCGCTGTGCTCCCGACGCGCAACGATGCGCGAGCGAAGCGAACGGTTGCGAATCGTGAGAAGCGCTTCAGGGGATCGGCCGCGGGCGTCCGGTGGAGTCGCTCCCGAGATCGGTCACGGCATCCCCGCAGGCGTTCACGGGGGCGACGAGGTAGTAGAACGGGTCGCCCGAGAGGCCTGGCTTGGCGAGGTCCGTGAACTCCGTCGAAGGCACGGTCGCGAGAAGCGCGTGGTCGTATGCGACTTGCCTCGACCCCATGCCACCCGATCTCGGGATCGTCCCGCGGTAGACCGCGTAGGAGGCAGCGCTGGGCTCCGCGTTCCAGCGGAATCCGTCCTGCGACACGGGCAAGATGTAGGAGCCGAGGCCCCCGAGAGGTCCGCAGTCGCAGGCGTCGCCGATGCCGTCGCCGTCCGCATCAGCCTGGTCGGCGTTGGGGATGTCCGGGCAGTTGTCGCCGCTGCCGATCGCGGGCGACTGATGCCGGCCACCAGCACACACGCCATCGCCGTCGGCATCGTTCGCCGCGTCGTCCGGGCAGACGTCGCACTCGTCGCCCGGGCCGTCGGCATCGGAGTCCACCTGTTCCGCGTTCGCGACGGCCGGGCAGTTGTCCGCGTCGCCGCAGACGCCGTCGGCGTCCGCATCGTTGGCGGCGTCATTCGGGCAGGCGTCGCAGGCGTCGCCGAGCGTGTCGCCGTCGGCATCGGCCTGGCCAGGGTTCGTGACGGCCGGGCAGTTGTCCACGTCGCCGCAGACGCCATCGCCGTCGGCGTCATTGGCGGCGTCGTCCGGGCAGGGGTCGCAGGCGTCGCCGAGGCCGTCGCCGTCGGCGTCGGCCTGGCTGGCGTTGGCGGCCGCGGGGCAGTTGTCCACGTCGTCGCAGACGCCGTCAGCGTCCGCGTCGTTGCCGGCGTCGTTCGGGCACGCGTCGCAGGCATCGCCGAGGCCGTCGCCGTCGGCGTCGGCCTGGCTCGCGTTGGAGACGGCCGGGCAGTTGTCCGCGTCGCCGCACACGCCATCGCCGTCGGCGTCGTTGGCTGCGTCGTTCGGGCACGCGTCGCACGCGTCGCCGAGGCCGTCGCCGTCGGCGTCGGCCTGGCCAGGATTCGCGACGGTCGGGCAGTTGTCCGTGCCGTCGCACGCGCCGTCTCCGTCGGGATCGTTGCCAGCGTCGTTCGGGCACGCGTCGCAGGCGTCGCCGAGGCCGTCGCCGTCCGCGTCGAGCTGCGTCGGGTTCGCGACGGACGGACAGTTGTCCACGTCGCCGCAGACACCGTCTCCGTCCGCGTCGTCGTCCGCGTCGTTCGGGCAGGCGTCGCACGCGTCGCCCTGGCCGTCGCCGTCCGCATCGGCCTGCCCGGGATTCGCCGTGGCGGGGCAGTTGTCCGCCGTCCCGCAGATGCCGTCGCCGTCGGCATCGTTGATGACGTCTGCCGGGCAGGGATCGCAGGCGTCGCCGACGCCGTCGCCGTCGAGGTCGGCCTGCGGCACGTTGGGGACGGTCGGGCAGTTGTCCGCGTCGCCGCAGATCCCGTCGGAGTCCTCGTCGTTCTCCGGGTCGGCCGGACAGGCGTCGCAGCCGTCGCCCTCGCCATCGCCGTCGCCATCGCCCTGGGACGGGTTGACCAGCGCCGGGCAGTTGTCACATGGGTCTCCCAGGCTGTCGCCGTCGGCGTCGGCCTGTGCCGGGTTAGAGACGGACGGGCAGTTGTCGCACACGTTGCCGACGCCATCGCCGACCCCGTCGCCATCGTCGTCCGCCTGATCCGCGTTGGGGTCGTTCGGACAGTTGTCCACGTTGCCGCACACGCCGTCGCCATCAATGTCATTGTCGGGGTCGTAGACGCACGGGTCGCAGGGATCGCCGAGACCGTCGCCGTCGGCGTCGTCCTGCGCGGCGTTCGGGATGGCCGGGCAGTTATCGCAGGCGTCGCCGCGGCCGTCGCCATCCGTGTCGGTCTGGACCGGGTTGGGAAGGGATGGGCAGTTGTCCACGTTGCCGCAGACGCCGTCGCCGTCGACGTCGTTGGCGGGGTCGTTCGGGCAGGCGTCGCAGGCGTCGCCCAGCGCGTCGCCGTCGGCATTGGCCTGCGAGGGGTTCGCGACGGTCGGGCAGTTGTCCACGTCGCCGCAGACGCCATCGCCGTCCGCGTCGTTG
>CAZTIW010000047.1:0-29591 GCA_964613915.1 uncultured Thermoanaerobaculia bacterium
AGCCAGGGGATTCTCTCAGCACTCAGGCATCAACCAAAAACGCGGGGCCGGGGCAGGCCACCTTGGCAGCACCACGCCTTGGTGCGATCCCCGCACGCTGTCATGCAGTACTCAGCAAACATTCATCTACCGCCCGCAGATCGAGACCGAGACCCCGACGGATCACCAGCCTGGCACGCCCAATCCGACGAACGACCGCTCAGTCGTCAGCCTGGTGGTCGCGCATGAGTTCGGACATGCAGTCAACGTCGGGCACTACTGCTGGAAGTGCCAGACCGGACCCGACTCGCCGGAGCCTCCCTACAGGTGTCTCGACCGGACCCTGTACGCCGAGTGCGATCCTGCTGCTCGCTGTCCCGAACCGACTGCTACCAATCCGAGCGATTGCACGGGGCAGGCCTCGGCAAGCTGCGGGCCGGCGAGCGTGATGACGACCGGTCTGTGGTGGGCCAGGCCCGAAGAGAGTCCAGCCTGGAGAAACATCCCCGCACGCTTCCAGGCATTCGACATCGATCAGGTTCAAGTCCGCGTGGCACCGTGAGAAGAGGCCAAATGAGAAGCAGCCCTGTCCCGTTCCTTGCGCTTGCGATCATCCCCATCGTGGCGAGCGCTCACGTGGGGTCGACCACGAACCTGGCCCCTGGGCTGCTCGACCCGTTTGCAGCATCGAAGCGGGACGTACAGAACGTCGGCGTTGATCGGTGGTTCCCGGGCGATGATCCTGCCCTGCGCGTCTGGTTTGCGTGGGACCCGCGCAACAGGCCGCCGTTCTTCCAGGATCCGCGCGAAGCGCCGGAACGATGGGAGCCCTTTCCCGACTTGGATCGGAGGGTGCGGGTGGGGCTCATCCGAGGCAAGCTTCGGTGGGAGCACCGCCGCGACTGGGCCAAGCTGCTCGACGAGCGGACCATTCCGGGAGCCATCTCCGTCGTGCCGCAGCCGCCCGACGCCCATCCCTACATCGGAGGCCTGTCCGTGATCCTCCAGCAACCTGAGGCGCTCGAGCCCGACACCTACGAGCTGGTCGTCTTCGTCACCGATCCCGCGCTCACAGCCGCCGTCGGCGGTGAGCCGGACCTGCCCAGCGTCGGCGGCGCCACGCTGGACATCGGCCCGCCGCGGACTCTTCGCGAGCGACTCTTCATGCACTACCGCCGGGCCATCATCGCCGGCAACGAGCGGCGCTACCCGGAGATGCTCGCGGAGGTGGACACCCTCCTCGCGCTCGAGCCCAAGACATCCGAGGGCCTCTGGGTGCGCGCCCAGGCCCTGGTCGGACTCGGTCGCATGGCCGAAGCGACGGCGGCGCTCCAGGCTGCCGTGAACCTGCGAGCTTCCGGCGCCGATTCCTACTACGCCGTCTGGCGGGAGGTCTTCGTCGAGTCCGATCGCGACTCCGCCGCCTCGCTCGTCGAGTGGGGCCAGCGCGAGCATGGCCTGCATGTCACCCTGCCTCCGCCGCCGCCGGCCCCAGCCCCTGCCCCCTCCCCACCAGCACCGCCGGCCGCGCCACCGGCAGGCGCTCCGCCGCCTGGCGGAGGGTGAGGCTGTTGCGTTGCGCGCCCGATGGCCCGGGTCCGGCCTTCTCGTTGCGCGCTCGCTGGCCCCATCGTGACGTGGGCCAGGACGTTTTCGGGACCGCGTGACGGCAGGGGTCCGCATGGTCGGAGCGCCGCTCCTGCCTTCCCCCCGGAGGCCGTCACCACCCCAGCGCCACCTCCTGCCGGAGGACGAGCCCGTCGCAAGGATCAGGGCGAGGACGAGGGCCGGCGCAGGCGCGGTGAGGCGCGCCGCTGCCTCCGCGTCGCATGGCGGGCCCCTCCGCCCGGTCCCGACACGAGTGAAGGCCACGACGCGGCAAGGTCGTGGGCTTCGATGTCGGCGGAGCGTCGTGGCTCTTGCGTGACGAGAACCGGCGCCGTCGGCACTTGCGGGCTCGGAGCCGCGAGGCGCCCAACAATGCGAACCACCCGGCAGCCCGGCAACGGACTCAACCCGCGCTCGCTCGATCCAAGGTGGCGAATTGCGGGAGCCCTTCCCCGGTTGACAATCGAGGGTCGCGTGGCTACCTTTCGCGGTCTCGCGGCGGCCCTATCGTCTAGGGGTTAGGACGGATGGTTCTCAGCCATCAAACCGGGGTTCGAATCCCCGTAGGGCTACCACCCGGTTCCGCGCCGGGCGAGCACTGAGACCGAAGGCCGGACGCCCCTCGCGCTCCGGCCTTTCGCGCGTTCAGGGGCGCCCGGTCCCGAGCCCGACGGCACGGGCCGCCTGGCTCGCTCCCGCTGGCCCTGGCCAACGCCTCAGGGCGTCTCGTTGCCCAGGCAGTTCGCCCGCGTGACCAGGTAGAAGTACAGCGCGTCCGGAGCCGCCGTGTCGGCGAGCGACTGCGCCTGGAAGTCCGGCGGCGAGATGAGGGTCGTGACGTCGCTCGCGACCGTCCCGCGATACACGTTCCAGCTCTCGCCCGCGTTGAGGGGCGGCGTGACCAGCGACCAGTCGAACTCCGCCGACGTGTCGCTCTTGACGCCCGTGGCGCGCAGGGCCGGACCGACGCCGGGAGGCTGGCCGACCGCCGGGCACGAACCGCACACGACCTCGCGCGTGAAGACGCGCATGTCGTCGAGGGTCCAGCCGCCGAACTGCAGGCCATCGTCGGCCTCGAGCTCGAACCGGATGGTGACGGCCGGGTTGCCGTCGGCGAGAGCCGAGATGTCGTGCTCGACGAAGGTCCAGGCCGTGTCGAGGAGGTTCGCGCCAGCGGGGTTCTCCCAGACCGTCACGCCGTTGACCTGGACGCGCGCGTGATCGAACCCGCCATCCTCGACCGTCAGCCAGCGCCAGTACGACAGCCGGGTGCCGGTCAGCGCCGAGCAGTCGATCGGCGCCGACTCCAACCAGTTGGTCGTGCTGCGGCGGTAGTCGCCGTTGCTGCCCTGGGCGACGAGCGTGCCCAGGTCGTTCCCCCACACGGCGACGCCCGAGTGCGCGACGGCCGGATCCCACGCCGACGCCGTGGTCGGGGCGCCGCGCTGCCAGTCGTCACAGCCCGGATTCGTGCAGCTCGCGCCGTGCGTGAAGCCGTTGTCACCGGTCTCGAAGTCGTCCGCGAACACGGCCGGCTCGACGATCCGGCCCACCAGCAGCGGCAGCGGGACATCCAGCGCGTAGCTTCCCGCCGGCCCGTCGTAGGTGATCGCCAGCACGAGGTCAATGACCGCTCCGCAGGGAGCGTTCCCGGGAACGGTCACCTCCACGTGGGGGGGCGCGCCGGTCGAGCGGCCCGAAGCCGACGGAGCGAGGTCCGCCCAGTCGGTGGTCGCATCCGAGACGAGCGTGCCCGCGGGGCCGGAAACGAGGCTCAGCGTGCCGCGGACGTTCGTGGCGGTCGCGTTGGCGATGTTGGTGAGATCCACGGGCAGCCGGATGATCTCGCCCGGATCGGCGAACCCGCCGCCATCGCCGCTGCCGCCGTCGGCCGTTCCGTCAGCGACGGCGGAGGCGTCGAAGCGAAGCCGCGGGCGAGGATCGGGCGCCTCGCAGGGCTGCGGAGGCGCGCCCACCTGCATGGTGAAGCCCGAGGTCACGCATCCCTCGGTCGCCGTGAAGCTGGCGACGAAGCTGAGCACCTGGCCGCACGCGACCCGGGCGCGATCGAGCAGGACCGCGAAGTGAGGTGGCGACGTGCTCCGCTGCATGCCCGCGACCATGTCCCCGAGCAGCTCGCTGCCGCGCACGATGGTCACGCCGGGCTCGGCCGTCGTGAGCTCGGCGAGCACCGCCGTCGCCGGCCCCGCACCGTTGTTGCGGGCCGACAGCGCGACCACGACGGTCTCGCCCGGCTCGATGACGCCGTTCGCGTTGCCGCCGGGATTGCCCGTCTCGTCGAAGGAAATCGCCGTCAGCGCGATCGAGGGGACCGCTCCGACGGTGATCTGCTGCCTGTTGTCGATGATGGACGTGCAGCCGTTGGGCAGGAAGGCCGTCACGCGATAGTAGTGCGTCACGCCGTCCGCGACGTCGTCGTCGAAGAACTCGAGGCCGGGCGCCATGACGGTCGCCAGCGGCTCGTCGGCGCCGGCGCCGCCCGCCACGTTGCGCCCGATCCGGTACTCGACCGCGCCGGGAACCGCCGTCCAGGCGACCCTCACCTGCGTCAGGCCCGTGCCGGGATCCGACGCCGAGCTCAGGCTCACGACGGGGGCGGCTGGCGCGACGCAATCCGCCGTGTCCGGCGCGAGCGTGGCCGGCGCGATGCCGTGATGGCCGAAGGCGTCGTTGATCTCGGCGGCGTTCGGCGTGCCGTCGGCCAGGTTGCCGTTGTCGTCATCCACCGCGATGACCGCGTCGTACGTGCTGCGCGGACCCGCCGGAAGGTAGGTCGAGGACAGGGGCAGCGACTGGAAGAACAGCTTCTCGGCCAGGAACCAGCCGGCGGCCTCTCCCCCGCCGGCCGCCGTCATCTTGTTGCGAAGGTTCCGCGCGAGATGCCACCAGGTCTGGCTGAAGATCTGGCCCTCGCAGTGGACCTGGCGGCCGAGGGGTCCGTCGCCGCCGCCGCCCACGCTGGGGCACCTCGAGGCGACGTTCGCCACGGTCATGAGTCCTGCGACGTTCTCGTCCGCGTTGCGGATGCCGGCGGGATCGCCCGCCACGAAGTAGGGGCCGAGCCGCGCGTCGTGCGTGGAGAGAAAGGCCACGACATCGCTCAAGCCTTCCCCTCGCGCGCCGTCCGCTCCGCCACCCGTGTTCTGGTCGAGGCCGTGGCCCCACTCGTGCTGCATGACGTCGGCGATCTCGCCCGTGTTGTTGCAGCCACCGCCGGCACGGAAGAAGTTGACGGAGAAGCCGTTCCAGAACGCGTTGCACGTGCTCGCGATGTTCACGTTTGCGGGCAGGTTGCCCGAGAGGAACCCTCCCGTGCTCGCGTCGTCGAGGTGCTTGGCGGCGACCAGCCTGACGACGTTGAGGTGGTAGAAGCAGTTCCGCTCGGCCTTCGTGGACAGGCCATTGCCCGTGGCGTTGTTGCCGCCGAAGCCCAGCGTGAGGTTCCCCCACCCGCTGATGCTGGCCTGGGCCTGCGCAGGGTTCGTGCAGCCATTGCAGTTCATGTCGAAGAACGAGCCGGACAGGCTCGTGGTCGCGGCGGGCGCGGCGCCGAACGGGAAGATGCCGTTGACGTCCGCCGTGATCGGCCCGCCGTGATTCACGGCCGCGTAGGAAAACCCGCGAAGCGTCTCGGGGACTTCCTCGATGGGGCCGAGGAACACGCCACCGACCACCCGCCCCTGCGGCTGCGGCGGCGCGGGGCAGGCGTACTTGTTGACGTCGTGCAGCAGCAGGGTCTCGCCGCTGACGGCGTCGAGGCCGATTTCCCAGGTCTCCAGGCGCCCCTCGAGGACGGCCTTCGCGCGCCAGGCGAGCCGATACTGGAGCCCGTCGCCCGGAACGCCGGCGTACGCGCGCGGATCGTCCGCCCACGGCAGGATCGCGAGCGCGGGTTCCGTCAGCAGGCGCACGCGAGCGTCCTTCGGATCCTCGAGGAGAGCCGCGACTTCAGCCGCCATGGCGAGCCCGGCGGCCTCCCGCGTGACGCGCGCCGCGGGCACCCCCGCGAGCGAGTCGGCGATGCCCTCCTGGCCCATCTGGATCAGGCGACCCGAGTTGACGCGAAAGAAGATCGTCGCCCCTTCAACGCGCACGCCGCCAAGCGTGACGGCATAGGCCACCTGCCAGACGCGGCCGCGGTCCAGAGCGACGCTCCGGATCGGATCGAGCCCGATCGCCGCGCCCGAGGGCAGCGGAAACAGGCCCGGATGCCGGGCCATCAACGCGCGGCAGCGGCCATCGAGATCCGCCAGGGTCGCGGCGCGCTCGGCATCGCTCGAGACGCGAGCCCCGGCCGGCAGCCAGGCCGCGAACGTGCCGCTGGCGAACGACAGCCGCGCGGTCCGGCGATCCCACCGCGCCTGCCACGGTCCGCCCTCGGACACGAACCCGCGGAAGGCCGCGTCGCGCTCAGCCCAGGCCTTGCTCTCCGCGGGATCGACCTGCGGCAGCACGAACGGCGGCGATGACAGGCGCGCGACGGCGGACGGGGCGAGCCCCTCGCGCGCCGGCGGCGTGATCGCGAGGCACGGGGCGGCGAGCAGAAGACAGACGGCAAGACGCACGCCCGACGGGCGCGGCAAGGAGGGCATGAAGCGGATCTCCGGGAGCGGACTGACGGCGACCGAGAGTCTCCATATTATTGCACTGCAGCAACATTGCACCCAAGTTGCCCCATCGGCTTCGCGGAAGCGAAAGTCGGCGCGCACGAGGCCGGCCCCGCAGGCGGGGCCATTCGCCGGTCGGGCATGATTTGACCCGCATGTCCCGCAAGTCCAAGCCCGCCTACGCGACCGGCCCGCAGGGTCCCCTCCCCGCTGGCATCAAGGCCTGCGCCCGCTGTGGTCACTGGCCCTGCCGGTGCGAGCCCCAGGTCAGCCAGCCGGCCGCCCAGCAGGCCCCCCGCGTCCGGCGGGAGAAGGCGGGGCGCAGCGGCAAGACGGTGACGACCGTGGCGCCCCTCATGCTCGCGCGCGGCGATGGACAGGCGCTGCTCGGCGACCTGAAGAAGCTGTGCGGCACGGGCGGAACGCTCAAGCCCACGAAGCCGCCCGACGGCCCGGCGTTCTTCACGCTCGAACTCCAGGGCGACCACGCGGACAAGGTCACGGCCGAACTCGTGCGCCGCGGCTTCCCCGCCAAGCGGGCAGGCGGCTGAGCGTGACGGAGTCGCGCGTCCCGCATCGCCGGTACGAGGATCCGCTCGACACCGTGTGGCTGGCGACGGCCGCCGAGCTGGGCCTGCGCGTGCGCCGGAGCGACGAGGCCTACGCCGCGACCGACGGCGCCGGGGCGCTCGTCCTGGGCTCGACCGACACGCTCGACGCCGATGACGGTCTCGCCCAGATGATCTTCCACGAGCTGTGCCACGCGCTCGTGCAGGGCGAAGCGTCCTTCGAGCAGCCCGACTGGGGCCTCGACAACACGAGCGCGCGCGACGTGGCGCGCGAGCACGCGGCGCTCCGCGTGCAGGCGTTCCTGGCGGACAGGCACGGCCTTCGCGGCGTGCTGGCGCCCACGACGGACTTCCGCTCGTTCTGGGACGCCCTGCCCGAAGACCCGCTCGAACCGCGCGGCGCGGCCGACGTCGCCATGGCCGTGACCGCCCTGCAACGTGCGCGGCGCGCGCCGTGGGATCCGGCCCTCGACGACGCCCTGCGCGCGACCGCCTCGGTGGCGCTGCAAGCGCGCGGGTTCGCCGTGCGCGCGGCGCTGCGGCCGGCCGCCACCGACGCCGCGCCCGCGGGGCTCCCCAGCCTCTGGCTCGACACGCGCGAGCCGGCGGGCCGCCATCAGACAGGGCATCCGCTCGCGCGCGCCCCGGGCCGGGAATGCGGCGCTTGCGCCTGGGCCGTTCCGGGCGGAGGCGCCCGCGCGACGCTGCGTTGCCGCCAGTCCGAGGGCGCGCGCGTGGAGGCGGCGTGGCCCGCCTGCGAGCGCTGGGAGCCACTGCTCGAGTGCACGACCTGCGCCGCGTGCTGCCGCGCGGCCTACGACCTCGTGATGACGACGCGGCGTGATCCGTTCGTCAAGAAGCATCCGGATCTCGCCATCGTGAACGAAGACCACGTGCAGGTGCGCCGCGACGGCGACCGCTGCGCCGCGCTGGCGGGCGGGCGGGCGGACGGCGAGCGCTTCACGTGCACGATCTACGAGGACCGGCCCCGGCCCTGCCGGGCGTTCGAGCTGCAGGGCAAGCACTGCCTCGACGCGCGCCGCCGCATCGGCCTGTCACTCTGAGATCGCGACGGCCTCGTCCTCGGTGACGTCCGCCCACTCGAAGCCGGACGGCGCGCGCAGGCGACCGCCGGCGAGCTGCGTGATGTCCTCGACGGGGACCTTGCCCGAGCCATCCGGAGGATCGATCACGTGCGTCGGCATGCGGGCGCCCGCGCGCAGCCGCCGGAGCTCGGACACGATCGCCAGGCCGCGCGGCACGCTGACGAAGAACCGCGCGGCGCCCGGCACGCGATCCGGGTGGTGCAGGTAGTAGGGCTCGACGCCGATGTCGTCCAGCCTCGCCAGGAGCGCGGCGAGCACGGCGGGATCATCGTTGACGCCGCGCAGGAGCACGGACTGGTTCAGCACGGCGATGCCCTGACGCCGGAGCCGCCCCACGGCCTCGGCGCACGCGGCGTCCACCTCGGCCGCGTGATTGGCGTGCGTCACGAGTCGCAAGGGCTTGCCGGTCGCCCCCAGGATCGCGGCCAGGGCGTCCGTCACGCGACCCGGCGCGTGGACGGGAGCGCGCGAATGGACGCGCAGCCGCTCGACCTGCGGGATCGCCGCGCAGGCGGCGAGGATCTCCCGCAGGCGAGCGTCAGGCAACGTCAGCGGATCGCCGCCGGAGAGGATCACCTCTCGCAGGTCCGGAAGCGCTCGCAGGTGATCGAGCGCACGGGCGATCTCGCCGGGCGACGGCCCCCGATGGCCGCCCTCGGGAAAGCTCCGGCGGAAGCAGAACCGGCAATAGAAGTGGCAAGCCGCCGTGACGAGCAGGATGGCGCGGTCGGCGTGCTTGCTCACGACGAACGGAACCGCGTGCAGGGCGGCCTCCCCCACCGGGTCGCGCAGCTCGTCCGGAGAGGGCGTCAGTTCGTCCTGGTCGGGCGAGCCCATCCGGCGGATGGCCTCGCCGCCGGGTCCCGCCGCGATCGCGAGGTACCTCGCGGGCCAGCGCACGGGAAAGAGGCGAGCCGCCGCCTTCCACGTGGCCGGATCGCCCCCGAGAAGGGCGGCCGCCCGCGCGAGCGGCACCGCGGCGTCCCCGGGCGGGACCCCGGTGCCGGACGGTTCCGCCGCCTCGCCGGTGTCCGCCGCGTGCGCCTGCATCGGTTGCCTCATGAGCCTCATCCGCCTACAATCCCGGCTCCCTGACCGGGCCGCCAGCGCGCCTCGTGTCTTTCCTGCGCGCGGGCCGCGTGTCCTTCCACGCGCCTGCCCCGTTCCCGGAAGCCGACCCGAATGTACAACACCAGCGAATTCCGCAAGGGCCTGAAGATCATGATCGACGGGAAGCCCTATGCGATCATCGAGAACCAGTTCGTCAAGCCCGGCAAGGGGCAGGCGTTCAACCGCATGCGCGTGAAGAACCTGCTCAACGGGAACACGCTCGAACTCAACATGAAGTCGGGCGACAACGTCCCCAAGGCCGACGTCACCATCGAGACCATGCAGTTCATGTACGCCTCCGCCGACGCGTACCACTTCATGAACACCAAGACGTACGACCAGGTGGAGCTCACGCCCGAGCAGCTCGGCGAGGTCAAGAACTATCTGGTCGAGAACCTCGAGTGCGAGATCTCGTTCTGGAATGGCAAGGCGATCGCGGTCGAGCCCCCCAACTTCGTCGAGATGCAGATCGTGAAGTGCGATCCCGGCGTGCGGGGCGACACCGTGTCCGGCGCCACCAAGCCGGCGACGCTGTCGAGCGGCTACGTCGTGGACCTGCCGCTCTTCATCGAGGAGGGCGAGTGGGTGCGCGTGGACACCCGGACCGGGCTCTACCTCGACCGCGTCCGCCGCTGATGTCCCGCCGGGCGAGCGCGCCCGCGTGACGGACCATCCGCCCTGGTCGGGGGACCGCGTGCCCCTCGCCGTCGCGCGGCGCTCGGGCGGTCCCGTCGCCGGGCGGTACCTGCGCGGGGCCACGCGCGACCTGATCCAGGACGCGTCCGCCGTGATCGAACTGGCCGCCGCGTCGCCGCGCCCGGACCATGGCGACCTCGTTTGCGGCATCCTCGAGCCGGGCGCCCTGCGACTCACCGGCGTGCGCGTGCTGACGCCCGCGCGGCGCGAGCCCGCGGCGGACGCGATGCGGCTGCTCGCGCGGGCGCCGCTCCTGCGACAGCGGGCGGCGATCCTGGCCGCCATGCGGCAGGTCTTCGACGAGCGCGGGTTTCTCGAGGTCAGCACGCCCGCGCGCGTGCGCAACCCGGGGCTCGAGCCGCACCTGCGTCCGTTCCGCACCGACGGCGCGGACGGCGAGCGCATGTACCTCATCACGAGCCCTGAACTCCACCTCAAGCGCATGCTCGCGGCGGGCTACGAGCGCGTCTTCGAGCTCGCGCGCTGCTGGCGCGACGAGGAGCACGGCGATCTGCACGCGGCCGAGTTCACCATGCTCGAGTGGTACCGGGCGTACGCCGGGCTGGATGCCATCGCGGACGACATCGCTTCGCTCCTGCCGCGCTGCGCGGAAGCCGCCGGCGTCCATCCCGCGCGCGCGATTCCGCGCTGCGACCTGTCGCGGGCGCCCGAGGTCATCCCCTACCGCGAGGCGTTCGAGCAGCACGCGCGACGCTCCCCGGATGGCCTGTCCGCGAGCGATCGCCAGGTGATGTTCTCGAGCGCCGTCGAGCCGCGCCTCGGACGCGGGAGGCCCACGCTCGTCGTGGACTGGCCGGAGGACGAGGCGGCCCTGGCGCGCGTGCGGCCCGACGCCGCCGGACGCCGCGTCGCCGCGCGCATGGAGCTCTACATCGCGGGCCGCGAGATCGCGAACGCGTTCGACGAGCTGACCGACGCCGAGGAGCAGCGGCGCCGGCACGAGGCCGACCAGCAGGCGCGCCGCGCGGCGGGCACGGAGGTTCCCCCGCTCGACGAGCCGTTCCTCGAGGCCCTGGCGTCCGGCATGCCGCCGTCCGCCGGCATCGCGCTCGGCGTGGATCGCCTCGTGATGCTGATCCTGGGCGCGCGATCCGTCGCCGACGTTCAGGCGTTCCCGAGCTGACGCGACGGCGGGACGGGCGCTCGGCCCTCGCCGCCGGCCGCTGACGCGGATGACCGGGTGCGGGGCCCGGGGCAGCCGGAGCCCCGCCGGGGACGTTCCTGCGGACATCCCTCCGCGAACTCTCGCGCGCCAGCGATCCGTCCCCCGCGGCCGGCCATCGGCGGGCGTCTGGACTTCCGCTCGAAGGGGGAGGATGCTACGCGGCGCAAGGCCGCCTCCTGCGGCCGAGAAGGATGACACCGATGACGTCGCGCTCCCTTGCCCTCGCCGCTCTCGCCCTCCTCCTGGCCGGCACCGGCTGCGTCTCCAAGAAGGCGCACGAGGCCATGCAACAAGACCTGCAGGCCCAGCTGACCGAGTGCCAGGCTGACAAGAAGGCCTCGCAGGACCTCGCCGCCGGGATGCAGAAGAAGCTGTCCCAGGACGACGACCGCTGGCGCAATCTCGAACAGACGATGACGACCACGATCCCCGAGATGCAGGCCGAGTTCGAGGAGCAGCGCAAGAGCATCCTCACGCTCGTGCCGCGGGAGATCCGCTCGCAGGTGGCCGAGCGCCTGGACAAGCACTTCGCCAGCGTGAACACGCAGCTGTCGGGCATGCGCGACACCATGACGTCCATGGAGTCCGACCTCGGCGCGGCGCGCGAGGAGATCACGGCGCTGCGCGGCCAGACGCAGGGCGTGGCCGACAAGGTGGACGCCACGAACGCGACGCTGACGGGCGAGAACGCTGACCTCAAGAAGCAGCTCGCGGGACAGCGCAAGCGCGCCGCGGAGCTCGTGGCGAAGGTGACCGAGTTCGACGCGGCGCACCTCAACTGCGAGGACTGCGAGGAGCGCCTCAAGATGAAGGAGCGGAGCCGCGAGGCGCTGCGCGCCCTCCATGGCTCGCTGGTCTCGGGCCTGTCGGAACTCCAGGGCTCCAAGGCGCCCTGACGGCGCGCGGGCGCCTCCGCGCCCGCCTCCCGGCAAGGCCAAGGCCTGCCATCCGCGAGGGTGGCAGGCCTTCCGCATCTCCGCACGGCGACCGCGAGTCGGCGCTTCGCCGTGCGAGCGCCGACTCGCGCCGGCCGGGCGCGCGCCCGCGCTGCTCGCCCCCGCGCAGCCGTGCCGCGATAAGATGATGTCCCCCACATCATCGGAGTTCCCGTGCCCCGCCACTCGCCCTCCCCCGCAGACCGCCTCGCGGGCCTGCGCGCCGCGATGCGCCGCGCCGGCCTCACGCACTACGTCGTCCCCACCAGCGACCCTCACCAGAGCGAATACGTGCCGACCTGGTGGCGTCGCCGCGAGTGGATCTCGGGCTTCTCGGGATCGGCCGGAACCGCGGTCATCGGCCTGCAGGGCGCCTGGCTCTGGACCGACTCGCGCTACCACTTGCAGGCGGAGAAGGAACTCGACGCCTCCTGCTGGGAGCTGATGCGATCGGGCGCTCCCGGCGTGCCGACGATGGACGCGTGGCTCGCGGAGACCGTCGGCGGCGGGAGCCTCGGCTTCGACGCTCGCACCGTGTGCCATCAGGACGAGCGCCGCTGGCGCAAGGGCATCGAGGGCGCCGGCGGGAAGGTGCAGCCGCCGGACGAGAACCTGGTGGACGCCCTGTGGACCGATCGACCCGAGCCCAGCCTCGCGCCCTTCGAGCCGCTCGCCGTTCGCTTCTCCGGCGAGGCGCCCGCCTCCAAGATCGCGCGCGTGCAGGCCGAACTGGGCAAGAGCCGCTGCGAGGCCCTGGTCGTCACGATGCTGGACGCCATCGCCTGGCTCTTCGACATCCGCGGCGCCGACGTCGAGTTCAACCCGGTCGGCGTGGCGCAGGCGCTCGTCACGCGCGAGGGCGCCACGCTCTTCGTGGATGACCGGAAGCTCCCGGCGGCGACGCGCGCCCACCTGCCGCCGTCGGTCACGGTGCGCGCGTACGAGGACTTCGGCCCCGCGCTCGATGATCTCGCCCAGCGTCGTGCGCGCGTGCTCGTCGAGCCCACCACGGCCTCGGCGTGGGTGGCGGCGCGGCTCGGCGCTGGCGCCACGCTCCACGAGGCGCGAAGCCCCATCACGGATCTCAAGGCTCGCAAGAACGCCGTGGAGATGGACGGCGCGCGAGCCTGCCACGTGCGCGACGGCGTGGCGATGGTCCGCTTCCTCGCCTGGCTGGACTCGGAGTGGAAGGCCCGCCCGATCTCGGAGATCGAGGCCGCCGAGAAGCTCCTGGCGTTCCGCGGCGAGGGCGAGCACTTCCGCGGCCCGTCCTTCGAGACGATCTCGGCCTTCGGCAGCCACGGCGCGATCATCCACTACCGGCCGGCGGAGGAAGGCGATCGCCGCATCGACGGCTCGTCGCTGTTCTGCCTCGACTCGGGCGGGCAGTATCTCGACGGCACGACCGACATCACGCGCACGATCTGCCTGGGCACGCCGAGCTCCGACCAGATCGACCAGTTCACGCGCGTGCTGCGCGGCCACGCCGCCATCGCACGCGCCACGTTCCCGGTCGGAACGGCCGGACAGCAACTGGACGTGCTCGCGCGGCTCCCCCTCTGGGAGCAGGGCCGCAACTACGGGCACGGCACCGGGCACGGCGTCGGCGCCTACCTCAACGTTCACGAAGGACCGCAGCGCATCGCTCACCGCGGCGAGATGGTCCCGCTCGAGCCGGGCATGCTCTTGAGCAACGAGCCCGGCTACTACGTGCCGGGCTCTCACGGGATCCGCACCGAGAGCATCGTGCTCGTGGTCGAGAAGCCCGGTTTCGGCGAGGCGGAGCCATTCCTCGGGTTCGAGACGCTCACCTGCTGCCCGATCGACCGCGGACTGATCGACGCCGCGGCGCTCCTGCCCGACGAGCGTCGCTGGCTGGACGAGCATCACGCCTGGGTGCGAGCGACGCTGTCGCCGCTCGTGGACGCCCCGACCCGATCATGGCTCGAAGCCGCCACGCGTCCGCTCTGAGACGCGCGTGACTCGGGCCTTCGTCACCGGGGCGACGGGCTTCGTCGGCTCCGCGATCCTTCGCGCGCTCGTCGAGGACGGATCAGAGACGCGGTGCCTCGTGCGTCCCGGGACGGACCGCGCCAACATCCGCGACATCGAGACGTCCGTCTTCGAAGGCGATCTCGTCACGTCCACAGAGGACGACCTGGCCCGCGCGCTGGACGGTTGCGACGAGCTCCATCACTGCGCGGCGCTGTACGCCTTCTGGGCGCGCGACCCCGCCGACTTCACGCGCGTGAACGTCGAGGGCACCCGCAAGCTCGTGCGCGCCGCCACGCGCGCGGGGGTGGCGCGCATCGTCTACACGAGCAGCGTCGCGACGGTACAACCGGTCGCGGGCGCGTCGGCGGACGAGGCGAGCTGGGCGAGGGTCGAGGACGCTCCGGGCCCCTACAAGCGCAGCAAGATCCTCGCGGAGCAAGAAGCCCTGCGCCTGGTCCGCGAGGAAGGCGCGCCGCTCATCATCGTCAACCCGTCGGCGCCGGTCGGGCCTCGTGACATCAAGCCCACGCCCACGGGCAAGCTCATCGTGGACTTCCTGGGCGGCCGCATGCCCGCGTACGTGGACACGGGCCTGAACGTCGTGGACGTGGACGACGTCGGAGCTGGCCACGTGCTCGCCGCGCGACGGGGCGTCGTCGGCGAGCGCTACATCCTCGGTGGCGAGAACCTGTCCCTGCACGAGATCCTGCTGTTGCTCGCCGATGTCTCGGGCCGCACGGCGCCGCGCTGGCAGATCCCGCACGCCGTGGCCATCGGCGCCGCGGCGGTCTCCGAGCTCGTCGGTCGCGTCCGCGGTCGCGCCCCCGCCATTCCCCTCGAGGCCACGCTGCTCGCCCGCAAGGCCATGTACTTCGACGCCACGCGCGCCGCGCGCGAACTCGGCTTCACGTCGCGTCCGGCGCGCGAGGCGCTGGAAAAGGCCGTGGAGTGGTTCGCGCGGCAGCGCGGGTTGAGCCGGGGCTTCGGACGCCCGCGTCCGTCGTGACGCCGGGCGCCCCGGGCGGCCCCCCGACAGGCCTGGCCTGTCTCGCCATCGGGGCCACGGCGGGGCTCGCGTCGGGCATGCTCGGGATCGGCGGCGGGCTCGTCGTCGTCCCCCTGCTCGCCGGCTGGCTCGGGGTTCCCGTCAAGCGCGCCGTCGGAACGTCGCTCGTCGTCGTGCTCACGACCGCCGTGGTCGCGGTCGCCGCCGAGACGGTCGTCGCGCCGGACAACCTGCGCTGGACCGCGGCGGCCTGGCTCGCGAGCGGCGCCCTGGTCGGCGCGTTCCTGGGCACGCGCATCGTGGCTCGCACGCCCGCGCGCGCGCTGGCCCTGATGCTCGCGGCTCTCCTGCTCGTCGCCGCGACGCGGATGGCGGGCGTCATCCCGATGGCCCGCGGCCCTGGCGTCGCCGCGCTCCCGTCGGTGCTCGAGGCCGCTGCCCACGCGGGCGCGGGCTTGCTCGCCGGAACGCTCGCGGCGATGTTCGGCATCGGCGGTGGCATCATCGCGGTCCCCGCCCTCGCGATGCTGCACGGCGACTGGCCCTTCCAGGCGTGCCGCGCCACGTCGCTCGTGATGATCATCCCGACGTCCCTGCTCGCGGCGTGGCTTCATCGCCGCCTCGAGAACGTGGATGTCGCCCTCGCCCGGACGCTGGCGCCGTCAGCGGCCGCGGCGGCCGTCGCCGGTGTCATCGTCGCGAACCGGGTGCCCGGCCGTCCCCTGGAACTGGCGTTCGCCGGGCTTCTCGTCCTGTCAGCGGCGCGGATCGCGATGCGGCAGCGCTCGCCCGCAGCGGGCGCGGCCGAGCCGCTCAAGCGCCAGGATTGACGCTCGGGGCGACGCGCGTCGCGACGGCGGGCTCGGCGTGAACGACGATTTCGAAGTCGGCGATGTCCGCGGCCTCCTGGAAGCCGACCCTCTGTCCGCTCACGCGATAGCGGCCCGGAGCGTCGAACGGGCGGCCCGCGCCGAGAACGACCGTGCGCTCCGCGGCGACGCCGTTGCCGCTGGCGGGCGCCACGGTCTCGGAGACTGCGAGGAACGTCACGCCACCGAGGTCGCGAGCCGCCGGACCGGCGATGCGCTGCACGGCGAGGTCGAGCACGCCCCAGTCGGCCGCGTCGGGGACGCCATCCGTGTCGTGGCGCACGATCAGCACGATGTCCTCGCCGACGCAGAAGGCTTCGCGCGCCGGCTCGACCGCGACGATCGCGCGCTCCGCCTGCGCCACGACCGTGACTTCCTCGTAGAAGACCGGCATGAGCGCCGGATCGACGCCCGAACGCCGGGCGGAAGACGTCGCGGCGACCACGCCAATGAGCACGGCAAGACCCGCGGTCAGGGTGATGGAGACGGGATGGATGGAAAGATCGCTCCAGCGCATGTCGTTCGCCCTTCTGGTCCACGTGGACCTCGCGCCCTGCTCTCGGCTCCGGCGCACGTTGCCCACCCTCTACGCAGGGCGGGCGCCGTCAGGTTCCGCTGGCCCTCTCGAGGGCCCCGCTCGCCTGCCAACACCCTCTCGACGGCGCGGCCGGGCATTCGTTAGCGCGGGCGTGTTGGATGCAGCGCGGGCGCGCGGGGCAACGTGAGGGCGATCGCGCGCGACGAACCGGCCGCTCGCCAGCGTTCGCGCCGTTCCCGGCTCCCGGGGCCCATGCCGCGCTAGGATGGCGCTCGTGGACGCCTGCCTCACGCCTGCGGACCTGGCGCGGCTCGCCAGCGGGGAGCTCGGCGGCGCGGCTCGAACGCGCGCCGAGCGCCACCTGGAAGGCTGCGGTGACTGCCGCGAGCAGGTCCAGGCGCACCGTCCGGCCTGGGCGACGACGCGGGGGCGGCCGTCGCTCCGTCCGCGTGCGCGCCCCCCCGAGCCCCGTGCGACGGCAGCCGTGGACGCCGCGGGCGTGGACGCCGCGACCGGGGTCGCGCCCGAGGGCGGCCCGCTCGAGGGCTTCGAGATCCTCGGGGAGATCCACCGCGGAGGTCAGGGCGTCGTGTACCGCGCCCGGGACCTCTCGGATGGCCGCGTCGTGGCGCTCAAGCTCCTGCGTGAAGGGCCCTTCGCCGCGGCCGATCAGCGGCTGCGGTTCGAACGGGAGAGCGCGCTGGCCCGCGCGCTGGATCATCCGGGGATCGTGGCGCCCATCCGCACGGGCGTCTCCCGCGGGCGCCCGTTTCACGTCATGGAGTTCATCGAGGGTCGCACGCTCGACGAGTGGCTCCGCGACGACCCGCCGCTGCGCCGCCGGCTCGAGCTGTTCCGCGACACGTGCGACGCCGTCGCGCACGCCCACGAGCGCGGCGTCGTGCACCGCGACCTCAAGCCGTCCAACATCATCGTGGACGCGTGGGGGCGAGCGCACGTCGTGGACTTCGGCGTCGCCAAGTCCGCCGCGGGCGACGAGGCCCTGCCCCTGACCGTGACCGGCGAATTCGTCGGCACGCTCTCGCACGCCTCGCCCGAGCAGGCCAAGGGGGATCCGCGCCTCGTGGATCAGCGCACCGACGTGCACGCGCTCGGCCTCATCCTGTACGAGCTGCTGACGGGATGCATGCCGTACCCCGTCACGGGCGCGCCGGCCGACGTGCTGCGGCACGTGATCGAGACCGAGGCGCGCCACCCTGCGTTCGTCCGCCCCGGCCTCGACGAGGCGATCTGCTCGATCGCGCTCAAGGCGCTCGCGAAGGATCCAGCGAGGCGCTATCCGGACGCCCGCGCGCTGCGGGATGACGTGGCCGCTCACCTCGACGGGCTTCCCGTGCAGGCGCGGCCCGATGGCGCGTGGGATGTCCTCGGGAGGGTGGCGCGCCGGAACCGGCGGGGATTCATGGTGGCCTCCGCCTTCGCGGCCGTTCTCCTCGGCGTCGCCGTGCTCGCGTCCGTGCAGGCGGCGCGCCTGCACTCGCAGCGGGATCGCGCGGAGCAGGCCGAGGCGGAAGCGCGCGGCTTCGCCGAGAGGCTCCGTGGCGTCACCTCCGAGGCCCGCGCCTCCGCGCGCGTGGCGAACATCGCGGCGGCCGGGCTCGCGCTGCAACTGGGCCGCCGCGACGAGGCGCTCACCCGGCTCGAGGCCGTGCCCGAGGACATGCGCGGGTGGGAGTGGCGTCACCTCGCGCTGGCCGCGGACTCCGGCATCGCGCGCGCGTCGGCGCGAAGCGGACGCGTGCTCGAGATCCGCGCCCTCGCCGGCGGCACGGCACGCGTGGTGCAAGGCAGCGGCGTCACGATCGTCAACAGCGCGACGCTCGCGACCGTGCGCGAGATCGAGGCCCCGGTCGTTCCGGCGCCCGACGAGGGCGCGCGCGCCGAGATCCTCGCGGTGTCGCCCGACGGCAGCCTGTTCGCCCTGCGCTGGGACGACGCCTCCTGGCAGCGTCTCGGCGCGACGGGCCGCACGCTGCTGCTCGCGGACGCCGGGGGCGCCGTTCGCGCCGTGCTGCGGGGCGCCCTGTGGCGCCCGGGCCACGCGGCCTTCTCCGCCGATGGCCGCCGCATCGCCGCGACGACCTCCGAAGCCTACGACGCCGTGCCCCGCGTCTGGAGCACGCTGACAGCGCGCGGCGAACCCCTCCCCGCGCCCGCGCCGTCGGGAACGCACGCGGCGGCCGGCCCCGTGGCCTTCTCGCCGACGGGCAGCGCGCTCGCCTGGGGCACGCCCGACGGTGCCGTGGAGGTCCGAGGGGCAGGTGGCGTGTTCGAGTTCCGCGCGGACGCGCACGCGGCGCCGGTCACCGCGCTCGCGTGGAGCGCCGACGGCAACGCGCTCGCGTCGGGCGCGGCCGACGGGAGCCTCGTCGTGCTCGGACGCGACGGTCGTGTCCGGCAGCGCCTGTCCACGAGCTCGGTCGCGTCCCTTGCCCTGTCACCCGACGGCACGATGATCGCCGCCGGCGGCGCGGATGGCGTGGTGATGGCCTGGTCTGGGGACCCCGCGCGCTCCGCGCTGGCCTCGCGCACGCACTCGACCGCCGTCACCGCCCTCGCCTTCACGCCTGACGGCCAGCGGCTGCTCAGCGGCGCGGCGGACGGCTCGCTGGCCGGCTGGGATCGCACGCGCGCGGACGCCGCCCCGTCGTTTGCGCTCTCCGGCGCGACCGACGTGAGCCTGGACGCCCGCGGCGAGACGATCGCGGCATGCTCCGCATCCGGCGCGTGGCTCGCAGGACGCGTGGATGGGGCCGTGGTCGTGGGCGGAGGACGCGAGCGTGCGCCGCTCGCGGCCGTGGCCGTGTCGCCTGATGGCGCTCGCGTGCTCACGGCCGCTGGCGGTGCCGACACGGGCCCCGTCCGGATCTGGAGCGCGCACGGTCGTGACTCGGTGAGCCTGGGGCCCGTGCCGGCCGCCACGCACGCGGCGTGGTCGCCCGATGGCTCCGTCGTCGCGGTGCTCTCGGGAATCGGCCTCGTCTCCGCGTGGACCGACTCGGGCGAACGCCTGAGATCCGCCGAGTGTCCCGAGGGTGCGGCGACGCTCGTGCTCACGGATCAGGCCATCGTCGTGGCGTGGCCGGACGGCACGCGCCGTAGCTGGGCGCTGCGCGACGCGGGCGGGGCATGGCTCACCGACGCGGAGCCGATCACGCAGCCAGGCTCATGCCACGAAGGCTCCACTCTCGCCGGCGACGCGACCCATCCCGCGCCCCTCGCCCTCGGTCCTCGCGGCCTGGTGGCTTCCGCCGGCGAGGACATCGTGCTGTGCGCCGACGGAGCCGTGATCGACCGCGTTCCCCTGCCCGCGACGGCCCTGGAGTTCATGCCGGGCGGCTCGCGCCTGGTGTCGGCGGACGCGCGCGGCGGGCTGACGATCCTCGAGACCGATCCCCTCTCCCCGCTTCTGGTGCTCGAGGCCCATCCCGGCGGCGTGACCCGGCTCGCCGTGAGCGCGGATGGTTCGACCGTCGCGACCGTCGGCGCCGACGGCGCCCGGGCGTTCAGGTCGCGACGCGCGGCGGCGGACAGTCGCTGAGGACAGCGTCCTCGCGGTCCCGCTCGCGGGAGCGGGCGCGCACGTAGGCGGCGAAGCCTCCGACCAGCGCGAACGGCAGCAGCGTCAGCAGGCCGGCCGTCACGATGTACGCGATGCGCGCCTCCTCGCGCGCGTTGAAGCACACGGGGCAGGCGCTCGCAGCGACCGGATGAAGCAGGAGCACGGCCAGCGCGATGGCGGCGGCCCGCGTGAGGCAGCGAGCGCTGATCACAGGTAGAGCCGCCAGTAGAGGATGGGCCACATCCCGACGACGAAGAGCCAGAACACCTGGATGGCCTGCAGCTGGTCTCGGCGCAGCACGCCGCGATCGTGCCGGCGCATGGCCCACGCGAGCGCGGCGATTCCGGCGAGCGCGTGAAGGCCATGCGCGCCGACGATGACGTAGAAGAAGCCGCCATGCGTGCTCGAAGTCAGCGTGAGCCCTTCATGGAGAAGGCGCACCCACTCCACGCCCTGCAGCCCGACGAAGGCCCCGCCGAGCACGACGGAGCTCAGGAGCAGCGTCCTGACGCGGGTCGCGGTGGAGGCCATCGCACGGACGGCGAGCACGAGCGCGACGCCGCTGAGCAGCAACAGGACCGTGTTGAAGGCCGTGACGCCGACCGGAAGCCGGGGCTGGCCCGGTGGCGGCCACAGGCCTCCCAGCGCGGAGGCACGGACGACGGTGTGGGCGCTGATGAAGCCCGCGAACATCATCACTTCGACGGCAACGAAGAGCAGCATGCCCAGCACCGAGGCCGGGATCAGCGCCTCGCGCCTCGCCGGACGCGCGGGCGCCTGCCCGCCGCCTTCAGTGGCCGCCAGAACCATGAGCTCCGCTGCCGTCCGCCGGCTGCTGCGCGTGCGCAGCGCCCTGCGCCGCCGCGGCGTCATTCGTCCAGTTGCGCCCCTCGTGCTTCATGACATCGGGGGCGACGGCGCCGAACAGCAGGACCATCAGCGCCACGCTCAACACGAGCAGGTGGATGACGTAGGGGCGCTGCACGTTCAGGTGCATGAAGTGCTTGGCCACCAGGAACGCCTTGATGACGGCGATCCCGAAGGCCGTGATGAGCGTGAGCACCTTGATCTCGAACATGGGGCCGATGATCGAGATGACGAGCAGCACCAGGAGAATCATCCAGATGCGCACGTAATTCGGATGCTCGTGGTGCGAGTCGGCGGCGTGACCGGCGGCGGGCGTGGCGGCGTGCTCGGACATGACGACCCCTGCCTACTTGGCGATGTAGAGGAGCGGGAACAGGAAGATCCACACGATGTCAACGAAGTGCCAGTAGATGCCGACCAGCTCGACGCGGTGGAGGTTCTTCCCCCTCGCGGCGCCGATCGCGACGATGAACATCGCAATGCCGCCGGCGACGACGTGCGCGGCGTGGAGTCCCGCGGCCGTGTAGTAGAACGACCAGAACAGGTTGGACGTGAGCGTGTAGCCGTGCGTGATCTCCATCGTCCACTCGGCCGACTTCACGATCAGGAACACGAGGCCGCCGCCGCAGGTCAGGAGCAACAGCTTGCAGGCCTTCACGCCGTTGCCCTCCTCGGCCGCCTTGTGCGCCAGGACCGCGGAGAGACTCGACGTCAGCAGGACGAACGTGTTGAAGGCGCCGATCCAGACGTTCGTGTGAGCGGCCTGGTCGCCCCAGTGGGGATGGCCGATCCGGTGCATCACGTACGTGGCGAGAAGGCCGCCGAAGATCACGATTTCCGACGCGAGCACCCACCACAGCGCGAGCCGCCCCGTGGGGAGGCCGGCCGCGGAACGCAGGTTTGCAAGAGGTCTGTCCATCGTGGCCATCTCCGCCGGCTCAGCCGGGCTGGTTCTGCGGCCAGTAGTCGGACTCCCGACCGGGCACGCTGTACTCGTAGGGGCCGCGGTAGACATGCGGCATCTCGGCGAAGTTTCCGTGAGGTGGCGGCGAGGGCACCGTCCATTCGAGCGTGTTCGCCTGCCACGGGTTCTCGCCCGCCGGCTTGCCGCGGAACATGCTCATGACGAAGTTGACCAGGAACAGCACCTGGAACGCGATCATCACGACCAGGGCCACCGTGGCGAGGACCCGCAGATCCTGCAGCAACGCCTTGGTGCTGTCCGGGAAGTGCGCGTAGCTCCAGATGCGCCGGTGATCGCCCGCGATGCCCGTGAAGAACAGCGGGATGAAGATGACGTTGAAGGGGATGATCGTGCCCCAGAAGTGGAGCTTGCCCAGCGTCTCGTTCATCATCCGGCCGAACATCTTCGGGAACCAGTAGGTCACGCCCGCGAAGGTGCCGATGATCGCGATCGGGAAGAACGTGTAGTGGAAGTGGGCCACGACGAAGTAGGTGTCGTGGAAGTAGATGTCCGCGCCGCTCGCGCCCAGGTAGATCCCCGTCACGCCGCCGAGCAGGAACGTGGCAAGGAACCCCAGCCCCCAGAGCATGGGCGTCGTGAAGCGGATCGAACCCTTGTAGAGCGTCGCGATGTACACGAAGCACAGCTCCGCGACGGGTATCGAGATGATCAGGGTCGTGATCGTGAAGATGTTCGCCATGCGCGGGTCGATGCCGGCGACGAACTGGTGGTGCGCCCAGACGAAGAAGCTCAGCACGCCCGTGGCGATGGCTGCGACGAGGATGGTCCGGTAGCCAAAGAGCTTCTTGCGCGCGAAGACGGCGATGACCTCCGCCACGATCCCGAGCGCCGGCAGCAGCACGACGTAGACCTCCGGGTGCCCGAAGAACCAGAACAGGTGCTGCCAGAGAATCGGATCGCCGCCGCGGTTCGGGTCGAAGAACGCCGTCCCCAGGTTCTGGTCGAACAGCAGCATCACGGCGCCGGCGACCAGGGGGCCGACCGACAGCATGAACATGATGCTCGCGAGGACGATCATCCACACGACCATGGGGATGTCCGTCAGCTTCATGCCGGGCGCCCGCGAGTTCATCGCGGTCGTCACGAAGTTGATGCCGCCCAGCAGGAACGCGACGAACTCCAGAGCCACGGCGAGGACCCACAGGGTCGAGCCGAGCGGCGTGAGGCTGTAGGCCGCCTTGGAGGAAAGCGGCGGGTACGCCGTCCACGCGCCGCCGAACGCGCCGCCGTCCACGAAGAACGATGCGACGAGGACGATCGCGCTGAGCAGGAAGATCTGGTACGACAGCCGGTTGACGCGCGGGAACACCATGTCGTCGCATCCCACCATGAGGGGGATGAGGAAGTTCCCGAAGGCGGCGATGAGGACGGGCATCGCCACCCAGAAGATCATGATGCTGCCGTGGTTCGTCACCAGGCTGTTGTACTGGCCCGGCGAGACGACGCCGAAGCCGGGGACGTGCTCCCCGGGGAACGCGGCCTGCATGCGGAACACGTAGGCCATGTACCCGCCGATCAGGGCCATCGCCATGCCCGTGAACAGGTACTGCATCGCGATCATCTTGTGATCGGTGGACCAGAGGTACTTCTTGACGAAGCCCACGTGGTGGTGGTCGTCGGCGCCGTGTGCGTGCGTGCCTGTCATGCCGTGCCCCGTGCTCATGTCCGCTCCGCTCATCGCGCCATCGCCCAGCGGTGAGATCCGCTGCTCATCCACTCCGCGTGTGCCGCGGCAGACTCGATGTGCACCCGGGCGGGCATGAGGGCGTGCCCGATCCCGCAGATCTCGGCACACTGAAGGTCATGCTCGCCCTCCGCGATCGTCGTGAACCAGCCCTTGATCGTGCGTCCCGGAATCGCGTCGTGCTTCAGCCGGAAGGCCGGGATCGAGAGCGAGTGCAGCACGTCGGCGGACATCAGCTCGTACTGATAGGTCGTGCCGCTACGAAGGTGAAGCTCGTTCACCGTCACGATGTCGTCGGCCGTGTCGAGCTTGCCGTCGGGGCCGGGCTGCGTGAACGTCCAGGCCCACTGCTGCGCCACGATGCGGACCGTCTCGTCCGCGGGCTTGAGATCCTGCTTGACGTCGTACCAGACGCGAATGGCGAAGAAGATGATGACGAGGTCGAAGGCCAGCATCGCGACGTGCGCGATCTTCAGCGGCTTCTTGTACTCCTGCTCCTCGCCCGTGACGTGCCCCGCGCGCGGCGCCGCCGCCGCCCGGTACTTGAAGCAGAGCCAGAACAGCAGGGCCTCGGCGGCGATGAACCACACGCCGACGAGGACCGTCACGAGGATGATCAGGAAGTCGATGTCGCCCGCGTAGGTCGACGCTCTCGGAAGCCAGAGGTCGCTCATGCCCGCACCTCGATCACAGGACGAAGAGGGCGACCGCGCCGACGAAGCCGGCCACGCCCACGAGAGTGATGATGAATGTCCACCGGGACATCTGTTCTGCTTCGGGGTTCGTTTCGCTCATGGGCTGCTCGCTGACGTGTCGCTCAGAGCGACTCGATGTAGGCCACGACGTTCTTCATCGCCTGCTCGTCGGCCAGGAGGCCGACGCCTGCCTGCATCAGCGCGCCCTGCACGTCCTGCGGGTGCTTGCCGCGCTGGCCGTTCTTGTACTTCTGGAGCTGGCTGAGCAGGTACCAGTCGGGAAGATCCTTGAGGGGGGGCGCCTTGAGAGCCTCGAGTCCCTCACCCCCGGCCGCGTGGCAGGCGCCGCACGTGGCGTACAGCGCCTTCCCCGCGTTGATGTCGCCGAACACCGTGGCCGTCGTCGGCGCGATCGGAAGGCCGGCGATGTACTCGGACAGCGCCGCGATGTCGGCATCGTCGGTCGGGATGAGCGACATGGGCCGCATGCGCAGTCCCTGCACGTCCGCCGCGTGATAGCCGCGCCAGCCGTTCCTGAAGCTCGTGAGCTGAGCGGTGACGTACCAGGCGGGGAGCCCGGCGATGCCGGGAGCCTGCTGCTCCACGAGACCCTCGCCAGCGGGGCCGTGGCACGGCGCACACGAGTTGAAGAGCGCCTGCCCGCGCGCCGGACCCGACGCGCGCGGCGCGACGCACCCCGCGGAGACCGCCGCCAGGGCGATCGCTGCCACCAGAAGACTCCATCTCGGCATGCTCAACACCTCGCGCGCCGCGCGCGACGAAAGGACACGAATCTCACGACCCGGTCCGCAGGAACGGGCTGGCTCGCGAGGCTCGGCCAGGGGGGGTGTCCCAGGCGCGTGAGCGCATAGCATCCCAAAAAAGCGGTGCCGATGGCCAGACAGGTTTCGCACGGCCGCCAGATGTGCCCGCCATCACGCCCGGGCGGCACGGCGCTCAAGCCTCCCTGCCCGCGTGCCGACACCGCAAGAGGGGGTGCACGCCCGCGCGGGCCGGCTCCCGGGCGCCGGCGCATGCTGCGCTGGCGTCCTCGACGGACCGCCCATTCGCGTGCCAGGATCTCCGGCATGAAGGCGTCGCTGCTGCGTCTCGTCGTGCTCGCGCTCGTGGCCGCGTGCGCGGCGCCGCCCGCCACCGCGGGCCGGACGAGCGCCGAGCGCCCGAGAGCGCAGGCGGACCCTCCGGTCGTTGATGACGACGACGATGACGACGGCGACGACGGCGACGGCGACGACGCAGGCTCCGGCGACGAGATGGGCGCGGGCAAGTACCCCGGCCTCCACCGGCCCCTCCCCGACTCGCTCGCTCCCGCCGCACTGCACGCGGCCCTCTCGGATGCCGAGCGAGCGGTCCTCGACCGCGGTCTCAGGCTCGTCACCTTCGAGCAGCAGATCTCCGAGCGCGGCGGACGCACGCGCCTTCACGCCGTGTCGCTCGGGACGCTCTTGCAACCGCCCGCCGCCGTCCGATCCGTGCTGGCCGAGGTCGGCGGCTACCCCGACTGGGTCATCCTGCACCCGAGCTACAAGAGCGTGCGCGTGCAGGGCAAGACGCGCATGACCGCGGAAATCGGCAGCGCCGATGCGCGCAAGGCCAAGAGGACCATGGTCTACGCGATCGCCCCCGATGACGAGGGCGCCCGCTGGACGGTCGTGGAGTCGGGCTCGCCGCTCCAGCCGGGCTCCTCGATCGAGTTCATCGTGGCTCCCCATCCGGTGATCCCGGACGCCAGCCTGGTCGCGCACGTTCAGACGGGCCTGCTCGGCCCTGGCAGGATGCTGCGCTATCTGTCGGCCGAGGACTCCGACGGCCGGAACCGCTGGTGGAAGGACTCGAATCGCCACGCGCGCCGGATTCACTGGGCGATCGACGCGGCCGTGACGCAGCCGCCTGGCCGTGAACGCCAGCACGTGTACATCGGCCACTTCCAGCGCGAGTTCGGCGGCAAGGTCCCCGTCTGGGCCGACTAGCCCGGAGCATTCACGAAGCTGACGCATCCGACGGGTGCTCGCGGCCGCGGTTGCGAGCCAGCGGCGGGATCGCCAAGCTGGCGACCCATGAACCGAGCCCTCCTCCCCGCCCTCGCCACCCTCCTCAGCCTTGCGGCTGGCCCGCTGCAGTCCGCCACGCCCGTCCGCATCGCCGAGTGGCGCGTCATCGGCCCGTTCGAAGCGGGGTCGCGCGAGGCGCTCGTCGATCCGCTCGCGCTGCCGGACGGCGCGCTCCCGGCGGCTGACGACTCGCGGACGTGGCCGTCGGCGCTCGCTGACGGCGGCCGGGTCGCCTGGCGCGCCGTCGCCGGCGAGCGCGACGACACCGGCGCGCTGACGGGCGCCGTGAAACTCGACCTGACGGGCGTGGCGTGGGAGGCGCGCGAGGATGAGTGGGGCGTGGCGGGCATCGTGAACGTCGCCGTCGCGACGGGCGTGTTCGTTCTCGAGTCGGACGCGCTGCTGCTCGTCGAGGGCGCGCGCTGCGCGGGCACGGTGAACGGCCAGCCGTTCATGGGCGATCCCCATGCCGCCGGCATCGCGCGATCCGTCATCCGGGGACGCCGCGGCGCCAACGAGGTCCGCCTGCTCTCGGGCGGCTTCGGCCCCACGCGCGGCTTCGCGTTCCGCGCCGAAGTCCTGGATCCGAACGGCCCGCCCGTCCAGCTCGTGACGGAGGATCTCCAGCTTCCCGATGTCATCGCAGGCGAGGCCGGCACGGGCCACGCCGCCGTTCCCGTGCTGAATCTGACGGATACCTGGCTGCCCGTTCAGGTCGCGATCGACGGCGCGGGACTGAGCGGACGCTCGCGCGCGACGGTCCTCGCCCCGCTGGCGCCGCTCAAGATCCCGGTCCCCGTGGCATGGGTGGCCCCGCCCGACGGCGCGACCACCGTGTCCGTCGCGGTATCGGCCGCGGGGGTGACGGCGAGAGCCGAGGCGAGCGTGCGGGCGCCAGCAGCCCCTCATCACGTGACGTTCCTCTCGCGCACGGACGGTTCCGCGCAGCACTACGGCGTCCGCCCGGCGACGGGCGACCCCGCGCCTGGAGCGAAGGGCCTCATCATCTCGACTCATGGCGCCGGCGTCGGCGCCCTCGGCCAGGTCGGCGCGTACGGACCGAAGCCGGATCTGACGATCGTCGCGCCGACGAACCGGCGTCCCTTCGGGTTCGACTGGCATGACTGGGGCCGGCTGGACTTCGAGGAGGTGCTGGACCTCGCCATCGCTCGCTTCGGGCCCGATCCGCGGCGCGTTCACCTGACGGGCCACTCGATGGGCGGGCACGGCGCCTGGATCCTGGGCTGCCTGTACGCGGATCGATTCGCCTCCGTGGCTCCGGCCGCGGCGTGGGCCAGCTACGACACGTACGTGCCGTTCACCACGCGGCGCAGCACGTGGCTCGCCTCCCCCGAGCTCGGCGCGCTGCTCCTGCGTGGCCTGGCCTCCGGCCGCGTGAGCCCCCTCCTCGAGAATCTCCGGGACGTGCCGGTCCAGATCCTGCACGGCGGCAAGGATGACAACGTCCCGCCGACGCAGGCGCGCATGCTGGCGGGCCTGCTCGAGCGCCAGGGCGGGAGCCCTCGCCTCGTCGAGGCTCCCGAGGAGAAGCACTGGTCCGATCTCGATCTGGACCGCGAGGGAGCTGACGCCGTGGACCCGGCGATCATGGACGCCTTCTGGTCGAGCGCGCTGCGCCCCGCCTGGCCGCGAAGGGTCACTCTCGTCACGCCCGATCTGGACGTGGACGATGATCGGGCCTGGGTCCGCGTGTTCGAGGCCGACACCAGCGCCAGCGAGGTCAGATTCGAGGCGGAGGTCGTGGACCACGCGCGGATCGTGGCCAGCACGCGCAACGTGGCGTCGTTCGGCCTGTCGCTCGCGCCCGATCTGGGCCTGCACCCGGACGTCACCGTGGAAGTCAACGGCTGGCCGTGCGCCGTGCGCCTGCAGCCTGGCGGCGTGTCCGAGTTCGTCTTCACGCGCGGCCGCCAGGGATGGCGGGCCCGCCCCGTGACGGGCTTCCCGCCGCGTCCCGCGCCCGACGCGCGCCCGGGCGGGCTCGCGAAGGCGCTGTTCACACCGTTCGCGCTCGTGCTGCCGACGCAGGGCGACCCGGCGCGGTGCGAGGCGATGGCGGCGCTCGGTCGCTTCATCGCGACGGCCTGGTGGGTGCGCGGCAACGGCCTCGCGCCGATGGTGCGCGACGTGGACGTGGACGGCGCCCTGGTGGCGTCGCGCTCGCTCGTGCTGCTGGGCGGGCCCGAGCTCAACGCGCACGCGCGACGCGTGGCGCCGCATCTGTTCGTGCGCGCCAGCGCGGACGGCGTGACCGTGCAGGGCCGCCGCATCCGCGGGGAGACGCTCGCCAGCGCGCACTGGCAGCCGAGCCCCGGCAGCGCGAACCGCCGCGTGCTCGTGTTGCAGGCCACGTCACCCGAGGCTGACGCGTTGCTGGCCGGCCTCCAGCCCATTGCCGCCGGAGCCGGCTACCCGGACTTCGTCGTGGCCTCGCCGCGCGTGCGGGTCGCGGGCTTCGGCGGATTCGAGGCGGCCGGATTCTGGTCCCCGGCCTGGGGACTCGATCCGGCCTCGAGCTGGTTCGCCCGCGAGGCGAGCCCTGTCAGCGGCCGCCGGGTCCCGGCTCGTCGCTGACCGACGTTCGCATCCATCGCGGGCGGATCACCATCGGCTGACGAGTGCGAGCCGCTGCCAGCGCCCGACCGAGCTCCGGCGACGGCGCCCGCACGACCTCGGGCTCGTCGGGCGCGGGCGATCGCAGCAAGACTTGGCCGCGCTGCACCAGGCCGGCGAGGATGCCTCGCGCGTCCAGCTCATCCATGCCGGCGGATCGCCCGGCGACGATCCACCGTTCGACCGTCGAGTCGGACCCCGCCAGCGCGAGCAGCGCTTCCTCTTCCGGCTCGGCGAGGCTCGTGACGGCCGGCGTCCGCTGCACGATGAACCCGTTGACGCTGGTTCCCGCGACTTCCGCCACCACGCGACCGAGACGCCCCTCGACGGTGCGCAGGAGGCCCGCCAGGCGAGCGTCGCCTCGCGTGACGGGCGAGGCCTGGAGCCTGCGCCGCGCGATTGCGAGGCGGTTGGATGTCAGGAGGGTAACGACTTGGCCGAGCAAGCGATCGGCATCGGCGGGGCATGCGGACAGGACTCCGCGCCCTTCAAGGTGCGACGACATGGTGTTCTCCCCGGCGCGGACGGGCGCGCTCGAGGAAGAACTCGGCCCCCCTGCGGAGCCGCTTGAGACCAAAAACTGACGCGGACCCGCGGGCTTCCCGGATCGGACCAGGGGGGGCCGGGGGGCATCGCCCGCAGGGCGCGCAGCGCCCGAGGACCGGGCCCCCCGGATCGGTGCGGACCCGGGGGTCCGGGGGGCATCGCCCGCAGGGCGCGCAGCGCCCGAGGACCGGGCCCCCCGGATCGGTGCGGAGCCGGGGGTCCGGGGGGCATCGCCCGCAGGGCGCGCAGCGCCCGAGGACCGGACCCCCCGGATCGGTGCGGACCCGGGGGTCCGGGGGG
>CAZTIW010000048.1:0-29588 GCA_964613915.1 uncultured Thermoanaerobaculia bacterium
ACCAGAGCCATCGCGAGGACCGCCACACGACACGCCGGTGATGAGCGCCAGAGCCCCCGCCAGTGCAAGCTGGGCCCGCCCCGATCGCGCGGACAGGCTGATCATGCAGCCGTGAACCGGCGGGCGTGCGGGACCGGCGATGGTCGAGCCACCACCGGTCGAGGGCGCTGAAGACGCTCTCGGCCGGCGGGTTGTCCCGGCAGGTCTGGCCGCGGCTGGGGTGTCAGGCGACCTGCGTGAACCAGGTCCACTGGCGGATGGCGCGACCCTCGCGGAGATTCTTGGCCTGCATGTAGGCGTCGAGAATCGTGAGGATCCAGACGGGCGTGAACAGCACGAAGCCCCAGCCGCACGTCAGGATTCCCAGGATGCCGAGGAAGACGTACGCCACGAGCGACGCGACGCCCTTCTGCCACTGCCCGTAGACGAAGTACGCGACGCACCAGAGGAAGATGGCGAGCACCAGCACCACGACGGGATCCATCGGGGAGGGCGACGGCGGGATGAGCGAGGGGTCGTACGCCCGCGGCGGCGGCGGCGTGGGGTTCTCGGGTGATGACATCGCGGGGGACCTCCGGCGCGCGCCCCGTGCGACGGGCTCGGGCAGCGCGCGCGATGGCCGATGATACCCCGCGAGGGACGCTCGGGTTCACGGCGCGTGACGCGTCACCGATCGCGCACGCTGATCGTCGCCTCGCCCGATCCCTCCACCGGGGGCTCGCGCAGCACGCGCACGATCGGCGCGGCCTCGGGCTCCGCCGGCGGCTCGTGCAGGATCAGCTCGCGCCGCTTGAGGTCCACGCGCCACGTCACGGCGTTCGCGAGCCGGTCCCCCTCGCGCACGAAGAACGTCACGTTCTGGCAGGAGATCAGGGCGCCAGGACCCTTCGGACCACGCGCGAAGCCGGTCACGGTGATGGCCTGCCACGGGAGGCCGGCGAGACCCCTGTCCGGGTTCGCCACCAGCGCGGGCGCGACCTCGCGAAAGGGATCGCGCCGACGGAGGGTCGAAGCTTCATCGCCGGCCGCGGTGGCGGCGAGTCCCGCCGCGAGAAGAAACGCCAGGGGAAGCGCGACGCGCCTGGGGTTCATGCGTTCTCCTTTTCCGGCGCCTGACGGGCAGGAGGAAAGGTAGCCGGTTGTCCGCGGCGGCGCCACGACCCGGCTCACCGCGGGGCAGGCGCCTTCTGGCGCTCGCGCGGCAGGTCCAGGATGCGCTGGATGAGGGCGGGGTCCTCCGGCGCCAGACCGGACGGCACGAGCCGCGGCAGGAGCTCGCGAAGCGGCGGCGACCCCTCGAACGCGCGCCGGAAGAACGGGAGCGCCTGCTCGATGCGCGGCGCCCCGGGATCGGATCCCAGAATCGTCACGCCCGTCCAGAAGGCGATCTCGGCGTTCGCGGGCTGGAGTTCGAGAGCCGCGGCGTATGCCGCGAGCGCGCCGGGCATGTCATCGCGCTCGAGCCGCGAGTCGCCTTCGTTCATGAGCGCGTACGCGCGCGCGACCGTCAGCAGGCGTCGCAGCTCCTTGAGCGGCTCCGGGTGATCCTCGACGCGCAGGTCGAAGACGCGATCGCGCCACGGGATGCCCGTGGGCGTGCCCGACACGACGACCAGCGCCGCCGATTGCCTGCCCCGCAGGTCGCCGCCCTCGGCCTCGGCCGCTTCGAGCGCGACCAGCATGCGCTCCGCGAGATCCCCGCTCGCGGTGTCGTACGCGCGCAACATCGCCGGCCAGACGGTCGGCTTCGCCATGATGTTGGCCTGCACGGAGACGTGCGCGCCCTGCGAGTCGCCCGCGTGCGCGATGCAGCGGCTGCCGGTGCGTGCGGCCACGCGCCCGGCAGCGTCCACCATCGCGACCTGCCTGAGCTCGCGGCCCTCGTCCGCCGCCGCGAGGCCGCGCAGCGCGTCGGGAGCGCTGCGGCCCGCGCGCATGAGGTCGAGCCCGAGCGGGCCGTACGACACGTCCGCGAGCGACTGCGTCGCCACGGCCCCCACGCCGGCCTCGGCCCACGGCACGATCGGCCCCACGGAGAACCAGTGAGACTGCACCGCGACGCCGAGCTGCTTCGTCTCGGGATCCATCGCGACGATGGAGTACGTCGCCACGGGACGCACGGCGGACGCGGCGGGCGGCGCCGCGACCGCCCCGTGCGCCGCGAGAGCGAGCATGCTGAAGACAACGCGAGGGGTCATGCCACGAGCTCCTTGACCTTGCTGGCGATGAACTCGCGGAAGATGGCCTCCGGGCTGCGGTTCAGCCGGCGCGCGAGCTCGATCGTCTGCAAGACGGTCGGCACCTGGTACTTCTCGATCCAGTCCTGCACGGCCTCGACGGGACGCTCCACGAGCTCCGCGCCGACGATCCACGCGCCGCCGCCGTTCACGAGGAAGTCCGCGAAGGTCAGGATGCCGAACTCGCGGAACACGTCGTCGGCGACCACGTCGCGATCCAGCACGTTGTTCTCGCCGCCCACCACGGCGCGCACGCCGATGCGCTGGAGCACGGGCAGGTTCTGCCGCGTGATGGACCCGGACGCCGAGTTGGGCGAGAACAGCGTGGCTCTCGGGATGTCGCACCAGCGCTCCTCGGCGACCAGCGTCAGCTTGTCGCCGAGCTCTTCCTGAAGGGCGCGAGCGCTCGGCTCGCGCAGCTCGGTCGCGTAGACCTTCCAGCCCTGTCCGGCGTACCGGCGCGCCACCTCGGCCCCGATCCCGCCGAGCCCCTTCACCAGGATGCTCTGGTCTGCCGGCTCGATCCGCAGGTGATCCACGACGGCATCCAGCACGGCCATGACGCCCGCGGCCGTGGGCGCCGTCGTGTTTCCCGTGGTGACCCGTCCCCATCGCCGGCCCGAGATGGCCCCGCCCGTGTAGTTCGGGCTGATGCGCGAGCAGAGGTCGTAGTAGAGCTCGCCGTGCTCGTGGAAGTTGAGATCCGACCCGGTGCCGATGAAGACGGGCAGGTCGCGCGTGATCGTGTTGTGGGCGCGCGCCATGAACCGCGTGAACTCGCGCACGCGCTCGGACGGAATCAGGGAGCCGTCGCGATCGGCCACGTGGATCAGCGACTTGGACCCGCCGACGTTGAAGCCGTTCGAGAGGTTCTTGCCGGTCATGGCCTCGGACAGGCGCAGGTCCATGGTGAGCGCGGCGACCAGCTCGTCGTGCCGGGACGAGAGCGATCGGTGGGCGGCGGCCTCGAGGCTCCGGCGCCCGATGATGCGCGTGCCGCCACAGCACAGGCGCCGGCGGCGTCCGTCCGCGAACAGCGGGTTGTAGGCCAGGGCGGTGGAGAAGACCGAGACGAAGAGCGTCCACTCGCCATGGCGCGCGAAGCACGCCAGCTCCCACTCCGTTCCCAGCGCTCGCAGGTGGCTCACGTAGTAGAGCCGGTCTTCCTCGGAGTCGTGGATGATGAAGTCCGCGAGCTGCTCGGGATCGTCCACCCGGATCTCGACCGCGCGCCCGAGGGACAGCAGGTGGCTCGGGTCGAGTTCGGAGCAGTGTCCGAAGGACGTGTCGAGCTTGTTCCGGCGCTCGACCGTGACAGGGAGGGTCAGTTCGCTCATGGGCTCGCAGGTTACGGTTCCGCGCGCTCGCGGGCAAGCGAGCCCTGGCCGGAACGCCCGGGCCCGGGGCCGCCTGTCGCGGCCTGCGTTCGCCGCGGGCCCCGGCGGCGTCTCAAGGCGGACGCCCTCCATGCCGAACGATCGTCGAGGGTTCTCGCCGGGAGGCTCGGTTCATGGCAGTCCAGGGGAGCGCGCGCCGCCGGTTCGCCGGCTGGCGCGGGTGGTTGGTTCTCGTCTCGATCGCGGCCGTGCCGGGGCCTCCGCTGGTGGCGGCGTCCTGGCATCGCGCGCCCATGCGTGATGTCCGTCTCGACGCGGCCCGGGACATCACCGATCAGGTCCGGGCGGGATCCGCCGACGTCACGCTGCCGTGGACGGTGGTGGCCGGCGGCAACGGACACGACGTGCTGCGCGTCGGCAGCGGATCCTGGCAGGCCTACGCGCTCAGCGTCTCGGCCGACGGCGGCGCGCGCGCGATCCCGACCGACAGGCTCGACGTGGTCGGCGGGGACGCGTGGATGGACGAGAGCTCGCGCGTGCTGCTCCTCGCGACGGCGGACGCGGTCGTCGTGCGCTGGGTCAACCTTCACGCCCCCGGCCAGAGCGGCATCACGGCCGAAGCCATCATCGAGGCCGATGGCGGCCTGCACGTGCAGTACCTGCACGTCGGAGCGCGGGGACCGCGCGCCGCGACGAGCGGCCTGCTTCGCGCCGGCATCGCGCGCGCCGGACAGGGCGAGCCGACTGCCCTTTCCGTCGAGAACGCGAGCTCGTGGACGCTCGTGGATGACCCGCCGCCAGCGGCGATGGCCGCCGGCCCCGCCCCGACCGGATGCGTCGCGCCGGCCGGCACGTGGTGCGATCGCGCCGGCAGCCCGTGCTCGGACCGCGCGGGACGCCAGGGCAACACGCGATGCAACACGCGCACGGCCACGCGATGGGTCTTCGACGAGGGCGCGTTCTGTCGCGACTGTCCGTACACGTTCTACATCCGCGTCGAGTGCGGTCGTGAAATGCACCTGCCCCTGAACGACATGGAGGGGCTCGACCTCGCGATCACGAACATGGTCACGGGCGCCCCGGTGCCTCTCCGCTGCGTCAACCAGACCTCGCGCGCGCTCGCCGCGGGCACGGCGCCCCCGGCCATGCTCGTGACGGACTGCGACGGCAACGGCGCGACCGAGGCGTGGTGGGCGCCGCCGCTCGACCTCACGGATCCGGGAGGGCGCGTGGCGTGGGGCCTGCCGGGTTGCGGGAGTCTCGCGAGCGAGTACGACACGAACCGCAACGGCGTCATCGAGTGCAGCGAGCTGCCTGGCGGCGGCGCGGGGGGCGGCGAGCTGGCGCGGCTCTCGCCCGGCGAGGGGCAGATCATGGACTGCTTCATCTCCGACGAGTCCGGCACGTGCGGCCTCTATCGCGTGGACGTGCTCTCCGGCGGCTACATCTGGGAGCTCTTCGCGAACTGCGATGGTGGCGCCACCGAGCAGTTCAGCATCTTCGCGTCGTGCACCGAGGCGTGGGCGGCGTACGAGCCGCTCCCCGAGCTCGCGGTGCGCACGTTCGCCATCGCGGGCGGCTGTCCCTCGCCCATCGCTTCGATCGAGATCGTGAACCTGGGCTGCATCGATCATCCCGGTTCCGTGGACGTGAGGCTCACCAGCGACTGTCCCGTCGCGGATGTCCTCGACTTCGTGATTCCGGGGCCCCTCGCGGCGGGCGCCGTCGCGAGCGTGGACGTGCAGGTGGCGCTCTCGTGCTCGCCTGCCACCGTCACGGCGCTCATCGATCGCAACAACGTCATCGCCGAGTGCACGGAGAGCGCCACCGTCGCCGCCTGCCGCGCGGAGGCGGGACTGAACGCGCTCGCTGCGACCGCCTGCGCGCCGGGATCCTGCCCGGCGGCGATCATCCCCGATGCCGGACCGGGCGGCACGACCTGCGGCGGCGGCACGCTGCGTCTCACCGGCACGACGATGAGTTCGGGCTGCAGCGCGATCGAGCATCGGTGGCTCGACGCGGGAACGATGACCGAGCTCTCGCCCTTCATGCAGTCGCCGTCCTTCGACTTCACGGCTCCGCTGGCGGGCGGCGACGTGGATCTGATCCTCGAGTCCCGCTGCGCGGATCCGGGGCTCGGATGCGCCATCGCCCGCGACGCCACGCGCGTGACCGTCACGCCGGCGCCCGTCCCGGCTCCGGTCGTCACGCCCACGTGCGCGCCGGGACGCGCCGATCTCGCATGCGGGATCGCGGGAATCGGCGACGCCTGGTGGGATCTCGACCCGTCGCTCGACAGCGACGGCAACGGCGACCCCGCGGACGATCGCGACGTGGACGGCTGCGACGCCGCGGATGTCGCGCTCCGCGCGCCGGGGACCAATGCGCTCCGTGTCTGGGCCGTGGATGTCGCTGGCTCCTGCACGTGGTTCGCCAACATCGTCGCGAACGCCTCGGGCGCCGCGCCCCCCTTGCCGGTCGCCACGGCCGCATGCCCCGCGACCCTCAGCACGCTGGACTGCGGCGGCTTGCCGGCGGGATGGACGGCTCGCTGGGACGCGGATGTCGCCACCGACAGCGATGGCGACGGCGATCCGGCGAACGACCTCGACGCCCCGGGCTGCCTCGTCCGCTTCGCCTATCCCGCGGGCACGTTCACGGCGCGCGCCACGGTGGAGCGAGACCCCGCGTGCGCGGCCAGCGCCGACGTCACGCTGACGATCGAGCCCGATCCCGTCCCTGGCGACGTCACGGGGCTGCGCCTGGCTCGCAGCGGCGCCGCGCTGTCGTTGCTGTGGGACGCGGCGTCGGGGGCCGGCTCCTACGACGTGCATCGCGGAACGATCGGCGCCTGGTACGACCATGGCGCGGACGCGCTCGGACGCGGCGGCTGCGGCGTCAGCGCCCTCTCGATGATCGATCCCGACGACGCCATGCGCGATGGCTCGGCGCGCTACTACCTCGTCAGCGCCGTCGGCCCCTGCGGCCAGGCGGTCAGCGCGGCGGGCTTCGGCTTCGACGGCGTCACGCGTCCCCGCATCCCCGACGGCACGGGCTGCCGCTGACGCGAGCCGTTCGCGGCGGAAGCCGTCTCGCGAGCTCCCGCGCGACGGCCGGGTGATAGCCTCGGCGCGTGGACGCTCCTGGCGATCGCCCGGCAACGGATGCCACCTTGCGCCGGCGCTGCCTCGGCCTCGCCGTCGCGTTGATGACCGTCCACGTCGCGCTCGCGCTCAGCGCGGCGAGCCGGCAGGGCCCCACCTTCGACGAGCCCGCGCACCTGATCGCCGGATGCCTCGCGTGGACCGACGCCGATTACCGGCTGGTCGCCGAGGCGGGGACGATCCCGCTGCGCTGGCCCGCGCTGGCGGTGGTGGCCTCGGAGCCGCCGGCCGTGGACCGCGCGAGCCGCGAGTTCGTCACCGCGCGCGCGTACCAGCTCGGCCGCGCGTCGTTCTTCGGGCCGGACGGACCGGGCATGTCGCCCTTCCACCGGGCACGCTCGCTGCAGATCGTCGCGTCCATCCTCATCGGGGTCGTGGTCTTCGGCTGGTCCGTCCGCGCCTGGGGCTGGACCGGCGGCCTCACGTCCCTCGCCCTCTGGTCCTTCAGCCCCACGGTGCTGGGCCACGCGCCGCTCATCACGACCGACGCGCTGAGCGCTCTCTTCCTGGCGCTCGGGACGCTCACGCTCTGGCGGCTCAGCAAGCGCCCGACGCCGACGCGCGTCCTGCTCGCCGGGCTCGCATGCGGCGGCCTGTTCCTGACGAAGCTCACGTGGGTGCTCCTGCCGGCTCTCGCGTGCGTCTTCATCGTCGCGCGCGGCCTGCGCCACGGGTTCAGCCGGCCGACGCTCGTGAAGCAGGCGCTGGGCCTGGTAGGCGTGGCGCTGGTGGCCTGGGGCCTGGCGTGGGGCGTTCACGGCTTTCGGTTCGCGGCGGCGGACCCGGGTCCCGATGGCCGCCCGCTCCAGACGCTCGCGACCTTCGACCAGGTCGTCGCGGGATCCGGGCACGCGGCGCCGGCGCTGCGCGCGCTGCACGCGCATCGCCTCATGCCGGAGGCGTGGCTCTACGGCACGGCCTACACGCTGCAGAGCCTTGGAGGGCGGCTCGCGTTCCTCGACGGGGCGTGGTCCAGGACGGGCTGGCGCACCTACTTTCCGAGGCTCTTCATGCTCAAGGAGCCGCTGCCGGCGCAGGCTCTCCTGCTCGCGGCGCTGGCGCTGGGCCTCATCTCGTGGAGCCGCCAGCGCGAGGCCCGGCGCCTCCTGGATAGCTGGGCTTTTCCGGCGCTCGCGATGGCGGGCCTCCACGCCGCGGCGTGCATCGCGAGCAGCACGAACATCGGCTACCGGCACTTCATCCCGGCGCTGCCGGGTCTCTTCATCGTGGCGGGCGCCGCCGGCGCGTGGCTCGCGCGGCGCCGCGCGGGGCGATGGGGGCTCGCGGCGCTTCTCGGCGCGCAGGGCCTCATCGCGGTGGCCGCCTGGCCGCACTACCTCGCGTGGTCCAACGCGGCGGGAGGCGCGCGCTCGACCTGGCGTCACGCCGTGGACAGCAACTGCGACTGGGGGCAGGGCCTGCCCGAGCTGCGCCGGTGGCTGGACGCGCGCGCGGCCGCGGGCCGGACCACGGAGATCGAGGGCCTGTGCTGGTTCGGATCCGTGTTCCCGGAACAGCTCGGGGTGACGGCGCGCCTGCTGCCGTCACGCGCCGAGGTGCGCATCCGCTCGCTGGACATCGCGCCGCTCCGGCCCGGTCTCTACATCTTCAGCGCCTCCATGTTGCAGCGAGCGTACGGACTCTTCGACGGTCCGTGGACGCTCGAGCGCGAGGCGGACTGGCAGGCCGCGCGCGGGCGGCTGCCACGACTCGCGAGCGACCCGGCGGCGCTCGACACGCCGGAGGGCCGCGACGAGGCGGACGCGTTCACGGAACTGCGCGTCGCGCGCCTCGCGACCTGGCTGCGCGCGCGCGAGCCCCTCGATGTCATCGGCGGCTCGCTCGTCGCGTTCGAGCTGTCCGAGGACGACCTCCACTCGGCGCTCGACGGACCGGTCGTGACCGAGTGACACGAACGCGCGACGGCGCGTGACGCGGAGTCCCCCGTCGCCGCCGATGTCACCGCCTCAGGCGATCGCGACGATCCCGAAGCTCGGCACGAGCAGCAGCGCGTCCGGGCCAGCCTCGGCCGCCGCGAGCGCGGCTCGGCGGGCTAGCGCGAGTTCCGCGTCGGTCGCGCCGATGGCGGCGAGCTGATCGGCCTCGCCCCGGCGCACGGCGGCGATCTGCTCGGGAGGCGCGAGCGATCCGAAGACCTCGGCCTCGACCGTCCCGAAGCCGGCGCGGGCTTCGAGTGCGGCTCCTTCCATCACGCGCGTCTCCACCAAGCCAGCGACGCTCAGCGCATGCTTCTCAGGGCTGGCGCGGTCGGGTGAGCTGGAAAACTCGTACCACGATGCGATCGAAGGAGGGCATTTCCGTGCGGATGGCGCGGCGCACGGTGACGGGCGCCAACGCCGCGCGCATGAGAAGCCTGTCCCTCGTCAAGTGATCCTTGGTCGTCCTCGCTTGCCCGCCGAGCGCGCGTGAAACCGCGGCCACGAGCGTATCGAGGTTTCTCTCAATCAGGAGCACTTCAACCGACTCCGTCCGGCCGGAGCGCCCCGCTAGCGCCGATTCGACTGTGGCGGCAGACGCATCACGGGGCAGGCCGGCGTGCTCACGCACGCGGTCAGCGTCGATCACGTACAAGAGGCGCTCGTAGGTGTCGAGAAGCAGATCTGCATCTTCGAGCGCGCGGAGGAGCTGCGGAACGCCCTTCTTCGGGAAGGGCGGCATCGCCCGCGCCAGTTCGCGGAACGAGCGCGCCCCCGCCAGTTCATCGGCGACGCACGCCATGAGAAGCAGGTGGGGCGTGAACTGCCCGTCACCGCTACGACTGTTCTCGTACAGCACGGCCAGGGGACAACGCGTCATGCCGGCGCATCACTCCCTGTTGGTCGCTCGAAGGCGGCGTCCTCGTAGCCCTCCTGCCGAAGCTGACCCAGCCCGCGGTATCGCTCGAGCCACTTCGCGAGCGCCGCGGCGTCGGGTCTACGGATGCGGGTCGAGCGTCGCTCGTCGAGTTCGAGCAAGCGTGTCTCCGTCTCCGGGTGCTCGAGCGCATCCAGCAGGCGATCCGAGTGCGTGGTGATCAGGACCGGATGGCGCGTCGCTATCTCGCGAAGGAGATCGAGTGAGCGGAACAGGAGATGCGGGTGGAGGTGAAGTTCAGGCTCGTCGAACACCAGCAGCGTCCGTTCGGATCTAAGGAAGCGCAATGCGGTGAAGGCAAGGTAGCTGAGCATGCCGTCAGAGAGCGCGCTAGCGGGGATGGGCTTCAAGTCCCCGCACTTCAGGTAGAGCTGAACCGCGCCGGACTCGGCCTTGATGACGACATCCCGAACGTCCGTGCCCAGACCGAGCCGTAGGATGTCGATGACTTCGCTCCAATCCGTCAGGCCGGGGTCGTTCTTGAGTGCGTGATACGCGCTAGAGAGGTTCTCGCCGAACAGGGCAAGACGGTGGGCGGGCTCGAGTGGCTGACTCGCGCGTGACGCCACTCTCCGTTGGCTGCCCTCTCTAGCAGCCCACGCAGCCGTCGTGTCGAACGGAAGATGAACCTCGATGCGCCCCAACGCATGCAACATCCGCTGCGCCTGGGCGCTCCCCTGCGCTGCGTGAAGGCGAAGGGCGACCGCATCTGCAGCAACAGACCGAGGGCCGCTCGGCTTGACGCCCGGTTCCAACGAGCGATAGGTGCCGCCGCCGCGATCCAGGATGGGCATGGGCGTCGTGGTGCGAGAAGTGATCTCGGCCCAGAGCATCTCGCTCTCGATTGAGAAGGCACCCGCCGTGCCCGAGAGCGTCAGTGCGTACTTCAGGCCTGAGCCTTCGTTCTCCGGATCGATGCCGGCAAGCGACACGGCAAGCTGCAGCGATCCGCCGGATCGGAGATCGACGAGAGCGTGAGGTCCCCCGTGAACTGAGTGGAGTCGGCGCAGGAAGTCGGGATGCTCGATGCCTTGCAGGATGGCGAAGGCCTCGACGACACTGCTCTTTCCGCTGCCTGCCTCCCCGATCAGCACGCAGAGGCCGTCCAGATCCAGGGTGAGCTGCTCGATGGAGCGGAGCCCCTTGATCTCGATTCGCGCGATCCTGTCGGCCACCACGCTCCACCCACCCTTCCCGTGTTGGCTCCCATTATGCCAGCGAGCCCCGCCTCAGCGACGCGAAGGCGGCGGCGCTCGGGTGCCGGCCACCGCGAATCCGCTACCCTGGGGCGATGGCCCTCCCTCGCGGACTGCTGCGGAGAGTCGCTTCAAACGCCCTCCCCTCCGGCGCATCGTCTCGCGCTCTCGGCGTCAAGGCGACGGATCGCCCGGTCCCGGACGCGGGTCGGGCGCGAGGCGGGGGTCAGCGCCGGCCGGCGGGTGCCGCTGGCGAGGCGAAGCAGGCCATGGCGACGCGTCCGGCGACGCTCCGCGCCTCCACCGAACGCGCTCCTCCCGGACGGGTGCGGCGATCCCCCGCACGACCCCGCCGCCGACGGTCCCTCCTTCACGCCCGGCACCATCATCCCTCGCCACGCAGCGTTCGGCGCCAGCCCGTGATGCCGCACCTGATGGCGCCCCGGCGCCGGCACCAGCGCCGCCAGCCTCTCGATGAACTCCAGCGGCTCCATCACCCCAGCCGTCGTCCAGTCCCCCCACGTGCGGAGCGGCGACACCCGCACGCGACCGTCGGCGCGCTACTACCTCGTTAGCGCCGTCGGCCCCTGCGGCCAGGCGGTCAGCACGGCGGGCTTCGGCTTCGACGGCGTCACGCGTCCCCGCATCCCCGACGGCACGGGCTGCCGCTGACGCGAGCCTGACGGGCGCTCGACGGGCCGGTCGCGACCGAGTGACGCGAACGCGCGACGGCGCGTGACGCGGAGTCCCCCGTCGGCGTCACCGCCGCCGTCGCCCTCACCGCCTCAGGCGATCGCGACGATCCCGAAGCTCGGCACGAGCAGCAGCGCCTCCGGGCCAGCCTCGGCCGCCGCGTGCGCGGCTCGGCGGGCTAGCGCGAGCTCCGCGTCGGTCGCGCCGATGGCGGCGAGCTGATCGGCCTCGCCCCGGCGCACGGCGGCGATCTGCTCGGGAGGCGCGAGCGATCCGAAGACCTCGGCCTCGACCGTCCCGAAGCCGGCGCGGCGAAGCGCGCCAGGCAGGCGGCGTCCGGCACGGGGTTCGGCGCCCGCGCGCCGCAGGGCATCCTCCCACGTGGCGGCGAGCGCGATGGCAGGCGGATGCTCGATGGCACCGCCGAAGTCCGGCTCGCCGATCGCGACCAGCGCGCCGCCCGTGGCGAGCACGCGGCGAGCCTCGCGCGCCACGGCGTCCATGTCGGCGAACCAGAGCCACGCGCACTGCGTGACGATGAGATCGCAGGCGCCCGCGCGCAGCGGGAGCCATGCCGCGTCCGCGCGAAGCCGCAGCCCCGCGGCTCCTGCGGCGTGAAGCGCGGCCGCATCGCGATCGATCGCGACGACGGGCCCGCGCACGCGCGAGACGAGCTCGGCCGTCAGCGTGCCGGGACCACAGGCGAGATCGAGCGTGAAGCCGCGCGTGGCGGGGGCCACGCGGCGCAGCAGGCGATCCCGGAATGCCGCGAGCCGGGATGCTTGACGCGCGAGAAGATCCCGATCCCTGTCCGCCGCGCTCACCGGCCCCCGCCGGCGCAGGCGCAGGCGCAGGCGCAACCGGCGCAGGCGCAGGCGCAGGACGTGCCGCCGCCACCGCCGCCGCCGCTCGAGGCCTTGGACATCTCGGTGAGGAAGTCCGAGAACGCCTTCGCGCTGACCTTGTCCACGCTGGCGAAGACTCCCGCCGGCTTGGTGCCGACGCCCAGCGCCGTCGCGAACGAGCCCGCGAGGTTCTCGAGCCGCCCGCCGAACGATCCCGCGACGTCACCCGCCGAGGGCGCCGGCAGCGGGGGCGGCCCGCTCCCGGGCAGGCCGACCGGGACTGGGGTCCGACCCCACGGCGTGCCGAACCGGTAGCCCGCTCGATGCCAGGAGTCCATGCGCCGCCAGGCATTGCCGTCCAGCACCATCCAGTCGAAGGTGCGATCGGTTGCCTGCTTGCGGAGCTCGACATCGCCGATGCTGGCGGCCTCGCGCCAGGCGCGCGAGACGATGCTCTTGTAGTACTCGCGCGTCTGGTGAAGGTCATGACCCTGCAGGCGCGACGCCGCGTGCTTCGCGAGCCCCTCGAGCGCGGTCTTCCATTCGAGGAGCGCCACGTTCGCCAGGGTCTCGCTCTTGAGCACGCTCAGGAACGCGCTCTCGTACGGCTGAAGAACGCTCCCCTTCTCGGCCGCGAGCTTGATGTCGTTGCGCCGCGACTCGCCGAATCCGGCCGTCGCCCTCGCCATGAGGGGGCCGTCGCCGAGCGGCGACGTCTCGATGAAGCCCTTGCGCGCGAGACCGTAGAGCACCAGCAGCAGGATCTTCCCCGGCGGCGCCTCGAGCAGGCACGCCGCTTCGGGCGCGGTCAGGCCGCGCTTGATGCCGCCTCCCTCGACGCTCGCGACCGCCGGCACGTACGGGCTCTTCTTGCGCTTGCGCGACCAGGCCACGAGAAACGCGAACAGCGGCAGGAGCGGCAGCAGGAGCCAGGGCAGCACCGGCTTGGCGGCCGAGGCGATGAGCAGCACGATCGAGGCGACGGCCCACAGCACGCAGCCGGTGCGGCGGGTCGCCCAGAAGAAGACGATCGTGAACCCGGCGAGCAGCAGGAACAGGCCGCGCGTGCGCGCCTTTCCCGTCTCCGCCCACGCCACGAACAGGTCCCACGTCGTGATGTCGCGGACGCCGGCAACGACGGCTGTCTGCGTTCCCGAGGCGCTCACCGTGTAGCGAGGGAAGCTCACGCCCAGCATCCACGGGCCCGTGAAGGCGTACGTGCGCTCGAAGACGACCACCGCATGCGCGGGCCGGCCGGGGGCATCGCCGATGTTGGCCTGGCCCACCCACTTCACGGCATGCCAGCGCAACGCGCCGGCGTCCACGCCGGGCGGCAAGTGGATGGCCACGCGCACGAAGCTGGTGCCCCGGATGAACTGGGACGCGAACCACGTGGGGGTGAGTCGCAGCGAGACGAGGTCCTTGTCAGTCGTGTCGCTGAACAGGAGCCCGCCCACGCCCGTCACGACGACGCGCGCGGTCGCCTCGACGCCCGGCGTGAGGCCGCCGTTCGGGAAGTTCGCGGCGATGCCGTTGTCAATGTACGGGGACTTCTGGAGCCCGCCGAGCTCCGTGCCGTCGAGCCAGGCGCGGGCGTTCGAGAGGCTCCACGACGTCGTGGGCATGCCGACGTCCACGCCATCGAGCCGCTTGGCGCCGATCTCGCTCACGAGCTTGAACGTGTAGTCGAGCGTGACCGTGCCGTCGGGCTCGACGAACGCCTCGAGCAGCACGCTCGGCACGGCGACCCGGTAGTCGGCTGCCGCGAGCGATGGCGCGCGAAGCGCCACGAGCGCGAACGCGAGTGCGACGGCCCCCGCGCGGAACCACGACGCGACGCGCGCGGTCATGCCCAGCCCTCCCTCGCGGCCGGGCAGTCGAGCGCGCAGAGCGCGAGGCCCGGGCAGTCGTCGCATCGCGTCGCCGCCCGCGCGCGCCGCGAGAACGCCTGCCAGGGACCGGACGCCAGCACATCGGCCCAGGCGCCCTGTCCGAGCCTGCCCGCGGGCTCGCTGCTCCCCCGTGGCGCGAGGATCTCGCCCGCGAGCGTCACGCGCACGCCGAAGTCGCCGTCCGTGCGCGGCCCGCGCGCGATGGCGGCGGCGACGTCGGCGGCCACGACCGGCGCCGCCCACGTCACGCTCAGCGCCGCGCCGTCGGCCGCGTGCTCGATGGTCGTCGCCACCTGCCGGAGCGCCTGCGGCGCGACCGGCTTCGGTCCGTCCGCGACTCCGCCCGGCGGCGCGACGATCGCCCAGCACGTGATCCCCTGCAGGCCGAGGCGCCCCGCTTCGTCGAGCACGCCCGCGATGTTCGCCCACGTCCCGTCCAGCAGCGGGAACTCGCCGGTGAGCGGGACCTCCAGCCGCGCGGCCCGCGAGGCGAAGCGCTCGAGCGCCGCGTGGTCGCCCGCGCCCATCACGGCGTCGTGCGCGGCGGCGTCGGCGCCCGCGATCGTCACCGCGAGGTGATCCACGCCAGCGGCCGCGAGGCGATCCGCGAGATCGCCCTCGTCGAGCACCGACACGGGCGCCGCGACCCCCGCGATGAGGCCGAGATCCTCGGCCAGCCGCACGCCCGCGACCACCGCCTCGCCGTGCGCGGCGCCCATCGGCCGCATCACGACGTGCGGGATGGCGAGGTCGAACAGCGCGCGCACGTGCCGGCCGGCGTCCTCGGCGCTCCCCACCTCGAGCGTCGCGACGAGCGGCAGATCCGGCACCGGATCGGCCTGGCGCGCGCCGCTCTCCCAGGCGTTCCAGGCGCGGATGCGGCCGGTGCCCGTGAGGATGGGCTCGCCCCAGAGTCGCTTCTCCATCGCGCCCGCGTTGCGGCCCCCGGATCGCAGCCAGGCGCGCAGGTCCGCCAGCGACGTGGCCGGCACGCGCGCGAGCCGCGAGGCGTCCACGACGACCAGGCCGGATCCGTCCGCATGCTCGCGCAGGTGCACGCGATGCTGCTGGCCGCCGTGCTCGAAGCGGAAGGCCTCGAGGCTCGCGCGCGGCGGCCCGGCCGCCTGCCACGCGGGCAGCGAGGGCAACACGGCGCGCGAGCCGCCCGATCGCGGCCACACGATGTCGCGCCAGGTCGAGGGCAACCAGTCTCGCAGCGTCATCGCCCGGCCCTCCGGGCGGCGGCCGCGGCGACGTCCGCCGCCGCGCCGGTCGCGCGCCGCGCGAGCTTCTCGGCGAAGGGACCGCTCGTGCCGCGCCGGGTGCCGGGCATCTCGGCGGCCGGCTCCTCGATCCCGAAGAGCGACTCCATGGAGACGAAGCCCATCGCGCTTCCAGCGGTCTTCGAAGCGCCACCCGTCGAGCACCCACCCGACGAGCATCCACCCGACGAGCACCCGCCGCCCGACGAGCACCCGCCCGCCGCGGCGCCAGGGACGCCGGCCGCGGCCTCGTGCTCGATGCGGCAGCCACCGCCGCAGAGCGGCAGGTCGGGGCACTCGTGGCACTTCTCCGGGAGCCAGGACGACTTCGGATCGTTCTCGCGCTCGCGGAAGCTCCGGAAGAGCTCGCTGTTCCAGATGCGCTCCCAGGGATCGATCAGGATGTTGCCCGCGCTCGTGTAGTAGCTCTGGCACGGCAGCACCGCGCCATCGGGCTCGACGCACATCGAGTACTCGCCCGCATTGCAGCGCTTGGCGCCGATCTCGAGCTCCACCGGGTTGAGCCGGCAGTACTCGGTCGGCGTGTACCAGAGGAACCGCATGCCGCGATCCTTCGCGCCCTCCCGCACGCGCACGAGCACCGCGGCGAGCTCGTCCTCGTGCAGCGTGTCGGGGTTCGCCGAGCCCCCGCCCGAGTGGATCATCCCGTTCATGGCGAACGTCGTGAGCCGCAGGTCCCCGGCGAGGAAGTCGAGGAGCGCGTCGAGCTCGCGCACGTTCGCGCGCGTCAGCGTGGTGTTCGTGATCGTCAGGATTCCGGCGTCGGCGGCGCGCCGGACCCCCCGCGTCGTCTGGTTCCACGCGCGCGCGCCCACCATCGCGTCGTGCACTTCGGGCCGGTGGCTCTCCACGGTGACCTGCAGGTGATCGAGTCCGGCCTCCTTCATGCGCTCGGCGAAGTCCCCCGCGCCCCAGCGCCGGCCGTTCGAGTTCATGCCGGCGACGAGACCGCGAGCCACCGCATCGCGCACGATGTCCGCGACATCCGGATGCTCGGTCGGCTCGCCACCCGTGAAGATGACGTGCGGCACGCCCTCGCGGGCGAGCACGTCCAGCACGCGAGCCCAGCCCGCGCGATCCAGCGACGGCATCTCGAAGCGCGAGGGCTCGTTGTAGCAGTGGGGACAGTCGTTGTTGCAGTCGTACGTGAGCGCGAGGTCCGCCTTGTACGGCGCGTTCGCCCGCCGCGAGAACACGGGCGTCGCGGGGAGCTCGGCCAGGCACGTCCTGCAGCCCGCGACCGGCGTCGCGAGCGTGGTCACGACGCGCTCGATGCGCTCGTAGTCGCGCACGAGCTCGGCCTTCGTCGCGGAGAAGCGCGCCCCGAGCGTCCGGAGCGTCGTCCGGCGCGGGATCTTCTCGAGAACGTCGCGCGCGATCGCCGCCGCGGTCGGGTTCAGGTGCACGACGTCGGTGACGTCGCAGAACAGGAGTCCCTCGCCCGAGGCCTCGATGCGCAGGTGGAGCCTGACGACATCGCGGCCCTGGCCGCGAAACTCGTAGAGCTTCATGCCCGGCGCTGGCGCGGCGGGAGCCGCGGTCATGAGCCGCCAGGGCGCGAGGGGTGACAGCAGGGCGAGCGGGTTCACCACTTCGGAGCCTCCTCGAGCTGATACTCGGCGCCACAGTGACCGCACGTCACCCAGATGCCGCCGGCGCGCACCTTGACGGAGTCCGCCGACACGGGCGCGCCGCACTGGTTGCACTGGACCTGCTGCGGCCGCACGTCGCCGGACAGCTCGACCTTCTGGTGCAGGTGCTGGTGGACCTCGATGGCCTGGGGCCGGCCGATCCATCCGATGACGCCGGCCGCGATCAGGAGCACGACGCCGACCGCGAGGCGAGGAATCGGGTTGCCCGCGCCGGCCGCGAGGACCATGACGAGGCCCAGGACACCGAGCACGATGGCCAGAATGACGAGAGCGAGTCGCATCCGCAGCTCCTTCGATCCGACAGCGTCCCGCCGAGACTACGCCCCGCGCGCGCTCCGTGTCACGCGCGCCGGCGCTGCCCGGGCGAGGTCATGAACCGCAGGGTACGATGGCCCGATGCAGCGCGTTCACCTCGTTGATGCTCTCCCCTACGTGTTCAGGGCGTACTTCTCCGTCCCGCCGACCATGACCGGCCCCGACGGCCAGCCCGTGAACGCGGTCTCCGGCTTCGGGGACTTCTTCGTGCGACTCCTGGCCGAGGAGCGCGTCACGCACGTCGCGATCGCCTTCGACGAGAGCCTGACATCGTCGTTCCGCAACGAGTGGTACCCGGCGTACAAGTCCAGCCGCGAGCTCCCCCCGCCCGAGCTCGAGGCGCAGATCAAGGCGTGCATGGAGCTCTGCCGCATCGCCGGCGCCACGGTGCTGAGCAGCCCGCGCTACGAGGCCGACGACCTGATCGCGACGCTCGCGGCCCGCCTCGAGCCCGCCAGCACGCGGCGCGTGGTCGTGAGCTCCGACAAGGACCTGACGCAGCTCGTGGACGATCGCACCGAGTTCCTCGACTTCGCCAGGCAACAGCGGCTCGGCCGCGCCGAGGTCGAGGAGAAGATGGGCGTGCCGCCCGAGCTCGTGGCCGATCTCCTCGGCCTCATGGGCGACGCGGTGGACGACATCCCCGGCGTGCCCGGCGTGGGCGCGAAGACGGCGGCCGCGCTCATCCGCGGGCTCGGGAGCCTCGAGTCCGTCTACGAGCGGCTCGACGAGATCGCGGCCCTTCCCGTCCGCGGCGCGAAGACGCTGCGCGCCAAGATCGAGCCGCACCGCGACATCGCCATGCTGAGCAAGCGTCTCGCGCAGCTCGCGACCGACGCGCCGGATCTCGACGCGACGCTCGACGCGCTGACGCTCCGCCCCGCCGACGCCGCCGCCGTGAACGCGTTCTGCGATCGGCACGGGTTCAAGGGCATGCGGAGCCGCCTGCTCGGTCGCGCGGTCTGACCGGGGGTCCTGAAACCTGCCGGGCCTGCCACGACCGTCCCTCAGGAACTCAGCCCCGGGAATGGCCGCGAGGGCGCGTAGTGAACGCGGCGCGCGGGGACGCTGACCAGATCGCGCTCGGGCCACCGGAGGGCGGTCAGCTTGCCGCCGAACACGCAGCCGGTGTCGAGGCAGATCGTGTCGTTGATCCACTCGGGCTCGGGGATGGGCGTGTGGCCGTACACGACGGTCGCGCTGCCGTGATACTCCTTCGCCCACGGATGGCGGATCGGCAGGCCGTACTCATCCGTCTCGCCGGTCGTCTGGCCGTAGAACGCGAACGATCGCACGGCCCCGCCCCAGCGGCCCTGCAGGCCCTCGCGCATGCCGGCGTGCGCGACGACCAGACGTCCGCCGTCGAGCACGAGATGCTCGGGAAGCCCCTCGACGCGCGCGGCGAAGTCGGTCGCGAAGCTCGCGGGCTCGCGGCCCATCTGCTCCAGCGTCTGCTCGAGGCCATGCCGCACCTTCACGGCCTTCCCGCGAACGTGACGCACGACCTTGCGCTCGTGGTTGCCGGGCACCCAGAGCGCGGTGCCCGCCTCCACCATGAGCCGCGCGAGCTCGAGCGCCTCGACGATGCCGGGCCCGCGATCCACCAGGTCGCCCAGGAACACGAACGTGCGGCCGCCGGGATGCGACGGCGATCGCGCGGGCCGGCTCCCCGCGGCCGGCAAGTCCTGCCACCCGAGCGCGCCCATGAGATCGACCAGCTCGGCAAAGCACCCGTGCACGTCGCCCACGATGTCGAAGGGGCCCGCGAGATCCCTGCGATCGCAGGCCAGCGGCTCGCGCGCGAGGGTCGCGCCCGCGGCGTCCGCTGCTGACTCGATCACGAGCGCGTGGTGGAAGCCCTCCTCGTCCAGGCGGCTCAGCGAGCCCATCATGTCGGCGTGCTGCTCGCGCACGACGCTCTCGGGCACGACCCGGCCGACGCGAGCCGCGTTGAGCCGCAGGCACTCGTCGAGCGGCAGCGCCAGCACGACCGCGACGGGCATGACGTGATGCTCCCGCGCGAGCCGGAGCCATGCCTGGCGGGCGGGGGTCTCGACGTTGGTGGCGTCCGCGACGGTCAGGAGGTTCCGCGCGAGCCGCTTGGCCGCGAGCGCGTGCAGCACCTCGAAGGCGTCGGCCGACGCCGCCTGATCCGCCGGATCCCCGCTGACGCGCGCCCGCATCTCATCCGACGAGAGGATCTCCGTCGGGTCGAAGCAGCGGCGCGCGAGCGTGCTCTTGCCCGCGCCGGCGGGGCCGACGAGGACGACGAGCGAGGGATCGGGCACGACGAGGCGCATGGCGCGTCAAGGATGCCACGACGAGCAAGCCGGCGGCGCCGGAGCGAGCCCCCGTCGCGCCCGTCGCGCCCGTCGCGCCCGACTCGCCGCGACGAACGGCGACCGAACGATCGCCGCCGCCTGACCGCGGCGGTCACTCCGGGTGACGCGCCGCGTCGTTCGGATAGTGACACCTGCGATTCATGGTCCTCCCGCGGTCGCGCGCCCCGCGCCAGGAGGCTCGTGTCGTGGCACGCCCCTTGCTCCTGCCACGGGTACGACACCACGCGGGCACGGGCCCGACAAGACAGGAGTGGTTCATGGCTCAGCGTCAGACCAAGGACGTCGTGGCGATGGCGGCGCTCGCGATCGCGGTGTGGGTGACGGTTCAGCTCGTGCAGTACGCGGCGCAGGTGGACAGCGTTGACAAGACGCTGACGGCGCAACTGATGGTCTACCACCAAGTCGGGGCCAACGCCTACCGCTCGGCCGTGGCCGCCGAACTCGGCAAGCTGGGCGTGGGCGTCGCCGACGATCAACTCGTCATCACCGAAGATCGACAGCGGGACGAGTTTCGCGCGGAGTTCACGTACGAGTGGCCGCTGCGCGTGCTCGTCTTCACCTTTCCGCGCACCAACGTCGCGCGAACGCGGACGACGATCCTCGACGGGTGACCGGCCCGGCGCTCGCGCCGACATGGCCATCGTCGAGGCACGAGCGCGCCCCCGGCCGCTCAGATCCTCGCGACCTGCCTGGCCCTTGCCAGCACGGCGTCGAACATGGCGGCCGTCAGCCGTCCGGTGTTCGTGTTCTGGCGGCTCACGTGGTACGAGTCGAGCAGCGTCACGCCACCGAGGACGTGCTCGGCCCCGTGCGCGAACGGCGCGTCCTTCGCGCGCGCCTCGACACCGCGCTCGCGCAGGATCGCGAGCGCCGCGTCATGACCGATGCGGCCCAGGCACAGGACCGCGCGCACGCGCGCGAGCGCCTGCCACTCGCGCGCGAGAAACGGCCGGCAGCGCGCCATCTCGGCGGGTGTCGGCTTGTTGCCGGGCGGCGCGCAGCGGGCTGCCGCCGTGATGAACGCGCCACGCAGCGTCATGCCGTCGTCGCGATCGCGCGCGTCGGGCTGCGACGCGAAGCCCGCGCGATGGAGCGCCGGATAGAGGAAGTCGCCTGACGCGTCGCCCGTGAACATGCGCCCCGTGCGATTCGATCCGTGCGCCCCCGGCGCGAGGCCCACGATGAGGAGCCTGGCCGCCGGATCCCCGAAGCCCGGCACCGGACGCCCCCAGTACGTCACGTCCGCGAAGCGGGCGACCTTCTCGCGCGCGACCTTCTCGCGCCACGCGACCAGGCGCGGGCAGAGCCGGCACGCGCAGACATCCCGCTCGACGGCAGCGAGATCGCGCGCGGTCACGTCGCGATCCGCGCGGACCACGTCGCGGCCGCGAGCGCGGGCTCGCCCTGCGCCGCGCGATCGAGCATCTGCCGGATGTGCGGCCCGAGCACGTCGGCGTCCGTCGAGGCGAACGCCGCGCCTGGATGTCGCTCCAGGTTGGCCGCCTGGGCGGCGAGCGCGCGCGCGTCCTGGCGCAGCACCCACCACGCCGCCGGCGCGAAGACGGGCAGGATGGCGAGGGCCAGCCCGCGCGGAGCCAGGGAGACCTGGTGGAACGCTCGCGTGCGGCGCTCGCCCTCGGGCGCGAGCACGCTCGTCGCGAGAAGGCGCAGCCGCGGCCCGAGCGCGTACTCGACCTGCGTGACGGCCGGCATGATGAACCGATCCACGTGCGTGACGACGCCGCCCCGGGGCGCGAGCACGCGTCCGAGCAGGCCCTCCGGCGCCGGCTCGCCGAGATACTCGGCCTCGAGGCGGTCGGCCTCCCGGCGCACGCGCGCCTCGAGCACGAGCCCGCGCGACTCGCGCCGGAACAAGCCGCCGTGCAGGAAGGACGTGTGCGGCACGTCGAGGATGTTCTCGAGCACGTCCGCGAGCGCGCCCTCCATCGTGAAGCTCCAGCGCAGCGAGATCGCGCCGGGCCCCGCGCGCGTCCCGATCGCGGGCGGCCCCGCGGGCGGCACGCTCCCCGGCTCGCCCCACGCCCAGACGAGCCCCGCGGCTTCCGCGGTCGCGAACGCGATCGCCCGGCGCGCGGGGTGGTCGCTCTCGGCGCCCGCGAGCGCGGGCACGGCGCGGCACGCGCCCGCGCCGTCGAAGCGCCAGCCGTGGTAGGCGCAGGCCAGCTGGCCGCCGCGAACGCTCCCGAGACTGAGCGGGAACGCGCGATGAGGACACCGATCGATCAGCGCCCGCGCGACGCCGCCGCCATCGCGGAAGATGGCCAGGCGCTGGCCGAGATGCTCGACCGCGAGGGGCCGCCGCCCGCCCAGGCGTGACGACCAGGCGACCGGATACCAGGCCATTCGTGGGAACATCGCGCAGACCTTGCCCTGCCTGCCGTGGCGGGTCAACACCACGAGGCCAGGGGACGCGACGCGCATGACACCACCGATTCCACCTCGCATTGACGTCCACGCGCACCTCGGCGGGCTCGGCGCCTGCAACTCGGGCATCAGCGTGTCGCCGCGGTTCCGGCGCAGCATCGTGTTCCGGGCGATCCTCCACGAACTGCGCGTCAAGAAGCATGAGTTCGAGCGCGCGGACGAGCTGTACGTCGAGCGCATGGCGCAGATGGTGCGCGACAGCGGCGCCTACGACCATGCGGTCGCCCTCGCGATGGACGGCCGCTGGCGCGACGGCGCGCTCGACCGCGAGAACTCGGCCCTGGTGGTCCCCAACGACTGGGCGCGCGATGCGGCTCGCAAGCATCCGGAGCTCCTCTACGGCGCGTCCGTCTCCCCGCTGCGCGCCGATGCCCTCGACGAACTCGATCGGGTGGCGAGCGACGGCGCGGTCTTGATCAAGTGGCTTCCCAACGTGATGGGCATCGATCCCGGCGATCCGAGCTTCATCCCGTTTTACCGGAAGCTCGCCGCGCTGAGGCTCCCGCTGCTCTGCCACGCCGGTCGCGAGTACTCCCTCCCCGGCGGTCGCCACGAGCTGGGCGATCCCACGCGGCTGGTGAACGCGCTCGAGCAGGGCGTGACGGTCATCGTGGCGCATTGCGGCACGCTCGCCCGCTGCCGCGTCGAGACGGGCGAGAGCGTCAGCGGCACCGAGTACCTCGCGCGCATGGTGGGGCGCTTCCCGACCCTGCACGCCGACCTGTCCGCGATGACGTCCTTCCTGCGCGGGTGGTGCCTGCGGCGCGTTCTCGACGACGACCGCCTGCGCGATCGCCTCGTGGACGGCTCCGACTTCCCCGTGCCGCCGTTCTCGATCACGCAGCTCGGCCGCGCGCCCGTTCGCGACATCGTGGCGGCCTCGCGCCTGCCCAACCTGTTCGCCAAGGACCGGGCGCTCAAGCTGGCCGCGGGCATGCCGGCGGACCTGTCCCGCCGCGCCGCGCGCCTGCTGCGGCTGCCGAGCTGACCTCGCGCACGGCGTCGGGCCCCCCGCGGTGCTAGGATTCGGGTCCCCGACCCCTCATCAGAGCGTCGCGCACCGCAGACCTCCGCAAGGCGCGGGGCGTCGGTCGGACCGGCGGCGAGCGAGCGGGCGGGTGCGACGTCACACCCCGCGATGAACCCCCTCGACGCGATCCTCCGCACTCAGCCCGAGTACGCCGAAGCCATGCGCCGGCGGTACCTCGAGAATCCCGCCTCCGTGCCCGTTTCCTGGGCGGCGTTCTTCGCCGGCTGGGATCTCGGCGCGGCCGACGCGGCTCCCCGCGCGGGCCGCTCGGCGCCCCGGCCCGGGAGGCCCCAACTCCCGACCGCGGCCGACGGCTCCCCCATCGTGCTCACCGCCGATGGCGACCTGCCCGAGGGCATTGACGCCGCGACGATCGCCGCCGGGCTTCGCGTGTACGACCTCGTGCATGCGCACCGCGAGCACGGACATCTCGCGGCCGACCTCGATCCGCTCGGGCGCTCGCCGCGGACCCACCCGCTCCTCGACATGACCGAGTTCGGCATCACCGAGGGCGATCTGGCCCAGGTCGTCAACTGCGTCACGTTCCGGGCGTTCCAGCAGGGCACGCTCGCGGACTTCGTCGAGGCGCTGCGCGCCACGTACTGCGAGCACGTGGGCATCGAGTTCATGGGCCTCGACGAGAAGGAGCGCCGCGACTGGCTCATCGAGCGGATGGAGCCCGGCCGCAACCGGCCCGATCTCACATCCGACGATCGACGGGCCATCCTGCGGCGGCTCGTCGTCGCCGACTCGTTCGAGGAGGCTCTCGGCCGCGCGTTCCCGGGCGGCAAGCGCTTCTCGCTCGAGGGCGGCACCACCCTGATCCCGTTGCTCGACGCGCTGATCGACCACGGTTCCGCTCTGGGGGTCACGCACGTCGTCATGGGCATGGCGCACCGTGGCCGGCTCAACGTCCTCGCCCAGGTCCTGGGCAAGCCGCTCGACCTGATCCTCGCGGAGTTCGAGGGCCGGCCGCTCCCGCCCGAGCTCGAGAACTACGGCGACGTGAAGTACCACCTCGGCTGGACGCGAGAGCACCGGGCGACGAGCGGCCAGGACGTCGAGCTCTCGCTCGAGTTCAACCCGAGCCACCTCGAGACGGTGAACCCCGTCGTCGAGGGCATCGTGCGCGCGCAGCAGAATCGCCTCGGCGACACGGAGCGCACCCGCGTCGTGCCGGTGCTCATGCACGGCGACGCGGCGATGACGGGCCAGGGCGTCGTGGCCGAGACGTTCCTGCTGGGCGAGCTCAAGGCCTACTCGACGGGCGGCACGATCCACGTCGTCATCAACAACCAGGTGGGCTTCACGACGGATCCCGACGAGGGCCGGACGGCCCGGTACTGCACGGACATCGCGCGGGTGGCACGCGCGCCGGTGTTTCACGTCAACGGTGACGACCCCGAGGCCTGCGTCCACGTCGCGCGGCTCGCCATCGAGTACCGCCAGCGGTTCCGGTCCGACGTCGTCATCGACCTGACGTGTTACCGCCGCCACGGCCACAACGAGCTGGACGACCCCACCTTCACGCAGCCCGTCATGTACTCGCTGGTCAAGGAGCACGAGTCCAACTCCCGCCTCTACGCGCAGCGGCTCGTGCAGGAGGGCGTGACGACGGAGGCGGACGTGGAGGGCATGCGCGACGCCTTCCAGCAGGACTTCGACGCCGCGCACGCGCGCGCTCGCGCGCTGGAAGCGCAGCCGGCCGGCCAGCCCGCCGTCGCGTGGGCGGGATTCCAGCCGGCAGGCGATGACTGGACGGCCGACACGACGGTTCCGCGCGCCACGCTGGACGCCATCGCTCGCGCGCTCGTCAGCGTGCCCGACGGCTTCACGTGGCATCCGCGCCTCGAGCGGCTCATGCGCCAGCGGCGAGACGCCGTGATCGAGGATCGCGCCTTCGACTGGGGCACGGCGGAGGCCCTCGCCATCGGCGCGCTCCTCGTCGAGGGCACGAAGGTGCGCCTCACGGGCCAGGATGCGGCGCGAGGCACGTTCAGCCACCGCCATGCCGTCTACGTGGACCATGCGACGGGCGAGCGTCACGTCCCGCTCAACCACGTCCAGCCCGAGCAGAACATCTTCATGATCGTGAACTCGCCGCTGTCGGAGGAGGCCGTGCTCGGTTTCGAGTACGGGTACTCGACGGCGGATCCCCACACGCTGACGTGCTGGGAGGCGCAGTTCGGCGACTTCGTGAACGGCGCGCAGGTCATCATTGACCAGCTCATCGCGAGCTGCGAGTTCAAGTGGGGGCGGATGTCCGGCCTGGTCCTGCTGCTGCCGCATGGCTACGAGGGCCAGGGGCCCGAGCACAGCAGCGCGCGGCTCGAGCGCTTCCTCGAACTCTGCGCCGAGAAGAACCTGCAGGTCTGCAATCTCACGACGCCCGCGCAGTACTTCCACGTGCTGCGCCGGCAGGCGCGGCGGAACTTCCGGCGGCCGCTGGTCATCATGACGCCCAAGAGCCTGCTGCGCCACGAGCTCGCCGTGTCCCGCGTCAGCGATCTCGAGCACGGCGGGTTCCACGAGTTGCTGGGCGACCCGGAAGCGCCGGAGCCCAAGCGCGTCGAGCGCGTCCTGCTCTGCTCGGGCAAGATCTTCTGGACGCTGTTCCAGGATCGCCGCGAGCGGCGGAGCCGCGGCGAGGCCTCGGAGATCGCCATGCTGCGCCTCGAGCAGCTCTATCCGTTCCCTGACGACCAGTTGCGCGCGGCGCTCAGCGCGTTCCCGAGGCTCTCGCGCCTCACCTGGGTCCAGGAGGAACCGCAAAACATGGGCGCGTGGCGGAACCTCCGCCACAGACTCGAGGCCTGCCTGCCCGAGGGCGTGCGCCTGAGCTATGCCGGTCGCCACTCGGCCGCCGTGCCCGCCACCGGCTCGCAGGCCGTGCACGCGCGCGAGGAGCGCGAGTTGCTCGAGGCGGCCTTCACGCCCGGCGGCGGCCGGGTCGCTGGCGAGAGGCAGATCCTGGCCGAGGGCGGCTCGCCGACGGGCGAGCTCCCGCCTCCGAATGTCGAACCCGCAAGCACGGCGCCCGAAAGCGCCCGGAGGAGCTGATGCCCGCGACCGTGGAGGTGAAGGTCCCTCATCTCGCCGAATCGGTGACCGAGGGCGAGATCGGATCGTGGCTCAAGAAGGATGGCCAGACCATCCGCCGCGGCGACGCGATTCTCGAGTTGCAGACCGACAAGGCGAGCCTCGAGATCGCGGCCGACGCCTCAGGCGTGCTGCGCACGCTCAAGGCCGAGGGCGACACCGTCCACGTCGGCGATGTCGTGGCGCGCATCGAGGTCACCGCCGATGGCGCGGCCAGCGCGGCGTCCGGCGCGGCGGCGGCAACGCCTGCGCCGAGCCGGAAGGCTCCCCCCGCTCAGCCGGCCAAGCAGCCGGCCAAGCCGCCGGTCTCGCCGCCGGCGCCAGCCGGTGCTGCCGCGCCAACACGTTCCGCCGCGCCGGCGCCGGAGCCCGAGCGCGCGGCAGCGGCGCCCTCCGTCTCTGCCGACGAGCCCGCCACCGAGCCCCCGGCCGCGCCCCGCCCCGCCGAGCCCGGCACGCGGCGCGAGCGCATGTCCCGCCTGCGCCGCCGCATCGCGGAGCGCCTCGTGGAATCGCAGCATCAGGCCGCGATCCTGACGACGTTCAACGAGATCGACATGTCGGCGGCGATGGAGCTCCGCGCACGCCACCAGGAGTGGTTCACGCGACGCTACGGCCTCAAGCTCGGGTACATGTCGATTTTCGGCCGTGCCGTCGTTCACGCCCTCGCGGAGATCCCGGCACTCAACGCCTTCATCGAAGGCGACGAGATCGTTTACCACGATCACGTGCATCTCGGAATCGCCGTGCAGACGGACCGGGGGCTGGTCGTGCCGGTGGTTCGCGATGCTCACGGCATGGGACTCGGCGCCCTCGAACGCGAGATCGGGCGCCTGGCCGCGCTCGCCCGCGCGGGCAAGGCCGCCGTGGACGACCTCTACGGCGCGACCTTCACCGTGAGCAACGGCGGCATCTTCGGATCGCTCCTGTCCACGCCGATCCTGAACCCCCCCCAGACCGGGATCCTGGGCATGCACGCCATCCAGCAACGGCCGGTCGTCCTTCCCGACGGTTCGATCGCGGCCAGGCCCATGATGTACGTCGCGCTCTCCTACGACCACCGCCTCGTGGACGGGCGCGAGGCGGTCACCTTCCTGGTCAAGGTCAAGGAGCGCATCGAGGACCCCGAACGGATGATCCTCGAGGCCTGACCGGGGCCGCCACCCTCCCGGGGGCCAGATTCTCGGAAGGCCCCTCAAGTCCCGATCATCCCGTCCGATAGGAGGCGGCGAGCAGCGAACCTGGCCCGACGGGCAGGTCGCAGCGCATGCGGTCGTCGCACCGACGCGGGTGAGCGCCTGGATGGGTGGAACTCCACCCGGCCGGCACTCGCTCCCATCGGGCGCGCGTCCGCCTCCCGAACGGCGTGAACGCCGGTAGGTCAGCGGTTTCCGAGCATCAACCGGAAAGGGGCGCCAGGCGGCCGTCCGTGCCCTTCGGAGCCGCCTGCCCCGGTTGGCACGCGGCGTGCGTGGAGGCTCCGGACCCGAGGTGAACTCGCGCATGGCGCGGGGCCTCGGCCGGGAGCCCCAGCATGCGCACCGCTCGCGAGCCCGTCGCCCGAGCCCTCCGCCGCCTCGCGGCGAGAGCCCTCGTCGCCGCAGCTCTCGTGTCGGCCGCCCCCGATGCCCCCGCCGAGACGTTCCAGCCGGGCAGCTACATCATCCCGATGGGGACGACCTACCAGGACCTGGGGATGCTCAGGGCGCACGGTCTCGTGCACGAGCTGCTGAAGTCCGGCGTGCCGGTCGCCTGGACCGCCAAGACCGGCAAGGCCTACGGCGCCGTGGACTTCGTCGCGAGCGCCACGGATCGGCAGTCCGGTGCGCCGATCACGAACCATGGCTATCGCGGCGGCCCTTTCGTCGTGCGTGACATCCACGCGGCGGCGGCGCAGCCGATCATCATCGCGTGGCAGGCGGTCAACCCGAACTGCAAGGTCCACGTCGCCACGGTCGTCTTCAACGCCGACGTCGCGCGGGACATGCTGGCCGCGCCGACGATCGCCGTGTTCGCCAACGGGACCGAGCTCATCTCGTTCCGGTACCTCAACGCGGCGGGGATCCGCGACTCTCTCGGACAGACGTGGCCCGTGGCGACCGACGCCACGACGAACTACCCGGGTTACCCCGACATCCTCAACACCGCCGAGATCACGGGCGCGAGCAACGTCAACCACCAGGACGGCGCGCTGTGGTCGGCGCCTGGCGTCCCGCGCTACTGCCAGCTGGTCGTGCAGCACTGGGATTCGGCCGCGGCGACCGTCGGCGTGCTGGGCGAGGTCAGCGCGTTCATGAACACGCCCAGCGGCGTGGTCTTCGAGTGCGAGGCCTCCAAGACCTTCGAGAACGACGCGACCCACGGCCGGTTCCTGACGACGGGGGGCCTGGACACGGGCGCGAGCCCGTCCAACGTGAACTACTACAACTCGGACGCGCCGGCCGCCCAGTCCGATGGCGCCTACCGCTACAACGGTGGCGACGCGCGGTCCTACTCGCTCAAGCCCGGCTCGTCGTACTACAACTCCGCGATCGTGCACGTCACGAAGAACACGTCCCCCGTCGGCAGCGATGACGCGTGGATGAGCGGCTTTCGCTCCAACAATCCCGGGCTCGGCCGGGCGTCGTACCTGAGCGGCCACGAGTACACGACGACGCTTCCGATGTCGTCGAACCCCGACACGGTCGGCACGCAGTACTTCCTGAACGCGCTGCTCATGGCGCCGTGCACGGCGGGCGAGGGCCAGGCCACCATCACGCTCACGAAGTCGGCTCCCGCCTACCAGGTCGCGGCGCCCATCACGTACTCGATCGCCTACCGCAATGACGGCCCCGGGCCGGCGCGGAGCGCGGTGCTGACGGATGTGGTGCCGGCCAACTTCACGTTCACGAGCGCCTGCTGCGGCGGCACGTTCTCGAGCGGCACGGTCACCTGGAACCTCGGCGATCTCGCGGCCGGCGCCTCGGGGACCGTCACGTTCTCGGGCACGCTGGACGTCGCGCCGCACACCTACCTGAACACGGCCCGGCTGACCTGGATGATGGCGCTCACGCAGCAGACCCGCGACTCCAACACGACCTCCACGGTCCGCGACAGCGACGCGGATGGCGATGGCGTGGGCGACACGCAGGACAACTGCCCGAACGTGGCCAACGCCTCGCAGACCGACACGGATGGCGACGGC
>CAZTIW010000049.1:0-29532 GCA_964613915.1 uncultured Thermoanaerobaculia bacterium
GGGCTTAGGAGGCCCTTGACACGGCCGTCCGCTTCACAGAGGGGGCACCGGCTGGTGCCCCCTTCCTCACGATTCGGCTTCGAATCGTGAGAAGCGATGATGGGAGTCCGGCCCCCTTTTCGGAGGGGGCGCGGTCTGTCATGATCCGCGTCCATCGCTGAGCCGGGGTCCCCCGGGCGGGCGATCGCGGCCGATGGCGGCCGCCGTCATGGCGCTGGGCCACGACCTTCCGTCCCATGGCTGGGCGGACGCTGACCACCTGGATTCGCGCTTGAACGTTCCCACATCCGTCGCCTGGTGGCTCCTGCTCTCGGGGAGCGCCGCCGCGTATCTCGTTCTCGCGCTCGCGCGCGTGGCCTTCCGCCTGGCGGGCCCCGTCACGCTGGGCGCCCTCGTCGAGCGGATCGGCACCGAGCGCACGGAGTTCCTGCGCAAGTCGCTCCGGGCGCCCACCGCGTTCTGGTTCTCGCTCTCGCTCGCCAACGGCCTCGCGCTGCTGGCGTTCGTCGTCGTGCTGCTGGCGGGGCACGTCCATGTCGGCACCCGGAGCTGGGCCTTCGGCGTCTTCCCGACGGGCGTCTTCACGCACGACGCGCTGCTGTTCCTCCTGCTTGCGGGCATCGTCGCGATCGTCGAGTTCGTCGTGCCGGTGGCCATCGCGAGACTGGACAAGACCGTCCTGATCGCGAGAATGCTGCCGGTCATCCGCGTCGTCCATCGCCTGTTCCTTCCGCTGTCGCGACGTCTCGAAGCCTGGTCGGGAGCCGAGACGGAGCCCGAGGGCGACGACGCGGCCGCGGACGAGGAAGTCGAGGCCTTCATCAGCGTCGGCCAGCGCGAGGGCATCATCGAGGAGAGCGAGGGCGAGCTCCTGCGCAACATCGTGCTCTTCGGAGAGACGCGAGCGCACGAGGTCATGACCCCCCGCACCGATGTCGTCGGGATCGGCCGCACCGCGACCATCAAGCAGCTCCTCGAGCTCATGTCGGCGCGCCGTTACTCGCGCGTGCCCGTTCACGACGGCGGGCTCGACGCGATCCTCGGCATCGCCTCGCTGAAGGACGCCGTCGCCGCGTCGCACGAGGGACGGGAGGACGAGCACGTGACGGCCATCATGACGGCGCCGTTCATCGTGCCGGAGGGCAAGCTCGTCAACGAGCTCCTGCGGGAGATGCAGGCCCGCAGGCAGCAGCTCGCGGTGGTCGCGGACGAGTATGGCGGCACCGCGGGCATCGTCACGATCGAGGACCTGCTCGAAGAGCTGGTCGGCGAGATCCGGGAGGAGCACGAAGACGGCGAGGATGTCGTCGCGGCTCCGGACGGCACGTGGCTGGCTCGCGGCCGGGCGCCGCTGCACGACGTCGGCGAGGCCGTCGGCGCGAACCTCGAAACCGACGGAGGGCCGGCGACCCTGGCGGGCCTCCTGCTCGCCCGCTGCGATCGCGTTCCCGCCCCCGGCGAGATCGTGCGTCATGACGGGCTCGTCTTCACCGTCGAGGAAGCCGACAGGCGTCGCGTGAGGCTCGTCCGCATCGCGCGCGCGGGGGATGCGGAGACGGGCGCGGACCTGACGTCCGGAGCGGCCTCGTGAGCGCCGCGTTTCGTTGCGGGCACGTGGCTGTCGTCGGGCGCACGAACGCCGGCAAGTCCACGCTCATCAACCAGCTGGTCGGGGAGAAGGTGGCCATCGTCTCGCCGACGCCGCAGACCACCCGCACGATCGTGATCGGGGTGGTGAACCGCCCGGGCGCGCAGGTCGTCCTGGTGGACACGCCGGGGTTTCACAAGCCGCAGCACGAGCTGAACCGGCGCATGATGCGCGAGGCGGAGGGGAGTCTCGAGGGCGTGGACGCGACCATCGTCGTGGTTGACGCTGCCGGGTCGCCCGGGCGCGGCGACGACTACGTCCTCGATCGCGTCCGCCAGGCCGGCATGCCGTTCGTCGTGGCGCTCAACAAGATCGACAGGTTGAGCAACAAGGCCCAGCTCCTGCCCCTCATGGAGCGGCTCTGGGAGCTCGGGCCGAAGGCCATCGTGCCGCTGTCCGCCCGGGATGGCTCCGGCGTTCCCGAGCTGCTGACGGAGATCCTCGCGCTGCTTCCCGAGTCGCCGGCGATCTATCCCGCGGACATCACGACCGATCAGACCGAACGGTTCATGGTCGCCGAGCTGATCCGCGAGAAGATCCTGCTCGCCACGCGCGAGGAGATTCCGCACGCGTCCACGGTGATCATCGAGGGCGTGCAGGAGAAGGCGCGCCGCGGCGCGCCGCCCGTGCTCGTCGTGAACGCCCGGTTGCTCGCCGAGAAGGAGAACCAGAAGGCGATCCTCATCGGCAAGGGGGGCGAGATGCTCAAGCGGATCGGCACGGCCGCCCGCCTGGACATCGAGCAGCAACTCGGGATCAAGTGCCACCTGTCGCTCCAGGTGGGCCTGCACGCGAAGTGGCGTGACGACCACGCCATGCTCGACCGGATGCTGGCGGGAACGCGGGCGCTCATCGCCGCCGACGGGCACGACCTGCCGGGGCCTGACCAGGAGGACGAATGATGCGCACGGTCGCCGCGTGGCTGGTGCTCGGGATCGCCTTGACCCTCGCGACCGAGGCGCACGCGGTCCGCGTCGGGCTCGTCGTGGATGCGGAGAGCGTGACCATCGGTGAGGCAACCAGCGAGATCCTCGTCGTGGCCGAGGGCGATCCGCTCGGCAAGAGGCCGCGCACGGGGGCGCTGCGGTTCGGCCTGCGCGAGGCCACGGGCACGCCCGCGCGCGCGACGCCGTGGTTCGTGCGCGTGGCGGTCGAGAACTCGCGCCGGAAGGCCGACATGATGCGCGAGGCCCTGGCCAGCTCGCTGCGCACGCCGCTCAAGGTGGAGCGCGCCGGGTCCGGCTACGCGGTGCTGGCGGGCCCCTTCGATCACGAGGCGCGCGCTCGCGCCCTCATGAACGAGCTGGACGAAGTCGGCATGGACGGGGCCGTGCTTCTCAAGCCCGAGGGCGCCGATCCCTCGAACGGCGGGGCGAGGCTGGTGGTGCTCACGAGTTCCTGGGACGTCGTGCCGGTCCCGTCCGAGAGCGTGCGCCTGCTGTCCACGACGAGCGACCTGCTCCGCGTGGACGGCAAGCCGTATCGCGGGGCGCTGGAAGTCTCCGTGAATGCCCGTGGCAAGCTGACGGTGGTCAACGAGGTGCCGCTCGAGGAGTACCTGCGGGGTGTCGTGCCGGCCGAACTGGGCCCCGCGCAGTATCCGGCCGTCGAGGCCCTCAAGGCGCAGGCCGTCGCCGCGCGGACCTATTCGTTCATGAAGTCGGCGCACGCGGCCGACGGCTTCGACCGCTGCGCGCTTCCGCACTGCCAGGTTTACGCGGGGGCCAGCGCCGAGCACGCGCTGTCGGATCGGGCCATCTCCGAGTCGGCGGGCCTGATCCTGACGTTCGAGGGGGCGCCGGCGCACGCCTACTTCAGCTCCACGTGCGGCGGCCACACGGAGGCCATCGAGAACGTGTTCGGAGAGGAGAGCCTGCCGTACCTCAGGGGCGTGCCGTGCTACCCCGAGAAGGTCGAGTTCCTGCGCATCGCGGGCCGGCAGCTCGCGGTGGACTTCACGCGGGTGGACGGCAGGACGGCCCACGGCGTCGTCGCCCGGTTGCTGGCGGTGGGCGTCGTGAGCGAGGACGAGGCCAAGGCCGGCGTCTTCTCGAAGCGCGTCCGGGCCGAGGAAGCCATCGGCTGGTTGCGGCGCGCCGCGCCGCTTGCCGGCCGCACGCCCGACGCGCGGGCGCTCGGCGCGATCAACGTGGACACCGCCCTCGGCTTCGTGCGCACGATGTCGGCGGCGCTCCGGCTGACCGGCGCCGAACCGCTCATCGAGACGCAGGACCTCGCCGCCGCCTCGCGCTTCCGCGAGATGCAGGGCCTCTCGGGCGAGGACCTGCGCGCGGCGATCATCGGTCTCAAGGCGGGGCTGCTTCCCGAGGGGCTCGAGCCGGGCTGGGCCGCGACGCGGCTGTCGCGCGGCAACGTCCTGGAGTTCATCGAGGCGTGGCTGCGCGCCGAGGGCCAGCTCGACCCGGCGCCGGTCCGGTTTCTCGGATCGCGCGGCTCGGCGATCGAGGTGCTCGCCGGCGCCGAGCGGCAGGTCAAGTCCGTCGCGGCCGGCGTGACGCTGCTGTCCGGCCGCGCGGGCGCGCCCAAGCGGCTGCGCGACGCGATCGAGCTGAAGCTCGGCGACCGCCTGCGGCTCCATGGCGACGCGTCGGCAACGGTGCGGTGCATCGAGCTCGACGAGGATCCGGATGGCGCGAGCCTCGATCGCCTGAGCGCGTACTCGTGGTGGCGGCGTCGCGTGGAGATGGCCGACATGGCGCGCCGCGCCGAGGCCGCCGGCCTGCCGGGTCTCCGGGACATCCGCGTGACGCGGTTCTCTCCCGCGGGTCGCGTCGTCGGGCTCGAGCTCGCCGACGGCCTCGGCAACGTCAAGCTTCTCGAGCGCTTCGCCGTCCGCCAGTTTCTGGGACTGCCGGACTCGCGATGCGACGTGCAGATTGAACGCGACGCTTCGGGGCGCCTCGCGGCGGTGCTCGCGACGGGCCGCGGGTGGGGACATGGCGTCGGCCTGTGCCAGGTCGGCGCCTTCGGCATGGCGCTGCAGGGCAAGGGGTTCGGCGAGATCCTGGAGCACTACTACCCGGGCACGCGCCTGGAGCCCGTGGCGGCGGCCGATCGCTGAGAGGCGTGCGCTACCATTGAGGCGGGATGCCACTCTGGAGGTCGCATGCGCTTCGCTCTCGCCGTCCTGCTCTCCCTGATGATCCTGCCGCTGGCGCGGCCCGCCGTTGCCGCCGACGCGCCCGCGAGCACGGGAACGACGCGCGTCGAGGTGTCCACCGACGAGTGGATTCCCGTCCGCCTCTCCGTGCACGGCGTGACCGTGGACCGCGTGAGGCTGCAGCGGCCCGGCAAGCTGACGCGGCTGGTGCTCAAGCACGATGAGGCCAACCGCGGCCGCATCGTCGTGACCAACGACACGCGCGTGCGGGTCACGCCGGCGGTGGCCATCGCGATCTTCGACGCCGAGGGGCGCCTGCTCTCGGCCGCCAACACCGGCGCCCGCACGAAGGTCCTGGACCCGGGCGAGACGCGGGAGCTGGACATCCACTTCGGGGGGGTGTTTCGGAACCTGGGTGCTGCCAGCGTGGCCTACGTCAGCCTCGAGTATTGAGGCCTTTCGGGCGTCCCCGGCCGCCGCGAGCCGAGCGCCCGAGGCCGGCCGTCCTGGCTGGGCAGGGCCGGGCATGACATGCTACGGGGACAAGAAATCGGGCCATGCCGCGCGCAGGCCCATGTCGGCCCGGCCTGACGCCACCCGGGCGAAGGAGTCCCCACCATGAAGATCTTCCGCCTCGCGCTGGCGACCACGGCCGCCGCGTTCCTCATGACCGCTTCCCTCGCTGGCGCCTGTGATGGCCACAAGGCCAAGGCCCAGGCCACCTCGGGCGAGGCCCAGGCCGTTTCGGGCACCGAGAAGGTCGGCTGCGCCAAGAGCGCCTCCGCCAAGGCTGGTTGCGCCAAGAGCGCGTCCGGCAAGGCCGGCTGCGCCAAGAGCGCTTCCGCCAAGGCTGGCTGCTGCGCGAAGGGCGCGGCCGTCATGGCGTCGATCGGTGACACGACCGACATGACCGCCTGCACGTTCAAGCCGGGCGCCGTCGCCTTCAAGGGCACGGTTCTCTGCAACCACTGCAACCTGAAGAAGTCCGAGACCTGCGCCACGATGTTCCGCACGGACAGCGGCTGCCTCTTCGCCCTCGCGGGCGAGAAGTCGGGCGACCTGCGCGAGGCGGCCGTCGGCGGCACCAAGCTCGTGCGCATCAAGGGCACCGTGAGCGAGGACGGCGAGCTCGTCGTCTCGTCCTTCCGCGTGGTCAAGACGCTGGACTCGGGCGCCTCCGCGCTCTGAGGCCGATCGGGGCCGGCGGCGGCGCCGGCTCCCCATCACCCCCCTGGGCCCGTCGGTCATGCCGGCGGGCCCTTCGTTTTTCTTGCGGCCCCCTCGCCCGTGATGCGGTCAGCCCGCCCCCGAGCTGAAGCGCTTCTCACGATTCGCGAGCGAATCGTGAGGGAGGGGGCACCCGCGGGTGCCCCCGGCTGCGGCCGGCGAAGCCGGACCTGGCCTCCCCCTCCGGCCACGCGCTCCGCGCGTGCATGAGGACTGTCCCATGATCCACAATCATGGAACACCGTTTAGAATGCGCCCCTTCCCAGGAGCATCCCCGTGATCGTTGGCGTTCCCAAGGAAATCAAGGACAGCGAGTCCCGCATCAGCATGGTGCCCGGGGGCGTCAAGGCGCTCACGGCGCGCGGCCACCAGGTCCTTGTCGAGAAGGGCGCCGGCGCGGGCTCCGGGTTCACGGACGACGAGTTTGGCAGCGCGGGCGCGAAGCTCGTGGACTCGGCGCGCGGCGTGTGGGAACAGGCCGAGATGATCGTGAAGGTCAAGGAGCCTCTCGCCTCGGAGTACGGCTACCTGTCCGCCGGCCAGATCCTCTTCACGTATCTCCACCTCGCCCCGATTCCCGAGCTGACGCGCGCCCTGCTCGAGGCCGAGGTCACGGCCATCGCCTACGAGACCATCGAGGACGCGGACGGCAACCTGCCCATCCTGCGCCCCATGAGCGAGGTCGCAGGCCGCATGTCCGTGCAGATCGGCGCGGCGCTTCTCGAGAAGCCCAACGGCGGACGCGGCGTGCTCCTCGGCGGCGTGCCGGGCGTGCGTCCCGGGCGCGTGACGATCCTCGGCGCCGGCGTCGTCGGCCTGTCCGCGGCGCGCATCGCGCGCGGCTTCGGCGCCCACGTCGTCATGATGGACGTTCGCGTGGACCGCCTGGTCGGCGTCGAGGAGATCTTCGACGGCGTCGTGCAGACGGAGTACAGCAATCCCACCAACGTGGCGCGCGCGGTCGCCGAGTCGGACCTCCTGATCGGCGGCGTGCTCGTGCCCGGCGCGCAGGCGCCCCGTCTCGTCACGCGAGACATGGTGCGCGCCATGCAGCCGGGTTCGGTGATCGTGGACGTGGCCGTGGATCAGGGAGGCTGCGTCGAGACCACGCGCGTGACCACGCACAGCGACCCGACGTACGTCGTGGACGGCGTCGTGCACTACGGCGTGGCCAACATGCCGGGCGCGGTGCCGCGGACGTCCACGCTCGCCCTCACGAACGTCACGATCGCGCATGCGCTGCGCATCGCCGACATGGGCGCCCGCGACGCGATGAAGTCAGACCCGTGCTTGCTCAAGGGCCTCAACACGTTCAAGGGCGTCGTGACCTACAACGCCGTCGCCGAGGCCCAGGGCCACGCCTTCCACGAGCCGGCGAACCTGCTGTAGCCGACGGGCGTTCGTGCGCGAGCGTCAGCCGCCGAGGAGCCGGGCGGCCTGCTCCAGATCGGCTGGCTCGTCCACGTCCAGCAGGATCCCGGGATCGTCCACCGGGATCTCGAGCGGTTCGCGCGCATGCACGACGTCGTGCAGGGGCTGGTCGGGGCCGAGGGCGAGAACCTCGTCGCGCAGGCGCCCCGACAGCAGGATCGGATGCCCCCGATGGCGGCGACCGTCCCGCGTGATGACCGGCACGACCACGTCGGCCCGACCGGCGGCGTAGCCCGAGACGCCGAACATGGCGTCGAGCGTCACGAGGCGCACGGCCGGGTGATCCACCGGGAACACCAGCACCGAGGCGCCCGCCGGGAGCGTCCTCCAGGCCGCCTGGAGCGATCCCGTCCGGCCGCTGGCCCACGACGCGTTCTCGACGCACCGGATCGCGACCGCGGGATGCGCGGCGCGAACGGTCTCCAGGGCCTCGGCGACGTCCGCGGCGCGCGCGCCGGTCACGACGATGATCTCGTCTGCCAGAGATCGCGCGCAGGTGTCGGCGACGATCTCGACCAGCGTGCGCGCCCCGACTCTCGCGAGAGCCTTGGGCAGCCCGAGCCGTTCGCCGGCGCCGGCCGCGAGGATGACTGCGCCGATCACAGGGAGAGCAGTGCGCGCGTCTTCTTGGCCAGCGTGAGCACGTTCACGGGCTTGACCATGACGTCCACCGCGCCGGAGTCGTACGCGAAGCTCTGCGTGTCCGAGCGCCCGCTCGGCACGAGCAGCATCACGGGGATGTCCTTCGTCGCGGAGTACTTCTTGAGAATCCGCGTGGCCTCGATGCCGTCGAGGCGCGGAAGATCGGATCCGAGCACGATCAGGTTGAAGTTCCCCGTGACGGCGCGATCCACGGCCGCGACGCCGTCCGGGACTTGCTCGACGTCGAGGCCGAGCGACTCGAGCTTGGCGCGCACGCTGCGCGCGACCTCCGGGTCCGGCTCGCCGAGGAGCACCGAAGGCCGCGTCTTGGGCGCGGGTTCGGGGATGATCGGGACCGCCGGCGCCGCCGGGCTCGCGGGAGCCGCGGTGGCGGCGGCTGCCCGGGTGGCCCCTGCGTCCGCCCGTGCCGTCTGCGCGCCGGAGTCCGCCGCCGAGGAGGTGTTTCGATCGATCTCCTCGATCATCTCGCGCACGGTCTGCGGCCGCGCGGCGGGATCCTTTTCGAGGCACTTCAGGATCAGGGCGGAGGTCCACGCCGGCAGGTCGGGTCGCAGGGTCCGCGGGTCCGGCGGCGTCTCGGTCACGTGCTTGTTGGCGGCCGCCACGAGGGAGCGCGCCTGGAAGGGCGTCTGGCCCGTGAGCATCTCGAAGAGCAGGACGCCCAGCGAGTAGACGTCGCTCCTGTGGTCGATCTCCTTGCGGAGCACCTGCTCCGTGGACATGTACGCCGGGGATCCGACCAGCACGCCGACGGCGAAGAGGTCCTCGGACTCGAGCGAGCGCGCGATGCCGAAGTCCAGCACGTAGGCCTTCATGTCGCGCGAGACCATGATGTTCTGCGGCTTCAGGTCGCGATGGACGATGCCCTCGTCATGCGCCGCGGCCACGCCCTCGAGCACCTGCCGGAAGACCTCCAGGCCGGTCTCGAGGGGCAGCGGACCGCGCGACAGGAGGACGTCCTTGAGCGTCTTCCCGTCGATGTACTCCATCGAGATGAACTTGAAGCCGCCGACCTCGCCGAGGTCGAAGATGCGCGCGACGTTCTTGTGCTTGATGCGCCGGGTGAGCTTGATCTCCTGCTTGAACCTGGCGATGACGACGGGATCCGAGGAGAGCTTCGGCTTGAGCAGCTTGAGGGCGATGACCTCGTCGAGCTCGCGATCGATCGCGCGGTACACCTGTCCCATGCCGCCCTGACCGATGAGGTCCATGACCTCCCATCGGTCCGACTTGCGGAACAGTTGCCGGACGAATTCGACGTTGCCTTCCAAGGGGGCCTCTCGCCCCGCCGTGGGGCGAGAGAATGATGGAGGCGCACCGCCCGAACTTCAAGCGCCGTCGGCGCCGCTGGCCGTCCGGGGTTGCGTCAGCGACGCGGCCTCGCGCCCTGGTCCGCGGGCAGGGGCTCGCGCGTCTGGCGGAGGGGGGCGCGACGGTTGGCGAGATTCGACGTCTCCGACGAGACGTAGCCGCACCGCTCCTGGCTCGCCGGCAGCCGCAACTCGTTCGTGATCCAGTTGTCGCCGAGGATCCACGCGCAGGCCTGAACGGTGGCGCCGGCAGGCGCGATCCACGTGACCGAGACCATCTGCGTGTTGGTGAGAACCGGCTCGACCTTGACCTCCTGGCCGTTGGCCATGAGCGTCAGCTCGCCGTCAATGAGAGCGCCCCAGATGGCGTCCACCTGGACGACGGCGTAGATGCCGCCGCCCGTCTGCATGAAGCGAAGGTCCAGGCGGCAATTTGAGGCCATGAGCGGTTCCGCGGAGGCGGGGACCGCGGCCAGGGGCAGGAACAGGGCGGCAAGGACGAGGGCAAGGATGCGCATGAGTGACTCCTCGGAAGGGCCCGATGAGGGGTGCCCGGGCCAGGGCTGACCGCGCGCAGCGGCGCGGGCCGTACTCGAACGAATAGCAAACACGATGCCAGCGCCCGTGCCCGCCTCCTGGCGGTCCCGCTGCCGCACGCGACGCTCGCCCGGGCGGTCGGTTGGGAGGTCCACTGGGAGGAATGACCAGCGGCGGGGGGCGTGAACCCTGCCCGGGCGGCGCGGCGGAGTTGTCGCGCGGTGCTCGCCACGGCAAGATCCCCGTTCACGCCGCAGCCCGGAGAGCCCCATGACCGCCAGCACCGATCGAATCCGCGCGATTGCCCAGGACGCCATCGAGATCACGCCCGGGGGCGTGCGGGTCCGCGACGAGGCCCTCCTGCGTGGCCGCGTGATGGACGAACTCGCCCGAGCCTGCGCCATCGGCGAGGACGACGCGGCGCGATCCCTCGCCCGGTGGCTGGTCATGGAGTCCGGCCGCGCGCTCGGCGTTCGCTCCGGCTCCATCCACGACGCGTACATGGCGCGCGGGCGCGGCGCGTGGGGGCGTGCGACGGTGCCCGCGATCAACATTCGCGCGCGCACGCACGCCACGGCGCGCGCGCTGTTCCGCGCGGCCCGCCAGCGCGAGTGCGGCCTCGTGATCTGCGAGATCGCGCGTTCCGAGATCGGCTACACCTTCCAGCGTCCGGCCGAGTACGCGGCGCTCGTCATGGCGGCGGCGATCCGGGAGAACTTCCCCGGTCCCGTCTTCATCCAGGGCGACCACTTCCAGGCCAGCGCGAAGAAAGTCGCCCAGGATGCCGAGGCGGAGATGCGCGCCCTCGAAGCGCTCACGGCCGAGGCCATCGCCGCCGGATTCATGAACATCGACATCGACACGTCCACGCTGGTGGACCTGTCGAAGCCGACCGTGCGCGAACAGCAGCGCACGAACTTCGAGCTCGGCGCGCGCCTGTCCCGCAAGGTCCGCGAGCTCGAGCCGAAGGGCGTGACCATCTCCATCGGCGGCGAGATCGGCGAGGTGGGCAAGCAGAACTCGACCGTCGAGGAGCTGCGCGAGTACCTCGACGGATACGCCGAGGCGACGGCGGGCATCACCGGCGTCTCGAAGGTGTCCGTCCAGACCGGCACGACGCATGGCGGCGTCCCGATGGCGGACGGGCGCGTGGCCGACGTCAAGCTGGACTTCGGCGCGCTCGAGGAGCTCTCCCGTTGCTGCCGCGAGGAATACGGCCTCGCGGGCGCCGTGCAGCACGGCGCCTCGACGCTCCCGGATGAGCTGTTCGGCCGCTTCCCGCAGACCGAGACCTGCGAGATCCACCTCGCGACCGGCTTCCAGAACATCGTCTTCGACCACGCGAGCTTCCCGGCGGAGTTGCGCGCCGAGATGAACGAGTGGCTGCGCCAGAACGCGCAAGAGGAGAACAAGCCCGGCTACACGGATGAGCAATTCCTCTTCAAGGCTCGCAAGCGCGCCTGGGGGCCGTTCAAGCAGCAGGTGATCGACCTGCCTGCCGAGGCGGCCGCGGCGATCGACGCGGACCTCGAGGCGAAGTTCGCCTTCTACATCGAGCGTCTCGGCGTGGCGGGCTCGCGGGGGATCGTGGCCGAACACGTGCGCGCCGCGGACTTCGCCTACGCTCCGCCCGCTGCCGGCTGATCGCCGGGAGATCCGACGCGTGGCCGGCTGGTTCTACATCGAGAGCGGCGGCGCGGTCGGGCCGCTCTCTCGCATCGAGCTCGAGGCGCGCGTGCGCGCCGGCGCGATCTCGCCCGACACGCTCGTGTGCGAGGACGGCGACGGCGAGTGGCGTCTCGCGCGTCGCGTGCCGGGGCTGATCCCGGCCAAGCGGCTCAAGTCCTGGCAGGCGGGCGTGGCGGCGGCGACGCGGCGCGACATGCGCCAGCAGATGACGCCTCCGCCCGTTCCCGCGCGAGCGCCGGCCGGCGAGCCGAACGCGGCAGCCGGGCGCGCGGGCAGCGCCGAACCCGGCGCCACGCGACCGGTGGCCGCGCGGGGCGCTGACGCGCTCTCGGGAGCGCGCCGGCACGCCGGGCTCGCGGCGATCGTGGCCGGCGCCGCGATCCTCGGCGCGGTTCTCGGGTCGATGCTGGTGCTGCGCGTCGCGCGCCCCGGCGCCGGGCCGGTGGCGGCGGCGACCGCGAGCGAGCGCGGGGCGACCAGCAGCGAGCCCGCGACCGCGCCGGCCGCGGCCGCGGAGGTGCCCGTGCCCGACGACGATCCGCGGCCGGTTCGCGCGCGCCCCGCCGGGCCGCCGCCGCTCCCGCAGCCGGTGCTCGACGCGCTCGCGGCGCGCGCGGGAGCGGTGACGGCGGAGCGCGGTGAACTCGCGACGGCGGTGGAGGCCTTCCTGTCGGGCGGCGGCTTCGACGCGGCCACGCTCGGTTCGCGCGAGGCCATCACCGCCCGCATGGACCAGGCGGCGGCCCTGCGCGATCGCAACGAGTCCCTGCGGCGGGCGCTGTCGGGGCTGCCCGAGCAGGTGCGATCGGACGCCCTGGGCGCCTCCCAGCCCGTGGAGGTCGCGGACGCGGCCGCTCGGCGCGCGCGAGCCGACGTCGCCCCGCTGGCGCGAGCGTGCAACGCGGAAGCCGAGATGCTCGTGGCGGGACTCGAGGCTCTCGGCGTGCTCGAGGAGTCGTTCGGCACGTGGCGCGCGGACGCGTCCGCGCGCACGGTGGCGTTCACCGAGGGGAGCGGCGACGAACCCGCGCGCCGCTACGGAGAGCTCGTCGCGCGCGCGCAGGAGATCGCCTCGCGCTGAGCCGGCGCGGCGCCGGCGCCGCGCTGATCCGGCGGCGCCTCAGCGCGTCAGCGAGACGCGAACGTCCACGGCCATGCACTCGGAGCGGTCGTGCGAGAGCATGAACGGATTGAGATCCATCTCGGCGATGTCCGGATGATCGCCCACGAGCCGGTCGAGCCGGAGCAGCATCTCGACGAGGAAGTCCCGCGGCACGGGCTTGCGCCCGCGCGTGCCGGCGAGCAGCGCGTGGCCCCGCAGGCTCGAGATCATGTCGGCGGCGTCGGCGTCGGTGATCGGATGGACGCGGAAGGCGACGTCCCTCAGCACCTCGACGTGGATGCCGCCCAGGCCCACCATGAGCAGCGGGCCGAAGTCCGGGTCCCGCCGCATCCCGAGAATGACCTCGCGGTCGCCGGGCGACATGCGCTGCACCATGAAGCGCAGGTCCGGAAGGTGACCGAGGCCCTTCTTCATGCGGCGCCAGGCGTTGGCGAGGTCCTCCATGCCGCGCAGGTCGACGGCCACGCCACCCAGGTCCGTCTTGTGCGAGAGCTCCGCGGCGCTCGCCTTGAGCACGATCGGGTAACCGAGCTGTTCGCCAGCCTCGACGACCTCTTCGAGCGTGTCCGCGATCAACGTGCGAGCGAACGGGATGCCATGCGACTCGACCAGGCGTCGCGCCTCGTCGAACGTGAGCTCGACGCGTCCGTCCGCGCGCGCGCCCGCCAGGATCGCCGCCGCGTCCTCGCGAGCCACGCTCAGATCGGGAACCGTCCCGGGATCCCGGTCGAGCCAGGAGCGGTACCGCACCATCGTGGCGAGGGCGCGGGCGGGGGACTCCGGGAACTGGTGGACGGGGATGCCCGCCTCCCGGAGCGTCGCGACCGCCGCGGCGTGGCCTTCCTTGCCCATGAAGCAGGTGAGCACGGGCTTGGCCGAACCGCGGCTCGCTTCGACGATGGCGCGCGCGACCGCGACGGAGTCCACGTACACGGGCGTGATGAACAGCACGAGCAGGCTGTCCACGGACGGATCCGCCAGGACGGCAGTGACCGCCGCGCGGAACTGGTCGGGGCCCGCCGACGCGATCATGTCCACGGGGTTCCGGAGGCTGGCCTCGCGCGGCAGCGCGCGGGCGAGCGCGGCGCGCGTGGCGTCCGCGAGCTCGGGAATCTCGAGGCCGAGCGAGACGCACGCGTCCGTCGCCAGGATGCCGGGGCCGCCCGAGTTCGTGACGATGCCGACGCGCGGTCCGGCCGGCAGGGGCTGCGTCGCGAAGGCGGAGGCCGCCGCGAACAGGTCATGCATCGAGTTCACGCGCAGCACGCCGACCTGCGCGAGCAGCGTGTCCACGGCGACGTCGAGGCCAGCGAGCGATCCGGTGTGCGATCGCGCGGCGTTCGCGCCCGCGATCGTGCGCCCGGCCTTGACGACGATCACCGGCTTCTTGCGCGTGACGCGCCGGGCGACGTCCGGGAAGCGGTGGGCTTCGCCGACGGACTCGAGGTACAGCAGGATGGGGCCGACGCGGTCGTCGTCTTCCCAGTACTCGAGCAGGTCGTTCGTCGTGACGTCGGCGCGGTTGCCGGCCGAGACGAAGTAGGCGATGCCCAGGCCGAGGTCCGCCGCCTCCGACAGGATGGCCTCGCCGAGCGCTCCGCTCTGCGAGACGAACGCGACGTTGCCGGGGATCGGCCGCGCCGCGGCGAACGACGCGTTGAGCCGGACCGCGGGATCCGTGTTGATGACGCCCATGCAGTTGGGACCGATCACGCGCATGCCGGCGCCGCGCGCGACGGCCATGACGCGGTCCTCGAGCGCGCGCCCCTCGGCGCCGATCTCGCGAAAGCCGGCGCTGATGATCACCATGCCGCGCACGCCCTTGCGAGCGCACTGCTCCGTCACTTCCAGGACCGCCTTCGCGGGCACGACGACGACCGCGAGATCGAGGGGACCGGGGATCGCCTCGACGTCGGGATGGCAGCGCAGGGAGGACACGACGGGCAGGGCCGGGTTGACCGGATGCACCACGCCTTGCAGCTCGGACTCCAGCAGGTTCGCGAGGATCTCGCGCCCGATGCTGCGCGCGCGCGATGAGGTGCCGATGACGGCCACCGAGCGCGGGCGGAAGATGGCGTCGAGCCCCTCGGGCGCCGGCTCGGCAGGGAAGGAATCGTGCGACATGACGCCGCGAGCATGCCATCCTGCGCGCGTGACCGAAGTCCCGGTGGGCAGGCTCGTTCTGGACGAAGCGCTCGATGGCGCCGCCAACATGGCGCGCGACCGCGCGTTGCTCGATGCGCTCGAGGCGCGCCTCGCGGCGGGCGAGCGCGCGCCGGGCGTCCTGCGCCTCTACCGGTGGATCCGCCCGACCGTCTCGTGCGGCCGTCACCAGGCCCTCGAGGCCGCGTGCGACCTGCCCGCCTGTCTCGCGTCCGGCGTGGACGTCGTGCGCCGCCCCACCGGGGGCCGCGCCGTGCTCCACGCCGACGAGATCACGTACGCCGTGATCGCGCCGGCGACCGGAATCTTCGAGGGCGCCGGCGTCGAGCGCGGGTCGGCCGCGATCGCCGCGGCGATCGCGCGCGGTCTCGCGGCGCTTGGCGCCCCCGCCGAGACCGTGCGGGGCGTCGCGCGCGCCGCGCCCCGGGGCGTGCGCGAGGCCTGCTTCGTGTCCGCCTCGCGATCGGAACTCGTCGCGGGCGGGCGCAAGCTTTGCGGATCGGCGCAGCTCAAGGGACGATCGGGGATGCTGCAGCACGGATCGCTCCCTCTCAGCTTCGACGCCGACGCGCAGGCGCGCGCGCTGGGCACGCCGGCAGAGGTGCTCCGCCGCAAGGCGACGGGGCTCGCGGAGGTCCTGGGCGAGCGGCCGCGCCCCGGCGACGTGATCGCGGCGCTGGTGCGCGGCTTCGAGGAGGAGTGGGGCATCGGCCTCAGCCCGGCGGGTCTGGATCCCGAAGAGGAGCGCCGCGCCGCCGCTCACGCCGCCGCGTGGCGCGTTGATCCCGAGCGGTGGAGAGCCGCACCATGACGCGCCTCGCGATGGTGCTGTCGTTCGACGGCCGTGGCTTCGCCGGCTGGCAGGCCCAGCAGGGTCTCGGCGAGAGGACCGTGCAGGCCACCGTGGAGGAGGCCCTCGGCAAGATCCTCGGGCTGGAGACGCGCGTCGTCGTGGAGGGGGCGGGGCGCACCGACGCCGGCGCGCATGCCGAGGGCATGGTGGCGGCGGCGGACGTGCCGCGCGTGCCGGAGCGGCCTCGCCGGCGCCTCAACGGCGTGCTTCCCGATGACGTCCGCGTGCGGGGCGTGGCCCTCGTGCCCGACGGCTTCCAGCCGCGCCGCGCGGCGCGCGGGAAGCGCTACGCGTATCGGTTCTGGCTCGACGCGGTGAGCAGCCCGCTGCGGCGTCACGCCTGGTTTCACCGGGCGGAGTCGCTGGACCTCGACGCCATGCGCGAGGCCGCGGGCCTCTTCGTGGGCGAGCGCGATTTCGCCGCGCTCCAGGCCACCGGTTCCTCGGTGGAGACGACCGTGCGGCGGATCGATCGCTGTGAGATCGCCGGCGAGCCGCCCGACGTGCGCCTGGTCGTCGAGGGCAGCGGCTTCCTCCGGCACATGGTCCGCGCGATGGCGGGCTCGCTGCTGCTCGTCGGCCGCGGACGCCACGAGCCCGCCTGGATCCGTTGCATGCTGGACAGCAAGTCGCGCGCGGCGGCCGGGCCGAACCTGCCTGCGCACGCGCTGGTGCTCGAGCACGTCTTTTACGACGAGCCGATCGCGGGCTTGCTCGCGCGGGCGGTGGCGGGCGAGGATCCCGCTTCCCCGGGAGACGACGCATGAAGGTGATGGTGACCGGAGCGGCGGGCTACATCGGAACCCACGTGGCGCGCACGCTGGTCGAAGCCGGGCACGAGGTCGTGCGGGTGGATCGCGCCCCGGCCGAGCGCGATCCGCTCGCCGGCACGATGCCGATCGTCCGCGCGTCCGTCGGCGACGCCGCGGCCATGGATCGCGCGCTCGAGGGGTGCGACGCCATCGCGCACCTCGCAGGGTCCGCGCTGGTCGGCGAGTCCGTCGAGCGCCCTCTCGAGTACTGGCGCAACAACCTGGCGGAAGGCGTCGCGCTCGTCGAGCAGGCCGTGCGGCGGGACATCCGGTCGCTCGTCTTCGCGTCCTCGTGCGCGGTCTACGGCATCCCCGACGCCGTCCCCATCCGCGAGGACGCGCCGAAGGCGCCGATCAGCCCGTACGGGCACAGCAAGCTGGCCTTCGAGCGCGTTCTCGCGGCGAGCCGCGTGGCGCACGGACTCCGCTCCACGTCGCTGCGCTTCTTCAACGCGGCCGGCGCGCACGAGCGCGGCGACATCGGTGAGCGGCACGAGCCCGAGACGCACATCATCCCGCTCGTGCTGGGCGCGATCGCGACCGGCGGCACGTTCACGCTGCACGGTGACGACTTCCCGACCAGCGACGGCACGTGCGTGCGCGACTACATTGACGTCCGTGACCTGGCCCGCGCGCACGTGCTGGCTCTCGACGCGCTCGCCGCCGGGAGCGATCTGCCCGAGGCGATGAACCTCGGTCACGGCAAGGGCAGCACGAACAGGGAAGTGATCGCCGCGTGCGAGGAGGTGACGGGGAGCGCGGTCCGCGTGGCCGTCGGTCCCCGGCGCGCGGGCGACCCGCCGGCGCTCGTCGCCCATGCTCAGCTGGCGCGGCAAGCCCTCGGCTTCGAGCCCCGGCATGCGCTCCGGGACATGGTCAGCTCGGCCTGGCGATTCATGCAGGGTTCCGCCTGACGGCTTGATGCGCGGGGAGCATCACCGCCCGGCCGCCAGCCCTGGCGGCCTCGGGCGCAACCCCCGGGGCGGGCGGGGACCCCGGAGGGGGGGCATTTGACGAAACGCAAAATTGGGCGGATATTCGATGCGGTGTGGGCATGCGCCCGGGCGCGGCCAGGCCGGAGGTTCCATGGGCAAGCCAAGCATCGCTCCGGGAGGGGGCAACAGGACGCGCCTGTCGGCGACGCTGTTCTCCGGGGACCGTCTCTACCCGGTCACCGTGACGTCCCTCACCGAGGGGGGCTTCGCGGCAGAGGGGGTGGCGCTCGATCACCTCGAGCCCGAGTTCTTGCTCGAGATGACGCTGCCGCCGATCGGCGACGCGGTCTGGAGCCCGAAGGCCGTGGCGGTCGCGCTCCCGCGGAGCGCCCAGGCCACCCCGCTCGCCTCCCGTGTCCGCGTCCGCGCGTGCGTCGAGCAACTGGAGGCGGCCGAGCACGCCACGCCGCTCGTGCGCCGGCTCGTCGCGCGGTTCGATGGCATGGGCGACACCTGCCGCGCCACCATTCGTAGCTGGCTCGCCCGTCTGGGCGGAGCCGAGCGTCCCCCCGCGCGCGGCCTTCTTTCGAGGCCCCCGGTCCCCGAGGCCTGACGGCGGGAGATTCAGCGAGGCGGCGGGGCCCGGGTCGTGGCCTCCACGATCCCGATGTCGAGCTCCGGAGTGTCCACGGAGACCACGAGCCTCGGGAGCGGAGCCAAGGCCTCGCCGGCCGCCGTCCCGGGCACGAGGAACACGAGCGCCATCTCCCCGTCCGGGAGTCCGTCGAGCGCGAATGCGCCATCGGCGCAGCGCGCGACCGCCGCGAGTCGCAGGAGCCAGGTGATCGGGAACTCTTGCGCGCTGTCGGGGAAGCTGAAGAGGTCGCGCGTGGAGACCACGCCCACGTCGTGCTGCCACGGCGCGCCATCCACGACGAGCTTGCCCGTCACGCGCCCGCGCACGAACGTGGACAGCACGAGAGGAAACGCGTTCCTCGAACCCATGAGCCAGGCCTCGCCCCCGCTCGCCCTCAAGCGATCGAGTGACGCGAGCGCGCGCTGCCGATCGCCCAGACGCGCGTGGGCCTGCGTGATGAAGTGATCGGCTTCCGGGCCGAGGCGGATCACGGGGGAGGTCTCGAGCGCGTCGAGGATGCGCCGCGCATGCGGCGAAGGCGCGGCGCTTCCGAGGGCCACCAGCAGCGCGCGCCCGGGCGATGCCGGACCTCGCCGCAGGACGCAGCGGAGCGCCGCGTCCTTGGCGCCCGCGGGATCCATGGCGGCCAGGCGCTCCCCGACGACCACGTTCTCCGCGTCGCGCGCGACCATGCTCCAGCCGCGCGTCCGCTCGAGCAGGGCTTCGGCTCGGCGCGCCGCTTCGGGCGTCAGCGCGACCCCGGCGACCGCGCCGCGCATCGGCAGGGACCACGAGCGGTCGCGCGCCAGCACGACCACGGTGAAGGGGCGAGCAGGCTCGTCCAGGTCGAGCGCCGCCTTGAGGGTCACGCGCACGTGAAACCGCTCCGCCAGCGTCGATCGCGCGAGCGCGTGCGCGCCAGCGCTCGTGGCGACGATGAGGGCGAGCGCGAGGCCGGCGCCGATTCGGGCGGCGCCGGAGGGCGAACGGCTCATCGCGAGGGTGGCGCCGAGCGCTGCGCCCATCGCGACGAGGCTTCCCGCCTGCGCGCCGAGCAGGAGCGCCAGGCTCTCGATCGCGACCGGGCGCAGGCTCGTGATGGGATCCGCCAGCCGCTCGAGCCCGGCGCTCGTGCGCTGGATGACGAGACAGGCGAGCCCTCCCGCGGCCCAGCAGGCCAGGCGCGCCACCTGCTGCGAGTGGCTGGCCGGGCCCGCCTGGACCTCTGGCCCCCCGCGCCGCCTCCGGAGCGGCCCGGCGACGCGAAGCGCGACCACCCAGGCGAGCGTGGCCAGCGCGGCGAACGCCGCGAAGACCGGAAGGCCGCCGAAGATGAGGCGGCCTGCCCGGAGGAGGTCGCCCACCCTGGCGTCGTCCGCCCACTCGATGAAGGCCTCGTGCTTGGCTGCCTCCGTCGAGTCCAGCCACGGCAGGGCGATCAACCCGGCTTGCAGGATGGCCAGGGGCAGCAGCAGGGGAGCGAGCCATGCGGCGGCGGCGAGAGCGGTTCCCAGGCCAGCGAGCAGCGGACGCGCGGCCGCCGTCTCGTCGCGTGTTGACACCTGCATGGGGGGCTTCTACCTTGTGGACGGTGCACGGGGAGGCGAGCCGCTCGAGCCGCTCGCCGGAAGTCGCCGGAGAGTACCTCACCGCATGGAACGCTCCCCAGCCCTGGACGCGATCAAGCGCGCGCTCGTCGCGCGCTATCCGATCATCGGTCTCATTTCATGGGAGGAAGAGCGCGCCGAGGGCGTCCTGCGCGAGATGGCGCGCACCGCGTTCTCGGCGCCCGCGCGCTTCCTGGCGTGGAGCCGCACGACCGGCCTCGTCGGGCCGGACGGCCCGATCCCGGACACGCACGATCCGGTCAAGGCGCTCGACGCCATCGCGAAGGCGGACGACATGCTCGTCAGCGTGTTCCGCGACCTCCACGCCGAGCTGGAGCGCGAGCCGGCGCTGCAGCGCAAGCTTCGGGACACGCGCGCGGCGCTCTCGGGCAAGTTCAAGTTCGTGTTCCTCCTGTCGCCACGGATGCGCCTGCCGTACGAGCTCTCCCGCGACGTGGCGATCATTGACTTCCCGCTGCCGACGCCGGACGAGCTCGCGAAGATCCTCGACGCGCACCTGGCCGGGATGAAGACGCCGCTCGTGGCCGAGGGGGAGACGCGCAAGCGCGTCCTGTCGGCGCTGCAGGGGCTGACCTTGATCGAAGCCCAGCACGCGCTCAACCGGGCGATGTTCGGGCGCACGACGCTCGACGACACGGTGCTGGACAGCCTCTACGAGCAGAAAGAGCAGCTCGCGCGCAAGGATGGCGTGCTCGAGTTCGTGCCGCAACGCTGGTCCATCCACGACATCGGCGGCCTCGAGAACCTCAAGGACTGGCTCAACAAGCGCAGCAAGCTCTTCACCGACGAGTCCAAGCACGCGCAGATGCTCATGCCGAAGGGGCTCCTCATGATGGGGATCTCGGGCTGCGGCAAGAGCCTCTCGGTCAAGGCCATCTCCTCGCTGTGGAACATGCCGCTGTTCCGGCTGGACATGAACCAGGTGTTCTCGAGCGTGTGGGGGACGCCGGAGGAAGCCTTCGACCGCGCGCTGAAGACCATGGAGTCGCTCGCGCCGGCGATCCTGTGGCTCGACGAGATCGAGGGTGGGATCAGCCGCGAGGGGACGGGCGCGGACTCCGGCATCAAGGGCCGCATCTTCGCGGCGTTCCTGACCTGGATGCAGGAGAAGAACGCCCGCGTCTTCGTGGCCGCGACCGCGAACCGCATTGACCTGCTTCCCGCGGAGCTCTTGCGGAAGGGACGCTTCGACCAGATCTTCTTCCTGGACCTGCCGAGCGAGTTCGAGCGCGGGCAGATCTTCGCCGTGCACCTGCACAAGCGCGGCGTGGACGCGAAGGCCTTCGACCTGAACGTGCTGGCCAAGAGCACCAAGAACTGGAACGGGGCCGAAATCGAGCAGTGCGTGGTCTCGGCCATGGTCGAGTCCTACGCGAAGGACAAGCCCCTCGACGAGGACGAGCTCTTCATCCAGATCGGGCGCATCGTGCCCCTGGCCACGACGATGTCCGAGCAGATCAAGGGCATCAAGTCCTGGGCCCACGATCGCGCCATCAAGGCCTCCGCGCCGGCCCCGACCTGACGGGCAGGCCGGGCCGGGCCGTCCCGGGGCTCAGAGCTTCAGCTCGGCCTTGAGCGCTTCGGCCTTGGAGGTGGACTCCCACGTGAACTCCGACCGGCCGAAGTGGCCGTAGGCCGAGGTCGCGCGGAAGCCGGGCTTCTGGAGTTCGAGCGTCTCGATGATGCTCCGGGGCGTCAGCATGAACAGCTTGCGGATGGCCTTGACGATCGCGTCCTCATCGGCGCGTCCCGTGCCGAACGTGTCGCACATGACCGAGACGGGCTCGGCCACGCCGATGGCGTAGGCGAGCTGGATCTCGGCGCGATCCGCCGCGCCCGAGGCCACGACGTTCTTGGCGATCCAGCGCGCCATGTAGGCCGCCGAGCGATCGACCTTGGTGGCGTCCTTGCCGGAGAACGCGCCGCCGCCGTGGCGCGCGTACCCGCCGTAGGTGTCCACGATGATCTTGCGGCCCGTCAGGCCGGTGTCGCCCATGGGGCCGCCGATGACGAAGCTCCCGGTCGGGTTCACGTGGATGGCGACGCCGTCGTCCCAGAGGTTCCCCGGCACGACCGGGCGAATGACCTTGTCGATGACGTCCGTGCGGATCTGCTCGTGCTTGACGCCCGCCGCGTGCTGCGAGGACACGACGATCGCGGTCAGGCGCTTCGGCTCGCCGCCGCGGTACTCGACGGACACCTGCGACTTGCCGTCCGGGCGCAAGTAGGGGAGCGTGCCGTCCTGCCGCACGGCCGTCAGCCGGCGCGTGAGCGCGTGCGCGAGGTCAATCGGCAGCGGCATGAGGTGAGGCGTCTCGCGGCAGGCGTAGCCGAACATCATTCCCTGGTCGCCCGCGCCGCCGACGTTCACGCCCTGCGAGATGTCGGGCGACTGCCGGTGAACCGCGTTGAGCACGGCGCAGGTCCCGGAGTCGAAGCCCTTGTCCGAGTGGTCGTAGCCGATGTCCTTCACGACGCCGCGGGCGATCTCGTCCACGTCGAGGTGCGCCGTCGTCGTGATCTCGCCCGCGACGACGATGAGCCCGGTCGTGAGGAGCGTCTCGCAGGCGACGCGGCTCCGGGGATCCACCGCCAGGCACGCGTCGAGCACGGCGTCGGAGATCTGGTCGGCCATCTTGTCGGGATGGCCCTCGGTGACGGATTCGGACGTGAAGACGAAGTCCTTGACCATGCGTTCCTCGCTACGGGCATCGGGGGGACGCGGACTCGCCGCGCCGGGTTCCGAGTGGGGGTCGTTCCGGCTGTCACGCGCCGGCGGCGTCAGCTGTAGGCGCGCTCTCCCGTCACGGCGTGGCCGATGACCAGCGTGTGGATGTCGTGCGTGCCTTCGTACGTGTAGACCGATTCGAGATTCGCCATGTGCCGGCCGATCGGGTAGTCATGGCAGATGCCGGCCGCTCCGAGAATGTCACGCGCCATCCGGGCGGTCTGCAGGCCCGTCCAGATGCAGTCGCGCTTGGCGAGCGAGACGTGGTGCGCCTCGGCGAGCCCGGCCTCCTTGAGGCGCCCGAGCTGGACGCAGAGGAGCTGGCACTTCGTGATCTCGCCGATCATGTTCGCGAGCTTCTGCTGCACGAGCTGGAAGCGCGCGATGGGCCGGTCGAACTGGATGCGCGTCTGCGCGTGCTTGAGCGCGACCTCGTAGCAGCCGATCGCGGCCCCGACGCCGCCCCAGGCGATGCCGTAGCGCGCCTGGTTCAGGCAGGACAGCGGCCCGCCGAGGCCCTTGGCCCCGGGGAGCATGGCCGAGTCGGGGATCACGCAGTCGTCGAACAGGAGCTCGGACGTGACCGAGGCGCGCAGGCTCCACTTGTTGTGGATGTCCACCGTCGTGAAGCCCTTCGTGTCCTTCTCGACGAGGAAGCCGCGGATGCCGTCATCCGTCTGAGCCCACACGATGGCGACGTCCGCAACGCCGCCATTGGTGATCCACATCTTCTCGCCGTGCAGGACCCAGGAGTCGCCGCGTCGCGTCGCGCGCGTGACCATGCCGCCCGGGTCGCTCCCGTGATCGGCTTCGGTCAGGCCGAAGCAGCCGATGAGCTTGCCCTGCGCCATGCCCGGCAGCCAGCGCTCCTTCTGCTCGTCCGAGCCGTAGCGCCAGATGGGGTACATGCACAGGGCCCCCTGCACGGACACGAAGCTCCTGAGCCCCGAGTCGCCGCGTTCGAGCTCTTGCATGATCAGCCCGTAGGCCACCGGGCCGAGGCCCGCGCAGCCGTAGCCGGTCAGGTTCGCGCCGAGCATCCCCATGTCCGCCATCTCGGGGATCAGGTCGTTCGGGAACGTCCCATCCACGAAGTGCTTCTCGATGACGGGCAGCACCTTGTCGTCCACCCACTCGCGGACGAGATCGCGGATCTGCCGCTCCTCGTCCGTCAGCAGGCGGTCGCTCAGGTAGAAGTCGGGGCCGGCGTAGGGCATCGAGCCGATCTCACTTCGTCGCGGCGGCGGCGGGGGCCGTGGCGGCCCTGGGCTCGAGCCACGCCCGCAGCACCTTGGAGGCCTCGCCAGGATCGACCGCGCCGTTGCGCTCCTTCGGGCCCTTGACGAGCTTGTCCACGTTCTCCATGCCGGAGACGACCTCGCCGAAGATCGAATACTGGCCGTCGAGCCAGCTGGTCGGCGCGAAGCAGATGTAGAACTGGCTGCCGGACGAGCGGCGCTCGGGGTTGACGTGATCGCCCGTGCGAGCCGCGGCGACCGTGCCGCGCTGATGCGAGAGCCCGGCGACAATCTCGGCCGGCTGCGTGTAGCCGGCATCGCCGATCTGGCCGCCAGCCGCCCACTGGCCGCCGCCCTGCGCCATGAAGCCGTCGATGACGCGGTGGAACGGCGAGTTGTCGTAGTAGCCCTGGCGCACGAGCTTCTTCATGTTCTCGGCGTGGCCGGGCGCCTTGTCCTCGTACAGGTCGAGCACGACGCGTCCGGCGGTCGTGTCCAGCACGACGAGCTCGTCCGTCGCCGGCGTGGCCGCGGGCGCCGCCGGTGCGGGCGTCGCGGCGACGGGAGCTGCCGGCGCCTTGGTCGCGGTCGGGGCCGCCGAGGCGGTCGAGGCGGGCGCGGTGCGAGCCGGCGCGCTGCCGGAGCCCGCGGCGCAGGCCAGGAGCGGAAGGGAGGCCGCGACGATGGTCGCGACGATCACGGGGGACGCGGAGAACTTGAGGGTCATGCGGCAACTCCAGGAGGTGAGGCTCAGGGCCTCTCGAAGAGCATGGAGAATCCCATGCCGCCGGACACGCACAGGGTCGCGAGACCCCGCGCGGCCTTCCGGCGATTCATCTCGTGCACGAGCGTCGTGGCGATGCGGGCGCCGGTGCATCCGATCGGATGGCCGAGCGCGATGGCGCCGCCGTTCACGTTCAGCTTCTCGGAGGGGATGGGCATCTCACGCAGGCATGCGAGGACCTGCGCGGCGAAGGCCTCGTTCAGCTCGACGAGATCCACCGCGTCGAGCGTCAGGTTCTCGGCGGCGAGCAGCGCGCGCGTGGCCGGGACCGGCCCGATGCCCATGATCTTCGGGTCCACCCCGACGACGCGACTGGCTCGGATCCGCGCGAGCGGGGTGGCCTTCAGGCGGGCGACGGCGGCGCCGGAGGCGATCACCAGCGCGGCCGCGCCGTCGGTGATCCCCGACGAGTTGCCGGCATGGACGGTGCCGCCGTCCTTCGCGCTCATGAAGACGGGCGCGAGCTTGGCCATGCCCTCCACCGTGGAGCCCGCCCGCGGATGCTCGTCGGCGTCCACGACCGTGGAGGCCTTCGCGCCGGGCACCGTGACGGGCACGATCTCGTCGCGGAAGCGGCCGGCGTTGATGGCGGCCTCGGCTCGCTGCTGGCTCAGCACGGCGAACTCGTCCTGCTCGGCGCGCGTGATGCCGTGTTGCTGCGCGAGGGTCTCGGCCGTGCGGCCCATGAGCTGATCGGCCAGCGGGCAGTGGAAGCCGTCGCGGTGCATCGCGTCCACGACCTCGACGTGGCCCATCTTCTGGCCCCACCGGGCGGTGTCCGCGGTCAGCAGGTGGGGCACGCGGCTCATGGACTCCATGCCGCCGGCGACCACGATGTCGGCCTCGCCCAGCCGGATGAGGTCGCGCGCCTGGGCGAGGGACAGGAGGCCCGACGCGCACGCCTGGTTCAGCGTGTGGGAGGGGCTCTCCTGCGGGATGCCGGCCTTGAACGCCACCTGCCGAGCCGGGTTCGGGCCGTTGCCTCCCTGGCGGGCCATGCCGAACGTGAGCGCGTCCACGTCGGCCGGCGACACGCCGGCGCGGGAAAGCGCGGCCTCGACGGCGATGCGCCCGAGCTCGACGGCCGGGACGGCAGCGAGGCCGCCGCCATACCGCCCGATGGGCGTGCGGACGGCTGACAGGATGAAGGCAGAGGACATGCGGCCGGCTCGGAGAGGAGGGGAGAAGTGCCGCAAAGACTAGCACTTGGGACGCGCCGGCTTCCAGGCTCGCGAGCGAGGCGGACGCCACGCGCGGCGCCGGCGGCGCCGGCCGGCGCGAGGCCCCTTCCGGCGTCCGGTATCCTGGGGCATGACGCACGGCGATCCCCGCTCGGAGTACCGCAACCCGCTCGTGGATCGCTACGCCTCGCGCGACATGGCCGCGATCTTCTCGGAGCGCCGCAAGTTCGAGACCTGGCGCCGCATCTGGCTGGCGCTCGCGGAAGCCCAGGCGGCGCTCGGGCTGCCGATCACCGAGGCGCAGCTGGCCGAGATGCGCGCGCGCCTCGTCCTCACGGAAGCCGACTTCGAGGCGGCCGAGCAGGAGGAGCGCCGTCGCCGGCACGACGTCATGGCGCACGTGCATGCCTTCGGCCTCGCCGCCCCGTCGGCCCGGCCCATCCTCCACCTGGGCGCGACGTCGGCCGACATCGGCGACAACGCCGACGGCATCCTGCTGCGCGAGGCGCTCCGCCTGCTCGCGAGGCGCACCGCGGCGGTCATCGAGGCGCTGGGCGCGTTCGCGACGACGCATCGCGATCTCGCGTGCCTGGGGTCCACGCACCTGCAGCCCGCGCAGCCGACGACGGTCGGCAAGCGCGCCTGCCTGTGGGCGCAGGACTTCGTCGCGGATCTCGACGCCATCGCGCGCCTCGCGGAGGGCTTCCCCCTGCGCGGGGTGAAGGGCACGACGGGAACGCAGGGCTCGTTCCTCGAGCTCTTCGAGGGCGACCACGCCCGCGTCCTGCGGCTCGAGGAAGAAGTGGCCGCGCGCCTGGGCTTCTCGTCCCGCGTGGCCGTCACGGGACAGACCTACCCGCGCAAGCTCGACACGCGCGTGCTGAATGCCGTGGCGGGGCTCGCGGAATCGGCGGGCAAGCTGGCCTCCGACGTGCGGATCCTGCAAGCCTTCGGCGAGATCTCCGAGCCGTTCGGCAAGGAGCAGACCGGCTCCTCGGCCATGGCCTACAAGCGCAACCCGATGCGATCCGAGCGCGCGGCCTCGCTCTCGCGCTACCTCGTCGGCCTGCCCGCGATGGCCGCGCAGACGAGCGCGACGCAGTGGCTCGAGAGGACCCTCGACGACTCGGCCATCCGGCGCGTGATCATGCCGCAGGCGTTCCTGGCCGCGGACGCCATCTTGATTCTCGTGCTCGACGTCGTTCGCGGGCTGCAGGTGTTCCCGCGCGTGATCGGCCGGCGCCTGCGAGACGAGCTCCCGTTCATGGCGACCGAGGTCATCATCATGGAGGCCGTCAAGGCCGGGGGCGACCGGCAGGAGATTCACGAGGCGATTCGCCAGCACGCGGGCGAGTCGCTGCGCCGCGTGCGGGACGAGGGCCAGAGCAACGACCTCCTCGACCGGCTCGCGGCCGATCCCGCGTTCGCCGCGGTTCGCGCGCGCCTGCCCGCCCTGTCGGATCCCGCGCTCTTCGTCGGCCGGGCGCCGCAGCAGGTGGACGAGTTCATGGCGTCGGAGCTTCGCCCGGCCCTGGAGCGCTGGCGCGAGCGCCTCGACGAGTGGGGTGGCCCCCTCGCGGCCGAGGGCGTGCGGGTTTGACTCGACCGCCACGAGTCGGAATCGTCCGCTTCGATCGCGTTTCGTTTCGTGGCCGAAGCTGGCGCGGAGCGGCCGAGCAGGCCATGCTTCGCCTGACCGTGGATGGGACCACGGATCGAGAGGAGTTGTCATGACGTTGCGAGTTGCCACCATCGAGTCTCGTTGCGAGGCGGCGCGTCCGCGCGCGCCCCGCGTCACCACCAGCGTGCTGAGCGCGGTCATCGCCGCCGCCCTGGCGCTGCCGGGCGTGGCCCTCGCGAGCGCGGAGGACAAGCCCGCCACGCCGCCTGCCGCGAAGCCGGCCGAGCCGGCCAAGCCGGCTGCCAAGGCGGGGTCCAAGAGCAAGGCGAAGGCCGAGGCCAAGACCCCGCCGGCCGACACGCCGGCGCCGCCCGCGCCGCCGACCGAGGTCGTCATCCCGGCGGGGACGGCGCCCGGTCTGATTCCGCAGCCCGATGGTCCGGTGCCGCCGGGCAAGGTGTGGTCGCCCGAGCACGGCCACTGGCATGACCTCCCGCCGGACGGTTCGCCCCAGGTCATCACGCTCGGCGCGGACGGCACGAGCGCCACGGGTGGCATCCAGGTCCAGGCGGCGCCCGCGCCGCTCCCAGGCGGGCTCACTCCCCAGCCCGAGGGGCCGGTCCCTCCCGGGAAGGTCTGGTCTCCCGAACACGGGCACTGGCACGACGCCCCGGGGGCGACCCCGCAGGCCATCACGCTGAGCCCCGGTCAGGCTGGCGCCGCCGGCGGGCTGCAGATCATGCCCGCCACGCCGGGTCAGCCTGGAGCGCCGGGCGCGCCAGCCATGGTCCCGATCACGCCCGCAACCGGCCAGCTCACGCCCCAGCCTGATGGGCCCGTGCCTCCGGGCAAGGTCTGGTCGCCCGAGCATGGCCACTGGCATGACGCGCCCGGCGCGGCGCCCCAGCAGGTGGTGATCCCGGCGACGCCCGCGTCTGCGCCGCCCGCTCCGCCCGTGAGCCCGGCGCCCGGTCAGCTCACGCCTCAGCCGGATGGCCCCGTGCCCCCGGGCAAGGTCTGGTCGCCGGAGCACGGCCACTGGCATGACGCGCCGCCCGCGCCCACGCCCGCGCCGCCCGCGCCGCCCGCCCCCGAGGCGAAGCCGCCGGCCCCCGAGGCGAAGCCGTCCGCCCCCGAGGCGAAGCCGTCGGCACCGGAAGCGAAGAAGCCGTCGGCTCCCGCGCCCAAGCCCGCGCTGCCTCGCTGACCCGCCTGCCGCCGGGCGCATCAGGTCGCGTGATCGCGCGATAAGTAACAACTGATACTTATTTTCGTCACGCGCCTGGCCCTGCGCGGGGCCCCGATCCGCCACCGCTCCGCCGGGGCGCCGCCCCCGCCTGCGTGGACATTCTCCACGCGGCGGGCGCCGCGCCTCGCGCCGGAGGCCGCGGCTGGCCCGGCAGGCTCCTTGCTCCGTGGCTCCCGCTCGCAATGGACCCGCGCTCGCCGAGCCGGCCGTCCTTGCGGCGAGGAGGCTTCATGCGGCACTCATCAGCAGCGGGCGTTTTCAAGGCGGAGGGCATCCGGCGCGTGGCGCCGACGGGCTGGCCGGGTCGGTGGTGGGCCATGGGCCTCGCGTGGTGCGTGGCGGCCACGGCCGTCGCGAGCCCGGGGGCGTCGCCGCGCCAGTTGCGCGCCACGTCGGCGGTCGCGGATCTGGCCGCGGGTGTCTTGATCATCGAGGGCGAGGGCTTCTCGCCACGATGCAGCGTCGAGATGGGCCGCCGCGGCGGGGGCCTCGCGCGGCTCCGCGTCCTGAGCGCGACCGAGGCTCGCCTCGCGGTCGCGCTCGACCACGTCGATCCCGGGACGCACGTGGTCGTGGTCTCCGATGGCGAGGCCGCCGTGCGACGGTGGACGCTCGACGTGACGCTGGGCGCCGTCGGCCCCGAGGGGGCAGCCGGGCCTCGCGGCGAGCCAGGCCCCGCGGGTGAGGCCGGGCCTGCCGGTCCCGCCGGCGAGCCGGGTCCAGCCGGTCCGGAGGGTCCTGCCGGGCCTCGCGGCGAGACCGGACCTCACGGTCCCGCGGGCGAGGCGGGGCCCGCCGGCCCCGTCGGGCCCATGGGGATGGCAGGTCCCGCCGGGCCCCGTGGCGCGCAGGGCGAGCGCGGCGACGTCGGACCCGCTGGTCCCGCCGATGAACCGACGAACGATCTGGACGTGAACACGCTGCGCGCGCTGGAAGAAGCGCTGGCGGAATTCG
>CAZTIW010000050.1:0-28062 GCA_964613915.1 uncultured Thermoanaerobaculia bacterium
CCTCGCCGCCCGAGAGGGTCGGCGACGCCTGGCCGAGCTGCAGGTAGTCGAGCCCCACGTCGGCCAGGAGCTGAAGCGGGGCGACGACAGCGGGCTGCGCGGCGAAGAGGTCAATGGCCTCCGCCACCGTCATGTCGAGCACGTCGGCGATGGACCGCCCCTTGTACGCCACGCGGAGCGTCGCATCGTTGAAGCGCCGCCCGCGGCAGTCCTCGCATCGCACGAACACGTCGGGCAGGAAGTGCATCTCGATCTGCCGGACGCCGTCGCCCTTGCACGCCTCGCACCGGCCGCCCTTGACATTGAAGGAGAACCGTCCGGGCTCGTAGCCCTGCATGCGCGCCTGCGGGAGCTTGGCGAAGAACGCGCGGATGGCGTCGAAGACCTTGATGTACGTGACGGGGTTGCTGCGGGGCGTGCGGCCGATCGGCCTCTGGTCCACGCTCACGACCTTGTCGAGGTGCTCGAGTCCCTCGATGGCGCGGTGCTTTCCGGCCTTGCGCGTCGCGGCATGGAACTGCCGGGCGAGCGCCGGGTGCAGGACGTCGTTGACGAGCGTGGACTTGCCGGCGCCCGACACGCCGGTGACGGCGACCAGCACGCCGAGCGGGAACCCCACCGTGATGTCCTTCAGGTTGTTCTCCGCGGCGCCGCGAACGGTGAGCGTCGCGGCGGCCTTGCGCCGCTCGCGCGGCACCTCGACGCGCAAGCGCCCGGAAAGGTAGGCCCCCGTCAGCGAGCCTTCGTGCGCCATGACGGCCTCGGGAGCCCCTGCGACGACCACGCGGCCGCCCGCGACGCCGGCGCCGGGCCCGAAGTCCACGACGTGATCGGCCGCGCGGATCGTGTCCTCGTCGTGTTCGACCACCACCACCGTGTTGCCGATGTCGCGCAGGTGCTCGAGCGTGTCGAGCAAGCGCCGGTTGTCGCGCTGGTGCAGCCCGATCGAGGGCTCGTCGAGGATGTACACGACGCCCGTGAGCTCGGATCCCACCTGGCTCGCGAGGCGGATGCGCTGGGACTCGCCGCCCGACAGCGTCGGCCCCGCGCGATCCAGCGAGAGGTAGGACAGGCCGACTGCGGCGAGAAAGCCGAGGCGCCCGCGGATCTCCTTGAGCGGCTCGATGGCGATCTCGGCGCGCGCGCCGCCCAGATCGAGATCGGAGAAGAAGGCCAGCGCGTCGGCGATCGTCATCGCCGAGACCTCGATGATCGTCCTGCCGCCGAGCCGCACGGCGGCGCTCTCGGGGCGCAGGCGCGTGCCGTCGCACTCGGTGCAGCGCGCGTCCCCCAGCCACTGCGAGTACCAGCGCTTGGCGCCGTCGGATTCGGTGTTCAGGAAGCGGCGCATGAGCTGGGGAATCACGCCCTCCCACGTGATCTTGAACTTGCGGGCGCCCGACCGCGCCACGAGCTTGTCGCCGCCCGTGCCGAGCAGCAGGAAGTCCCGCTGCGCGCGCGGGAGGCGCTTCCAGGGCGCGTCGCAATCGATGCCGGCGGCCACGACGACCTTGCCGATGTACGAGTGCATCCAGCCCAGCTTCTTCGAGACGTTCGGGCCGACCGGCGCGAGCGCGCCGTCGTCCAGCGACTTCGACTCGTCCGGCACGATGCGCTCGGCGTCCATCTCGACGCGCGTGCCGAGGCCGTTGCAGGCCACGCACATGCCCTGGGGAGAGTTGAAGGAGAAGCCCTGGGGCGTCAGCTCGGGGAAGGAGATCCCGCAGTCCGTGCATGCCATGGACTCGGAGAACACGCGGTCACCCTGGCCCTCCACCTGGCAGATCAGTGCGCCGCCCCCCGCCTTCAAGGCTTGCTCGACCGAGTCAGTCACGCGCCCCGTGCTGTCGGCCTTGATGACGATGCGGTCGACGACCGCCTCGACGGTGTGCTTCTTCTTCTTGTCGAGCGCGCGGACGCTCTCCGCCTCGACGATGACGCCGTCCACGCGCAGGCGCACGACGCCGGCGCGACGCGCCTCCTCGAGCATCTCGCGGTGCTCGCCCTTGCGGTTGACGAGCAAGGGCGCGAGCAGCACGAGGCGCGTGCCCTCCGGGTGCGCCGCGATCTCGCGCGCGATCTGCTGGGCCGTCTGGCTGGAGACCTTCTTGCCGCAGCGATGGCAGTGCTGGGTTCCGGCGCGCGCCCAGAGCACGCGCATGTAGTCCGAAATCTCCGTGATGGTGCCCACCGTCGAGCGCGGGTTCGAGCCGGCCGTCTTCTGCTCGATCGAGATCGTGGGCGAGAGGCCGCGAATCGTGTCGTACTTGGGCTTCTCCATCTGTCCGAGGAACTGGCGCGCGTAGGCCGAGAGGGACTCGACGTAGCGCCGCTGGCCTTCGGCGAACAGCGTGTCGAACGCGAGCGACGACTTGCCCGATCCGGAGACGCCGGTCAGGACGACGAGCTTCTTCTTGGGGATCCGGACATCGATGCCCTTGAGGTTGTGCTCGCGGGCGCCCGTGATGAGGATGTGGTCGAGTTCGTGCGCGTCGCTCACGCGAGAAGTCTCCTGACCGTGGCGGTCACGGGATGAAAGTCGTCAAAGGGGTGATGGGGGATCTCCTGCTCGGCGCAGTGCCGCGACAGCCAGTCGCGCGCGAAGACATGCTCGGCGTGCCGTGCGAGGCATCGATCGGTGAACGAGTCGCCGACGCCGATGACGAGCCGGCCGGCCGCGCGGGCCTCGCGCGCGCGCACGCCCTTGCAGTTCGCGCACTCCGCGCAGTCGGGGTGCGCGTGCGGGAAGTGCACGGCCACGCCGTCGGCCGTCACGCGCCCGCGATTCGCCCGGATCTCGATGCCGTCCAGCGCCGATCCCAGCTCGCGCCGCAGGATCGGCTCCACGTACAGGTCGAGGCCGGCGCTCGCGATCACGAGTTCGGCACCGGTGGCACGGCACGCCTCGACCAGCGTCCCGAAGCCGTCGCGGACGCAACCGACGAGCAAGGCATGGTCGACGAGTTCCTCCGCCGAGGCGCGCAGCTCGAGGCACGCCAGGCGGTAGGCCTCGCCGAAGGAGATCTCTCCAGCGAGCCATCGGCGGTCCACGGCCTGCAAGACGCCGGGGGCGAAGCGCTCGCAGAGCGCCGCTCCGACATCTGTGGTCGTGATGGTGCCGTCGAAGTCGACGATGACGGTGAGCGGTCGCATGGGGCGGGACTCCCCGAAGCGTATCAGCCCGTCGCCGTCGCGGCTCGGCCCGTGCGCGGGCGGCCTGGAGTGCCCGGCACGCGGCCGATCTCCTACCCGATGTGAGAGAGGGCCTGGTAGCGGACCTTCCTCAGATCCGTGAAGCGGTCGAGGCGCGCCACCATCTCGCGGAACGCGTCATCCTGGCGCTCGTCGAGAGCTTCGTAGTCCTCGGGGGATGCGCACGTGAAGATCTCGACGAAGGATCCCGCGTGGTCGGCGTCCTCGAAGATCTCGTAGTCGAGGCCCAGCACTTCACGGGCATGCTCGCGCATCTGGCGGGCGTGCTCGAGGTAGGCCTCTCTCTTGGCCTCCTCGACATCGTAGGCGATCGTGACCAGGACGTTGCGCAAGCGGCCTCCGTGGACCTTCATCGTTTCCGACTTGGCCCCCGGAGCGCAAGCCCCCGCGGTCACTCGTTCCTTCGTCCCGCGCGGCGCGCGGCCGCGTCCTCGCGTTCGATCGCGCGGCGCGCCCGGCGCAGCGCGGCCTGATGCGCCGCCGGATCGCGCTGGATCCGGAACGTGCAGGCGGCCGCGGCCGGTTCACCGTCCACGGGCACGTAGCGGAGTTCCATGAGGTCCTCCCAGCGCGCGAAGTCCGCCGGCACCTCGAAGTAGGCGAGCGTTTCGAACCAGCGCTGCGATGCCAGCCAGAGCCGGTCGTTGCGCAGTTCCGGGAGGGCAGGGTGCGCGTGGAACGTCACCTCGACCGGCGTGGCGCGCGGCGTGTCGAACGAGAGGGGCGCGCGGCGCTGGAGCAGGCGTCGATCCTGCAGCACCACCGAGGCGCTGCCCGCGCGCGCGACGAGGTCGTCATGCGAGAGCGCGCGCATGGCCGGCCCGCCCGCCACCGACAGCTCGAAGCGATCGGGCCGGATGGGCAGCGGATCGCCGTCGCCCTCGTACGACAGCGCGATGACGAGCGGCAGGAAACGGGCGTCCCGCGGTGCTCGGGCCACCCAGGTGTCCACGACGAGCACGAGCCGGTGCGGCTCGGCGGTCTCGTCCTGGATGAACGCGAACCGGTCCAGCTTGGGGGACGTGTCGCTGAGGTCGCCCCGCGCGGCCCGGCGCCTCGCGTACCGCCCCTGGTGCGTGTCGGCGAGCGCGGCCGCCGCGTCGGACGCGAGCCACAGTCCGCCGACCGCCGCGATCATGATGCCGGTGAGCGTCGAGCGCATGGGGATCTCCCCCACGAGCATGCCAGTTAGCCCGGACTATTCGTGAAGGTGGCGCAGTCATGGGGTGGAACGCTCGCACGGCGCTGCTGGAACCAGCCTGCGTTGGCAGGGGGCATCGGCGGACTGGATCCGACGAGGTGATCGTGGCCGAGGGCAAGGCGGACGACGGAGGGAACCGGAGGCGTAGCCGTGCCCTACGTCGAGGATTCCCGACGGAGTCCAACGGGAACCCCTTGCTGGGTCGCGCGTGGCCCGGCGCCGCGACGGTCCGCCGGCTCGTCCGGCAGTCGCCCTCGGACCGCAGGTCCGATCACGCAGCCATCGGCGGCGAGCACCCGTCGGATGCGTCAGCTTCATGAATAGTCCGGGCTAGCGCACCGCGCCGCAGGCCGCCGTGGCGTTCCGGCGCTCTGCTCGGGTGGGGCCCCAAGCTTGTGTCCGCGTGCTCCGGCGTGCTAAAAACGCGATACCCACGCAGCAATCCCGCCGTGCGCAGGTCGTCCCGCCCCGGGGCGGCGTGGCGCGAGCGCCTCGCCCGGACGACACGAGAGATGAGCAGCGACCAGATCGCCTACCTCCGCGACCTCGCCGTCAGCCACTACAACGACGGGAACTACACGGCGTGCATCGCCGCGTGGCAGCAGGTCCTGGCGATCGATCCGTCAAACACGGAAGCGAAGCAGGGCGTCACGGTGGCCCAGATGAAGGCCGAGGGCGGGAGCGACTGGGATGCCGGCCCGTTCGGCGGCGATCCTCAAGGCGGCGGCGGAGGCCAGCAAGACCCCGACGCGACCATGATGTTCTCGGCGCCCGCTGGCGGCCCGTTCGGCGAGCCCGCCGCGCCGCCCTCGAAGCCAGCGGCCCAGGCGCCGCCCTTTCAGCCAGAGGCTCCGTCGTTCGACGCCGATCGGACCATGGTCTTCCAGGGCAGTCCCTCGCCCCCGGCGCCAGCCTCGCAGCCCCCCCTCGCGCCGCCCGGCGGTTTCGACGCCGATCGCACGATGGTGTTCAACCCCGCTGCGGCACCGCCTGCCGCGCCGTCGACAGCGCGGCCGAACATCCCCCTCGCACCGTCAGCGCCGCCCGCGAAGGCGCCCGCGGGCGGGGGCTTCGACGCCGACAAGACCATGGTCTTCAATCCGGCGGCCAGCCCTCCCGCGCCGCCGCCGGCGGCCCCGCCGACCTCCGCCGGGGGCGACTTCGACGCGGACCGCACCATGGTGTTCAACCCCTCGCTCGCGCCGCCACCGGCGGCGCCGTGGGAAGCGCCTCCGTCGGCGGAAGGCGGCGACTCGGACCGCACGATGCTCTCGGGACCGGGCGGCTTCAGCCTGGGCTCGCCCGAGCCCGAGTCCGGGGCAGCGCCGAGCCCCTTTCTCGGGAGCAAGCCCGCCGCGCCCAGCAGCGGCTCGAAGCCCTTGCAGGACTTCTCGATGCCGTCCGGCCCGCCTGGCTTCGGCACGCCCTCGGCCCCCGATCTGCCGGCGCCCCCGAGCTCGGGTTCGGCGCCGACGTCGTCGGGTTTCTCCTTCGAGCTCCCGCCGCCGCCCGCGCGCGGCGGCGGCGGCGGTCTGCCGGATCTTCCCTCCGTGGGCCTGCCCTCGCCGCCCCCGGCCTTCACGCCCTCGCCACCGTCGCTGGAACCGCCGCCCCCCAAGAAGGCTCCTGGCGCCCAGTTCGGCGAGGTGGAGGCTGGCGAGATCGAATCGCTCGCGGTCCCGACCGTTGCGCCCTCCAAGCCGAGCACCACCGACTCGGGCGTTTCCCAGAAGGAGCGCGAGGAGCAACTCAAGCGCGAATACGAGCAGCAGTACGGCAGGACGCCGGTCGTGGCGCCGCCGCCGCCGCGCCCGTCCGCGTCGGCACGTCCCGCGGTTTCTCGCAAGTTCGTCCTGGGGCTCGTCGGGGTCCTCACCGTCGTGCTCGCGGGCGGGTACCTCGGCATCCAGGCCTACGTCGCGCGCACCAACGAGAAGTTCATCCCGCCCGTGAAGGAGCCCGATCCCACGGCCGGACTGTCCAAGGAGAAGGCCGAGGCCCAGATCAACGAGCGGCTCTTCGACGCCGAGCGCGCGCAGCGCGAGGGCAAGCTCGAGGACGCCGAGCTCGCGATCGAACAGGCGCGATCCATCGCGCTGAAGAACAACATCCCGGTCCCGCAGCGCGTGATTCTCAAGGGCGACGAGATCGAGCGCGAGCAGCAGTACCAGGAGGCCTTCGGCCGCGCGGTCCGCGGCTTCTGCATCGAGGACTATCCGCGCGCGAACGTGGCCTTCCTCGATCTCGAGCGGCAGCGGCCGGACAAGCTCGAAGCCGGCCGGTACATCGAGCACATCTTCTGGAATCTCGCGGTCGAGAAGCTCCAGCAGAAGGAGCCGTGGGAGGCCGTCTACTATCTCGAGAGCCTGACGCAGCGGAATCCGAACGATGTCATGGCCGGCAAGCTCCTGGCGTACGCGAAGCGGTTCAAGGCGGGAGATGAGATGGGCGACGCGTACCTCGATGTCGTGGACCCGCTGACGACCCGCACCGCGGGCTGTCAGTAGCGCGCCGTGCGCCGCCGGCGCATCGGCGCGGCGGCGGCCGAGCGCCCGCGCTCCCGGGCGATTCCGGCCGCATTGCTCCTGGTGGCGATGGGGGGCTGCCACGGCGCGCCGCCGGAGGGCCGCGCGGCTCCCGACGGCGCGCGAGCCATCGTGGACGACACGGGCGCCTCGGTCCTCGTCCCGAACAGGCCGATGCGCGTCGCCTGCCTGTCGCCCGACCTGACCGAGATCGCGTTCGCCGTCGGAGCGGGGGCTTCCGTCATCGCCGCCTGCGACGCGTGCGATGCGCCGGCCGAGGCGGCGCTCCTTCCGAGGCTCGGTCCCATGATCGCGCCGTCGGCCGAGGCGCTGCTCCTCCTCGAGCCCGATCTGATCCTCGCGACCTCCGAGGGCAATCCGCTCGCGGCCGTGGCGCGCTTGCGCGATCTCGGCTTGCCGGTCGTCGGCCTGCGCGGGGCGGCTGGTCTCGAGGGGGTGGCCGCTCAGATCCGGCGCGTGGGCGACCTGCTCGGGAGGGCTGCGGAGGCCGCGATCCTCGCGGACGAGATGCTGGCGCGCGTGGCGACCGTGCGCGAGGGAACGCGCGGGCGCGCCCGCATCCGGGCCTGCGTGCTCGTGTGGACGGATCCGCTGATTGCCGCCGGCACGGACACCTACCTGACGGAGCTGGCCGACGCCGCCGGGGCGGATAACGCGTGCGCGGCGGCTCCGGGCTGGCCGCGCATCTCGCGCGAGGCGTTCCTGCTGGCGGCGCCCGAGGTGCTCTTGCTGGCCACCGGCCAGGACGCCGCGCTGCTGGGGGACTGGGCGGCGGCCGTCCCCGCGATGCGGCGACCGGGCGGCACGATCGTCCTGCCCGCGCGCCCGTTCCTGAGGCCGACGGCGGAACTCGGGCGCGCCGCGGAGATGCTGAGCGCCCTGCTCGTGGATGCGCGGGCGCTGCCCCCGGCGGGGCCGTGACGCCGAGCCGGCCGCTCACGCGACGCGATCTCGTCGCTGGCGTGGCGACGCTGGCGGTTCTGCTCGTCGTCGCGCTGGGCATCGCTCTCGTGGCGGCGCCGCCCGAGGGCTTCGGGCCGAGGAGCCTGCAGGCGCGCGACGCCGTGTCGGTGCTGCTCGGCGGGGGCGATGAGATGGCGCGGATCGTCGTCACGCGGGCACGGCTGCCGCGCGCCCTTCTCGCCGCCGCGTGCGGCGCCTGCCTGGGACTCGCGGGGGCCATCCTGCAGCTCGTGCTCCGCAACCCGCTGGCCGATCCCTACGTGCTCGGCGTGTCGTCGGGCGCGGCGCTTGGCGCCGTCGTGGCCCTCGCGCTCGGAGCGTCGGCCGCGGGCGCTGGCCATCCGGTGGCGGCCGCGCTCGGAGGGGGAGTCGCCGCCGTTCTCGTGCTGGGGCTGGGACGGGACGGCGAGGGGCGACTCGAGATGAGTCGCGTCCTGCTCGCGGGCGTCGTCCTGTCGTACCTGCTGTCCGCCGGCATCATGTGGGTCGTGTCCCTCGCGCCGGCGGAGCGTGCCCAGCACTGGCTGTTCTGGCTCATGGGCTCGTTCGCGTCCGCTTCCGGGCAGGCGGTGGCGTCGGTGCTCGTGGCCCTCGTGCTGGGCTCCGTGCTGATCGCGACGGTCGCGCCCGCGCTCAATCTCATCGCGGTCGCGGAGGAGCATGCTTCGGACGCCGGCGTCGAGGTCGAGCGCACGAAGCTGGTCGGCATCGGCGCGGCGGCGATCCTGACGGGCGCGTCGGTGGCGGCGGCAGGCTCGATCGGCTTCGTCGGACTGGTCGTGCCGCACTCCATCCGCCTGGTGATGGGCTCCGACGCCCGCCTGCTGCTGCCGGCCTCCGCGCTCGGCGGCGCCAGCTTCCTCCTGCTGGCGGACACGGCCGTGCGCGTGCTCGGCGAGGTGCCTGTCGGCGTCGTCACGGCCACGTGCGGCGCGCCGTTCTTCCTGGTCCTGCTGTGGCGGCGGCGGACGGCATGAGTCCGCTGGCGAGATTGTCGGACGCCAGCGTCCGCGTCGGGAGCTTCGAGCTCGGTCCCATCTCGGTTGAGGTCCGGGCCGGCGAGATCGTCGCGCTGGTCGGCCCCAACGGGGCGGGGAAGTCGTCCATCCTCCGGCTCATCGCGGGCGACCTGAGGCCTGCCTCGGGGGAGTGCTGGCTCGGCGAGCGCGCGCCCGCGGATCTGCGGCGGCGCGACGTGGCCGCGCGCCTCTCCTGGCTCCGCCAGGCTTCGCCTCCGCGGCTCCCCCTGACGGTCGAGGAGTTCGTCCTGCACGGGCGCTGGATTCACCTCGGCGGATGGAAGTTCGCGGGCGCGCGCGATCTCGCCGTCGCGCGCGAGGCGCTCGATCGGTGCTCGATGGGCGAGATGGGCACGCGCGACATCCGCACGCTGTCGGGTGGCGAACTCCAGCGCGTCCAGCTCGCGCGCGCCCTCGCGCAGGGGAGCCGCCTGCTCATGCTCGACGAGCCGACGACGCATCTCGATCCCGGGCAGCGCGCCCGGATCCTCCGGCTCCTGCGCTCCATCGTGGGTGAGGGCCGCGTCGGCGTGCTGATCGTGAGCCACGATCTCGACCTGGTCGCGGCGGGCTGCGACCGCGTCGGTCTCGTGGCGGGAGGACGCCTTCTGGCGGACGGGGAGCCGTCCCGGGTCCTCACCCCGGTCCTGCTCGAGCGGGCCTTCGGCTGCCGCGTCGCGCTCGCGTCCGGCACCGGGCCGAGCGCGCCATGACGGGCCGGCCGGGGCGTTGATGCCCCGTTCCGCCCCGGCGCGCCGCGCCCGGCCAGCCGCCCGTCGCGACACGGGCCACTCCGGGCAGGGGCGATCATCCAGCGAATCCTAGCAAGCGCCTTGCCGCCCGGGCGGCTCCAGGATAGGATTGCGGCACGCGCAAGTCTCATCGAGTGAAGCCATTGCAGGCTCGTCAGAGACGGCCTGCTCGCCCCGGACGCGCCGCGTCCCGGGGGCAGCGGGCGCTCCCTGTGCAACCGCGGGAGGTTCTAGTGACGCCACAGCTTGCCGCCAGCGTGGACACGCTCACCCGCATCATCGAGATGCAGCCGGGCACCGAGTCCGCCGCCCGAGCTCACCTGGAGCTCGGCACCCTCCAGCTCCAGAGGGGCGAGCTCGAGAAGGCGACCGAGTCCTTCCGGCAGGTCCCGCCCCACTGGCCCCGCTGGCACGGCCGCGCGGGCCTCGCCATCGCCAAGATCTACGAGATGCAGATTCGCGATCTCGGCGCCGCCGAGCGCGAGTACCGCAAGGTGATCCGCCGCCATCCCGAGACGCACGCGGCCGCCGAGTGCCACTCGCGGCTCGCTGACATCTACGCGTCGGTCGGGGACCACCTCTCGGCCGAGAACATGCGCGACTGCGCCCTGCGGGCGTTCTCGAAGGTCGTCGAGACGACCGACGACGACGCCGAGCGGCAGGAAGCGCTCGACCGGTTCGTGTCCGCGAGCCGGATCCTCGAGCGATGGGAGCCTGCCATCCAGGCTCTCGAGAAGCAGCGCGCGGCCGCCGTGGCGCGCCGCGACGCGAACCGCCGCTGCGCTCTCGAGCGGCAGATCGGCGAGATCCAGGAGCTGCGGGAGCAGCACGCGCCCGCGCTGGCGCGATACAAGGCCTGTCTCGCGCACGTCCGCCGATCCGGGACGCCGCAGGAGATCGCGGACGCCGCCGAGGCCGTGGCGCGCTGCTGTCGCGCGCTGGGCGAGACCGCGACTCTCCGGCGCACCTATGCCGGCCTGCTCGCGTTGATCACGAAGGACACGGCCGCCATGAGCGAGCTCGTGCGGGACGCGCGCTTCGCGCCGATCCTGGTCCGCGCCCATCTGGCGACCGATCGGGTCTCCGACGCGCGCAAGCTCCGCGCGCGCCTCGCCCGGCAGACTTCGGCCGAAGCCAAGGCGGCGCTCGCGGCGGTCGAGGCCGAGCTGTCCGCCGCCTCGGCCTGACGCGCCCGCGTCCATGGCCGCCTTGAACCAGCCCCTCGGCGCCCTCGCCTTGCTGGCAGCGGTGTCGTTCTGGTCGGCTGCGGAGCCGCTCCTGGCTCAGCCGGCGCCGAGCCGGGCTTCCGCGCCCGCCGCGCGTCCGGCGTCGCGCTCCCCCCAGCCGGCCGCGGCCGGCACGCGCGCCGCCCTCCCGGTGGCCTCGCTCGGGCCGCACGCGGCGGCGCTCGAGGGCACCTGGGAGTTCCGCTCGCTCTCGCGCCCGGGCGCGCCGACGCTCGTGCCGCCGGCGGCCAGCGGGCTCATCGTCATGGATCGCGGCCTCGTCCTGGCCGCGTCGTACCTGCAAGCCTCGCCGACGCGCACCGTGGGCAGCGTGTGGGAGGGCCGCATGGTGCTGACGGCCGACACGTTCGACGTCATCCCGGAGAAGGGCATCGGCTACGACTCGGCGGCGCAGGAGCCCGCGCAGGTGCGACTCCAGCCGCGATCGACGGGACGCATCGAGGTCACGGCCGAGGGCCTGCGCTTCACGCGCTCGGATGGGGGCAGCGTGACGTACGATCGCGCCGGTCTCCGCGTGCAGCGCGATCCCGACGGCACGGTGATCGTGCACGAGCGGACCTCCCTGACGCCTCGCATCCCTGACAGCCTGCCGGGGCGCGCGAAGTGAAGATTTACACGAAGCGCGGCGACGGCGGCGAGACGAGCCTCTTCGACGGCACGAGTTCCAGCAAGGCCGACCCGCGCATCGCCGCGTTCGGCGACGTGGACGAGCTCAACGCCGCCGTCGGCATGGCGCGGCGCGCCGCGCAGGACGCCGGCGGGCTCCCTGACCTCGACGCGATCCTCGAGAGGGTCCAGCGCGATCTCTTCTCGCTCGGCGCGGTTCTCGCCGATCCGCGGCGCGACGCGGCCTCATCCGACGGCGCGGCGCCGCGGTCGAACCCCAAGCAAGTGCCCTTCGGTCCGGATCGCGCGGAGGCTCTCGAGCGCGCGGTGGACGCGTGGGACGCCGTCCTGCCGCCCCTGCGCAACTTCATCTTGCCGGGGGGCTCGGCCGTGGCCTGCGCCTGCCACGTCGCGCGGTGCGTGGCTCGGCGGGCCGAGCGATCCGTGGTCGCGCTGCGCGCGATCGGCGGCGGCACGCCCGAGGCCGTGGTCTACCTCAACCGGCTGTCCGACATGCTCTTCGTGGCCGCGCGACTGGCGAACGCACGCGCGGGCGTGACCGACGTCGAGTGGAGCGCCTGACGCGGGCGAGCCCCGCAGCAGGAGCGCTCAGCCCTTGCCCTTGTAGCCCGCCTTCAGGTCCCTCAGCCTCGCGTGCATCATCGGGCCGCGCAGGTCCCGCGCCGCGATCGTCCCATCGGGGGCGATGAGAAACGATGTCGGGAAGCTGTCCACGCGGTACCGCCTCATGAGCGCTCCCGCGTCCTCGTGCACCTGCGGCCAGCCCATCTCCTGGGCCTTGACGAAGGCGGTCACGGTCGCGGCCGCGTCGTCGCCGGAGATGCCGACGATCACGAGGTCCTGATTCTGGCGCTGGAGTTCCTTCAGGTGGGGGAGCTCCGCGCGACACGGGCCGCACCACGTGGCCCAGAAGTCGAGGAGCACCCACTTGCCCTTGAGGCGGGCGAGGTCGAGCGGCTTGCTCTCGAGGGTGGTCGCCGTGAAGGTCGGCGCGGGGGCGCCGATGCGCAGCGAGGCCTTTCGCGCGGCCGGGCGCTCCGACCGCGCCAGCGTGAGCGTCGTCGCGAACGGGCCGACCGCCGACACCACGGCGTCGGTCTCGCCCAGGGGGAACGGTTCGCCCAGGCGGTAGCGCTCGAACGAGTCAGGGGCGGGGTCGAACGCGCCGTCGCCATCGGCGTCCACGACGATCAGGTCGAGACGCGGGTGGCTGAACCAGCCCCGGAACGTCTGGTCGAGCACCGCGATCCGGTAGGTCTTGCCGTTCAGCTTGACCTGGCCCTCGCGACGTCCGTCGAGCTGCGAGATCAGCCGCGGGGCCGCGTTCATGATCCCGACGCGCAGCGGGAGATCGGACTCGAAGACCTCGCCCGTCGCCAGCTTGGTCCTGGCCACGGTCGTCGCTTGAAACCACGTGATGCCGCCCCAGAGGCCCGACGGAGCGAGGCGCTCGGCGGGGTCCAGCGCGCCGTCGCGGTTTCCGTCCAGCACCAGAACGGTCCGGTCCTGCGCGACGGCGAAGGGCACGCTTTCGGTGCGCGTCACGGGGACCGCGCCGAAGAGCCAGGCGCCCTCGGGGAGCTTCGAGACGTTCAGGCCCGCGGGCGCTGCGGGCGCCAGCGCACCCTGGATCGATCGCGGCTGAGCATCCACGCCGTCGAGGCCGCGCACCATCTCGAGCGGCACCGTGGCGATCACGGGGCCGGCGGGCACGGCGGCCCAGACATCGGCGGCCGACGCCTCGGTGGCTGGCGGCGCCGGGCGGGCCCTCCCGTCGAGCGGCGCCCCGCGCGAGGGGCTCGCGGCGGCCGGGGAAGCGGCAGGGGAAGCGACGGGCGCGGGCGTCGCGGGTGCGACCGCAGGGGCTGGCGCCGCGACCGGAGCGGGCCTCGCGGCGGCAGCCGGCGTCGCCGGGGCCGCGGCGCTCGTGGCCTCGCGCGACGGCGCGGAATCCGCGCCGGCACCGCACGAAGCGGCCATGGCCGCGGCGATCAGGATCGCCGCGGGGCTGACGGAACGGGGGGAGCTCATCTCACTTGAACAGGTCGTCGAAGGCCTTGCGCGCGGCGTTCGCCGTTCGTGGCGCCGGCGCGCCGACAGCCGCCGTCGGCGCGAAGCTGCCCTCCGAGCGACTGGCATCCCGCGTCATCTCGGCGGTCACCTTGGGCTCAAAGAGCTCGCAGTCGTTGGCGACGTTCTTGCGGTAGGTCTGCTTGACCGGCTTGCGGCACTCGCGGTGCTTGAGCGGATCGAAGTGCTGGCAGTTCCGGCAGGCATGAATGGCCGCCGCGCACTGCGTGCACGCCGCATCGCGCAGGATCGGAAGGATGTCGCCCCGGGCGTCGAGTTCCAGGGGCACCGACTGCCCGCAATGGTGGCAGCGGAGGCTCCGGATGACGCGTTGCGGCTCGGAGAGCCGGCTGCCGGGGAGATCGGGATCGCGGCGGGGACGTTCGGTGCGTTCCGGGCGTTCGCGGTCGTCCTGCCACGAGTCGTCCTGGTAGCCCCTCTGCTTGTACTTCAACGGGTTGACCTCGGGGGCTTCGGGCCCCCTTGAGACCGGTGACTCGCGCCGGCGTGCTGCCGGAGAGCCATGGGCCGGTGCTCGGGCGGTCGCGGGCGGCTTCATGCCGCCGCGGCAGCGCAGGGGTTCGAGGCCCTCGCGCCGCGCGAAGGACCGCGCGAGCGGAACCGTCCGCCAGGAAGGCAGGACGGCGCGGGCTGAACCAGGTGATGAGCAGGGCGACGGCGGGCGGGACCTTCGGTCCGGAGCGCCGTGCCCCGGCGGGGAGGCTGCTGCTGCGCGTCCCCGCTCCAGGGTTCTGAATCCCACATCGGCGCGTGACCGGTCGGGCTTGATGCCCTCGGTTCGGGCTGGCCCTCGCGCCGACTGCCCGGGAGGCCGGGCCGATCCCCTCCTCGGGGGAACGAGAAAACCATGCACGCGGCCCCGATGGATGTCCAGGAAAAGTTGACGGAACGCCCCGGAACGGCCCCATGAGAGGATCGCGCGCCCTTCGGGACCCCAGGGCAACAGGAGATGCGTCATGACCTCCCCCGGCTCGGATCCGCCGGCTTCGCCGCTGGAACGACTGGTCGCGCGGGCCTTCCCCGGACTCCCGTGGAGGGCCCTCTGGCTGACCTCGGCCGCCACGCTCCTGCTCGTGGTCTACCACCATCAGGGCAGTCCCGCGTGGGCGCCGCAGGGGTTCCTCGTCCTCTCCGAGTCCGTCACGGGCATCGCCCCCGACATGTTCCACCGTCACCTGTGGGGGCATCTCACGGCTCTCGTGCTGTTGCTGGCGGTGCCGCTCGGCATGGCGCGCGTGGCCGGGGGCTGGACGGCGGCGGATCTCGGTCTCTCGGTCCGGGGCGCGCGCCGCGAGATGCTGATCGTGCTCGGGCTCTTCGGGCTGCTCCTTCCGGTGCTCGCGATCGCCTCGCGCACGGACTCGTTCCAGGCCATGTACCCGCGCCTGCCCGAGGCGCGGCACGACGTGACGCTGTTCGTCCTCTACGAGGCCGCGTACTTGCTGAAGTGGATCGCCTGGGAGTTCTTCTTCCGCGGCTTCCTGCTCTTCGGGTTGCGCAAGGACATCGGCCCGTCGGCCGTGCTCGTCTCGACCGTGGCGTTCACGCTCATGCACGTCGGCAAGCCGGAAGCCGAGATGGCCTCGGCCGTGCTCGGTGGACTGGTGCTCTGCGTCATCGCGCTCAAGTCGAGGAGCATCTGGCCCGGCGTGGTGATCCACAGTCTCGTGGCGACCGCGATGGACTTCTTCGCCAGCTCGTGGTGGCGCTGATCCCGCGCGGCCGCGCCGGTCAGTCGAATCCGCCTCGCGCGAGCGGAAGGCGGCGGCCGGAGCCGAACGCGCGCGACGTGACGCGCAGGATGGGGGGCGCCTGCCGTCGCTTGTACTCGTTGCGATCGAGCAGGCCGCGCACGCGCCTCACCACGTCGGCCGGGAGGCCACGGGCCTGCACCTCCGCGCGCGAGAGCCGGCCCTCGATCAGGCCCTCGAGCACCGCGTCGAGGACGTCATAGCGCGGGAGATCGTCCTCGTCGCGTTGATCGGCGCGGAGTTCCGCCGACGGCGCGCGCTCGAGGGTGCGCCTCGGGATGATCTCCGCCGTCGCGTTCACGTCGCGCGCGATCTCGCGCACCCAGCCCTTGTAGCAGTCCCCGATCACGCCGAGCCCGCCCGTCATGTCGCCGTACAGCGTGCAGTACCCGACCGCGAGCTCGGACTTGTTGCCCGTGGTCAGGAGGAGCGCCCCCGTCCGGTTCGACAGCGCCATGAGGATCAGCCCGCGCAGGCGGGCCTGGATGTTCTCCTCCGTCGTGTCGGGCGGTCGCCCCTCGAGGGCCGGCCTCAACATGTCGAGAAGCGCGGCGTGGGCGGGCTCGATCGCGATGGTGCGCGTGGGCATGCCCAGCCGGCGCGCCAGCTCGAGCGCGTCCTCGGTGCTGGCGTCGGACGTGAAGCGGGACGGCATCAGCACGGCCTCCACGTTCGCGGGGCCGATCGCGTCGGCCGCGATGGCGGCGACGACCGCCGAATCGATGCCTCCCGACAGGCCCAGCAACGCGCGGGAGAAGCCGCACTTGCGCATGTAGTCCCGCACGCCGAGGACGAGGGCCTTCCGAACCTCGGACGCGGAGCCCTCGGCGGGGGGCGGGAGGACGGCCCCGGACGCACGCGGGCCGATCTCGCCGAGGAGCATGTCGTCCTCGAGCGAGGCCGCTCGGGCAAGGGTGTCGCCGGTCGGGCTCAGGAGCGACGACGTGCCGTCGAAGATGAGCTCGTCGTTCGCCCCGACCTGATTGACGAAGAGCACCGGAAGCCGGTGACGGCGGGCCGTCGCGGCGAGCATGGCCTCGCGCTGCCGCGGCTTGCCCCGATGGTAGGGCGACGCGGAGACGTTCACGATGAGGTCGGCGCCCGCGGCCACCAGATCGCTGACGGGGTCGCGGGCGTAGAGCCGCTGCGGCCAGAACTCGGCATCGTTCCAGATGTCCTCGCAGATGCTGATGCCGACGCGGTGGCCGTCGATCTCGACGGGGGCGGCTCCGGTCGCGGGCTCGAACCAGCGGTCTTCGTCGAACACGTCGTACGAGGGCAGCAACGCCTTGCCCGGCGCCGCGATCTCCTGCCCGTCGCGCGCGACGACAGCCACGTTCAGCAGGCGCTTGCCGATGGCGTGCGGGCTCCGGCCCACGGCCCCGAAGACGATCGTGCGCCCGGGCGCGACCGCGGCGAGGCGCTCGACGAGCCGCTCGCGCGCCGCCAGCGCGGCATCGACGAACTCCGGCTCGTCCAGCAGGTCGAGCGGCGGATAGCCGACCAGGGCCAGCTCGGGAAGCACGATGAGATGGGCGCCCGCCGCCGCGGCGCGTGACGCGGCGGCGAGGATCAGCTCGGCGTTGCCGGCGAGGTCGCCGACCAGCGGGTTGATCTGGCAGCCGGCGAGCTTCATGGCGACGCCTGCGAGCGCTTCCGGGTCGTGGCCGCGGCCTGCCCGCGCGACCGGGGAGGGATCACTCGCCGCCGAAGCGGAAGCTCACGCCCAGCGTGACTTGCTTCATCACGTTCGAGTCGCCCGGGTCAACGAGGTGCTGCACGTAGCGCAGCTTGGCGCCGAGCTGCAGCATGACGTTGCGATTGAAGGAGAACCCGGTGGCCAGCCAGGCGTGCCAGGTGAGCCCGCCCTGAGCCGACACCTCGATGCACGGATCGTTGTCGGCGAGGCACTGCCCGTGCGGGGGGGCGGGATCCAGAACGTCGTTCGCGACGACCTGAACGGACCCCTGCGCGATGGCGTCCGAGACGACGAGCCGCTCATAGGCCACCGGCCCATCGAGAGAGGCGAAGGCCCACCCCACGCCGCCGCCCACCTCGGTGCTCAGCCGCTTCTTGGGGGTGAAGACGTGGAAGGCGCCGATGTCGAGGAACGTGACCTTGAAGTCGTGCGGGGCCTGATGAGCGGCCAGGCGCGCCAGCAGGATGGCAGGCTGCGGTGGCACGAGGTTCGTGTTGTCGAGGCGCACGGCCAGGGCCGCGAGATCGGCGGGGTCGGGATCCCTGATCGTGGAGGACAGGGAGTCCAGGCCCACCTGGATGCCCCAGCCATCGCCGGCGAACCAGCCGTACTGGACGCCGAAGATGGGCGAGTCCTGCAGCTCGACCTGGAGCGGCGTGGCCGCGGGGAATCGCCGCGTGCCGGGCTGACCCGTCACGGGAGCCGCGAGAATCCCGGCGTCGCGCACCGTGTTGCCGTAGTGGTAGCCCGCGCCCAGCGTGATGCGGTGCCGGCCCTTCCAGAAGCCACTGATGGGACGATCCGCCGGCGACGGCGCCGCCGACCCGGGCTCGGCCCGCGCGGCCTCCATGAGGCTGTCGTCGTCGGTCGCGGGCGCCTCGCCGGACGCGTCGTCGGCAGTGTCCGCGGGATCGTCCGGAGTCTCGTCCCCCTCGCCCGCGGTCTGGCCGGGCGAGTCCTCGTCCTCGTCCGCTCGGGCGGGGACGGGGCCGAGTAGCAGGGCGGCGGCCAGCAGGCCGGTGAGCGTGCGGAAGAGGAGTCCATCGTGGCGGCGCTGCATGTCGTCTCCTGGAGCCGGTCGCCGTGATCAGCGGCCTTGTCGCAGCGGCATCATGCCACGCCCCGCGGGGACGCAGGCGAGACGGCGGTCATCCTCCGCCGCGCAACCGGGTCACGGCGGCGGAGCGCTCGGCGCTGGGCTCGAGGGCCGCCGCGCGCTCGGCTGCGGCCAGAGCCTCGGCGTGCCGCCCGAGCCGCTCGAGGAGGCGGCTGCGCGTCTCGTGCAGGGCCGCTTCCCGCGGCGCCCGGCCGATCTGGCCGTCGAGCAGAGCGAGCGCCGACTCCATCTCGGCGACGGGGGCGCCGTCCTCGGCGATCATCCAGCAGAGATCGTTCGCCGCGAGCGGGCTCGCCGCGGCATCCGGGTACTCGCGCACCTGGGCACGGAAGAGGTCCGCAGCGCGCGCCCTGTCGCCCATGTCGCGCGCGAGGCGGCCCCGCAGGTAGTTGAGCTCCACGAGCGGAAAGCCCGTCGCGGCGGCGCGCTCGAGGTGGTGACGCGCGAGCGCCAGCCCGACGTCGCCACCCGCGAACAGCGAGTAGAAACCGGCCGCAGCCAGCAGGTTCGGATCGCCTGGTCGGATCTCGAGTTCGGCGCCGACCTGCCTGTTCCTGGCGTCCAGGATGTCCCGCAACAGCTCGCGTCGATCGCCCGTGATCTCGGCGACCAGGTTCGTCGCTGACCCCTCGCCGAGCTCGGGTCCGGCGGCCGCCAGGACGAGCACGCCCGCGCGCGTGGCGAGGGCGGTGTCGCGCGCGAGGCGCAGGGCGCGCAGGCCCGCCTCGCGCGCCGCCGTGGCGTCGCCAAGCTGGAGCGCGATCTCGGCGCCGCTGATCAGCGCGAGCGCCGTCTCCTCGTGGAGATCGGCCGAGTCGGCCCTCTGGCCGTACTGGCTGGCTGCCCGGAAGTACAGCTCGCGCGCCTGCGGCAGATCGGCGCCCGGCCCGCGCCGGCTGCCGTCCGGGGCGAACTCCCGTGCCCAGGCGGCGAGGTGCGTGAACGCGGCGGGCTCGCAGGGCGGCTGCGGGGTGCGACCGATGGTCGCGATCGCGTCCGCCGCGAGGCCCGCTCGCAGCTGCGCCTCGGCGAGCGTCGCCAGGAGCGCGCAATCGGAGGTCCCCACGGCGGCCTCGAGGAGCGCCGGGATCGCGCGCCGCGCGAGGTCGCGGCCGGTGGCTGGATCCGTCGCGACCGCGGCTTCATTCACGAGTCGCACGGCCGCGGGGACATCCGGCGGCGGCGCGGCCGCCGTCTCGGCAGCGATTGGCGCCCCGGGCGCGCTGGCGAGGAGCAGGACCACGGCGATGGCTCGCGCAACGGTTGCTGGCGTGTTCATCCGCGTCCTCCGGGCGATCGACGCCGGCGGGGTGCCGGGCGCGACGCAGGGACGCGCGCGCACCGCTGGCGATTCATCGGGGCAGGTCGTCCACCCATCTCGCCGTGAACACGTTCGTCACGCCGGGGGCCTCGCCATGGCGGTTGGAGCAGAACGCGAGGCGCTTGCCGTCGGGCGAGAAGAGGGGGAAGCCGTCGAAGTCGGGGGAGAACGTCACCTGCTCGGCCCGGCCGCCGGCGACGTCGATCAGAAAGAGATCGAACTCGCGGCCGCGGGGGTCATGGTGGTTCGAGGAGAAGAGGATGCGCGTGCCGTCGGGCGTGAACGTCGGCGCGAAGTTGGCGCGGCCCAGCCGCGTGACCTGGCGCTGGTCCGATCCGTCGGCGTTCATGACCCACAGCTCGAGATGGCTGGGGCGCACGAGCGCCTGCTTCAAGAGAGCCCGGTAGTCCGCCAGGGCCGCGTCATCGGCCGGATGCTGCGCGCGGTAGACGATGAGCGACCCGTCCGGCGAGAACACGGGCCCGCCGTCATAGCCGGGCGTCGTCGTCAGCCTGCGCACGTTCGAGCCGTCGGGGCGCATCGAGTAGATGTCGAGATCGCCATCCCGCACCGACGTGAAGACGATCGTCCCGTCCTTCGGCGACACCGTGGCCTCGGCGTCGTAGCCCGGCGTGTCGGTGAGACGCTGGATGTCGCTTCCGTCGGGGCGCGAGCTGAAGATGTCGAAGGACGGGTGCAGCGCCCAGACGTATCCCTGCGAGCGATCGGGCGGGGGCGGGCAGTCCGCGCCCGCGAGCCGCGTGGAGGCGAACACCACCCGGCGATCGCCCTTGAGGAAGAATCCGCACGTGTGGGCGCCGTCCTCCGCGATCACGCGCTTGTTCGAACCGTCCGCGTTCATCACCATCATGCGGTCGCACGCGCGTTCGCCCTCGCGCTGCTGGTAGATGAGAGAGCGGCTGTCCCACGACCAGTAGGCCTCGGCGTTCTCGCCGCCGGCGGTGAGCTTGCGCACGTCGGTGAGCCGCCGTTCCTCGGGCATCGCGAGCGAGGAACTGGAGGCCGTGGCCGTGGCGCCCGCCGGTCGGTGGCACGCCGTGCCGGCGACCGAAGCGGCGAGGAGAGCGACGGCCGCGAGCGCGGCGGCGCCGCGAGCGATGGAGGGGCGGTCTGGCATCATGGCCGACATTGTAGCGAAGCGCGTGGCTGTTGACCGCGGTTCCACGCGACCGCGATGATGCGTCACCAGGAGACTCTGTTGACCGCTCTCAATCCCGCCCAGGCGCGCGCCGTCGAGCACGGCGAGGGCCCTCTTCTCGTGCTCGCCGGGCCAGGATCCGGCAAGACGCGCGTCGTGACGACGCGCATCGCGCGGCTCCTCGAGCGGGGCGTGCCGGCATCGGGCGTGCTGGCGGTCACGTTCACGAACAAGGCGGCGCGCGAGATGCGCGATCGCGTGCGTGCGCTGGCGGGGGAGGCGGCGCGGGGCCTCGCCATCTCGACGTTCCACGCCGCGTGCGTGCGCATCCTGCGCGACGAGATTCCGCTCCTCGGCTGGTCGCGGAACTTCTCGATCTACGACGAGGCGGCGCAGCAGTCCATGGCGCGCGCGATCCTGCGCGACATGCCGGGCGCCGGGTCCACGGCATCACGGATGCTGGCGGGGATCAGCGCCGCGAAGTCGGGCCTGTCGCCCGGCCACGCTCCGGGACCCGCCGCGGGCGCCGCCCATGATTCGGACGGCTTGCTGGCGGCCGCGGAGGCGCGCGCCGTGCTCGAGGAAGAAGCCGGCAGGCGCTACCAGGAAGAGCTCCGCGCGCGCAACGCCGTGGACTTCGACGACATCATCGTGCTGGTGGGCCGGCTCTTCCGGGAACATCCGGAAGCGCTGGCGCGGTGGCAGGCGCGGTTCCGGCACGTGCTGGTGGACGAGTACCAGGACACGAACGCCGCGCAGGACGACATCCTGCAGTCCCTGTGCGCGACTCACCGGAACCTCTGCGTGGTCGGCGACGACGATCAGAGCATCTACGGGTGGCGCGGCGCGGACGTCGAGCACATCCTGCGCTTCACCGAACGCCAGCCCGGCGCGGCGGTCGTGCGGCTCGAGCAGAACTACCGCTCCACGGGGCGCATCGTCGCGGTCGCGAACGCCGTCATCGAGCGCAACCCCCGGCGTCACGGCAAGACAGTCTTCACGACCCACGCGCCGGGCGATCCCGTGCGCGTGGTGGATCTCGAGAACGAGGACGAGGAAGCCGAGTGGATCGCGAGCGAGATCGCGCGGGAAGCGGGCTCTCTCTCGCCCTCGCGCAAGGAGGCCGCGCGCTTCGCCGTGCTGTTCCGCACGAACGAGCAGATGCGGCCCCTCGAGCAAGCGCTCCGCCAGGCCAGCGTTCCCTATCGCCTGCTCGGAGGACGGTCGTTCTTCGATCGCAAGGAGGTTCTCGACACGGTCGCCTACTTGAGGCTCGCGGCCAACGACGCCGACGACGAGGCGCTCTTCCGCATCGTGAACGTGCCCTCGCGCGGCATCGGCGCCTCGGCGCTGCAGGCGGTCGGGGACGGCGCGCGCGCGGCGGACATGCACCCGTGGCCCTTCGCGCGAGACGTCGCGGCGGGGCGCGAGCAGTGCGCGGGCGCCGTGCATGCCCTCGGGGGGCTGACGTCCCTGGCCGATGCGGTCGCGTCCGTCGCGGCGGCCGCGGCGGCCAGGTCGAGGACGCTCGTCACGGACCTGCACGAGCGGATCGGATACCAGGCCGAGATCGAGCGCACGTACAAGGACGCGAACGTCCGCGCGGCGCGGTGGGCGCTCGCGCAGGAGGTCCAGCGGGCATGGGAGGCGCACCTCGCCGACGGGTCGCGCAGCACCCTCGCCGAGTTCCTGGACGGCATCACGCTGCGCGAGCGGGACGACGACGCGGACGACGGCGCGGGGGGCGTGACGCTCGCGACGATGCACGCCAGCAAGGGGCTCGAGTTCCCGGTCGTGTTCGTCGCGGGCTGCGAGGACGGCATCGTGCCGCACGCGCGCAGCGTGGACGACGGCCGGTCGCTCGAGGAGGAGCGGCGGCTGTTCTACGTCGCGATCACGCGCGCCCGCCAGCGGCTGGTGCTGACGCGAGCGAGGACCCGCACGGCGCGCGGCCGGAAGGCCGAGGCGCCGCCGTCGCGGTTCCTCGAGGGCCTCCCCGAGGACGCCGTGCAGGTGGGCCTGTCGGACGTTCCCGTGACCGGCGAAGCGGCCGCGGGGAACGTCGCGCGGCTGCGCGAGATGCTGCGCGGATCCTGAGCGGCGCGCGGCCGTCGATCCGGGCTACCCTTCCCGCATGAAAGCGACCGCCACCAGCATCCTCGAGTCGTTCGGGCTCGCCGGCGAGATCTCCGGCGTGGCGAACGCCGCCGGCTTCGTCCGTGCTCCCGGCGGAGCCTCGTTCGTCTCCGTCAACCCCGCCACGGGCGAGCCCCTCGCCACGGTGCGCGGCGCTTCGTCCGCCGACACGCAGGCCGTGATCCGCGACGCCGCCGCGGCCTTCGACGCCTGGCGCATGGTGCCGGCGCCGCGGAGGGGCGAGCTCGTGCGACGCATCGGGCAGCGCTTGCGCGAGCGCAAGGAGGATCTGGGCCGCCTGGTGACGCTCGAGAACGGCAAGATCCTCTCGGAGGGCCTGGGCGAGGTGCAGGAGATGATCGACATGGCCGACTTCTGCGCGGGGCTCGCCCGGCAGCTGCACGGCGTGTCCATGCACTCCGAGCGGCCGCTGCACCGCATGTACGAGCAGTGGCATCCGCTCGGGCCGGTGGGCGTCATCACGGCGTTCAACTTCCCGGTCGCCGTGTGGTCGTGGAATGCCTTCGTGGCCGCGGCCTGCGGGGACAGCGTGATCTGGAAGCCGTCCGAGAAGACGCCGCTCACGGCGATTGCGGTCACCGCGATCGCTCGCGAGATCGCGGCGGACATGGGGCATCCGGGGCTGTTCACGCTCGCGCTCGGCGGAGCGGACGCGGGAGAGGCCATCGCGGCGGACCCGCGCATCCCGCTGGTGTCGGCCACGGGCTCGTGCCGCATGGGACGCGCCGTGGGCGCCGTGGTGGCGCAGCGCATGGGACGGAGCCTGCTCGAACTCGGAGGCAACAACGCCGTGATCGTCCTGGACGACGCCGACCTCGACCTCGCGGCGCGAGCGATCACGTTCGGCGCCGTGGGGACCGCGGGGCAGCGATGCACGACGACGCGGCGCGTGTTCGCGGAGCCGGGCGTGCGCGAGGCCCTCGCCAAGCGCCTCGTGGCCGCCTGGAAGTCGGTCCGCATCGGGGATCCGCTGGAGGAGTCCACGCTCATGGGGCCGCTGATCGACGCGGCGGCGGTGGAGATCTATCGCTCCGTGATCGCCCGCGTGGCGGCCGAGGGAGGCGAGGTCCTCCATGGCGGCAAGGCCCTCGGGCGCGCCGGCTTCTTCGTGGAGCCGACGCTGGTGCGCGCGCGGCGCGGCATGCCGCTCTGCCGCGAGGAGAACTTCGTGCCCGTGCTCTACCTGTGCGAGGCCACGTCGCTGGATGACGCCATCGCTCAACAGAATGACGTGCCCCAGGGCCTGTCCTCGGCCATCTTCACGTCGTCGGTGCGATCCGCCGAGGCCTTCCTCTCGGCGCGCGGAAGCGACTGCGGCATCGCGAACGTGAACATCGGCACGTCGGGCGCGGAGATTGGCGGCGCGTTCGGCGGCGAGAAGGAGACCGGCGGCGGCCGCGAAGCCGGCTCGGATGCGTGGAAGGCGTACATGCGCCGCCAGACGTGCACGATCAACTGGAGCACGGACCTGCCCCTGGCGCAGGGCGTTCGCTTCGACGCCTGAGCGGCGGGATCGCCCGCGCCACGCCTCCGGGGCCGCTTGCGCCATTCTTGCGCAGGGGTTTCACGAGACTGCGCCTTGGCGAGCGCTCGACGCGGGCTACGCTGCATGCATGAACGTCACCACCACGGCCATGAACCCCGACGCGCCGGCACGCCACGCAGCCGTCGCTCCGCCGCTTCCTGCCTGCTTCGCCTCCATGCAGGTGCTGGATGTCCACGTTCCCCTGGCGACTGGACGCGGTGGCATCGCCATCGTCAGCATTCCCCACGTGACCTGGTTCGGTCCGCGGGCCCGCGTCGAGCTCGTGACCTGGTCCTGCCCCGAGGCCGGACTGAACGTCGCGGCCGGGGCGGGAGCGTCGGTTCGATTGCTGGAGTCGCCGGACTCGCCGCGCCGGGTCAGCGTGGATGTCACGCGCCTGCGAGCCGTGCGCTTGCCGGGTCGCGCCACGGCCCTGCCGGCGGCCGCCGTGCTCGGCGCCATCCTCGAGGCGACGCGGCGGAACCTGGCCGCGATCGGCCCCGCGGTCCTGGAACTCCCGGGCCTGCGCGAGCGCGAGGACCTGCACGGGCACGCCTGGCCGGTCGTGCTCGCGCCCTGACGCCTGACGCGCGAGACGATCAGTCGCGGGGCATCACCGCCAGGTACTGGTTCGGCCACTTCAGGGCGTGGCCCTGCTCGGCTGCCGCGTGGAGCGTGAAGTAGGGATCGCGCAGGTGCTGGCGCGCCATGCAGACGAGATCCGCGCGGCCTGCGGCGAGGATCGTGTTCACCTGATCCCACTCCGTGATGTTGCCGACCGCCATCGTCGCGATCTGCGCCTCGTTGCGGATCAGGTCCGCGAATGGAACCTGGTACATGCGGCCGTAGATGTCGGGGTGCGCTTCGGGCGTGGCGCCGCCGCTGGAGACGTCCACGAGGTCGCAGCCCCGGCTCTTGAGCTCGCGGCAGAACGCGACCGCCTCGGCGGGCGTGAAGCCGCCAGGCAGCCAGTCGGTCGCGGACAGGCGCACGCCAGCAGGCTTGTCCTCGGGCCATGCGGCGCGCACGGCGGCGAAGACCTCGAGGGGAAACCGCATGCGGTTCGCGAGCGTGCCGCCGTACTCGTCCTTGCGGTGATTCGTCAGTGGCGAGAGGAACTCGGCGAGCAAGTAGCCGTGCGCGGCGTGGAGCTCGAGGAAGTCGAAGCCAGCCGCGTCCGCGCGCCGGGTCGCCTCCACGAAGGCCGCCAGCACGCGGTCGAGATCGGCCCGGGTCATCTCCTCCGGCACGCCGAAGCCCTCGCCCCAGGGGATCGGTGAGGGCGCGACCAGCGGCCAGGCGTCGTCGGCCAGAGGCGCGTCGGCGCCGGCGCCCTCCCAGGGCACGCGCGTCGAGCCCTTGCGGCCCGCGTGGGCGAGCTGGATGCCGGCCCGCGCCCCGGTCCACGCGTGGATGAAGTCGGTCACGCGTCGCCAGGGAGCGACGTGGCTGTCGAGGTACATGCCGGCGCAGCCGGGAGAGATGCGACCGTCGCGCTCGACATCGGTCATCTCGGCGATCACGAGCGCGGCCCCGCCGACCGCGCGGCTTCCCAGGTGCACGACGTGCCAGTCCGACGGGTGACCGTCCTCGCACGAGTACTGGCACATGGGCGACACGACCACGCGGTTGGGGAGCTTCATGCCGCGGAGCGTGAACGGGGTGAACATGGGAGGAGGAGGCGTGTCGGTGGCGATGCCGGCGGCGCCCGCGAACCAGCGGTCCACCGACGCCACGTACGCCGGATCGCGCTTGGCCAGGTTGGCGTGCGTGACCTTGTAGCTGCGGGTCATCATCGAGAACGCGAGTTGCTCGGGCGGCAGCTCGCGGACGTGGCGGCGAATGTCCTCGAACCACGCCTGGCTGCGCTCGGCGACGCGCTGGAGCTTCGCGACATCGAGCTGCCGGGCGGCCTCGTACGCCGCGAGCGCCTCGCCGGGATCGCGCTCCTTCACGATGGCTCGCGCCAGGGCCACGGCGTCTTCCATGGCGAGCTTGGTCCCCGAGCCGATCGAGAAGTGAGCGGTGTGGGCCGCGTCACCGAGCAGCACGACGTTGCCGTGCCGCCACCGCTCGCAGCGCACGCGCAGGAACTCGCGCCACGTGGCCTTGTTCGTCAGCAGCGCCTCTCCGCCGAGTTCGCTCGCGAAGAGGTCCTGCAGGTACGCGACGCCGCCGTCGGGAGCGTCCGCGAGTCCCGCGGCGCGGAATGTCTCCGGATCCGTCTCGACGATCCACGTCGAGGTGTCGCTCTCGAACTGGTACGCGTGCACGCACCACGTGCCGTGCTCGTTCTCCTTCACCACGAACGTGAACGCGGGGAGTTGCTTGCGCGTGCCCAGCCAGATGTACTTCGCCGAGCCGACCTGCAGGTCGGGGCGGAAGTGCTCCGCGTACCGGGTCCTCACCCCGGAGTTGACGCCGTCCGCCGCGATCACGAGATCGGCGTCGCGTCGAGCCTGCTCGAGGTCCGTCACCTCGGTGCGATAACGACACCGCACGCCGAGGCTCTCGGCGCGCGCCTGCAGCAGGTTGAGCAGGACCTTGCGCGACACGCCGGCGAACCCGTGGCCGCCGGAGCGCAGCACGCGATCCCGGACGTGAATGTCGATGCCGGTCCAGTGCGCGAAGCGGCTGGCGATGGCCTCGAAGCTCTCGGGGTCAGCTGCGCGGATGCCGTCGAGCGTCTCGTCGGAGAAGACCACGCCCCACCCGAACGTGTCGTCGGGCCCGTTGCGTTCCAGGACCTGCACCTCCAGCGCGGGCAGGGCCTTCTTGAGCAGGATGGACGCGAACAGGCCTCCCGGGCCTCCGCCGATGGTCGTGATGCGCATGCCGCCGATTCTACTGGTCCGGGGGGGGGCTGCGGCCCCCGGCTTCGCGGGGGGTGGCATGATCGACGCCTGGAGGCCCTGATGAAGACGACAGTTCGTTTCGCTCTTGCCCTGATCGTGGCGCTCGCGTTCGTTCCTCGCGCCGCGGACGCCGGACCGAAGAAGGAGGCCGAGGCTGCCGAAAAGCGCGCGCGCATCGACGCGATGGCCGAGGAGGCTCTCGCCGAGGTGGTCGCCAAGGCGGACGGCGCCAAGGCGCTGAGCGCGAAGGCGAAGGGCTGGGCCGCTTTCGAGACGACGAAGGTCGCGCTGGGCATCTCGGGGGGCGGCGGCTCGGGCGTCGCCATCTCGCCGTCGGGCGACCGGACGTACATGAAGATGGGAACGGGCGGGGTCGGCTTCGGCCTCGGCGCCCAGAAGTCCCGCGTCGTCTTCCTGTTCGAGACGGCGGAGCGCTTCCAGCAGTTCCTGGACGGCGGGTGGCAGGGCGGGGCGGGCGCTTCCGCCGCCGCGGGCAAGGAGGGCGCGAACGCGGCCGCGACCTTCCATGACGGCGTCGCCGTGTTCGTCATGACGGACAAGGGCCTCATCGCGAACGCGGACGTCTCGGGCACCAAGTACTGGACGGCCGACAAGCTCAACTGAGACTGATCCGGGGGGCCCGGTCCTCGGGGGCTGATCCGATCCGGGGGGCCCGGTCCTCGGGCGCTGCGCGCCCTGCGGGCGATGCCCCCCGGACCCCCGGGTCCGCATTGATCCGGGGGGCCCGGTCCTCGGGGGCTGATCCGATCCGGGGGGCCCGGTCCTCGGGCGCTGCGCGCCCTGCGGGCGATGCCCCCC
>CAZTIW010000051.1:0-27240 GCA_964613915.1 uncultured Thermoanaerobaculia bacterium
CGGGCGGGGCGCGGATGGACGCGGCCGCGGCTCCGGCTGCTTCGCGAGCGGACGGGCCGGCTCCGGCGGGGCGATGCCGGGCAGGTCGGGCTCGGGCTGCGGCGGCGGCTCCACGGCCGTCGCTGGCGCCTGGGCGGCGGGAGCCGCGGTCGGCCGCGGCCGCGGCGGCGTCGGGCGGGGGCTCGCCGCCTTTGGAGCCGGCGAGGGCGCCGCGGCCTGGGGCCGGAGCGACACGCGCATGGCCGCTGGCATGGGGCTTGGCCGCCGCGCCAGGAGATCGGCGGCGGCGATCGCGATCAGCACGAGCGCATGGCCCGCGGCTGACCGCAGGAGCGAGCGCAGCTCGTCCCTGCCCTCGCGCGACATGCGCACGCGCACGTGCGGCCGCGAGGCCGTCGCGCCGGTCGTCACCGTCGTCGGGGACGGGCCGGCGGGGAGTCCGCCTCGGCCGGAGGCGGCAGCGGCTGCACCACGAGTTCGACGTCGGTGACGCCCGCACGCAGGAAGCCGTCCAGCACGGACAGCACGAAGCCGTACGGAACGTCGCGATCGCCCCGCAGGTAAATGGCGCCCGGGTCCGTGGCGCGACGAGCCTGGACGCGCTCGACCGCCTGGTCGAGGGACACGATCTGGCCGTCCACGGAGATCGTGCCCTCCTCGCCGACGGTCACGACCGTGGTCGAGCGCGACGCCGGCGTCGCGGCCGAGACCTCGGGAAGCTCCACCGCGAGGCTCATCGTGAGCATCGGGGCGGTGATCATGAAGATGACGAGGAGCACGAGCACGACGTCCACCACGGGCGTGATGTTGATCTCGGCCATCAGGCCAGTGTCCGAGCTGTCGTCGTTCAGGAACGACGCGCTCACCGCCGTTCCCCGCCCATCGCGACCGCCCGGTCGTACACGTTGAGCACCTCGACGCCCAGGGCATCGAGCTCGGTGCCCAGCCCGCGGACGTTCGCGGACAGCGAGTTGAAGAACCAGACCGCCGGAATCGCCGCCAGCAGGCCGGCCGCCGTCGCCACCAGGGCCTCGGCGATGCCGGGAGCGACGACGGCCAGGTCGGCGCTCTTCATCGCGCCAATCGCGGCGAAGGCCTTGACGATGCCCCAGACCGTCCCGAAGAGGCCGACGAACGGCGCCGTCGCGCCCACCGTCGCGAGCAGCACGAGACCGCGCCGGCTTGCCGCCAGCTCGCGGGCGCGGCTGCCGGCGAGCGTTCGCGTCAGCATCTCGCGGCCGGCCGTCACGCGCGCGACGTCGGTGACGCCGTCGCGGGGCGCGACCGCCGCCACGACTTCCTCGTGATGCTCGTGGGCGTCGAGAAACAGGCGGCGCGCGGCGCTGTCGGGCATCCCCCGGCAGGCCCGCGCGAAGCTCTCCGTGTCAGCCGCGGCGAGGAAGGCCTCTCGCAGGCGCGCGCTGTCGTGCCTCGCGGCGCGCAACGCGCGGCGCCGCGTCAGGAAGACTCCCCACGAGAACACGGACATCGCGAGGAGGATGGCCAGGGTCCCGACCCCGATGAGACCGCCCCTGAGAGCGGCATGGAGCGGGCTGAACTCGGCTTGCAGCAGGGCGAGGTGCGGCATCACCCCGGGAGTCTAGCGGCGATGTCGTCAATCGTCCGCCTCAACCCGACATCGAGCGGCACTTGGGGCTCCCAGCCGAGCACCCGGCGCGCCTTCGTGATGTCCGGCTGGCGAACGCGGGGGTCGTCCACGGGCAAGGGCTGATGCACGATCCGGCTCTGGCTTCCCGTGAGTTCCAGGATGCGCCGCGCGAACTGCATGATGGTGGTTTCCGCCGGGTTCCCGATGTTCACGGGATCGTGCTCCCCGTCGGAGTCCATGAGGCCCAGGATGCCGCGCACGAGATCGTCCACGTAGCAGAACGACCGCGTCTGCTCGCCGTCGCCGAAGACGGTCAGGTCCTCGCCACGCAGGGCCTGCGAGATGAACGCCGGCACCACGCGGCCGTCCCGGATCCGCATGCGGGGGCCGTACGTGTTGAAGATGCGAACGATCTTCGTGTCGAGGCCGTGGTGCCGGTGGTAAGCCATCGTGATGGCCTCCCCGAACCGCTTCGCCTCGTCGTACACGCCGCGGGGGCCGATGGGGTTCACGTTGCCCCAGTAGTCCTCGCGCTGGGGGTGGACCAGCGGGTCGCCGTAGACCTCGGAGGTCGAGGCCAGGACGAACCGGGCCTTCTTCGCCTTGGCGAGCCCCAGCGCGTGGAGCGTGCCGATCGAGCCGACCTTGAGCGTCTGGATCGGCAGCTCGAGGTAGTCAATGGGGCTGGCAGGGCTCGCGAAGTGCAGCACCGCGTCCACCGGACCGTCCACCTGCACGGTGTGCGTGACGTCGTGCTCGAGGAACTCGAACGCCCCGTCGGCGCGACCGATCAGGTGCGTGATGTTCGACACGGATCCGGTGAGCAGGTTGTCAATCGCGAGGGCGCGGTCGCCGCGGGCGACGAGCGTCTCGCTCAGGTGAGAGCCGAGGAACCCGGCGCCACCCGTGATGACCACGCGCTTCACGGGCGCCGACCTACTCCTCTTCGTCGTCGGCGGCGGCGTCGTCGCCCTCGGTCTCGGTCTCGGCGTCATCGGCGACGGGCGCGTCATCGTCCGCGGGTTCGGCCTCCACGACACGCGCGGCGGCGACCGCTCGCGACGAGCGCCTGGTGCCCAGCATCCCCTGGTCGCGGCACACCAGGACCCGGTTGCCGTCGGCGAAGGCGACCTCGATCTTGCCGCCCGGCTTGACGGTCACCACGCGACCGAAGCCGAACTTGGCGTGCTCGATCACGTCGCCCACGGCGAAGATGCCGTCCATGGCGTAGGGCTTGGCCTTGCTGGCCTCGGCGTCGGAGACGCTCCCGGGATCCGCCTTGCGCTTCCGTGAACCGGCGGGCTTCTTCCCCTCGGCGGCCTCGGACTTGGGCCGGCGGTAGACGTGCTCGGCCGAGCAGGCGCTGCAGAGGACCTTGTTGAGGGTGCCATCGGTCTTGAGCGTGGCGACGGAATGCGGATGATCGCCCTTGCAGGCCGTGCACCAGGAGTCGATCGGATCCCCGATCTTGATCTTGGACGCGTTCAAGGCGTGTCTCCTGTCAGGTGGCGGCGGGCGGCAGACCGCAAGTCCAGGGGGGCTCCCCCGCTCGCGAAGGGGCGGGAGTGTAGCAGACCCCGCCCCGGCCGGCGCGATCTCGACGGCCCGGGCGGCGCGGATGGCATGCTCTGCGCCATGAAGGAACTCAACCGCCTGGTCGAGCGCGGCCGGTCCGACGGCGCGCGCTTCACGGCGGCTGCGGCCTTCGGCTTCCTCGCGGCCATGCTCCAGGCCTGCACCGGCATCGTGGCGCGCGTGGTCATGGAGGGCCTCGACGCCGCTCCGGAGTGGGCCGAGGAAGGCATCCTCGTCGAGAAGTTCCTCCTCGGCGGCCTCGGCCTCGTGGCCATCGCCTTGATCATGGCCACGCTGGCCTTCCTCTCCCGCTACCTCTTCGCCGAGGCGGCCCTGGGCGTCCTGACGCGCCTGCGCAGCGACCTCTACGCGACCATCCTGGGCAAGCCCCTGCGCTGGATCGCGGGGAGGCACGCCGCCGAGATGGTCTCGCGCGTCACCAACGACGTGCAGCGCATCGAGGTCGGCCTCGCCCTGCGGCTCAGCGACCTCACGATGAACGCGCCGCTCATCCCGGCGGTCGTGGCCTACCTCTTCGTGGTGAGCTGGCCGCTCGCCACGTTCGCGTCCATCGTCCTGCCGATCACGGCGATCCTCGTGCGCCGGTGGTCCAGGCGCGTGAAGAAGGCGAGCCGCATCAGCCAGGAGCAAGTCGCCTCGCTGGCGGGCGTGCTGAACGAGACCCTGCTGGGCGCCCGCGTGGTCAAGGCCTACGGCGCCGAGGCGCACGAGCGCTCGCGCTTCGCCGTCTTCAACGACGCGCTGCGACGCGCCACGATGCGCGCCTACTCGACCATCGCGCTGACCGCGCCCGTGCTCGACGTGCTCGGGGCGGCCGTCCTCGCCGCGCTCCTGGTGATCGCCGGCACGCAGATCGCCGCGCGCCAGATGGACACGGCCGACTTCACGGCCTTCTTCGTCGGACTCGTCCTGCTCTACAAGGCCATCAAGAAGACGGCCAGCTGCATGACCGAGCTGCAGAACATGTCCGCCGCGGCCGCGCGCTGCTTCGAGGTGCTCGACGATCAGGTGCACGAGCCCGAGGGGCGCGAGGAGGCCGCCGCTCTCGCGCAGGGCATCGAGTTCCGCGGCGTGTCCTTCGCCTACGCCGACACGCCCGTCGTGTCGAACCTGGACCTCGTGATCCCCAAGGGACAGGTCGTCGCCCTCGTCGGCGAGTCGGGCTCCGGCAAGACGACGATCGCCAACCTCGTCCCGCGCTTCTTCGACGTCACGTCCGGCAGCATCACGTGGGACGGCGTGGACCTGCGCGAGATCTCGCCCGCGAGCCTCCGGCGCCATGTCGCGCTGGTGACCCAGGACACCGTGATCTTCGACGACACGGTGCTCGCGAACATCGCCTACGCGGATCCTTCTCCGGACATGGAGCGCGTGAAGGCCGCGGCCGGGGCAGCCCACGCGATGGAGTTCATCCAGGAACTCGAGGAAGGATTCATGACGCGCCTCGGCCAGGGTGGCAATCGCCTCTCGGGCGGCCAGCGGCAGCGCATCGCGATCGCCCGAGCGATCTACCGTGACGCCTCGCTCCTGATCCTGGACGAGGCGACATCCCACCTCGACTCGCGGTCGGAGGCCCTCGTCAAGGACGCGCTCGCCCACCTGCTGCAGGGCCGCACGGCGCTCGTCGTGGCGCACCGGCTGTCCACGGTGCAGGCCGCCGATCTCATCGTCGTGCTGTCGGAGGGCAGGATCGTCCAGTCGGGCCGTCACGCGGAGCTCGTGGCGGTTGACGGCCCGTACCGCCGGCTGCACGCGCTCCAGGCGGGAACCACGTGAGGAGCGCCGCGGGGCGCGCGATCACCCTGGCGCTCGCTCCCCCGCTCACCGCCTCGCTCATGCGCCTCACGTGGGCCACCGCGCGCGTGACCGTCATCGGACGCGAGCGGGCGCGCCCCGTGCTCGAGCGCCCGGAGCCGTTCGTGCTGGCGTTCTGGCACTGCCAGCTGTTTCTCATGCAGTACGCGCTCGCGGGACGGCCCGTCACGGCCCTGATCTCCCGCCACGGGGACGGCGAACTCATCGCGCGAACGATGGCCCGGTTCGGACACGCGGCGGCCCGCGGATCCTCCACGCGCGGCGGCGCGATCGCGCTACGCGAGGCCCTGCGCATCGCCCGTTCGGGCGGGGCGCTCGCCGTCACGCCGGACGGGCCGCGCGGGCCGGCGCGCGAGGTCAAGCCCGGGGTCATCGAGCTGGCGCGCGCCGCCGGGATCCCGATTCTTCCGTGCGCGCTGGCCTCTCGTCCCTGCCTGCGCCTCCGATCATGGGATCGCTTCGAGGTCCCCGCGCCATTCGGCCGCGTGGCGATCGCCTACGGCGAGACCGTCAGCGTGGCGCGCGGCGCCAGCGATCGCGAGCGAGCGGACGCCGCGGTCGCGCTGCAATCCACGCTCGAGAACCTGTCGCGGGTCGCGTCGTCCGCAGTGGCGCCCGGATGAAGGTTCTCCTTCTCGCCGGCGAGGCCTCGGGCGACCGCATGGCCGCGAGCATCGCGCGCTCGCTGCGCGCGCGCGAGCCTGGCGTCGAGATCCGCGCCATGGGCGGCGAGCACCTCGCCCGCGAGGGCGTGCCCCTGGTGGTGGACTCCACGCCACTCGCCGTGGTGGGCATCGTGGAGGTCCTGCGCGTGCTGGCTCCTCTCCTGAAGGCGCGCACGAGCCTGCTCGCGGAGATGGACAGCTGGCGCCCCGACGTGGTCGTGCCCGTGGACTATCCGGACTTCAACCTGCGCATCGCCTCGGCGGCCCGGGCGCGGAGCATCCCGGTCGCGTGGGTGGTCTCGCCTCAGGTGTGGGCGTGGCGCCCGGGCCGCGTCCCGGCCTTCGCGCGCGCCGTGTCGCGCATGCTGGTGCTGTTCCCCTTCGAGCCGGCCGCCTGGGAAGCGGCCGGCGTCCCCGTCGAGCACGTCGGCCACCCGATCCTCGACCAGCCGGCTTTGCCGAGCCGCGCGGACGCGCGACGCGCGCTCGGCATGGACGCCGGCGATCTGGCCCTGGCCATCCTTCCCGGCAGCCGTCGATCGGAGATGGCCCGCACGTGGCCGGTGTTCGCGGCGGCGGCGGCACGACTCGCGGCGACGCGGCCCGAACTCCGCGTCCTCGTCCCGCTCGCCCCGGGCCTCACCGCGGGCGATCTCCGCGCGGCGGACGCGCGGCCGGCGGTGGTCAGCGTGCACGCCGGCGGCATGCGCGAGGTCATCGCCGCCAGCGACGCGGCGGCCGTCGCCTCGGGCACGGCGACGCTCGAGACGGCCCTCGTGCCGTGCCCGCTCGTCGCGGGATACCGCGTGTCGCGCGCGACGATGGTCCTCTCGCGGTGGCTGGCCGAGCCGGGCTTCCTGGCCCGCGGCGTCTTCTGCCTGCCCAACCTGGTGCTGGGAGAGGCCGTCGTCCCGGAGTTCTACCAGGAGGCGTTCACGCCGGACCGCGTCGCCTCGGCCCTGGCGCCGCTGCTGGACGACGAGAAGGCGCGCGCCAGCGCGCGCGAGTCGCTGGGGCGCGTGCGCGAGGCCCTGGGCGGCCTGGGCGGCGTCGGCGCTTCCGCGCGCATCGCGGACGCCGTGCTCGACGTGGCCCGGTCGCGATCGCGGGGAGCCTGAGGATCGCCTGACCGGCGGTCTCAGCGCCGCGTGCGCTGCCGCTCGAGATCGCCTCGCGCGCTCCCGGCATCACCGAGCCGCTCGCCATCGAAGATGTCGCGCTTGCGCTTGGATCGCGCCGGCCAGCCATCGTCATCGCTCCGCGCCTGCCACACCACGCGATGAGGGTCGAGCCGCACGCGCGCGGGCAGGCCATGCGCGTGGAGCACCAGGACGGCCCGGCCGTACTCGGGAACGATCAGGCGCTCGCGCCGCACGGCCTGATCGACCTCGACCTGCACGTCCACGGCCACCGGGCCGAGCCCCGCGTTGTCAACCTCGACCTCGACCGCGCGCCACGCGGCCGGGTCGAGCCCCGTCGCGGCGACCTCCGTCTCGTCGAGCGCCCGCACGCGAACATCGTGAACGCTGAGCTGCGCCGCGCCCTGCCGGCCGAAGAAGGCCGCCACGAAGGCACCGCGCTCGGGCGTGCCGCCGAGATGACGCACGAGCTCCGACGCGGGCGCGCCGCGCCCCGTGCTCCCCCACCAGGCGCGCAGGGCGTCGCGGAGCGTGGCGGGACCGAGCAACTGCTCGGCCATGTCGAAGACCATGCGCGCCTTCCCCTGCATGAAGATCGCCGGGCTGTCCGTGACCTCGACGGGCGGCAGGAGCGGACGGTCGAGGTGAGGCGCCGACTGCGCCGGCGTGAGGATGGCGTCCCGCTGCCTGGCCGCGATGTACGGCGCAACGGCCGCGCTCGCCCACCCGCCAGCGAGGTGATCGACGAGGCCCGCCGCGAGATTCCGCGCGCCGGGGCCGCTCATGGCTCGCGCGTGCACGACCCACAGCCGGCCCATGGACATGCCGAGGAAGTGAAACGCCTGCTCGCCCTCGCGGTGATCGACATCGTCGGGCGGAATGGCGAGCATGGGCAGCGCCATCCAGCCGGGCGCCTCGCGCATGTCGCTGCCGGACTCCACGAGCGCGAGACGCGTCACGGGGCACGGGCCGAGGTGGTCTTCGAGGAAGGCAGCGAGCGTCGTGACGTGGGAGACGGCGGTCGCCGGCAGCTCGGGATCGGAGCGCAGGCGCAGGATGTCGAGCGCGAGACTGGCGCCGAGTTGCACCGTGTCCCGCTGGCCGCGAAGAGCGATCAGGGGGATCTCGACGCCCGGAAGCTCGGACACGAACCGCGTGGCCTCGAGGCCGGGGCCGGGCTCGACGGGCGCGCGGCCGAGCGTGCCGGGCATGCTCGCCAGCAAGCCTGCGGGCGCGATGACGGTGAGATCGTGCGCCATCGCGGGGAGCGCCTCGGGACGGACGGGCTGGATGAGCGGGAGCCAGGCGGACGCGGCCATCAGGCGCACGCGATCCGGGCCGATCTCGCAGGCGGGCGAAGGCGCCATCTGCGACAGCGCGTAGGCGAACTCCACGTCCACCGCCTCGCCCGGGGACACGGCGGTCGCCAGCTCGACGCGCCAGGCGTCGAGCGAGGCCTCGGTGACCGTCGCTGCCAGCGCCGCGCCGTTCGCGCGCGCCACGAGCCCCGTGGTGAACGGGTGGAGCGCGAAGCCGACGATGTCCGCGGCGGCGTCCGATCCATTCCGCAGCGTCGCCGTGACCCGGACATCCACGAGCCCGTCAGTCGCGACGCGGTCAAGCCGGACCTCGCCACGCCAGCGCTCGACGAGCCACGGCGGCGACGCGGTCAGGAGCCCCGCTTCCGCGATGAGTTGGGCCGCGATGACCACGCCGGCGCCCGGACGGCGGGCGAAGTCGTACGTCCAGCGGCTCTTCTCCCGCCGCGTCCAGGGCTCGGTGACGGCCTTCGACGTCAGGTCGAGCACGACCGAGAGGCGCATGCCGCCGTCGGCCAGTGGCTGGGCGTCGGTGACGCGCGTCGCGAGCTGAAAGTAATTGCGATCCATGAAGAGGCGGCGCGCGTCGCGCACGGCCTTCCACCGGATCGGCTCGTCGAGCAAGGTCGCGAGGCCGGCGTCATCCTCGCGCTGCCAGGCCGTGACCATGGCGGCGAGGACGGCCTCGGCTTCCTCGCGCGTGACCGCGGGCTCCGAGACGGCTGGCGGGCTCGCGGCGCCAGGCGACGCGTCGGACGGGGGCGCGGGCGCCAGGCGTCGCCCGGACGGCGCGTCGGCGCGCTCGGCCCCCGCGCGCGACGACGGTTGATCGGCCCGCCCCGCCGCCGACGCGGCCGCGGCCGCGAGCAACACGGCCAGCGCGAGGGGCGCTCCGAGAACGCGCGAGCGCATCACGGCGCGGCCGGCGCCGCGGGAGCTGCTGGCGCGCCCTCGAGGCCCGCGCGCGACGCGAGATCGCGCGCCTCGTCCTCGCGACCCGCGGCGACGAGGAGTTCCAGGTACTGGTTGCGCAGGCCGAGATCGTCGGGGTCGAGGAGGGACGCCTTGGCGGTCTCGGCCAGCGCGTCATCCAGCCGGCCGAGCGCGGCCCACGTGAGCCCGAGTCGGGCGTGCGCGACCGGATCGAGCGGCGACATCGAGGCCGCGCGAAGCAAGAACGGGAACGCCTCGTCCACCAGGCCGCGCGCGGCGAGCAGCGTGCCCAGCTCGAGCGGAATCACGGGCTCGCGCGCACCGGCGCCCGTGGCCGCCGCGCGCTCGTAGGCCTGGCGCGCGGCCGCGGGATCGCCCGCACGGTCCCAGCTTCGAGCGGCATCCACCAGGATCAGCGGCACGCGCCCCTCGGCGCCCGCTTGCTCGGCGAGCGCGACGGCGGCCTCGAACCCGGCGGCCGCGCCCGGGAAGTCGCCCGCCTCGAAGCGGGCGGCCGCAGCGCGGAGCCCCTCGTCGAGCGTCCGGGCCGCCGCCATGCGTTCCTCTCTCGCTTGCGACAGGCGCTCGAAGACGGCCAGGGCGCTCTCCTCGGCCGCCGCGTCGCCGCGCGCTCGGGCGACCGAGGCGAGACCGAAGTGCGGCTCAGGCTCGGCGGGCGCGAGTGCGACGGCCGCGCTGAACGCCGCGTGCGCTGCGGTCAGGTCGCCCGCGCGCACCAGCGCGTTGCCGAGCTCGACGCGCGAGCGCCCGGAGGACGGATCGGCCGCGACCGCGCGCGTGAGGATCCGCACGGCCTCCGCGTCCTTGCCCTGGCGGTGCAGGATCGAGCCCAGCTCGCGCAGGACCTCGGCGGTCTCGGGCATCTCGCGATCGGCGGCGCGCAAGGCGGTCTCCGCTCCCGCGAGGTCCGCCGACGCGGCGCGAGCCTTGCCGAGGTGCAGGAAGAAGAACCCCGGGCCGTAGGCGGCGCGCCGGTCGGCCGGTTCCTTCTGGAGGAGCGCGACGGCGCGCTCGGCCGCGTCGCGCGCATCAGCCGCACGCCCCAGGATCATGAGCGCGCGCGACGTCATGAGCCACGCGCCCGCATGGGTCGGGACCACCTCGGTGATGCGGCCGAGCGGCGCGAGCGCTTCGTCGGCGCGTCCCGCGAGGAGGAGACGATCGGCGTGGTGCATCCAGAGGCGCAGGCGCTGCGGCGACACCGGACCGGGCGAGGCCGTCGCCGGCGGTGTCGCCGGTGCCAGCGTCGGTGCCGGCGAGACGGCCCCGTCCTCGGCGGCCGCCGCGCGGGACAGCGGAACGGCCGTGGCCAGGAAGCAGGCGACCGCGCCGGCCGCCAGGGCCCGCGACAGCGCGGGATGGCGCCGGGTTGCAGAACGAAGAGAGCAGGAGGGCATGATGGGGTCCGCGGACGACGAGCCTTGCCGTGACAGCAACGGTTGAGGATACACTTCGCGCCGCTCACCCTCAAGAAGAGGCCGACTTGCCCTCCGCGTCCCACCAGCACCGATCGCTCGGCCCGGCCCTCGTCGGGGCGGGCCTGGCCCTTCACGCCACCGCGCTGTGGCGCGTCGCCGTTCTCCTGGCGGGTCCCGTGGCCGCGCCCGGCATCGCCGCCGCCGTCGCCGTCGGCCTCCTGCTGGCGTGGCGCCCACCGCAGGCCTTCAGGGCCGGACCCTGGCGCGCGCTGCTCGCCATGGTCGCGGGCGCGCTCGTGGCTCCCGTCGCGCTTGCTCGTCTCCCGGCCGCCGCCGCCAGCGCCATCGTGCTGGCGCTGGTCGTGCTGGCGGGCCTCGGCGTGGGCGATCTCCGGGATCGCCTGCGCGCCGCGCTGGCCGGGGTGGGCATCGGCGGGCTCGGCGCGGCGCTGGTGTTGCCGCTGGTCGGCCCCCTGGCCACGAGCCTCGCCGGCGCGATCCTGGCCGCGGGTGGCGCCTTCCTGCTGGCCGCCCGCCGCGAGGCCCCCGGACGAGCGCCTGCCGAGGCCACCGACGGCCTGCCCGCGGGGATCGGGCTCGCCCTGGCGCTGGCCGCGGGCGCCGCGACCGCCACGGTCCTCCGCCTCCCGATGGACTCCGGCGCGCATCCGTGGCCCGCGCAGCCGGCCGCGGCCGGGTTCATGGCGCTCGCGATCGCGGCTGCGCTAGGGATGGCGGGGCGCACGCGCGGCGGCGGGCGCTGGGCGGTCGTCGCGGTGGGACTCGCGCTGGCGGCGCTCCCGGTGGTCCCCGCTGTCCGCGCGGGCGGCGAGGCCCTCCTCGCCGGCATGGCCGGCATGCGGGCCCTTCCCGTCGTCGGTGTCGCCGGTGGCCTGGTCGTCCTGCTCGCTGGCGCGGCCCTCCTGGCCCTGCCAGGCCTTGGCGCCGGCACGCTTCTCTCGCCGCGGCACGCGCGCGCGGGCCTCGCGGCCTTCGCGCTGGCCTCGGCGGTCTGGCTGGCCCATGACCACGGCGCCACCACCACGGTCACGGCGGAGCCGCCGGGGACCGACCAGGTCGAGCTCCTTCGCGGACATCTCGTCGCCTGGCAGGCGGCGGGGCGGCTTCCCGATGACCTGCTCGCCGGCCACCTCGCAGCGATGGCGGCAGACGGGCGGGAACGTGCCGCGGTCCTGAGTTGGTCTCCCACGCGGTCCGCCGAAGCGCTGCGCCTGCATGGCGTCGCGAGCGTCACCCAGGCTGGCCCGCCGGGCTCGCGCGGCATGGATGCCTCCGTCTGGCGCCCGTCCGATCTCTCGCGCCTCGCGCCGCTCGACATCGTGATCAGCCATCTCGAGGATCCGGACCTGGCGGAGCACGCGCCCTACTTCACGCGCGATGGCCGCGCGGCCATCCGGCGCGCGCTCGCGCCGGGCGGCGTCTTCATCCAGCGGCTGAGCGTCAACCGTCTCGGTCCCGAGGGCGTGCTGCGTCAAGTGCTGGCGCTGCGCGAGGTGTTCCCGGAGACGTGGATCGCGTCGGCGGACTTCGCGCACGGCGGCTCCGTGCTGGCGGTGTGCCTGGGGCCCGCACGCGTGCCCGCTGCCCCCCAGCGTGCCGGCATCCAGGACGCGCCGGCCCCCGCGGACGATGCGGCCGCCGGCGGGGCCACCGCCGAGAGCGCGCCGCCAACGCGCGTGGAGACGGAGGCCCGCGCGCCACGCGTGACGGGCGAGGAGGGCCAGCGCGTCGAGCCGCCTGCTGCCGAGCCCGCCGCGTCCGCCGACGCGGGCGCCGCGACGCGGTTGCTCGAGCACGCCCGCTTCGAGCCGCCGCGCGGGTTCTCGCGCGAGATTGCGGCGAGCCTGCGCGAGGCGCGACTGCTGGGCACGCCCGACCTCCTGGCGACCTGGGTGGCAGGGCCCGTCGAGCAAGACGCGCTGCGGGGGCTCCTCCAGCCGGCCGATGCGTGGACGCCGGGCCTGCTCGCGTTCCGGCATCCGGCGCCCGCCGACATCGCGCGCGAGCTGACGCAGGCAATGCTCTGGGGCCAGCTGGCCCGCGTGGACGTGCCGATGCGGGCGGGCCCCCGCACCGTTCCCGGCACGCACCCGCAGCGGCACGATTTCATCGGGCTGGACGCTCGCCTGCCGATCGAGTGGACCGTCGCCGAGACCGTCCTCCGTCACGCCAACCATCTCGGGCGCGCGTTCGGCCGTCCCGGGCTCAGCCGATCCACCGCGCGCCGCATGGTGCTGGCGGCTCCGGGCCGGCGCCTCGAGGTGCGCGCTCACGACGCGGCGCGAGGCGACAGGGACATGCTCGCGGCCGCGCTGGCGAACCTCGAGGGCGACGGGCTCATGCGCAGCGGCGGCGCCATCGTTCACGGGCATCAGGCGCTCTGGATGTTCGAGCAAGACGCCACCCGGCGGCAGGAGGTCACGCTCGCGTATCACTGCCCGCTGCAGTCACGCCTCTTCACGCTCGAGCTCGTCGTGACCGACGGCGTCAAGCCCGGCCTGTACGACCCGCTCCTCGCGCTCCTGGCCAGCGACATGCGATGCCGGCATCCGGGCGACGGCGATCAGCCGGGCGCGTCGTCATCCGGCGGCGCCGCGGCCGAAGCCTCCCCGCCGCCGGGCGCGGCAGCCGGCTCCCCGAGCCAACCTTGACGCAGGCGATCCGCCCGCGCATGATCCCCGTTCGCCCTTCCCGCGAGGGGCCGCGCCGACGTAGCTCAGCTGGTAGAGCAGCTGATTCGTAATCAGCAGGTCGCCGGTTCGATTCCGGCTGTCGGCTCCATGTCCTCCCCGCCTCCCTTCGCGCCCTCCCGTTCGCCGTCGAAGGCCCAGGTTCCCGGCCAGCCCGGCAGGGCCAGATCGTCCCGCAGGCGCGCGAGAAACGCGTCCCGATCCAGCGGGCGCGCGCCGAAGCGCTCGAGGTGCGGCGTGCGCACCTGGCAGTCCACGAGCGCGAACCCGCGAGCGGCCAGAGCGCGCACGAGCGTCACGAACGCGACCTTCGAGGCGTCCGGACGCGTGGCGAACATGGACTCGCCGAAGAACACGCCGCCCAGCGCGACGCCGTAGAGGCCCCCGACGAGGGCGCGGCCGTGCCAGGCCTCGACCGAGTGCGCGATGCCCGCCTCGGCAAGCCGCGCGTAGGCCTGGCGCATCTCGGGCGTGATCCACGTGGACGACTGGCCTGGCCTGCGTGCGCGCGCGCACGCCATCACCACCCGGTCGAACGCGCGATCCGCCGTGATCCGGAACTCGCCGCGCCTCATCGCGCGGGCCAGGGATCGCGCGACGTGGAGCTCGTCTGGCAGGAGCACCCATCGCGGGTCGGGACTCCACCACAGGATCGGCTCGCCCGGCGAGTACCACGGGAAGATCCCGAGCCCGTAGGCCGTCACCAGACGCCCGGGCGACAGGTCGCCTCCCACCGCGAGCAGCCCGTCGGGCCCGGCCCGTCGCGGATCGGGGAACTCGTACCGAGAGCCGCGCTCGCGAGGCCCCATGCCGAGGCCTGCTCTCACTCCGCGGGCGCGGGCAGGAGCGCCGGGCCCGACGTCACGCGGAGACGCAGGTGGTCGCCGTCCACCTCGACCTCGGCCTCGCCCCCCTTCTCGAGCGCGCCGAAGAGCATCTCATCGGCAAGCCGATCCTTGATCTCCACCTGGACCAGCCGCCCGAGGGGGCGCGCGCCGAACGTGGCGTCGAGCCCGGCCTTCGCCAGCCACTCGCGGGCCTCGTCCGAGAGCCGGAGGGAGACGCGGCGACCGCGGAGCTGAGCCTCGAGCTCGGCGATGAACTTGTCCACGATGGACAGCATGGTCGGCGGCGTCAGGCCGGCGAACGGGATGATGGCGTCCAGCCTGTTGCGGAACTCCGGCGAGAACGTCCGTTCCACGGCGGCGGTCGAGTCCCCCTTCGTCGAGCCCTCGCGGAAGCCGAGCGCGCGGCGCGCGAGATCGCGAGCGCCGACATTGGACGTCATGATCAGCGTGACGTGGCGGAAGTCAGCCTTCCGTCCGTTCGTGTCCGTGAGCTCGGCGTGGTCCATCACCTGCAGCAGGATGTCGAACATGTCCGGGTGCGCCTTCTCGATCTCATCGAGCAGCACCACGGCATGCGGATTCTTGCGGACGGCGTCCACCAGGAGTCCGCCCTGGTCATGTCCGACGTAGCCCGGCGGCGCGCCGATCAGGCGAGACACCGCGTGGCTCTCCATGAACTCGCTCATGTCGAAGCGCTCGAAGTGCACGCCGAGAACCAGCGAGAGCTGCCGCGCGAGTTCGGTCTTGCCGACGCCCGTGGGCCCCGTGAAGAGGAACGAGCCCACGGGCTTGTTGGGCCGCGCGAGCCCGGCGCGCGATCGCTTGACGGACTTCACCAGGGACTCGATCGCGGCGTCCTGACCGAAGACCACGGCCTGCAGGTCGGCCTGAAGGGAGCGCAGGCGCTCGCGGTCCTGGAGGCTCGCCTCCTCCAGCGGGATCCGCGCCATGCGGGCGACGACGGCCTGGATCTCGGGCGCGCCGACGATCTCGTGCCGCTCGCCCTCGTCCAGCAGGCGCTCCGCCGCGCCGGCCTCGTCCATGACGTCAATGGCCTTGTCCGGCAGGCGCCGGTCCATGAGATGGCGCGCCGACAGCGTCACCGCCTGGCGGATCGCCTCGGGGGAGAACCGCACGCCGTGATGCTCCTCGTACCGGGCTTGCAGGCCCTGGAGGATCGCCACGGCCTCTTCCTCGGACGGCTCGCTGATGTCGATCCGCTGGAACCGGCGTGACAGCGCGCGATCCTTCTCGATGAGCTTGTGCTCCTCATGCGTCGTCGAGCCGATGCACCGGAGCTCGCCGGCCTGCAGCGCGGGCTTGAGCATGTTGGCGGCATCGAGCGTGCCGCCGCTCGTCGAGCCGGCGCCGACGACCGTGTGGAACTCGTCCACGAACAGGATGGCGTCATCGGTCGCGCGCAGCGCGTCCACGATGCCCTTCACGCGCTCCTCGAAGTCGCCGCGATACCGCGTCCCGGCCAGGAGCGAGCCGACGTCGAGCGACCAGATCCGCGCCGTCTTCAGGATGTCCGGCACGGCGCCCGCGTGAATGCGCTGTGCCAGGCCCTCGACGATCGCGGTCTTGCCGGTGCCCGGATCGCCGACGAGCAGCGGGTTGTTCTTCCGCCGGCGGCACAGCACGTGGATCGCTCGCCGGATCTCCTCGTCACGTCCCACGACCGCGTCGAGCTTGCCCTCGGCGGCGCGAGCCACGAGTTCCACGCAGTACGCCGCGAGCGGGTCGCGCGGCTTGCCCTCGCCCTCCGGTCCGCGGCCGCTCCCGCCGGGTTGATCGGGATCGCCGGCGGGCAGGACGGCGCGTGGCTCGTCCGGGCCCGTCTTGCTGATGCCATGCGCGACGTACTCCATGACGTCGAGACGCGACAGGCCCTGCGACTCGAGGAGCTTCACGGCATGAGCATCGCGCTCCAGGAAGAGCGCCACCAGGACGTCCCCGGCGTCGGCCTCGCGCCGCCCGGCGCTGCGGACGTGCAGGACGGCGCGCTGCAGCACGCGGCGGAAGGCGGCGGTCGGCGTCGGCTCGAAGTCGGGCGGCGCGCCTGCCAGGCGCTCGAGCTCCGAGTCGAAGTACGACAGGAGTTCCTTCTTGAGGCGCTTGAGGTCCGCTCCCGCGTTGCGCAGCACCGCGCTGCCGCGCTCGTCGTGGATGAGAGCGAACAGCACGTGCTCGAGCGTGACGTACTCGTGAGCGCGCACCGCGGCCTCGCGGACGGCGGCGTTGAGCGCGAGCTGGAGCTCGGTGGACAGCATCACTCTTCCTCGATCCCGGATCGCAGCGGATGGCCTGCCGCTCTCGCGGCGTCATGGACCTCGAGCACCTTGGTCTCGGCGACCTCGCGGGGATAGACGCCCGCGACGCCCGTGCCCCGCTTGTGCACGTGGAGCATCACCTGGACGGCCTCGGCAGGCGACTTGCGGAAGATGGTCTCGAGAATCGCGACGACGAACTCCATGGTCGTGTAGTCATCGTTGAACAGGAGCACCTTGAAGCGGCGCGCCGGAGCGGTCTTCTCCCGCTCCTGGACGGCCGTCTGCTCCTGCCCCTCGCGCTTGGTGCCCACGCCAACAGTCTAGCCGAGCCGCTCCGCATGCACGCGGCGGGGCCCCGCGGGGCGAAAGAAAACGGGGCGCCTGGCTCGCGCCAGACGCCCCGAGTCGTGAGGAAGCCGCCAGGTGCCTCAGCGGCCCCGCATCATGGGCTCGTGCAATCCGGGAACGTCGGACAGCCGGTGCCCGTGCCCGGAATCGGCGAGTTCTCGCTGTCGTAGCCCATGCCCGCGCAACCCGCGTTGTTCACGCCGGGCACGAGGTAGTAGAACGAGCCAGGCGCCGTCAGGTCCGCCGTGATCGCGCGCGAGGTCGTCGCGAACGAGCACACCGAGCCCGTGTGGTTGTACGGAGCCGGGCGGCTGCCGAGCACGGCCAGCGGCGTCGGGAACGTGCCGCGCAGGATGCGGTACGTGTCCGCGTTGGCCGGCGGCCGGATCGAACTCCAGGTCGGCACGCCCGTCGGCGTCACCGGAGGCACCAGCCAGGCCGTCAGCGTGCCCGAGGACCCGCCAGCGGACTTCACCAGGGCAAAGACACCGGCGACGATGGGCTGCGTGCAGTCCACGGACGCGGTCTGATACGCCCCGGGGTTGGCCGTGGAGGTGTTGATGTTCGGCGTGCGCGGACCCGTGCCGTTCTGGTCCACGGCGATGACCGTCCAGTAGACGGTCTGCGTCTCGCAGACGTCCCAGAACGTCGAGTCCGGCGGCGACTGGTACGCGCAGCGGCCATCCGCGCAGGCCGCATCGCTGCAGTCCGTGACCGCGGGATCCAGCTCGCGAGCGGTGCCGTCAATGCGCGTTCCGAGCTGGCCGGGCGTCGTGGACGCCCACAGCTCGTAGCTCACGTCCGGCGTGCCGTTGCAGATGTAGGTGTCCGACGCGGGCGAGAACACCACGCGATTCGGGCACACGGCGCGGGCACCGGCGAAGACCGGCGCCGAGCCGCCCGCGAGGCACGACGTGCAGTTGACCGGGTTCCCGACTTGAAGGTCAGCGGAGTTGCTGCCCTCGAGCTGGAACTCGCGCACCGTCACGAAGTACTCCGAGCCGCACGTGCCCACGCGAGCCGAGCTCACGATGACCCGCCACTGACCGCCCATCCCCGTGCCGACGAGGCGCGAGACGAGCGTGGCCTTGACGGCGTCGCTGAGGTTGCCGGCCGTGTCCTGCAGCTGACCGTTGAGGTCAGGAATCGGACCGAAGCCGTTGGAGGCGCCGAACGCGAAGTCGATCGTGTAGGGGCCGTTGGCGTTGGGACCCTCGCCGGGGTACAGCACCGTGTGGCGCTGGAAGTCCGGCGACTCGATCTCGACGCGCAGGTCGGAAATCACGCCCTGGGCCGTGCCACGCAGGTCCAGGCGCAACGCCAGGCCGTTGGCGCAGCCGCCCGCGACGCCCGTGTACGCGACGGCCACGTTGCCATCGCCGGCCGTCGTGCGGCAGAAGTTGGCGCTCTGCGTGCCGGCATTGTCGAACATGACGTTCGTGGCGTTGCCCATCGTGAAGGACAGGTCCAGCACCTGCACGATCGCGCCGCCGTTCGAGACGAGCGTGAGCTGCAGGGGCACCACGAGGCAGGCGGGCGCCAAGCCCGAGCCGTCATCGTGGCGGATGAACCGGAACGCGCGCTGGCCGGAGGTCATGGTCGCGTTGACATCGCCGAAGTCGGCCGTGCCCGTGATGATCTCCACGAGATCGTCGGGCGAGGTGAGGTAGCCGATCACGCCCGTGGCGTTGGCCGTCGCGGACGTGTTCTGGAACGTCACGTTGACGGTGATCAGCTCCTCGATGTCGGCGTTGTTGTCGTTGCCGAAGGGCGTGCCGCAGTCCGGATCCGCCGCCGGCGTGATGGTCGGCCGACCGAACGTCGGCGCCGCCGTGACGGTGATGCGCTGCGTGGTGGTGCCGACGCAGCCTTCCTCGTCGTACACGCGGAGGGTCACGGTGTAGGGGCCCGGCGCGGCGTACACGTGCTGCACGGAGGGACCGGAACCATCCGTTCCCGTGCCGTCGCCGAAGTCCCACTCCCAGTACAGGGTGCGGGTCGGGTCCAGCGTCGTGTTGAACGTCGCCGTGCCCGTGAACTGCGTCAGGCCGCCGACATAGGCGGCCGTGACCGGCAACATGACCGGCACGGGCGCGTCCTTGTAGACGATGTCGCGCGTCACGGAGCCGACCTGGGCGCCGTTCTGGTAGATGTTCTGCGTCACGGAGACGCGGCCGGGCGAGCCGACGGCGGCAGCGGACGTGCGCAGGTTGATGCGCGGGTTGTCGTAGGTGCCCCACACGCCGGCCGTGCCGGCCGGGATGACCGCGCCGGCGAAGCCGCGCAGCCGCAGGGCGCCGATGACCCACTCGAACTCGAGCGGGTACGGAAGGCCCGTGCCGGGATCGAACGACCCGACGCCGGTGTGGCGGTCGAGGAACTGCACGTCCGAACCGAAGCAGGACGGATCGGGGGCGGTGAAGCCGGCCGTGATCGAGCACGGCTCGGTCGTGAGGTTCGCGGTCTGGATGGACAGGCCCATCCGGTTCGAAACGCCCGTGACCTGCACCTGGTCAATGAACCAGCCCATGCTGCCGTTCTGGACCTCGAGATCCTGCAGGACCTCAGCCGAGAACTGGATCACGACCTCCATGCCGCGATAGTCGGACAGGTCGATCTTCGACTCCTTCCACGTGCCGGGCGTGCCGGGCACGCCCCGCTCGGGGTCGGTCGCCGAGGCCGGCACCGTGATGGGGTCGCCCTGGGCCGAGAATACCGGGTGCTTGTACCGGCAGAACAGCGCGCGGCAGGCGTTGAGCGCGTCCGTCTCCCAGTCATAGAGCCCCGTGTAGGGCGACAGGCGCTGGAAGCTCGACAGCGGATAGGTCGACGCGATCCGAGCGGGCTGCGACCGGTTCACGCGGTCGTCGCCCGAGCCCGAGTCGCCCACGCCGACGGCGCTGGCCGAGATCTCGACGACGAAGCCGTCAATCGGCGTGCTGAGGCCGCTCGTGAAGTTGGGCTGCCACATGTTGGCGATGTGCCAGAACGACAGTTCGGGGTTGGTCGCCGTGGACGCGATGCGGAGCGGGGGCATCTGCATCGAGGCGTACACGCCCTTCGGGTAGTGCTGGTCACTCACGCCGGGGCCAGCGTTGGCCTTGCCGAACTTGTAGGAGCCCGTGCCCTCGTGCGCCCAGGCCTGCGTGGGATTCCACGGTGGCTCGAGCGACAGGTCGTAGCCAGGCTGGAAGGTCGGGTTCAGCGAGAAGTAGTACTCGCAGTTGCCGGCCGTGACGCTGCAGTCATCCTGCACGTCGCACTCCGGGCAGAAGCCGCTGTTGCCGGCCATGCCGAAGCGCGTGTCGGACGTCGTGTCCTGGTACGCCGACGTCACCGGGTCTCTCCAGCCCGGCTGGAAGTTGGGCGCGATCAGATGATCCATGCCGAGATTCGTCAGCGGATCCGCGTTGAAGCCCTCGAACCAGGTGCCGGCCGGCGGGGTCGTGGGCCGACCGGGGACCGTGTCCACGTGATCGGGGTTCGTGGCGCGCTGGTCGACGTCCACGAGCAGGCGGGTCGTCAGCGGCAGGAACGTGTTGAACGACTCGCCCACCGTCGAGAACTCGTTCAGGTTCACGGCGTTGCGACCGCGCACGTCAACCCGGAACGTCACCGTCCGCGGATTGGCGAGGTCGGTCGTCTGCATGCCCTGGGGCACGGCGAACTCGAAGCCGAAGCCGGTGTCCACCGTCGTGGCGTTGCCCGGGAGCGTGGCCATCGTGACCGTGTCCTGGATCAGGCAGATCGGATCGTTCGTGCTGACGCGGACCGAAACGTCGTTGAGGTCGGCGCCCAGGGCGGAGATCAGGAAGACCTTCATCCGCTGGGTCTCGCCGGGGTCGGCGAACCGATCGCCGTCGCCGGGGCCGACCTGCTGCAGCTCATGCTTGATGAGGAACAGCCGGCCGGACGTGCAGTTGATGACCGAGAAGTCGCGGACCTCGCGCTGGCTCAGGGGATCGTCCTCGCAGTCGGGGACGCCATCACCGTCGAGGTCGTCGTTGATCCCGTTGCCGTCAGCGTCGCACCAGTCGGCGCGCTCGGCGGCCGGGATGGCCGGATCGGCCTCCATCGGGTCGTACTCGACGCGGATCTGGTCGGCGCCGCTGCCGATGTCCACGCTACCGGCCGAGACGAGGAGCACGCCCAGCGCGTTGTTGCGCGGATCGGACGTGAACGCCATCGTGCCCTCGAAGCGTCCGGTGGCGGGATTGCGCGTGAGGATCGCGAACTCGACATCCTCGGCGGCAGACGACACCGCCACCGCGACGACCGTGCGCGTCTCGTTCGGCGCCCAGAGGTTGATGCGCAGCGTGCCCTCGCACGCGTTGTAGCGGTTCTCGCCGAACCACACGATCGGGCGCTGGCCACCCGCCACGAGCGCGCAGTCGGACTGGTCGGCGTCGTCGCGCGACTCCGTCCAGACGAACGACACGTCGTCAATGCCACCGCCGTACGGGCGGTTGGAGGCCGGGCGGCCATCGAAGTGGATGTGAGTCCACCCGTACGCGACGTTCCACGAGTCGGCCGCGGGGCCGAAGATGTCCTCGTACGTCAGGTAGGCGAAGTCCTCGTTCGGCCTGCTGATGTTGTCGCCGAGGAAGTTGTCGTCAACGCTCCAGTCCTCGCGAACCTTGTCCGAGAAGATGTTCGTGTAGTACTGGAACTGGTTCCACGTGTAGGCCAGCGGCGTGACCGAGCTCGGCTCCACGGGCTGGTTGTGGATGAACCAGCCGAGCGCCGCCAGGTTGCCGCCGTCGATCGTGTGGGCATCCAGCCGCATGTACGCGCCGAAGCTCTGGAACTCCACGCGGTAGAGCGGGTTGGCCTGGTGCACGCGATACAGGCGGGGGGCCAGCAGCATGGACCGGTAGAACGTGCCCTGCGAGGGATCGGAGTGGTAGGTGTTGCACCACTGGCCGGTCGTGTTGTTGTCGGCGCCGCCGGCGGGCGGCGGGTCCCACATGATGGTGTGGTCGTTGGGCGACGGCGGGTTGTCGAAGAACGGCACGCCCTGGTTGTTCGTCATCTGGCCCGCGTAGGGGCCTGACGTGGACTGGTTGATGGCGCCCGTGTGCCAGATGCCCCACGGCTGGGCGACGCGATCGGGGTGCCCGGCCGGCAGGGGATCCGTCCCGGCGGTGAGCTGGTTGTGGAGTTCGTTCTCCCAGCCGCAGCCACCGCCGCCCGGAGCCGCCTTCCAGTGCCACTGGAAGGGCGTGTCGATGCCCACGCGCACCTGGTCGCCGTCGTACGCGGCCTCGAACCAGCCATCGTTCGAGTCATCGAAGTCCCACGGGTTGGTGGGATTGCTGTTCTGCGTGCACGCGAGCGGCGGCACGAGCGGATCGGGCCACATGTTCCGCGGGATGTCGCAGTCCGCCGGGTTGTTGGCGTCCGGATCCCACCACATGGGCTCGTTCGTGATGTAGTCCGCGTCCGGGTTCCCGCCGGGGATCTCCTGGACGCCGGGCTTGAGAACCTCGATGCGGCCCTTCTTGAAGAGCTCGCCGTTCGGGTCGCGGGTGTCGTAGCGGAAGCTCACGACATCCGCCTCGAAGATCTGCGTCTGGCGGAAGCTCGCCGGGAACAGCAGGCCGTCGCGGGGCGAGACGACCTCGACGATGAAGTCCATCTGCCACTGCGGGGGCATGGCCGGATCGACCTGGACTAGGAACGTCGCGTCCGCGATGCGCCCGGGCGGCATCAGGCCGATGTAGCGCGGCGAATCCAGGACGACGACCTTCGACGCCTCGGCGTTGGCCGGATCCGGGTAGAGGCTGATGATCGCGTCGTGCAGGTCGGTGCTGCCGGTGTTGGCGACGAAGACCTCGTAGCGGTTCAGCTCGCCGGCGTCCATGAAGCCATCAGGCCGCGGGCCGCTGGATGGATCGCCGGGCGCCGCGTAGTCGCAGCCGTCGGCGATGAGGAAGCCCTGGTCCGAGACGGAGGGCTGGCACGAGATGATCGCCTGCGCGAACGCCTTGCCGCCGCACGGAGCCTGGTCGGTGTACTCGGCGATGATCGTCTCGCCGTGGGCGACCTGGATGATGCCGTCGCCGTGGACGACGTCGCGCGGGTCACGGACGAGGCGGACCTCGAAACCGTTCGCGCCGGTCACGCGGTTGAGCGAGCGGTACGTGGGCTGCGTGCCCACGAAGAGGGCGACCTCGCGGTCGGCCGGGAACGACGGGCCAGGCGTCGTGGTCTTGATGACCGCGTTGAGCGTGCCCGAGCAGCCCGGATCCGAGGAGCCGCCGTTCTGGTCGTTCAGCGTGAGCGTCAGTTCCTCGCCCAGGCAGCCGAAGTTCGACTTGTTGATCGACAGCAGGCCCTGATCCGTCGTGAAGTTGCCCGAGACCACGAGGGCGTAGCCCTGGCGATCAGCGAAGATCGTGTCGAACTCGTCCTCGTCCGGCGTGCCGTCGCCGTCGGTGTCACGCGTCTGCGCCTGGTCGTTGAGCGCGAAGTTCGGGTAGCCGCCGTTGGTGCCGGCCGTGCCGGGCACCGATCGCGCCACGACGCGCATCAGGTAGGTGCCGGCCACCACGTCCTGCGAGCGAATGAACACGTTCTCGACGGTGTTGAGAAGGTCCGTGTCCGCGAACGGGACCGTGATGTTGCCCGTGTTGGTGATGGACGAGCTGGCCGACGCGTTCGTGAAGCCGTTCGCCCACGATGTGGACGGGCGCGGACGATAGACGACGTCGTCGCCGAGCACGGTGCCGCCGGTCGTCTCGAGCACGCCGTTCGGCCCGGGCGAGACGACCTCGAGGTCGAGGTTGTTGACGAGCGGCGCGGAGTTGCTGTTGCCGTTGATGTCGGACCAGGACAGCGTGATGCGGAGCTCGTTCGCCTTGTCGTCCGGATCCGGAAGGCCGTCGCCGTTCGTGTCGTTGACGACGTTCAGGAAGAACTCGTGGATGTTGCGGTCGCTCAGGGCGGGCCGGAAGTTCGCGAGGATGCGGTCACGCGTGGCGCCGCCGGGCTCGGGCACGAGGGGCACGGAGCCATCAAAGCCGTTGGGCGTGTCGTTGAGGACGACGAGCCGCGCGCGCTCCGTCTCGAACTCCACGTTGCCGCGCTTGGGGTCGCCCTCGAAGAAGAGCGTGTCGTCGAGGCGGGGCGAGCCCCAGCCCTGGCCGAAGTTCGGCCGCGACGCCTGGCCGTTGCCGGTGTCGTTGGTGCGCGCGCCCTCCATGTTCCGCGCGGAGTTCACCATGACCGCGCGCACGAGCGCGTTCGTTGGACGCATCGCATCTGCCGCGGTGGGCTTGCCCGACGGGTAGTAGCCGTCCCAGAAATACTGCTGAACCAGCAGTGCGAGACCGCCGGCCACGGGCGAGGCGAACGACGTGCCGCCGATCGCGCCCGGGTTCGACGGGCCGCAGCCGCCGTCGGACGTGCCCGTGCCGTCCTCGGGATTCACCGGGGGGTTGCCGGTCTCGGCGACCGTGACGACCGTGCCGGGCGTGACGAACTCCGGCGCGATGGCGCCGCCGCTCTTCGGGCCCTTCGAGGAGGACGCGTTGATGGAGTGGCCGAGCCGCGTCGTGGGGATGGGGCAGGACGGGGCCGTCGGGCACGAGTTGCTGTTGGCGCGATCCGACCAGCCAACCGCGATGCTGGACTTGCCGTGCGCGTGGCCGCCACCGATCGAGCGCGCGCCGAGCGAGCCCTCGTTGCCGGCGGAGACGAACGCCACGAGATCGCGGCGCGCCCAGAGCTGGAAGTCCGCGTTCGACGCGGGCCCCAGGTAGCAGTCGTAGCAGGGAGCGCTGCCGAACGACGAGTTGTGAACGGAGGCGCCCGTGCGGCTGGCCTGGTTCAACATGGACTGGAGCGTCGTCGTGTAGCTCAGCTGACCCGTCGCGTTGCCGATGTCCTGGAAGACGAGCTGGGCGCCCGGCGCCATGCCGTCACGCGCCTGGTGATGCTCGATGGCGCTGCCGTACGTGTTCGGGAAGCGCGGATCGTCGGCGCCGGGAAGGGAGGGGTCGGTGACCTTGTCCACCTGGGCGTCCACGTCGGGACGCAGTTCCTGACCGGGCGTCCACGTGCCAGTCGGGCGCCACGGGCGGATGTTCTGGCGCTCGCCAACGTCGCGCAGCAGCGGGCGTGAGGCCAGGACCGTGTTGTTGTCGCCGAGCATGCAGCCGGAGACCGACGTGCCGTGCTGGATGTCGGACGAGTAGGCCACGGCGCCCTGCATGACGTAGTACGCCACGACCTTGCGGTCGCGCGTGCGCTCCGCCGGCGTCGCGGCGGCGAGATCGAGGAACTGCTCATCCGGCACCGCGGCCGAGCCGCCGCCGCCCTGACTCGACGACCGGCCGGCGACCCAGGCGGCGTCATTCTTCGCGCCCGTGTACCGGAACTGGCACATGTCGTTCTCGAGGCCGTCGTCGGCGACGGAGCCAATCATGCCCCGGCCCGTGATGCCGCGGCGGAACAGCGGCGCGGAGATCGCATAGTCGGAGGCCTGCACGGCGTCGTTGCCGCCCTGCGTGAACCAGACGGCGTGATCGTTGTGGGGCTTCGGGACCTCCGCCGACCAGACCGCGCCGACGTCGCGCAGGCTCGCGAGCTGGATGATCGTGTCGCGGAACGCGGACGGGTTGATGCCCAGCAGGAGCGTCGAGCCGAAGCCGAGACCCTCGGGCTCGGCGGTGAGCAATTCCACCCCGGGCATGCCCTTCGAGAACTGGACGTACGCGTCGTACTGCTCCGGCGTGATGAACGGCTGGAGCGTCACGCCGATGCGAACGAGGCCGACGGGATCGAGCGGCAGGTTCCCCGCGCGAGCGGGCGCCAGCATGCCCAGCACCGGGCCGTCGAGCTTGAACCCGGGCAACACCCGGCCAACCCAGCGGACCATCGGGGCCACCTGGATCTGGCGGAGCTGGACATCATCGAGGCGCACCATGTACGCGTTGTTGGGAATGAAGCTGATGATGTCGGCCTTGATGTCGTCAATGGCGCTGCGCATCTCGCTCGCGGCGCCGTCGTACTGCACGATCCAGTAGTCCACCGAGTCGGGCGCCGCCGCCAGCGACGGCGGGAGGGCCCGCGCCGCGGCGGCCAGTTCGGCCGGGAGCCCCTCGGGGAGCTGGATGCCCTTCCGCGGATCGAACGCCACCGTGCCGACCTGGACGAGGTGCGGGTTCCGGGCGCGCTCGTCCGCCTCGCGCTCGAGCACGCGCGCGGACTTCGCCTCGACAATCGCGCCGGAGCCGGCGGGATCCTGGACGCCTCCGGTCAGAACGCGGACGCCGCTGCGCACCCGGTTCCACAGTCCGGAAGAGGAGCCGGCCGTCGCCGAGCCGCCCTCCGCCAGCGTCGTGCTTGCCGCGACGACGAAGAGGGCCAGGGCGCTCAGAGCGATGCCGCCCGCGAGGGCGCGATTGCGATTCGATGCCGGTCTAACAACCATGGGCGTTCCTCCTGATCGAGCCGGGGCCGCCCTGGCCCTGGCGCGTCAGCCACGTGCGAGATGAGGTGCTCGTGACTGAGATGGGTGTCCCGATGACCTTCGCGCCGGATCCCGCTCCGCGGGGTGCGCTTCGAAACCTCTGCTTGACCCTTGCTTGCTTGCGCGCGCCCGACGAGCGCGCGACCCGGACGGCCATCAGCCGGTCCGCCCCTGGCCGCTGAGCCCTGCGGGACTCCATCCGGCGAGCGCTCGAAGAGCCCGCAAGGGAGCTGGCAGGAGCCTGACGGGGGCTTGCCGACTTATTTGCTAATTTAGCAATGTCGGCCCGCGCGGTCAAGGGGGGGTTGGCAGAAGTCTGGCTCAGGTTTGGAGCCAGTCTACCAGCGGGCGCCGCGGCCGTTCCATGGCCTCATGCCAAGACGGAGCGCACGTTGGCGGCGGCCCCCAGGGGCGCGCCGACGGCCCTGGACCGGGCAGCGCCGGGGCGGGCGCGCCGCCCGGGAACGGCCCTCAGGTGGGGCTCTCGGCCAGGATCCGGGCGCGCTCCTCGGCCGCCCGGGCATCCCCCACCACCAGCTTGATCGTGGTGCTCCCGAGGCGGATCTTGTCGTTCGGGACCATGGTCTCTGACTGGACCGGGACGCCGTTGAGCAGGGTCCCGTTCGTCGAGTTGAGGTCGCGCAGGACGTACTTGCCCTCGCCCTGGACGTCCAGCGCCGCATGACGGCGGGAGATGTCGGGATCGTCAATGAGGATCTCCGTCCCCGAGCGGCCCAGCACGGTGACCTGCCGGTTGATCGGGAAGACCGAGCCCCGGTCGCGCCCGCGCTCCACGATCAGATAGACGCCGTAGACCGAGCGGTCGAACGGCATCGGAGAGGCGGCGGCCGGGGCCGGCGCCGAGGAGCCAGCCCGAGCTGGCTGTGCAGGTGCCGGGGGCGGCTGCGAGGCCGCCGCGGGCGGCGCTTGCGGCATCGGGCGGGCGGGACTGATCTCCGTGCTCCGCTCGGAACCCGGCGCCGGCGCCTGCCCGGGCCACGGGGGCAAGGGCGGGAGAGGCGCTCGCGCCCCCGCCGGCGCCGCGCCGCTGCGCGCCGCGGGGGCCGGCG
>CAZTIW010000052.1:0-7433 GCA_964613915.1 uncultured Thermoanaerobaculia bacterium
CAGCCTCACCCCCTCCCGCCACGCGCTGCGCGCGTGCATGAGGAGTTCGTCCTCCGGAATCTTCGCAAGCTGGCGGGAAGTGGAGGACGAAGAGCTTAGCGCGGACCACGAACGAAGGCCACGGCGCCGTCAACGATCCCCGCGCAGAGCGCGCCGGATGCGGGTCAGGTCACGCCCGCGCGCGGCGCTCGGCGAGAAGGCGCGAGTAGAGTGCCTCCTGGGCATCCACCATGGTCACGTCGGAGAACTCCTCGAGGCCTTCGAGCGCTTTCGCGGCCATGGCGCGCCGCCGATCCGGATCGCGAGCCAGCCGCACGAGCGCCGCGGCCATCGCCGCGGGGTCGCCCGGTGGCACGAGGTAGCCGCACTCGCCTTCCAAGACGGCCTCGGGCGTTCCGTTCACGGCCGTGGCCACGACTGGCAGCCCGCTGGCTCTCGCCTGCACGACGCTGCGGGGCAGGCCCTCCCAGAGGCTGCTCAGCGCGAAGATGTCCGCCGCGCGCAGGATCTCCGGCACGTCGCGTCTCCACCCGGGCAGGACGAAGCGGCCGGCGAGTCCCGCGGCCGCGATGGCCTCCTCGACGCGAGGGCGCAGTTCGCCGTCACCGATGAACGCGAACCGCAGGTGCGGCACCTCGCGCGCGGCCAGGGCCGCCGCGGCCACGAAGTCGAGCGGCCCCTTCTGCGGCTTGAGGTTCGCCACGCTCACGACGAGGATGTCGCTGGCGCCCACGCCCCACTCGGCACGGACGCGGTCGCGCCCCGGGCCGTGCGGCGAGAAGTCGCCGAGCGCGATGCCGGATCGGATGACGCTGGCGCGCCCCTCGCGCACGAGCCCGAGCGCGCGCCCCGTGTCGAGATCGCGCCGCGACACGGAGATCACGTGATCGGCCAGCGGGGTGCACGCGGCCTCGACGATCCGGTACAGGATCCGGGGTGCGGCGGGCATGCGCGGCGCGAACGCCCATCCATGAACCGAGTGGATCACGACCGGCACGCGCGCCAGGCGCCCGGCGAGTCGGCCGAGCGCTCCCGCCTTGGAGGAGTGCGTGTGCAGGACGTCGGGTCGCTCGCGTCGCAGCATCGCCACGACATCGCGCAGAGCCATGATGTCGCTGAACGGACGGATTTCCCTGCGCAGCCGCGGCAGGGGGAAGTACCGCACGCCGCTCGCGCGCGCCTCGTCGTCGAGCATGCCGCCGGGGCCGGCCACGAGGATCACGTCGTGGCCGCGCCGGCCGAGCTCGCGGCACGTGTGCAGCGTGTTCTGCTGCGCTCCCCCGAAGTCCAGCCGCGTGATGAGGTGGACGACTCTCACCTGGGCGGGTTCTTGCGCCGGGCAGGCGCCTCGCGCTCGATCTCGGGCGACGGCTCCGCGGATGCCGGCGCCGACGCCGGCGCCGCGGGCTCGGCGGCGCGCGAGCGGATCCACTCGTCCACGCTGCGCTCCAGCACGTCCAGCGGGACGGCGCCGCCCGCGAGAATCAGATCGTGGAACGCGCGAACGTCGAAGCGGGGGCCAAGGGACTCCGTCGCGCGCCGGCGCAGCTCCTTGATCTTGAGCTCGCCGATCTTGTAAGCAAGCGCCTGCCCTGGCCATCCGATGTAACGGTCAATCTCGTTGATGATGTCGAGCTCGGTCTTGGGAGCGTTGGCCTTGAAGAACTCGATGGCGCGCTCGCGACTCCAGCCGAGGGCATGGAGGCCCGTGTCCACCACGAGACGGACCGCGCGCCACATCTCGTACGTGAGCTGGCCGAACTTCGAGTAAGGATCGTCGTACAGGCCGAGCTCATCGCCCAGGCTTTCCGCGTAGAGTCCCCAGCCCTCGACGTAAGCCGTGTAACCCGTGTAGCGACGGAAGGTCGGCAGCGCGCCCATTTCCTGGGCGAGCGCGATCTGCAGGTGATGCCCGGGCACCGCCTCGTGCAGCGAGAGCGCCATCATCTCCCACAGCGGGCGCATCTCGGGGCGGTAGAGATTCACCCAGTACCAGCCCGGGCGCGAGCCGTCGGCAGCGGGACCGGTGTAGTAAGCGGTGGTCGTGTCGGGCGCGCTCTCCTCGGGAATGGGGCGCACGCCATAAGGCATGCGCGGGAGCCGGCCGAAGAGCTTGGTCATCTCGGGGTCCATTCGCTTGGAGACCTCGCGATAGCGCCGGAGCAAGTCGTCGGCGTCCTTGGCGAAGAAGCGCGGATCCGTCCGGAGGAACGTGAAGAACTCGGGCAGCGAGCCATCGAAGTCGGTCGAGCGCATGACGCGCTCCATCTCGCCGCGGATGCGCGCCACTTCCGCCACCCCGATCTCGTGGATCGCCTCGGGCGTGAGATCCGTCGTGGTCATCTGGCGCACGCGGAAGGCGTAGAGGGCCTTGCCGCCCGGAAGGGCGCTCGCGCCGGGATCTTTCCGGCAGGCCGGCTGATACTCCTTCACGAAGAAGTCCAGGAACCTGGCGTAGGCCGGCACGATGACATCGCGGATCGCGTCGCGCGCCGCGGCCTGGAGCGCCGCGTGCTCGGAAGACGGCACGGACGAGGGAATCGACTGGAACTTCTCGTACCACGGGCTGGCCGTCGCATCTGTCACGACGTGCCGCGCGATCTGCTCGTCCACGCGGTTCATGATCACGATGGGCTGGACCATGCCGGTGCGGATGCCCTCGCGCAGCAGCGCGATCGTCTGATCCATGTAGCGTCCGAACGACCGCATGCGCGTGACCCATGCGCGCCAGTGCTCCAGCGTCTCGAGCGTGAGCACGTCGGCCGTCTCGTTCTCCGACTGGATGCCGCTGCGCATGTCCAGCGCGAACAGGTGCATCCCGAGGGCGCGTTCTTCGATGTCCTCGGCGATCCGCCGCCGGAACAAGTCGAGGTTGACGCGCTCGCCGGCGGGAAGGGCCTCGCGGGGGATGGCCTCGATCCGCGCGAGCATGGCGCGGTCGTGGGCGTCGCGCCGGGCGAAGCCTTGCGCGGAGAGGTCGGGCCAGAGCGTGTCGTAGCGGTGATCGCCGAGCTGCGAGGCCCACGTCGGAGCCTCCTTCATCCAGAACTCCCACTGTTCGTCGAAAAGGGCGTGCAGGGCCTTCGTGGCGTCGGCGGTGGAGGTCATGCGGGCGCTCGCGGCTGCCGCCGGTGCGGCGAGAAAGAGGGTCGTGACGAGGGCGATCAGGACGGGTCGGATCGGTGCGTTCATGCTCGCAGCATGTCGGGGCGCGGCGGTTCCCTCAACGGGGGCCGCCCGCCGGGCGCGGCGATCGGCGAGGCGGCCGGCGGAGCCGCGAGGCGGCCGGCGGAGCCGCGCGGGCATGATGTGCGCATGGACCTGGCCACTCAGACCGATCTCGCGGCTGGCCTCGGGGCGCTCGGGCTGGCCGTGGCCGCGCTCGTGCGCGACCCCGGGCGGGAGCGGGCCCGGGTGTTCGCCGCGCTGTGCGTTGCCCTCGCGACGTGGAGCCTGGCGTCGGCGGCACGGCGCGCCGGCTTCGAGCCGCTCGCCGTGTTCCGCTCGGCATCGCTCCTGGGCGGGTGCCTGTCGGGGCCCCTGGCGCTCTGGTTCGTGGATTCGCTGACGGGACGGCGCCCGGCGCGCGCGCGGCTCCTGGGCGTCCATCTCCTCGCGCTCGGTGCCTGGGCCAGCGCGCTGGCGCTGCGGGGTCGGTGGCCCTGGGCCGCCGGCCTCGTGCCGGCGGTGGTCGTCGGCGCGACGCTCGTGCTCGCCACGTGGCGCCTGCGCGCTCACGTGATGTCGCTGGGCGGCGGCAGGGATGCGCGCTCGCTGCGCATCGTGCTCGTGACGGCCGCGATCGCGGCGATCGCCGGCATCACCGACTTCATCCCCCGCGCGGGGACGACGTGGCCGCGCTTCGGCGCCGTCGCGCTGCTGCCGTTCCTGCTGGCGCTCGCGACGGTGGCGCTGCGGCGGCGCTTCGTGGACGTCGATCGCGTGCTCGGCCGCGCGATCGCGCTCGCGCTCGGCGCGATGGTGGCGAGCGTGTTCTTGCAGGGGCTCCTCGTGGCCACCGGAGGGTCGAGCCTGGCGCTGTTCGTGGGGTGCCTGGCCATCGTCGCCGCGTCGGGCCCGTTCCTGCAGGCGGTCGCCACCGGGGCGCAGGCGTTGCTCGGCGGGGAGGCCTCGGGCGCGGCCCGGGCGCTGGCCGACGCCAGCCGCGACCTCGCCAGCGCGCACGATCCCGCGGAGGCGTGGCGGGTCATCGAGGGCGCCGCCCGCGCGCTCCCCGGCGATGCGCAGCTCCAGCTCTTGCTGGGCGCCGAGGCCCCGCGAGCCGACTCCGCGCTCGGTCGCGTGATGCTCGATGACCGGGCCGTGGTCACGCGGCGGCTCCTCGAGCTCGACGCCGCGGAGTCGCGCGACGCGAGCAGGCGCCAGCTCGCGACCGAGGCGCTCGTGGATCTCGATCGGCTGGGCTGCGAGATCGCCGCTCCGCTCCTGCGCGAGGGGCGCCTGCTCGGCGTGGCCACGCTGGGCGGGGGCGAGCCGGGCGCCTACGTCGCGGGACCCACGGCATCGGCGCTCGTGGCGTTCGGGCATCAGGCCCTCGCCACGCTCGAGCGCATGGAGGCCGTCGAGCGGTCGCGGCAGCGCGAAGCCCTCGCGGCCGTGGGCGAGGCGGCGGCCTCGCTCGCGCACGACGTGCGGAACCCGCTCGGCGCGATCCGTGGCGCCGCGCAGGTGCTCGCGGAGGCGCGCGATCCGGCACAGGAGCGCGCGATGATCGACGTCATTGACAGCGAGAGCGAGCGACTCGGACGGGTCCTCGGCGACTTCCTCGAGTGGGCGAAGCCGAGGCCGCCCGCCCTGCGACCCGTGCGCCTGGCGGACCTGGCCCGGCGGATCGCGGCGCAGGCGCGCCTCGCCGGACAGGGCTCCGTCGAGGTCGTCGCGCAGGCCAGCCCGGAGCTGGCGGCGGACGAGGACCTGCTCGCGCGCGCCCTCGCGAATCTCGTGCGCAACGCGCGGCAGGCCGCGGGCGAGCGCGGCACCGTGAGGCTCATCGTGTCCGCAGGTGGCGGTGAAGCCGTCGTTCGCGTCGAGGACGACGGGCCCGGTCTCGCGCCGATGGTGCGCGAGCGCCTTTTCGAGCCCTTCGTGACGACGCGCCCCGACGGCACGGGTCTCGGTCTTCCCCTCGTGGCCCGCGTCGCCGCGGTGCACGGCGGTCGCATCACCGCAGAGGACCTGTCGCCGCGCGGGACGGCGTTCGTGCTCGCACTCCCGATCCGCGCCGCCAGCGGGCATGATGGCCCGGCCGGTCGGCCCGGCGAATCGGAGGCTTCGTGACCGCCCAGATCCTGATGGTGGATGACGAGCCCGCCATGCGCAAGGTCCTGTCCGCGGCGCTCGACAACGCGGGCTACTCGACCGCGCGCGCGGCGGATGGCCAGGAGGCGCTCGCGCTCGTGCGCGCCCTCGACCCCGACGTCGTCATCACGGACTTGCGCATGCCGCGCCTCGACGGCAGCGAGCTGCTGCGCGCCTTGCGGCGCGACTTTCCCGAGATCCCCGTGATCGTGCTGACGGCGCACGGGACGATCGATCTCGCGGTGCAGGCGGTGCGCGACGGGGCGCACGACTTCCTGACGAAGCCATTCGACAAGGATCGCGTGCTGCAGGCCGTCGCCGCGGCGCTGCAGCAGGCGCGCTGCAACCGCGAGGACGTCCAGGGGCCGTTCTCCGGTCGCCGGGATCTCGGGATGGCCGGCGGGAGCGCCGCGATGGAGCGCGTGCGCTCGCTCATCCGCCGCGTCGCGCCGACGGACGCGACCGTGCTCGTGACGGGAGAGACCGGCACTGGCAAGGAGCTCGTCGCCGAGGCGCTCCACGGCCTCTCGCCGCGATCGGCGGGTCCGCTCGTGCGCCTGAACTGCGGAGCGCTCCCCGAGACGCTGGTCGAGTCGGAGCTCTTCGGCTTCGAGAAGGGCGCGTTCAGCGGCGCCGATCGAAGCAAGCCGGGTCGCTTCGAGATCGCGGACGGCGGGACCCTCTTCCTCGACGAGATCGGCGAGCTTCCGGCATCCGCGCAGGTCAAGCTCCTGCGCGTCATGCAGGACGGGAGCGTCGATCCCCTCGGCGCCACGGCGTCGCGGAAGGTCAGCGTGCGTCTCGTGGCGGCCACGCACCGGAACCTGGCGGACCTCGTGGCCGACGGGCGCTTCCGGGAGGACCTGCTCTACCGCCTGCGCGTGATCGAGATCGCCCTGCCGCCGCTCCGCGAGCGCCGCGAGGACATCGAGGAGCTCCTCGATCTGTTTCTCGGGAAGCACGCGGCGCGCTTCCAGCGGACCGTGCCGCGCGTGGCGGACGGCGTGCTCGAGGCCCTCGCGGCGCAGCCGTGGCGCGGGAACATCCGCGAGCTCGAACACGCCGTCGAGCGCGCCGTGTTGCTCGGCGACGGGCCGGAGCTGTCCGTCGCGGACTTCGGCATCGCGCCGCCGCCGGCCCCCGCCTCGCCCGGCGTCTCGCCGCTCAAGGCCGCCACGGCGGAGGCCGAGCGCGCGGTGATCGAGCGCGCGCTCGACGACACCGGCCAGAACGTCACGCGCGCCGCCGAGGCGCTCGGCCTGTCGCGGCGCGGCCTGCAGATGAAGATGAAGGACCTGGGACTGCGGGGGTGAGGAGCCCCCCGTCTCGGCGGGGACTCAGCGGTTGCCGGTCGTCCCGCGTCGGCAACCCGTGTCGTGGTGGCGCTGGTCGTGGCTGACCCTCACGGCGCCGATGGCCGTGGGCGCGCTGGCGTTGCCGCAGGCGTCCGTCGCGATGATCGTGACGGTGTACGTGCGCCCGTCCTTCGCGTCGGGACCCGTGCCGGCGCGCTCGGCGCGCACCGAGAACCACGAGCCGTCGGGCGCGACGATGCAGTCGTCCACCGTGTGGCCGTCGCCGTTGTAGGGCGACGTCGCGTCGGTTTCGCGCGCATCATCCGGCTGGTTCGAGGCGCAGCCGTGGAAGCGCCATCCGATCGGCGGGGAACAGTCGTCCGCGATGATTGGCGCGAAGTCGGCGGCGTCGAAGCGGACGTGCTTGTGGTTGGGCGGCCAGAGGCAGTGGGATCCGCCGGAGCCCGGCTCCACGACGGGGGGCGTCGTGTCGCGGACGCTGACGCGCTGGACGGCGCTCGCGACGTTGGCGCAGCGATCGGTGGCGGTCCACGTGCGGAGCAAGAGGTACGTTCCGGCGCACGGGCCGTCCACGCGGACCTCTCCGAAGCTGAGCGCCGGCGCCGGGTCGCAGGCATCGCTCGCGGTGACCGCCGCGGGCGCGGGCACCGCACGGCAATCCACCGTGACGTCCGCGGGCACGCCGGCGAGGACGGGCGGCGCGGTGTCGGTGACGCTGACGACCTGCGTCGAGGAGGCGGACCGGCCGCAGCGATCGGTGGCGGTCCACGTGCGGTGAAGCTGGTAGGTGTCCTGGCA
>CAZTIW010000052.1:7533-26303 GCA_964613915.1 uncultured Thermoanaerobaculia bacterium
GCGGCACCGCGTGGCAGGCGACGGCGATGTCCGCGGGCACGCCCGCGAGGACGGGCGGCGCGGTGTCGCTGACGCTGACGATCTGCGTCGAGGAGGAGGACAGGCCGCAGCGATCGGTGGCGGTCCACGTGCGGTGAAGCTGGTAGGTGTCCTGGCAGGGGCCGTTGACGCGCGCCTCGGCGAACGTCACGACGGGCGCGGGATCGCAGGCGTCGGTGGCGGTCACGGTGGTGGCGGGCGGCGGCACCGCGTGGCAGGCGACGGCGATGTCCGCGGGCACGCCCGCGAGGACGGGTGGCGTCGTGTCGCTGATCGTGATGGTCTGCGTCGCGGCGCTCTCGTTGCCGCACGCGTCGCGCGCGGTCCACGTCCGCACGAGGGCGCGGGCGTCCGCGCAGGCGCCGGGGACCGTGGTTTCCGCGAACGTCACGGCGGGCGCCGGGTCGCAGGTGTCGGTGGCCGTGACCGGGGCCGGCGGCGGCACGGGCGCGCTGCACTCGAGCGTCGTGTCGGGCGGCACGCCCGCGAGCACGGGCGGCGTCACGTCGTTCACGCTGACGGCGAGCGAGTCCACGCAAGAGCCGCCACGGCCGTCGAGCACCTGCACCGTCAGCACGCAGCTCGCGTTGCAGCTCGTGCCGAACGTCACGAGCGGATCCGGCACGTTCGCGTTCGGCGAGAACACCGTGCCCGGGCACGACGAGGACCAGGAGAACGAGAGAGGGTCGCCGTCGGGATCCGAGGCCGTGGCCGCGAGCAGCACGCCATCGCAGCCGACGGCGCGATCGCTCCCGGCGTCGCAGACGGGCGGTTCGTTGCACTCGGTGCCGACAGGCGTGGCGAGCACCTGCACGGTGGCCGTGCGCGTGCTCGTCGCCCCGTCGTCGTCGGTGACCTGGACCGTCAGCGTGTAGAAACCCGTGGCGCACCACGCGTGGGACTGCGCGTCCTGCGCGAAGAAGGGGAACGTCCCGGCCGGGCTCGGGAAGGGATCCGGCCCGGTGCCGTCGTTGAAGCGCACCGACGTGACGCCGGGGCTCCCGTCGCCGAAGTCCCAGGTGAACTCGAGGTCGTCGCTGCCGGGATCCGTCGCGTCGGCGTTCATCGTCAGCAGGGTGCCGATGGATGTCGAGAAGAATGGCGCGAGGCCGACGGTGGGCGCGACGTTCGCGACGCGCACGAGCACGTCGGCAGCGCCCGAGAGTCCGCCCGAGTCGAGGACCGTGAGCGTCGCCGTGTACTCCCCGTCGTCCCCGTAGAAGTGGAACACGGGGGCGACGTCGTGGTGCGTGAACCCCACGCCAGGCGAGTAGGGGGCCGGGGACGACGTGCCATCGCCGAACGTCCAGGTGGCGGCGTGCGTCTCGAAGGCGTCCGGGTCGTCGAAGACGCCCGAGAGAGAGGCGTCCTTGCCCTCGTCAATGTCCAGCACGTTGATCTCGAGCGGGGGCTCGAAGCAGATCGTCACGGGCTCGGTCATGTCGAGCGGGATCGAGCTGCCGGAGGAGAAGTGGTACACCCATGAGATGACGTTGCTGAACAGCTGGGGCGTGACCGTGATGCACCAGGGGCTCGCGGTCGGAAGACCCGCGAGCACGCCGCCGTCCGTGTTTTCCTGGTAGTTCCAGCGGCCCTCGGGCTCGCGCGCGAGCGTGAACTCCGGCATGCCGCCGGGCCCGCTGGGATCATCGCTCTGCGACACGTAGGCGCCGGCCGGCACGCCCGCGAGGTCCAGCGTGACGGCGCCCGGCCCGGTGGCGATGCCGCTCGTGTCGCGATCGATGTTGTGCGTGAAGAAGAGGCTCAGCTCGCCCGTGGTCGTGTCGCGGTACAGGAAGAGCTTGCTCTCCCACGGCGCTTCGAATCCCGTGTGGCTCGAGGCGCTGAAATAGTTGTAGAACGACGCGCCGGACTGCGCGCGCTCGACCGCCTGGATCTGCGAGGTCGTCGCTCCCTGGGTGAGCGTGAACGACAGCGGCTGCGTGACCTGCACGAGCGGCGGCGTCGCCGCCCTGGCTCCGGGCGGGGCGACGGACAGGCCGAGCACGAGGGAGCAGCAGGCGAGCATGCGGCGAGCGAGGGTCATCGGGACCTTCCGGGCGAAGGGAAGACGGGATCCTTGGACGCTCCGGCGCGGGAGAGGGTTGAGCGCTTGCCCCCGATCATGGGGCCTCGCGCGCCCGCTCGCTCGCGCGCCGCCCGCTTCCGTGCGGGGCGACACGCCCCGCATGCCACGGCCGCATCGAGCCCGCATGGCCGCCCGGGCTCTCCCTCAGCGATCTCCGGCGCGACGCTCCGTGGCGCTGGCGCGGCCCATGACGACCGCGGCGGCCTGACGTCCCGCCAGGATCGCGTCCTCCATGCCCGAGTAGGTCCAGGCGCCGTATCGCCCGATGGATTGCACGCCACGCTCGAGCAGCATGTCGAGCAGGCGATCGCGCCAGGCGGCGCGGTGGGGATCGAACACCACGTACGCGGGATCGATCACGACGCGGTCGCGTGCGAGGATCGCGTCGTCGTCCCGCAGCACGCCCAGGCGCTTCATGCCGGCGAGCACACCGGGTTCCATCGCATCGAGGTCCACGGGCGTGCCCCGCTCCACCGCGACCTCCACGTACGCCGACGACGTCCCCGGCGGGCAGACGCCCCGGCTGAAGCTGGAAGGGAAGCCGATGCGGTAGAACGGATACTCGGGCTCGGGCACGTAGAGCCAGTCGTGCCGCGAGATGTCCGGCCGGCCGATGCCGTAGTTGAAGCCGCAGACCGTGACGGACGTGAGATCCGCGGCGGCGCGCTTGGCCTCCTCGGGAAGCGGATCGGCGAGCGCGATGAACGAGCGCAGTGGCAGCGTCGTGATGAGGTGATCCCATTCCGACGACCGCCCGTCTTCGAAGTGAACGACGCGGCGCTCGAGATCCACGCGCGCGACGGTCGATCGCAGGCGCACGCCGCGCGCCGCGCCGGCCAGCCCGCGCGCGAGGACATCGATGCCGCCTTCCTTCGGATAGAGGAACGTCGGGTTGTAGCCCATGCCCTCGACGCGGATCCCCAGCGCGCCTCGCACGACCTGGGCGAGGCTCGGCCGCGGGACGCTCCAGGCGACCCACTCCGTGGACATGCGGGACAGGTCGCGGCAGTAGAGCTTCGAGTTGTACGGGATCATGAAGTGCCGCGAGATGCCATCGCCGAAGCAGCGGCGGCACCACGCTTCGAAATCCGGAGCCGTCTCGGGCTTGTCCTTCGACAGCAGCGCGCGCACGAATCCCAGCAGGCATTCGGCGACGACCGCCGCGGGCAGGCCGTGGAGGTTGGCCTGGAACGGGTAGGGGACTTCCGTGCCGTGCGCGTGGATGAAGGCCCGGCGCTCGCAATGCCGGAAGGCGTCCGGGCACAGGCGCGCGACGAGCTCCTTCACGCCGGCGTCCCGCAGGTGCAGCAGGTGGCCCGTGTAGTCGAAGATGAAGTCGCCGACGCGCCGGCTTCGCGCGACGCCGCCGGGCTCAGCCTCGCGCTCGTGGACCTCGACGTCCACGTCGTCGGGCAGGTGGAGCGACGCGGAGAGGCCGGCGAGACCGGCACCGAGGATCACGACCCGGGGGCGAGGCATGGCACAGCATGTCCGGGCGCGAAGCGCAGGTCACGCGTTCCGGCGCACGCGCGGGCCATGGACGGCCTGCCCCGGGCGAGCGATGCTCAGGGCGCGATGCACGTCACGCTTCTCGGCACCGGCACCTCCACGGGGGTTCCCAGCATCGCGTGCGACTGTCGCACGTGCACGTCGGAGGACCCTCGCGACCGGAGGCTCCGCACCTCGGCGCTGCTGACCTGGGCCGACGGCACGACCCTCCTGATCGACGCCAGCCTGGACTGCCGCCAGCAGCTCCTCCAGCATCGCGTGACCCGCCTCGACGGCGTGCTCCTGACGCACGCGCACGCGGACCACGCCCTCGGCCTGGACGAGCTGCGGGTCTTCAACTTCCGGCAGCGCCGCGCCATGCCCGTCTACTCGAACGCCGAGACGCACGCGCAGGTCCGGCGAACGTTCTGGTACGTCTTCGAGAAGACGCAGTACGAGGAGGGCAAGCCGAAGCTGGACCTCATCGAGGTGGGAGGGCGCTTCGAGGCCGCCGGCAAGACCTTCGAGGCGCTCCCGATCATCCACGGGAACCTGCCGATCGTGGCCTTTCGCACGGGCTCGTTCGGCTACGTGACGGACGCGCTCGTCGTCCCCGACGAGACGATCGAGCGCTTGCAGGGGCTCGACGTTCTGGTCATGAACGCGCTGCGCGAGCACCCCCATCCCACGCACCAGACGCTCGGCCAGGCGCTGGCGGTCATCGAACGCTGCGCCCCGCGTCGCGCCGTCATCACGCACGTCGGACACTGGCTCACCGCCGCCGACATCGACGCGCGATCGCCCGCCCACGTCAGCTCGGCCCACGACGGCATGGAGTTCGATCTCGACGGCTGACGCGCCTGCCCCCGCACGGCGCTCCGGGAACAGGGGCAGAGGGACGGTGGCCCGGACCGAAGGCATGATGGGCCGAGCGGAGGTCGCGTGGTCGAGTGGTTCGATGTCCCGGGACAGACGGGGACCGTGATCAACGGGGTGGGGCCGGACGGCACCGTCGTCGGGGTCGTGCAGGATCCCGGGGGACGCGTGCGGGGGGTGGTCCTGCCGCCCAACCGCGAGCGCTTGAGGTTCGTCAGCGCGCCGGCGGCGGACGACACGTTCCTGCAGGGCATCACGACCGCCGGGGTCATCATCGGCGACGCCACGCGCGAGGGCCGATCGCGGGCGTTCTTGCTTCTCGGCTCCAGCTTCGCCCCCCTGGAGCCGCCCGGCTCGGTGGACGCCTGGGCCGGCGGCCTGCGCGCCAACGGCGACGCGTGCGGGAGCTCCGTGGACGCGAGCGGCGTGCGCACCGGCTTCCGGCGGCTCAGCGGCCGGTGGGAGACCATCCTGCCCGCCGGAGCCGACTCGGCGGTGCTTCACGGCATGGGCGAGGGCGCCGAGGTCGTCGGCGCCTGCTCGATGGCCGGGCACGCCGCGGGGTTCTTGCTGCGCGAGGGCGGGGCGCTCGAATGGCTGGAGTGTCCCGAAGGCGTCTTCACGCCGCGCGGCTGCGCGCGCGCCGGCGCGTGGATCGTCGGCGAGGTGGCCGATGCCAGCGGAGGCGTGCGCGCCATCGAGTGCCGGAACGGGACCTGGCGAGAGCTGGCGCTGCCCGATGGCCCGTGGCGCGAGTCCGCCGCGATGAGCGTGCAGCCGGGCGTCGGCATCGGCGGCTGGGCCATGGGCGACGACGAGATCAAGCGGGGTTTCCTGCTCCGCGGGGGCATGTGATGTTCGGGGATGACGCGTCCGCCCCCTGGGGCGCGGACCACGCTCTCGGGCTCGCGGACATCGCGCGCCTCGTGGCGCAGGTCGCGCCGGATCTCGCGGGCAGGGATGTCCGGTTCCTGGGCGAGGGCTGGGACTACCGCGTGTTCGACGTGGGTGGCGACATCCTGCGCTGTCCCAAGCGCGCGGAGGTTGGCGCCGAGATGTCGCGCGAGGCGGACCTGCTCGCGCTGATCGCGGGGACGCTGCCGCTGAGCGTGCCGGCGGCTCGGCTCCTCGCTCCGAGCGAGGCGGCCCCGCACGGTCTGCTGCGTCATCCCGGCCTTCCGGGCGTGCCCGCGGCGAGCGTGGCGCTGTCGCGAACGCAGGCCAGGTGGGTGGCGGCGCGCGCGGGGACCTTCCTCGCGGCGCTGCACGCGTTCCCGGTGGACCGGGCGCTCCGCGCGGGCGTTCCCGACGCGCCATGGGAGCCGCCGGCGCGCCAGACGCGGCGCGGGCTCGCGCGGCTCGCGGCCGTCGCGCGGCTGCTGCCGGCGGCCATCGTGGCCCGTTGCCGCGCGATCCTGGAGGAGCCTCCCGCGGCGGGCGCGGGCGACCGCTGCCTCACGCACGCGGACTTCTTTCCCGAGCACCTGCTGGTGGACCCCGTCTCGCACGAACTGGTCGGCGTGATCGACTGGGCGGACGCCGAGGTGGGCGATCCCGCGCGGGATCTCGCGGGGGCGTGGCTCCTGGCCGGCGACGAGGGGCTGGAGGCGGCGCTCGCGCGCTACGCGCCGGCTCGCGACGCGTCGCTCGCGCCGCGCGCGAGGTACTTCGCGATCGTGCAGGCCATCGGCGACGCGTGGTACGGCGCCGAACGGAGCCTCGCCGACATCGTCGCGTCGAGCCGCGCGGCGCTGAGTCGCGCCTGAAACGCCGGCGCTCGGCGCGCGCCCGCGTCAGTGCCGGAAGTGGCGGCGGCCGGTGACCAGCATCGCCATGCCGTGCTCGTTCGCGGCGGCGATGACCTCGTCGTCCCGCATGCTGCCGCCGGGCTGGATCGCGGCGGTCGCGCCGGCGGCGGCCGCGGCGTCGAGGCCGTCGCGGAACGGGAAGAACGCGTCCGACGCCACGGCGCTCCCGTGCAGGTCGAGCCCGTGCTTGCGGGCCTTGAGGATCGCGATCTCGGCGGCGTCCACGCGGCTGCTCTGGCCGGCGCCGATGCCGAGCGTGGCGTTCTCGGAGCAGAACACGATCGCGTTGCTCTTCACGTGGCGCACGACGCGCCAGGCGAACGACAGCGCGCGCAACTCGCTCGGGGTCGGTTCTCGCCGCGTGACCGTGCGGAGGTCGGCGGGCGCGGCGGTCGCGTCGTCCCAGTCCTGCGCGAGCAGGCCTCCCGCGATGCGCTTCCACTCGCGGCCGTCGCGCGGGCGGGGCGGCAAGGAGCCCTCGAGAACGCGGACGTTCTTTTTCTGGGCCAGGAGCTGGAGAGCCGCCGCCTCGATGGCCGGAGCGATGACGCACTCGATGAAGAAGCCGTCCAGGAGGTCGCGCGCCACCGCGGCCGTGAGCGGCACGTTGAAGGCGTAGACGCCGCCGAACGCCGAGACCGGATCGCAGGCGCGCGCGGCGGCGAGCGCGCTCGCGAGATCCGGCCCTTCCGCCGCCCCGCACGGATTCGCGTGCTTGATGATCGCGACGCCCGGCGCCTCGAGATCACGAGCCAGGCACCACGCGGCGTCGAGATCGACGATGTTGTTGTACGAGAGTTCCTTGCCCTGCACGATGCGCGCCTGCAGCACGCCGCCGCGTTCGCCCGGGACTTCGTGAGCGGCGGCCTGCTGGTGGGGGTTCTCCCCGTAGCGCAACGAGGAAAGCCGGCGGGCGCGCAGGATGACCTCGGGCGACTCGGTCGCCGCGTGAGCGGCCATCCAGGTCGCGATGGCCGCGTCGTACGCCGCCGTGCGCGCGTAGGCGCGCGCGGCCAGCGTCCGGGCGGTCTCCTCGCTCACGCCGCCAGCCCCGCGGATCTCGGCGGTGACGACCGCGTAGTCGTCGGGATGCGTCACGATCACGACGTGAGCGTGGTTCTTGGCCGCCGACCGGATCATCGCCGGCCCGCCGATGTCGATGTTCTCGATGCAGTCGCCGGCCGTCGCGCCCGGCCGCGCGACGGTTTCCTCGAACGGATAGAGGCTCACCGCGACGAGATCGATCGGCACGATGCCGCCGCTCTCCGCCTCGGCGCGATCGGACGCGACGTCGCGCCGCATGAGGATCCCGCCGTGGATGCGGGGGTGGAGTGTCTTGACGCGGCCGCCGAGGATCTCCGGCGCGCCGGTGTGATCCGCCACGGCGATCACCGGAATCCCCGCCTCGCCGAGGGCCCTGGCCGTGCCTCCCGTCGAGAGGATCTGCACGCCCGCGGCATGCAGCGCGCGGGCGAACTCCAGGAGCCCTGTCTTGTCGTGCATGGACAGCAGGGCGCGCCGGACCTCGATCACGGCATGCCGGCCATCGGAGGAAGCGCTTGCGGGAACGGCAGTCCCGCCGTGTCACCGCCGGCCTTGATCCAGACGTAGAGCCACAGCCTCGCCGTGTCGGTGATGGCATGGGAGTAGCCGAGCGCGGCGATGCCGAAGACGGGGTGCCGGTCGTCGAAGCCGCCGATGCTCGCGACGGAGCCGTCCGGCAGCAGGAACATCTCGACGAGCAGCGGCGCGTTGCGACGGCTGAGTTCAGCGGAGGCGCGCACGAGGCCGCGCACGTCGCCCGCGCTGAGGGAAGGCGAGGCATACCCGCCGAACGCGACGTGGAATCGCGGCGTTCGATCCTTGACGAATCGCGCGAAGCCCGGCGCCCAGTCGCGCGTTCTCACGTCATGCGCCGTCACGTGCACGGGGTCGGAGGCGAGGGCGATGGCATGCGAGAGCACGCCGAGTTCCCGCGCCACCTGCGACATCGGCGCGCGGGCGGCCAGCAGATCCGCGACGCGCCGCGTCTGGGCCTCGACGGTCCTGTCGAGCGTGCCGTAGCTGCCATCCGGATAGAGGTAGAGGCCATCCTCCGGCACCGGGATCGGGGCGCGCGCCCCGTCGCGCAGGCTGTCGAGGTTCTTCGCCAGGATCGCGCGCAGCGAGGCGGGCATGAGCCTGGCCGCCTGCTCGGCGACATCCTGGTGCGTGTCCTCCGTGAACGCGGACGCGGACAGCGGGGACAGGGCCAGCAGGACGGCGATGAAAAGCCGGATCAAGGGGAGCCTCCAGGAAGGCGTCGATCATGCCACGCGGAGCGGCGCGGCGCCCCTTGCCGCGCGGTTCGATCCCCGATCAGGGGCGGTGGCTCAACGCGAGGGGAGTCCGCGTCCGTGGATGAGCGGCAGGAGGCCGTTCTGCAGGGCGAACTCCTGCAGGTCGTTGCCGCGCGTGAGGTATTCGAGAAGGAACTGAAGCGAGCGCTCCTCGGCCTGCCGCATCTCGGCGGCGCGCTCGGGAGGCAGCGTCGTCCCCGCGTCCCGCGCCAGCGCGTCCTCGGTCGCGAGCTCGAAGTAGCGCTTGGCCTCCTGCGTCGCGTTCTGCTCGAGCGCGGGCAGCGTGTACTGCGAGAGACCCGCCACCGGCTCGAATCCGGGCCGGGCGCGGAACACGAGCACCTTGTTGATGAGCGCGATGCCGTACATGAAGGCGTTGCCGCCCTGTCGCTCGCGCTTCCAGTTGAGGCGCCAGTGCGAGCTTGCCTCCGCGAGCTTGCCGCGGCGCAGGTAGACCAGGCCCAGCTGGCGGTGCACGCCGGGGATCGTCGGATCGAGGCGAGCGGCGACGGCCAGGTGCCTCTCGGCCTCCACGAGATCGTTGCTCACGAGGGCGGCCTCGCCGAGCTCATTGCTGACCAGCGCCCTGTACGCGGAGGCCGAAGCCGGCGCGTCGGCGGGGAGCGCATCGTAGGCCGCGGCGGCCGCGCGCAGCGCTTCGGCCTTGCGATCGCTGTTGCCGGCGAACCCGTGCAGCCGGGCGATCCGGAACCAGTCGTCGCCCGCCGGGGTCTTGCACAGCGAGCCGGCGTCGAGCGCCTGCAGGGCCTTCGAGATCGTCTCGAGCTGCGCCTGCGTGTTGCCGCGCATCTGGTGGACGCCCTGCAGGTAGTACCAGGCCTCCAGGGTCGGCGACTCCGCCGTCCGCGCGACGAGCAGCGCCTCCGCGCGAGCGAGCGCGGGGATGCCGGCGTTCGCGCCGCGCGCGGCGCGCAGGGCGTAGGCAAGGGAGTAGAAGCCCTTCGCTGCCGCGGGATCCTGCTCCGCTCCCGCCGCTTCGGACCAGGTCAGGAGCGCCGTCGCGGCGTCGGCCCAGCGTCCGGCCGCGTAGAGGTCGAGACCCGCCGCGAGCGCGGGATCCGCGGCGGCGGGCTCCGCGCACCCGATGCTGCCCGCGGCCTGGGCCTGGCTCGTGCGCGGCTTGCGCTCCTTGCGAGCCTTGGCCGCCTCGCCGGTCGTTGCCGGGGCAAGAAGAAGCAGGGTGGTCGCAGCGAGCAAGAGGCGGCGGGGCATGGCGTTCTCCATCGGGCCGGCGCCTGTCCTGGCTGCCGCCCGGCGGGCGAAACTTATCCCGTCTTGCGCCTCCGCGTCAGGGCGCGGGGCCGGACAGGAGCACGCCGCCGTTCTGGTTGCGGAGCATGTGGCGGCGATGCACGGCGTCCTGGGCCAGACGGTTGCTCACGATGCCCGGGTTCCGTTCGGGCAGCCAGAGGGAGGGGTCCAGCTCCAGAGCCTCGACGTACACCTCGAGAGCGCGGCCGCGATGGCCTTGCGCTTCCAGAGCCTGCGCGAGACGGTACCGCGCCTCGCCCGAGTCGGGCTGCAGGCGCACGCCCTCCTCGGCGGCGTCGCGAGCCAGCGCGAGCGCTCCGAGGCGGCGCAGGGCCGTGCCGGCGTGCGCCCAGGCCGCGCTGGAACCGGAGTCGAGGCTCAGGGCGACCAGGGCCTCCGCCACCGCCTCGCGGTCCAGATCGTGGGCGAGGAGCGCGCCAGCCAGGTCGGCGTGCGCGGCGGCCATCGTCGCGGGCGGCGTTCCCGCGATGCCTGCGAGGCGCTGCTGGAGCGGCTCGATGGCGGCCACGGCCGAGGGACGTTGCGTCACGCTGCGGACGGGCCGCGCGCCGCCCGCGCCGGGGAGATCGACGGCGGCGCGCGCGCTCGCGTCGAAGCGCCGGAGGCTTCGCGGGAGCGGGCCAGACTGCGGACGCCGCGCGAGCTGCGGGGGCGCGGTGGCGGCCACGGGGGCTGCGGTCTTCTCGGGCTGCCCCGGCTGCGCGGGCGTGGAGCGCTGGCGCCGGGCATGGTGGGCGGGGGTTCGCGGCTGGCCCGGGCGGTCGGCGCCCGGCGCGGGCTGCGGGGCCGGAGCGGGCGTGAGGTCCGTCACGCTTTCGGCCGGCGGCGGCGTGGTCGGAGCCGGGACCGGCTGCGCGGCCTTGCGGTGCTTCCGGAACCACGGCCACTTGCCCTTCTGTCGAGTGGGCGCCGGTTCAGCCTCGACCTGGGCGGGGTCGGCGGCCCGGGACGGGGGAGCGCTGCCAGCGGCGGCCAATGCCGCGACCAGGGTGAGCATCGCGAGGGTGAAGCGGGGCACGTCGGGACGTCCGGGGATCATCGGGGAAGCGGGTCAGGCTTGGCGGGCGCGGGCAGGCGGGGGCGTCGGGCGCGTGGCCTGACCGCGCCAGCGCGGCTTCGGGCAAGAGTACGCGCGGTCGCGCCGGGTCGTTGAGGCCCCCGAAACGGCGACGCCCGCCGCGTCAGGGACGGGCGGGCGCCAGACGGGGCTCGTAGCCGCGATCACTCGCTGGGTGCGGGCCCGCGGATCGGGCCGCGCGAAACGCGCTCGACGCGCTCGGCGCGGCGGACGTGCGGGCGGGGATCGTGGAAGCCGAAGACCTTGCGGGCCACCATGGGCCGCTCGTCGCGCACGCCCTGCCACTGCGTGAACTCGCGCCAGCTCGTGCGATCCCGGCCGTCCAGCCACGTGATGTCGTGGCGGTGGGGCTTGCGCGCGACGATGTTGACGCGCTCCTTCCACTCCTTCTCGCCCTTTTCGGCGGCGGCGGCGGGGGCGGCGGCGGGGGCGGCCTCCTCGGCGGCGGCGGGGTGGGCGGTGGCGAGCAGGCCAGCCGCGAGGCTTGCGAGAATCAGGCTGCGGAACGTCATCGGGGAGTCTCCGAGGGAGCGGGCCACCGTCAGGGGCGGCGTGAGCCCGCGCATCATGTCGCACGGCCGCCAGGATGGGTAGGGGGCCGGGGACGGCGGCCGGGGCCCTGCGTTCTCGCCGGCGGGCCGCCTCGCGCCTCGCGCGCGTGGCCGACGCCGCGTCAGCTTCTCCGCGGAACGGCGGGGAGTGGACCGGGACCGGCTACTTGTCGCCCTTGGCCTTGATGGCGACCTTGCCGTCCTGGATCTCGACGCGATAGGACACCGCCGAGGCCTTCCCGGAGTCGATGATGGCCTTCGTCTGCTTGACCAGGGCCGCGCGGAACTTGTCGAAGTCGGCGCCGCTGGTGTCCTCGCCCACCTTGCCCTTGGCGGCGACGTACGAGTTGAAGACCTTCCGCATCTCGTCCACGTCCTCTTCGGGCTTCGTGATGCGCGCGAGGTACGTGGACCGTTCGGGCTTCTTGGCCTCTTCCTGGCGCTGCTCGTTCGCTCGCTCGATCTCGTCGAGGAGCGTGCGCCGGGACTGTGCCATCCACGGCGTGAGCTTGCCCGTCTCGGAGTTGCGCGAGGACTTGTCCCAGAGCTCGGCGAGCGACTGGTACTGCTGCAGCACCACGGCGATCTTGAACTGATCGGCGGTGCGCTTGGGCAGGCGGTTGCGCAGCAGCCGGACGTGCGAGTCGAGCTTGTTGCGGAGCTCGAAGGGGGGCTTGGGGCTCACCCCGTTGAACCAGAAGTCGTACTCGCGGCGGACCTGCCGGATGAGCTCCTGGAGCTCGGCCGTCATGCGCTCGGTCTTCTCGGCCTCGACGTCCTGGATGACGCGAAGCTGCGAGTAGTTGACGCGCTTCTTCGGCGGCTCCTCCGGGGCGGCCCCTTTCGGGCCCCGCTTGGGATTCTCTGGAGGCATGGATTCCGGGACTCCTGCGCGCGGGCTACCCTTCGGCCCGTCGGACGTAGACTGTAAGGCCGATGGCCGGGCGCCGCAACGAGACCCGCCTTGCCTCGGCCGCGGTCCGGGGCCCCCGTCCCGGGCATGGCCCTCAGGATCTCGGAGCCCGCGTGAGCCTGCAAGATCGCCTCAGGCACCTCCCCAGCGTGGACGGCGTCCTCGCCGAGCCCGCCCTGGCTGGCGCCCTGGCGCGGCACGGTCGCGCGCTCGTGCTCGCCGAGGTCCGGCGCACGATCGAGGCGCGCCGCGAGCAGATCCGCACGGATCCCACTCGCGAGGCGGGCGACGGGCCGGCCGAACTCGCCCGCCTCGTGACCGAGGCCCTCGACCGACGGGCGCGCGGGTCGCTGGCCGACGTGCTGAACGCGACCGGCGTGCTGGTGCACACGAACCTGGGACGCGCGTCGCTCGGGAAGGCCGTGATCGAGCGCCTGTCCGCGCGCGCGGCGGGCGCCACCAGCCTCGAGATGGATCTGGCGACCGGCGAGCGCGGCCGACGGGCGGCCGGTTGCGAGGACCTGCTGGCGGAACTGACGGGCGCCGAGGCGGCGTGCGTGGTCAACAACTGCGCCGCCGCGCTCGTGCTGGCTCTCAACACGTTCGCGGTCGGGCGCGCGGTCGTGGTCTCGCGCGGCGAGGCCGTCGAGATCGGCGGCTCGTTCCGCATCCCGGCCATCTGCGAGCGGGCTGGCGCCCGCCTGGTCGAGGTGGGCACGACGAATCGCACGCGCCTCTCGGACTACGAGGCAGCCCTCGACGCGCACGATGTCGGGCTCATCCTCAAGGTTCACCCGAGCAACTTCCGCGTCGTGGGCTTCACCGAGGACACCGCGCTGCGCGAGCTGGCCGACCTCGGCCGCGCACGGAACGTGCCCGTGTTCATGGACCAGGGCAGCGGGGCGCTGGCCGATCTCTCGCCGCTGGGCGTCACGGGCGAGCCCAGCGTTCCCTGGTGCGTCGAGCAAGGCGCGGATCTCGTGGCGTTCTCCGGCGACAAGTTGCTCGGAGGTCCGCAGGCCGGCTGTCTCGTGGGCCGCTCCGCCGCCGTCCAGTCCTGCCGGCGCAACCCGCTCTATCGCGCGCTGCGCGTCGGCCGGCTCGTCGCGGCGGCGCTCGAAGCGACGCTGTGGGCGCATGCGAGCGGCCGTTCGCAGGACATCCCGGTGCTGGCGCAACTGTCGCTGCCAGCGACGGCCATCGAGGAGCGCGCGCGCGCCGTGGTCGCCGCGTCGCGCGAGGCGGCGTCTCGGGCCGGCGTCACGATGGAGGTCGCGCGCGGCGAGTCCACCTCGGGCGGCGGCTCCTCGCCGGGCTCGCGCATCGAGACCTTCGTGATCCGGCTCGCGGGCGGCCGGGTGGGCGTCACGCAGCTCGCCGCGCGCCTGCGGACGGGCGAGCCCGCCGTTCTCGGCCGCGTCGCTGGCGACGCGCTGCTTCTCGATCTGCGCACGGTCCCGCCCGAGCGCGACGGTGACGTGACCGGGGCGCTGCAGGCTGTCCTGTCAGCCTGAGGCGTCGCCGGCACGCCAGCGCCGCGCGGCGACGCGGCGCTGGTTTCCCGCTCCGGACCGAACGCGGGGCGTCAGATGACGACGACGTAGATCGGGATCTTGACCTCGGGCTCGGCCTTGTCGTTCGTCTTGATGACGAGCGTGCCGTTGTAGTTGCCCTTGTCGAGATCGCCCGCGTACGTCACGGTCAGCCGGTAGCTCTGACCGGCCTTGACGGGCTCCACGGCGACCTTCACGGCGCCCGTGTCGAGCTTCGAGCCCTCCACGGCCGTGCCCATGATGGAGAAGCCGGTCTCCTGGCGGTAGGACAGGTTCAGGATCTTCGATTGATCCGCGGGCTCGGACGCCGCCGCGGCCTTCTGGATGAACTTCTTCGCCACCCAGCCGGCCTGGCCGCTCTCGGTCTTCACCTTCGCCCACTCGCCGGCTTCCTCGAGGAGCGTCAGCTGCGACTCGCGCGCGAGCCGCGCCACGACCGGCGAGCCAATCTCGCCGCGCTCGCGGATGTTGAGGTTGTCCGTGGTCGGAGTCCACGACGACCCGGCGGCGGTCGCGTCCACGCGGAAGTACAGCGTGCTCGGGCTCGCCGTGACCTGTCCCATGACGGTGCCGCTCACGCGGATGGCGACTTCGGGCTCCTTCGTGGAGTTCGTCAGGAGGGTCAGGCCGCCCGTCACGGGGCCGACGGGGACGGAAGGATCGAGCCAGACGGTGAGCTTGTAGTCGCTGGGCGCATCAGCCGAGCGCGCGAGCGCGTGCTTGATGCCGTCACCGGTGACCTTGACTTCGGTGATCTTGAACTCGCCCTTCTCGTTGCTGTGAAGCGTGATCTCCTCGCGCTTCTCCTCGCCGCGATAGTGCCGGAACATGACCGTTTCCGACGGAGTGACGTCGATGTACGTCGTCACGGTCGCGTTGACGGTCAGGCGGAAGGACGACAGCTCGGGATCGTTCGTCTGCACCGTCGCGGTCTTGCTGATCGGGCCCTTGAAGCGCGCGGTGTCCACCTTCAGCGTGATCTTCCCCGTGCCGCCCGGCGGCACGATCTTCGTCCAATCGGGGGCCGTGCATCCGCACGCGGGCTGGACCGACAGGATCATGAGATCCGCCTTGCCCGTGTTCTTGACCACGAAGTCATGCGTGATGACGTCGCCCTTGGGCACGTCCCCCGCGTTGAACGTGAGGTCATCCGCGACGGCCTTGGGCTGCGGACCCGATGGGGCTGCGGGCGCTGCGGGCGCTGCGGGAGCCTGCGCGAGGGCAGCGGCGGGGGAGAGGGCCGCCAGCGCGAGCCCCAGCGAAGCGAGGGCCATCGTGGCCCGGCGTACATGCACGGTCATGGATCGAACTCCTCTTGCCCTCAGCGACTCGCCGGGGCAGGTGGCCGCCCGGCGCTTGGCCGGGCTCGTGGGCTCGGGCCGGGTTCGTGACCCGCGCCCAACTCTTCCCTTAGCTTCAACGAACGGGCGAGAATGTAGCACTCGGCACCCCGCCCTTCAAGGAACCGCGTGGCCCCACCTCGTCCCGTCCAAACTTCACGAAACAAGCGAGTTGCCGCCACGCGCGAGCCCGCCGGCCCGCGTCGCCTGGACGCTCCGGCGCGCGCTGGCATTCACCGTTGTCCCGGTCCCGCTCGATGAGCATCGAGGTCCGCCTGCGCGCCCTCGTGACTGCGTGTGGCGGCCGCGCCCCGATCGCGCGCGTGGTGAGCGAGGCCCTCGGCGTCGCCGGCGCGCCCTTGCCGCTCGCGCGGCGCCTCGCGGCATCGGCCGTGTCCGACGTGAGGGGGCTGGCCATGGACGGCGACCACGTCGTCGAGCGCGCGCTGCCGCGCGTCGAGCGTCTCGTGGCGCTCGCGCTCGCGCCCGTCCGGTCGCCCACGGCGCTTCCGGCGGTCGCAGCGTGGACGCCCGTGCCTGCCACGGGCGATCCTGTGGTTGTGACGCTGGGCGGCGACGGGTGGCGCGATGGCGTCGCGATGCTCGCGCGCGACGTGGCCGGGGCCGACGTGCTCGCGCTCTCGGCGGCCACCGCGCGGCGCGTGCTGCGTCTGGGCGCTCTCGTGGCGAATCTCGACGCGAGCGCCGAGCCGCGGGTCGTCGCGCTCGGCCCGCTGGCGCGTCGCGCCGGACGGCCGCTCCGGTCTCCCGCCGACGCGGCGGCCATCCTGGGCGCGCCGCCGCCAGAATCTCCGGGCGAGGCCGCGCGGATGCTGGCGCGCCTGGGCGAGAACCTCGCCGGGCTCCTCGCGGTTCCGCTGACCGAGCTGCGCGACGCCGCCGACGCGGAGGCCGTTCCCGCCTTCGACTTCGGCGGACGGAGCTTCGGGCGCGATCAACTCCGCGCGCTCCCCGAGGCGCCGGGCGTGTACATCCTCGAGGACGCCGAGGGTGATGTCGCCTACGTGGGCAAGGCGGCGAACCTCCGCCGCCGCGTCGCGAGCTACTTCGCTCCGGGCGCCGACGAGCGCGCGGTCCGCGTGCGCGATGCGGCGATGGGGCTGACCTGCGAGCGCACCGGCTCCGAGCTGACCGCCCTTCTCCGCGAGCAGCAGCTCATCCGAGAACTCCGGCCCGCGCTCAACGTGCAGCAGGACGTCCATGCGCGCGACCGGCGCGCCCCGGGCAGCCTCGCGAGCGATCGCCTCGCGATCATTCAGCCCTCGGCCGAGGGCGGCGCCGAGGTCGTTCTCCTGGACCGGACGCGCGGCGTCCTGTCGCGTGACGTGGTCCCGGATGCCGGCGAGGCGGCTGTCGTCGCCGCGCTCCTGGCGAGCCTGCAGGAACTCGGCCGGCGCGCTCCGGGCCCGCTCGCCGTGGACGCGGAGGTCGTTCTGAGCTGGCTCGCGGATCGGGGCGAGCAAGCGACCATCATCGAGCTGCCGACGGACCTCGATGAGAGCGCGTCGCTGCTCGCGCGGCTGGCGAGCGATCCCGATCTGGAACGCGGCCGCATCGTGCCGGTGCGGTGAGGCGCGCGGCTTCGCGCGGCGCCGCCCTCAGCGACGGCGTGGCGCTTCGCCGGCCGCCTCCCAGAGCGGCTTGAAGAGACGCCGGCTGAATCCTGGCTTGGTGGGATCGCCGAATCGCTCGCGCGCGACGGCGATGTCCAGGATGGCCTTGGCCGCGCCGCGATGGCCGCCCGCCGATCCGAGGCTCCCGTAGACCTCCTGCACGAGGTCGCCGGCCGATCGGGCGCCGACGGTGCGCAGCGAGATGGACAGGACCTTCCCGAACACGCCCGACACGGCCGTCCAGCGCGCCTCGGAGCAGTGCATGAGGTAGTCGGCGGCCGTCGGCACGAGATCCTCGCGCTTGACCGTGCCGGCGTGAGCGTGGAGGAACCCTCCCACGAGCTCGGCGTTCAGCGCGACCTGGGAGATCGCCTTCATCGTCTCGAGCGTGAAGCCCTCCATCTCGACGCGGCGCAGGAGCGCCTGATCCGCGCGCGGGAAGATGTGCGCGAAGATGGTGACGTCCTCCGGCACCGTGCCACGCCGGAAGGACCAGGTGTCCGTCTTGATCGCGTAGACCGCGGCGGTCGCGAGGCGCTCCGAGATCGGGATGCCGTAGCGCACCAGCGAGTCGAGCATCATGGTCGTCGTGGCGCCGAACGCCGTGCGGATGTCGCTGAAGATGGACGTGTAGCCACCACGGGGCGGGTGATGATCGACGACGAGGTCCACTTCGGGCACGCGGTCGCCGAAGATGTGCGGCTGCGTGTCCACGACCGCGATGCGATCGAATCGGCGGAGGTCGTCCTCGTGGATGCGCGCCACGTCGATCTCGAGAAGGTCGCACATGCGCACGTTCTCGGGACGCGTCGGGGGCTGGAACGCGCCGATGACGGCGGTCTGACGGTTGCGCCCGAGCAGGGCGCGCAACGCGAGCGCCGACGCCAGGGCGTCGGGATCCGGCTCGTCGTGCAAGAGGATGAGCACGCGATCCGCCTGGTCGAAGTGATCGCGCCACTGATGCACGCGCCGCCTGACCACGGCGCTCTCGAACTCGCGCTGAAACGGCGCGCGCACGATGTCAGCGAGGCGCACTCGCTCCACGTTGCGAAACTGGTCGAGGCTCCTGTCGAAGTCGGCCGCGTCGGCGCGCGCCTCGAGATCCAGCACGAGGCAGGGCGCGTCCGGCACGCGTGCCAGCGTCTCGGCGACGGCGTGCAAGCAGGCGTCGGCATCGCTCAGGGCCACCACCACGAGCGTCTCGGTGTCGAGATCGAGGCGCGACCAGGTCGCCGGACGGCGGAGCGAGCCGGTGATGACGTGATGCCGCTCGCGACGCAGCGCGGCGGCCACGGCGCGGTCGGTCGCCAGGACCGTGACTTCCTCACCGGGGAGGGCGGCCTTCGCGACGATGGCTGCCGGCAGCGCGGCGTCCGTCAGCAACACGTATTTCATGAGGGGCTCGCCAGCATCCCACCGGCCCAATCCGAGCGTCAAGCGAGCGACGACGCGGGCGCAGGCGCCACGAGCCTGTCCGCCGGCCCGCTGGCGGGTCAGCGATGGCGGCCGAGGGCCTCGTAGGCCTCGCGGATTTCGCGCGTGCGATCATGCGCCACGGCCTGAAACTCGCGGGGCATGCCCGCCACCCGGTCCGGGTGGTACTGCTTGACGAGCGCGCGGTAGGCCTTGCGAATCGCGTCGGCAGACGCCCCGCGCGGCAAGCCGAGCACGGCGTGAGGGTCCTTGGGGGTAGGCCGTGACGGAGCGGGCGGCGGCGGCGGCGGCTCGGGCCGCGGCGGCGGGGGCGGCGCGGCGGCACGCGCGCGCCC
>CAZTIW010000053.1:0-25933 GCA_964613915.1 uncultured Thermoanaerobaculia bacterium
GAGCAACGCAGCCAGGGGCCGCGAGACCCGCGGAGCATGCATGCGGACTTCGGTGTCGGGACACGAGTCCCGACGCCTCATTGTAGCCGCCGCCCGTCCGGGCGCGGTCCCGGACGGGCGACGGCCAGATCGGCCGGGAGGGCCTCAGGGGCAGTCAGGCCCGATCCAGCGGACGTGATCCTCGCCAGCGATCGGCTCGCCGGACATCAGGGCGCCCTCCAGCAGGATCGTGGCGGCCGGGTCGGCGCACTCGGCAGGGGTCGGCTTGTCGAAGTCACGAGCCCGGAAGTACAGCGTGAAGTCCAGGAGTCCGTCCCGGTTCACGTCCGAACAGTCGAACTTCGTGAAGCTGGGAGTCGCGCCCCGCACGATGACGGACGCGATGTCCACTTCCGTGCAGGGGTTGAAACCGGGCTCGGCCAGGATGGCGATGGGCACCAGCTGCTTGGCATTCGTGTTGACCTGGTTCGTGGTGCTTCCCGGTCGCAGGTCAATGCCAACGCGTCGGGCGCACCAGAAGTTCCCCACGAACGCCGACCCGCCCGGGAACGTGTTGCCGGTCGAGGGCGGAGCCGCGCCGTCCACGATGCGCCAGTCGGCCAGCGAGTTGAGCGTGTTGTCGCAGACGAAGTTGTTGTCCGAACTCGAGAACACGGCGTGCGTGAGCGCCACGCCGGACATGTCGTTGCCCGTCACGGTCATCTGGTCCGTCACCTCGAACACGACGCCGATGTCTCCTGCCAGCACGTTCCCCATCGCATCGCCACGCACCGAGGCGATCATGGGCCCGGGAACGCCGGCGGCGCCCTGACCCTGCGGGTGGAGCGCGCGCGTCGCCGACGGAAATGCCGTCGTGCCGTCGGCGTTGGCCAGCCCGACGATGTCGTTGTCGAGGATGGCGAAGTTCTGCGATCGCTTGATGCGGACGCCGAGCGCGTTGAAGCCGGTGGCGGACTGGATCACGTTGTCTCGGATGACGATGGGATCCGCGCCGTAACCGCTGTCCGCGCCGCTGGCGAAGATGACCTGCACGGCGCTCGAGAACGAGTTGATGCGACGGGGCGCCGTGCCGTTCGGCACGCAGCCCGTGTTGGTGATGTCGCGGAAGACGTTGCCCTCGACGAGCGCGTCATGCACGTTGTTGAGCCCGAACCCGAAGATGCCGTACGAGCCCGAACAGCTGAACGCGCCCGGCGCGAGGATGTCATGCACGACGTTGTTGCGCAGCGTCAGCCCGAAGTGACGCATGCCGAACCGCGTCGAGATCGCCGACCAGTCGCAGCCGTTGGATGCCGTCGCGAGCGTCGCGATGTCGAAGCCCTCGATCGTGACGCCGGTGGTGTCGCCCGACGTGCCGATCAGGATGCCGTAGCAGCCATTCGCGAAGCCGCGGATGAGCGTCGTCGCCGGTCCCGCGGTGGACCGGATCGTGATGGGCGTCTTGTTGGACGGGATGAGGAAGGGCGCGTAAGTGCCGGGACACACGTCCACGACATCACCCGGCGACGCCGCGTTGACGGCTAGCTGAATGCTGGCATGCGTGCGCGCCGGGCACTGGACGGCGTCATCATCCACGACCAGCGTCGCCGCCGAGAGCGACGGCGCGGCGCCCATGAAGACGAGGAGCGCGAGCCCCGAGATCGCGTGCGGAAAGCGACGGAGAGAGAGAGCGAGCATGGAAACCCCCACTTGAACGGGGGGTGCTCACCTCTGAACCGCCCCCCTGATGAACAATGGATGCCAGGAGAGCTTGGACCCGTTCCCGCCATCGCGCAAGGGCCCGAGGCCTCGAATTGCCCCGCCATGCTCGAAAGGCATCGCCTTGCCGTTACCCGCGGCAAGGCCGCGTGGCGGGAGGGGGCACCGGCTGGTGCCCCCTCCCTCACGATTCGCTTGCGAATCGTGAGAAGCGCTTCAAGGCCTGCCGTGACCCTTGGCGCCGACGTCTTGTATCTTGAGGCAGTCCGGGTGCTCGCGCTGATCGCGCGGGACCCAGATGTCCCCGATGAGCGTCGGCGCGGAGCTGTTGCCGCACGCGTCCGTGGCCACCGCCAGGACGCCATACCGGCGTCCCGCCGCCACCATGCCCTGCCGCTCGGATCGCACGCAGAAGGAGCCGTCCTCGCTCACGAAGCAGTCCGGCGCGAAGGCGCCATCACCGAGGGCGTCCTCGGGTTGATCCGAAGCGCATCCGGCGAAGCGCCACGTGACCTCGCCGCCGCACGCGTCGCGCACCTCGGGGTGAAAGTCGCGCGGACTGAAGCAGGCCGTCCAGTGATTCGGCGACCACAGGCAGAGCCGTTCGTCGCCGGAAATCACGGGCGGGGTCGTGTCCACCACGCGCACCCGCTGCGTCACGGTCGTGGCGTTGCCGCAGCGATCGGTCGCCGTCCATGTCCTGATGAGGTCGTACTCCGACGGGCAACGGCCGTCGCGCCGGGTCTCGGCGAACGTGACGACCGGCGCCGGATCGCAGCCGTCCGTGGCGACGAGCGGCTCCGCTGGCGGCACGGCATCGCACTCGACCGTGACATCCGGCGGGCCGACGATGACGGGCGGGCCGTCGTCCCTCACCGTGACGGTCTGGCGCGCCACGGCGACGTTGCCGCAGGCGTCGGTGGCCGTCCACGTGCGCTCGACCACGAACTCGTCGAGGCAGGGCCCGGCGAAGCGCTGCTCGACGAGGCTCACGGTCGGCGCGGGATCGCAGGCGTCCGTGGCGCTGACGAGCGGCGCCGGCGGCGCCTCGCACGTGGCCGTGACATCTCCCGGCACGCCCGACAGCACGGGAGCGACCCCGTCCACGAACGTGACGACCTGCGTCGCGGTCGCCGCGTTCCCGCACGCGTCCGTGGCTGTCCACGTGCGCGTGACGGTCCGCGAGCCCGCGCACGGCCCCGGCGTCTCGACCTGGGACAGCGCGAGGCTCGGCGCCGGATCGCAAGCATCCGTCGCGACGGGATTCGCCGGTGGCAGCGGCGCGTCGCACGGAAGCGTCACGTCCGCGGGCACGCCCGACAGCGCGGGCGCGACCGCGTCCACGAACGTCACGACCTGCGTCGCGGCCGCCGCGTTCCCGCACGCGTCCGTGGCCGTCCACGTGCGCGTGACGGTCCGCGCGCCCGCGCACGGCCCGGGCGTCTCGACCTGCGACAGCGCGAGGCTCGGCGCCGGATCGCAGGCGTCGCTCGCCGTCGCGCTCGGGGGCGGCAGCGGCGCTTCACACGGCAGCGTCATGTCGCTGGGCACGCTCACCGTCGGCGCGACGCCGTCCACGATCCGCAGGCGCTGCTGCTCGACGTCGGTCCGGCCGCACCGGTCGGTGGCCGTCCACGTGCGCGTGACGACGCCGCACGGCGATGTCGCGGGCGCCTCGACGAAATCGATAGCGGGGGTGTCGCCGCATCCGGCGGTGGCGGTCGGCGTGGCCGGCGGCGGCAGCGGTTCGTCGCAGGCCACGTCGCGATCCGCAGGCACGCCGACCAGCTCCGGGCCGGCGGACGACCTCAGCGGAGGGCCCTGCGCGCGGAACGTGTTGTACCGCGCCCAGGAGGGCTCCTCCACGACGGGGATGCGGCCGTCGGGCAGGATGTTCGTCACGTGGTAGGCGTGCTGGTTGAAGAGCGGCGGCGCGGGCGCGAAGCTCGCCGCATCGTCGTGCATGACGCGCACGCCGGCGTTCACGCCGAGAACGTAGTTGTTGGCCGCGACGACGATCTCGGCGTCACCGTCTCCGTCCACATCCGCCACGACCGGGAACTCGATGAGCGTGAACGTCGAGTTGTCGATCTGCTGCTCGACGGCGCCCGTGAGCGCGTCGAACACGCGCAAGACGCGGTGGTCGTTGTACACGACCTCGGCGGTGCCGTCGCCGTCCAGGTCGAAGATGGCCGACCCGGTGAAGCGCGAGGACGCGTCGTCCACGGGCGCCTCCCAGAGGAGCGCGAGTTGCTCGGGGGGACCGGCCTGATAGCGGAACAGGGCGTAGCGCCGGCACCCCGCCACGCCGATCTCGGGCACGCAGTCGCCATCGGTGTCGGCGAGCGTCGGCGGTCCGCCCTGACCGTCGCGCCGTGGCGGACAGTCCCCCTCGGGGATCGACGCCACGGCGCGAGTCGCGCCCGTGAAGGCGTCGAGGACGTGCACCGACTGCGTGGTGCGCGACGACAGGATGATCTCCGGCACGCAGTCGAGGTCCAGGTCGGCCACGGCCGACGACCCGATCGAGAGATCGTCGCGGCTCCAGAGCAGCGTGCCGTCGGTGTCCCGCACGGCCTCGCCGGTGATGACCTCCATGAGCGTGTCGCCGTCGAGGTCCGCGGCCGTGGACATGCCGATGCCGTGCGGAGGTTCGGACCAGAGCAGGTTCCCGGCCGACGACCACGCGGTGCCGTGCCCCACGACGTCCGGCACGCCATCGGCGTTGATGTCGGCGAGGGACGGCGCCGCGACGGGCGACACGTACTCGAGCGCGCGCTCCGAACAGCGCACGAAGGCGCCGAGGTGATCGAAGACGACGAAGCGCCGGCGACGGCCCGGGCTGTCATCGCCCTCGGACATCGCGACGATCTCGAGCAGGCCGTCGCCATCGAGATCGCCCACCGCGACGCCGCAGCCCGGGCACAGCACGCCCTCCTGACCCGACTCGTCGAGGCTCCCGCAGGCCGGCTCGCCGAAGCACGTGACGCAGCCCGGATCGGCGTTCGACGCGATCTCCGCGCAGTCCGAGCCGCGAAGGATGCGCAGCACGCCGTCCCAGCCGGGGCCGTCGTCGAACCCGTCGGTGAACGAGATGACGACGATCTCGGGCGCGCCGTCGGCATCGAGGTCGGCCACGATGGGCGCCATCTCGACCTGCACGGACGCCGGGTGCGTGGCGGGACCGCCCGGCGGCGGCCAGGCGCACTGCTCGGCAAGGCCGGCGCCCGCGGGCGCCGCCGCCAGGATCCAGCACGCCGCCGCGAGAGCCGACAGCCATCCAGCCGAGCCGGAAGGAACACGCGCCGACCCGTTCCGCACCCAGCGAAGCCGCAGCAAGCGCTTCGCAATCGTGGCGGGTGATTCAGCTCCTGTCCGCACGGTCAATCCGCCTCCCGGTAGCCTCAACGTAGGCTCCGGCCGGCTGCCCGTCCAGGCTCGGAGCCGACGGAGCCGCGCACCGATTCGCCCCGGAGCCAGGTCCCCCCGCGGCCGACGCGGCCCGGGCGCGCCCTACCGCGCCCGGGGCGAGCCGGCGATGAACCACTCGGGGTACCGCGGGGGCGGCGCGGAGGCCTCGTCGAGCAGCGCGACATCCTCGGAGCTCAGCGAGAGCTGCGCGGCGGCCAGGTTCTCGTGCAGCTGCGCGACGGTCTTGGGGCCCATGATCACGCTGCTGACGGCGGGCTGCCGCAGGAGCCACGCGAGGCTCACCGCCGTGGCGGTGGATCCCGTCCGGGCGCCGATGTCCGCGGCGAGCCGCGCGATGCCCTGCGCGCGATCGTTCATGAACCGCTCGCGCCAGGTGGCGGCGGCGGCGTTGGCCGGTTCACCGCCCATCCGCGCGCCCGCGGGTCGCTGGCCGCCCAGGTACTTGCCGGTCAGCACGCCCTGGCCGAGCGGGCTCCACGGCAGGATCCCCACCCCGTGGCGCCGGCAGGCGGGGATGACGTCCTGCTCGATGTCGCGCACGATCAGCGAATACTGCATCTGCGCCGTCACGAACGGTTCCTGCAGGCGCCAGTGGCACGTGGCGCTCGCCTCCGCGATCTGCCACGCCGTCCAGTTGGAGACGCCCCAGTACCGCACCTTGCCCTGCCGGACGAGGCCGTCCATGGTCGCGAGGGTCTCCTCCATGGGCGTCTTCACGTCCCAGCAATGCACCTGATACAGATCCAAGTAGTCAGTATTGAGGCGACGGAGGCTCCCCTCCACCGCTTCCATCAGGTGCCGGCGGGAGGATCCGAGCGCGTTGGGATGGGCGGGAGGATCGCCGAATGCCTCCGTGACCGGGAAGTACCCCTTCGTGGCCACCAGGACGCGGTCGCGGCGCCCCGCGAGCGCGCGGCCGACGATCTCCTCCGAAACGCCTCCCGAGTACGCGTCCGCCGTGTCCACGAAGTTGCCGCCCGCCTCGAAGTAGGCGTCCATGACGGCGCGGCTGGTCCTCTCGTCCACGCCGATGCGCGTGTTGCCGAAGTTCATGGCGCCCAGGCACAGCTCCGACACGGCGACGCCGCTGGAGCCCAGGGGACGCAGGCCCATGCCCGCCTCGCTCATGGCGCGCGCCTCGACGCCGCGCGAGGCGACAGCAAGGGGGGCGACGCGTGGAGGTTCAGGCACGTCATGTCGGTCGGGATGCTCACGGGGAGGCCTCCTTTGTGGTCGCGCCGGAACATCAGGCTACCAGCCGGCCGACGCCGGCACCCGGGACGCCTCGCCCGGGACCGCCGGCACGATGAGCTGGCCCGCCGCGTCGAAGCGGCGCTCGGCTACGACCTTGCCGTCATCGCCGCGATCCAGCTCGACGCGCACGGCGCCGTCCGGCTCGGGCCGCGCGAGCAGCCCTGTCACGGGACGCCCGTTCACGTCCAGCGTCCAGGACTGCGCGAGCGCGGCGCCATCGAGGATGTCGAACCGCGCGAGCGAACGCCCGGCTCTGACGAGGCGGGCCTGCGGCATGCCGTCCGCGGGCGACGCCTCGGCGAGCGATCGCGGCGAGCGCGGATCGAAGGCGTCCAGCAAGTGCGAGGCGCGCGTGGACTCGAGCCGGCGGCCCGGCGCGTCCGCCGGCGCCACGACCAGCACGGGCACGACCATCTGGGCATCGCCGCGCCGCACGGTGAACTCGGCGCGCACGCCCCAGGCCAGCCGCGCCAGCGCGGCCTTCACGAGCGAGACCGTCCCCGGCGCGGGCGTGCCCGCGATGGCCAGCAGGACATCCCCCTTCCGGAGCCCGGCGCGGCCGCCGACGCTCCCCTCCTCGACGGATGTCAGGCGCACGCGCGGCTCGCCTTCCATGACCTCGAGGCCGAGGCCGAACGTCGGCCACGCGTCGGCCCCCTGCGCCGCGGGCACGACGAGCGCCCAGTCGGCGAAGCCTGCCGACATGACGGCGGTCGCCGACGGCTCCATGCCGGGATGCGCCTGCGCCATGGGATCGGGCGTCGCGGCCGTCGCGGGGCAGAGCACGGCGACGCGCAGCGCCGGATCGGCCGCGCGCAACCGGGCGGGAATGCCCAGGCCATGGGCGGCGTGGCCCATGCCCACGACGATGATCACCAGCCGCCCCTTCGCGACGCCGTCGCGCGCGCGCAGGATCGATCGGGTCATGGCGGCGTCCCAGGTCATCTGGCCGCGGAGCATGCCGTCGAACATCTTCGGACTCGCCGAGGCCATGCCGCCCATCATGGCGTCCACCATGAAGCGATGGTGCGGGTCCGGCTCGCCGATTTCGCCGACGAGCGCCTTCTGCGCGTCGTCGAGCGCGTCCCAGCCCTGGCGCGACACGGTGCGCACGACCGCGCGCGGGACGTTGAGGCCGATGACCGGGGCGCGACGCTCGCGGCACGCGTCCACGAGAGGGCGGTAGTAGGCGAAGTTGAACGAGCCGGCCGCGTACCAGCCGGTTTCCTCGAGCATGGTGTCGGTGTCCGTCGTGCCGGCCACGTACCGGGCCAGCGCCGCGTCGTCCTCGGTCTCGAAGAACTCCATCCCCAGGGCGATCTCGCGCCGCTGGGCGAGCGCGGTCACGATGCGCGCCTGCACGTCGTGCACGGCCTGCTGCGCGTGGTGCTCGCCGAGAATCACGACATCCGCGGTCGCGAGCGACGCGATCATGTCGTCGAAGGAACGGGCCGGTCCGCCCTCCGCCGCGTGGGCGGCGAGCTCCAGGAACTGGCCCGCCTCGCCCGAGACGAGCGCGAGCGCGCGCGGCATGGGGCCCAGCGGGAGCGAGGCGATCTCATCCGCTTGAGCGGACGACAGGCAGGCGACGAGCGCGAGCGCGAGAGAGAAAGGGCGCGACGGCGAGAGCGGCATGAGGGACTCCTGGACGGATGGCGGCCTGCTGAAGCAGGACCGCCGCAGAGGGTACGCTGGCGGCGACTTTCTCGCATCCCGCGAGGAGGCATCAGGGAGCTTTCGCATGTCGTTCGTCAAGGAATTCAAGGAGTTCGCGCTCCGGGGCAACGTCGTGGACATGGCCGTTGGCGTCATCATCGGCGCCGCCTTCGGCAAGATCGTCAGCTCGCTCGTCGCCGACGTCATCACGCCCGTCCTGGGGAAGATCCTCGGGGACGTGGACTTCACGAGCCTGTTCTACACGCTGTCGGGGAACGTCCGTCCCGAATCGCTGGCCAGCGCCAAGGAGATGGGGATCGCGACGCTCAACTACGGCGTCTTCCTGCAAGCCACGTTCGACTTCGCGATCATCGCGTTCGTTCTCTTCCTGGCCATCCGGACGATCAACCGGATGAAGCGCACCGAACCGGCGCCGGCGCCGCCGCCGGACAAGAAGGACTGCGTGGAGTGCCTGAGCCCGATCCCGATCAAGGCGCGCCGATGCGCGCATTGCACGGCCGTTCTCGCCTGACGCGCGTGCCCGCGCCGTTGTAGCCTCGTCAGGAATGGCGATCACTCCCTTTCCCGGCGACGATGCCGGCCGCGGCTCCGCGACTCCCCGGTGGATCGCGGCGCTCGGAGGCCTCGTCGCCGTGGCCGCGGCGCTCCGCCTGGCCGCGAGCGGCGGCGCCCCGTGGATCGACGAGATCTTCTCGGTCGGGCTCGCGCAGTTCGCATCGGGCCCGTGGGACATCCTGGTCGGCATCAACCACGACAACAACCACGTCTTCAACACGCTCTGGCTGCGACTGGCGGGCGACGCGGCGCCCGCCTGGGTTCTCAGGCTGCCGTCGGTCGCGGCGGGGAGCCTCGCGGTCCTGCTGCTCGTCCTCTGGCGATCGCGCGCCTGCCGGGTCGAGGGCCTGGTCGCTGGCGGGCTGGGAGCCGCCAGCATCCTCATGGTGCAGTACGGGTCGGAAGCGCGCGGCTACGCGCTCGCGACCTGCCTGACCTACGCCATGCTGCTGGTCCTGCGGCGCGCCGAAGGGTCCGGGCGCTGGGGCGCGGCCGCGGGCGTGTGGCTCCTGGTGCTCGGCGGCCTCCTCGCGCATCTCAGCTTCGTGTTCGTCGCGGCCGGGGCGATCGCCTGGGGCGCGCTGCGCGCGGCCTGGAGCATGGACCGCGCCGCTCTCGCGCTCTTCGCGCGCATCCACGCCGTCCCGGCGCTGACCATCGCGGCGCTCTGGTTCGGGCGCGCGCGCGACATGACCATTGGCGGCGGCGTCCCCAACCCGGGGACGTTCTCCGCGATCGCGGCTCTCTCCCACGTCGCGGGCGGGCCGTCCGAGGGCGCGGGCGCGTGGACGCTCGCCGCGCTCGTCGCCATCATGGCGCTCGGGGGACTCGCCGTCATGGCGCTCCGTCGCGAGGCCGACGCCGGACTGATCGTGATCGCCGGCGTCGTGATCCCCGGAGCGACCGTCCTGCTCCTCCATCCGCCGTACCTGGTCCCGCGCTACTTCCTGCTGCCGTGCGCGCTGGCCTTCGCGCCGCTCGCGGCCCTCGTGGCGGAGGGACTCGCGCGCGGCGGCCGCCTCCGGATCGGCGCAGCCGCGGGGCTCGCGCTCCTGATCGCGAGCAACCTCGTCGCGGACGCGCGGCTCATCCTGGTCGGACGCGGGGACGCCGGCGCCGCGCTCCGGCTCATCCGCGCGAGCGCGGCCGGAGAGTCCTCGGTGACCGTCGGCGCGGACAACGACTTCCGGCTCGGCGTGAACCTCTGGTACTACCGGCGAGAGCTGACAGGGCTGCCCCGACTGACGCCCGCGCCCGGCAGCGCCGCGGTGACCGACCCGCCTGACTTCCTGCTGACGGAGGACTTCCGGCCACGCGCCGCGGCCGCCCCCGAGATCACGATCCGCGGCGGCGCGCGCTACGAGCTAATGCGGACCTTCCCGCACGACGGACTCTCGGGAATCACGTGGGGCGTGTACCGGCGGAGGGACGGGTCATGACGCGCGCGCGAGGCGGCGCGACGCCAGCCGCGCGGCGCCCGCCGGGCGGGCGCACGATCCTCGGGCCCGGCCTGGACTTCCTGCTCTTCATCGGCACGCCGGTCATCATCATCCCGGCGGTGCTGCTGGCGCACCAGGCGTGGTCCTCGGCGCAGATCTACCTCTTCGTCGCGAGCTTCGGCGCCGTGGGTCACCACCTGCCGGGCATGATGCGCGCCTACGGTGACCGCTCGCTGTTCGCGAGGTTCCGGGCGCGGTTCGTGCTGGCGCCGATCCTGCTCGTGGTGGCCTGCGTGTTCCTGGCCTTCGAGGCAAAGGCGGCGCTGATCCTGGCCGTGTTCGCATGGGGCGCCTGGCACGGCGCGATGCAGATCCACGGATTCGCGCGCATCTACGACGCCAAGGTCGGCTCGACGGGACGCCTGACGGCGACGCTCGACCGCCTGCTGGCGCTGACGTGGTTCGGCACCGTGCTCGCGCTCTCCGACACGCGCACGCACTTCATCCTCGACCACGCGCTCCAGGCGGGCCTGCCGGCCCCGCCCGCGGGTGTCCTGGGCGCCGTGCGCGCGGGACTCGTCGCGCTGGCGATCGCGCTGACGATCGCGTGGATCGCGAATGCCGCGCGGAACGCCCGCGCCGGCCAGCCGCCGAGCATCCTCAAGGTCACGTTGCTCGTGACGTCCATCGCCTTCTTCGCGTACGCCAACGTCGTGATCGAGGATCTGCTCCTCGCGGTCGTGCTGTTCGAGGCGTTCCACGACGTGCAGTACCTCAGCATCGTCTGGCTGTTCAACCGCAAGCGCGCGCAGGCGGATCCCGGCGCGGGCGCCCTCGTGCGCGGGCTCTTCCGGCCGCGCGTCGCGCTGGTGGGTCTCTACGTCGCGCTCTGCTTCGCGTACGGCGGGCTCAACTGGGTCCAGCAGGGGCTCCCGCAGGAGACGACCGCGACCGTCCTGGCGGGCGTGCTCGCGGCCTCGGCCTTCCTTCACTTCTACTACGACGGCTTCATCTGGCGGCTGCGCGAGGCGGGAACGCGCGCGGGCCTCGGTCTCGCGGCGACACCCGGGACGGCGCCGGCGCGGGCGCGCGCGCTCCCGGCGCTGGCGCATGCGGGAGCCTGGGTCGTGCTCTTCGCCGCGCCCCTCGGCGCGCTCGCCGTGACGACGACGCGCGCTCCGGACGCGGCCGCGCGCTCGCTCGCGCTGGCGCAGGCCCTGCCCGCCGACGCGGGCGCGCAGCGCAATCGCGCCGTGGCGCTCGAATCGGCCGGTGACGCGACGGGCGCGCTCGACGCCGCGCGGCGCGCGAGCGCGCTGGCGGCGGGCTCGCGCACCGACGCGGCGACGCGCGCGATGATCCAGAGCACGCACGCGAGCCTGGCCATGCGACTGGCCATCGCCGAAGCGCGCGACGGGCGCGTGCCGGCCGCGGCGGAACTCGCGCGCGAGGCGGGCGCTCTCGATCCCCGCGCGCCCGACACGATGAGCGAGGAAGCGGCCGTGGCGCTCGAGCGCGGCGATGCGCGCGCGGCCGAATCGCTCGGCCGCGCGCTCGTGCTGGCCGCGCCCGACCATGGCGTCGGCCACTACAACCTGGCGGCCGCCCTCGCCGCGCAGGGCCGCCTGCCCGAGGCGCTCCCCCATGCGCTGCGCGCCGCCGAACTCCTCCCCGGCCCCGCCACCGCCACCCTCGTCTCCCGCCTCGAAGCCGCCCTTCGCTGAATCGGCAATCGGCAACCTGACGGGGCATGATGGGGCATGAGAGTTCACGCCCTCCCTCGCGTCCTGGCCTGCACCGCCTCCGTCCTGGCGCTCGCGCTCACGCCCGCGGGCACCGCGATCGCGGCTCCTCCACCACCGCCCACCGCCCTCTTCACGACCGCCGAGGCCACCGAGTTCGCGCAGACCGGCCGGCACGACGAGGTCGCGCGTCTCTGTCGCGACTTCGCCGCGGCGCATCCGGGCCGCGTCCGCTGCGAGACCTTCGGCACGACGCCCGAAGGACGCGCGATGCATGCCCTCATCGCGTCGGAGGACGGCGCCCTCGACCCCGCGACGGCCCGCAAGCGCGGCCGCACCGTCGTGCTGGCGCAGGGCGGCATCCATGCGGGCGAGATTGACGGCAAGGACGCCGGCTTCATCGCCCTGCGACAGGTGCTCGACGGAACGGCCGCCGCCGGCGTCCTGTCGAAGGTCACGTTCGTCTTCGTGCCGATCTTCAACGTGGACGGCCACGAGCGCTTCGGTCTCAATCACCGCCCGAACCAGAACGGCCCGGAATCCTGCGGCTGGCGGACGACCGCGCAGAACCTCAACCTCAACCGCGACTTCGTCAAGCTCGACGCCCCCGAGACGCGAGCGCTCGTCGCGCTCCTCGACGCCTGGGATCCCGAGCTCTTCCTGGACCTGCACGTCACGAACGGGGCGCACTTCCAGCACGACGTCGCCGTGATGATCGAGCCCGCCGAAGCCGGCCCCGAGCCGCTGCGGGCTCCGGCGCTCGCGCTCCGGCAGGAGGTGCTCGCCCGGCTGAGCGACGCCGGGCACCTCCCGCTCTCGTTCTATCCGTCATTCCTCGTGGGCGACGACCCGTCGTCCGGCACGACCGTGAACGCGTTCGGTCCCCGCTTCGCGCACGGCTACTGGGGATGGCGCGAGCGGCTCGGCCTTCTCGTCGAGACGCACTCGTGGAAGGACTACCGCACGCGCGTGGCCGCCACCCGCGTCGTGATCCTCGCGTCGCTCGAGGCCGCCGCGCGCGACGGCGCGAGCTGGCGCGAGGCGGCCCGCGCGGCCGAGGCCCTCGCGGCCGCGTCCGGCGGCAGCGACGTGACGCTCGCGTGGAAGGCGTCGTCGCGCGAGCGGCCCATTGACTTCCTCGGCGTCGCGTTCGAGCGCAAGCCCTCCGAAATCTCGGGCGGCCTCGTCACGCGCTATCGCCCCGACAGCCCGCTCACGTGGACGATCCCGCTGCGCGACGTTCTCGAGCCCGCGGCCACCGCGCGCGCGCCGCGGGCCGGCTACGTCATCCCGGCCGCGCACGTGGCGATGATCGAGCCGCTCCTGCGGCTTCACCGCGTGACGTTCGAGACGCTCGACGCGACGACGCGCATCGAGGGCGAGGCGTGGCGGGCCTCGGACGTGACGTTCCCGGCCATGCCGTTCGAGGGCCGCTTCCAGCCGGCGCTCAAGGGCGCGTGGGAGGCCCGCGTGACGGACGTGCCCCCGGGTTCGCTCTACGTGCCGGTCGCTCAGCCCGGCGCGCGCCTCATCGTGCAGATGTTCGATCCCGCGGGCCCCGACTCGCTCGCGCAGTGGGGCTTCTTCAACGCGTCGTTCGAGCGCAAGGAGTACATGGAGGCGTACGTCGCCGAGACGGTGGCGCGGGACATGCTCCGCGCGGACGAGCGGCTGGCCGCCGAGTTCGCGCAGCGCCTGGCCTCCGACGCCGCCTTCGCCGCGAGCCCCGCCGCGCGCCTCGAGTTCTTCCATCGCCGGCACCCGTCGTGGGACGATCGCGTGAACCTCGTCCCCATCCTGCGCGTGAACGCTCCCCCCGGTCCGGCGGGTCGCTTCGAGCCGCCCGAGCGGGCCGCCCCCGCGCCGCGGATGCCGCGCTGACTCAGGCCAGCACGGCGCGGAACGCCGCGACCGCGGCGGCCAGCGCGTCGTCGCCGGCATCGCGGTGAAAGACGGCGCGCACGCGGTGCGGCGCGAGCGCCATGACCAGGACGCCGCGAGCCTGCATCGCGTCCTGCACCGCTGGCGCGGCCTTGCGCGTCGTGACGAAGACGATGTTCGTCATGACATCGCGCGGGTCGATCTCCGCCCCGGGCATGCGCGCCAGCTCCTGCGCGAGGTCGCGCGCCCGCCGGTGATCGTCGGCGAGCCGGCCCGGACCATGCTCGAGCGCCAGGAGCCCGGCGGCCGCGAGCACGCCCGCCTGCCGCATGCCCCCGCCGAGCGCCTTGCGCAGCCGCAGGCATCGCGCGATCAGCTCGCGCGAGCCCAGCACGAGCGAGCCGGCCGGCGCGCCGAGCCCCTTCGACAGGCAGACCGAGACGAGATCGAAGTCCCGCCCGATCCGCGCGACGGGCACGCCCGACGCCACGCTCGCGTTGAACACGCGCGCGCCATCGAGGTGAAGCCGGAGCCCCCGCTTCCGGCACAGGTTGACCAGCGCATCCACGCGGTCCTGGGGCTGCACGGTGCCGCCAGCGTAGTTGTGCGTGTTCTCGATGGAGAGGAGCGACGTGCGCGCGTGATGCGGATCGTCCTCGCGGATGCTCGCCTCGACCGCCTCCGGCGACGCGAGGCCGCGCTCGCCGTGGAGCGGCGTGATCTGGCATCCCCAGAAGCGGGACGCGGCGCCCGCCTCGTTCAGCAGGATGTGCGCCTGCTCGTCGGCGAGGATCTCCTCGCCCGGATGCGTGAGCGCGCCCAGGCAGCACTGGTTCGCCATCGTGCCGGACGGCACGAAGAGCGCCGCTTCCTTCCCGAACGTCGCCGCCGCCCGTTCCTGCAGGGCGTTGACGGTCGGATCCTCGCCGTAGACGTCGTCGCCCACCTCCGCGGAGGCCATGGCCTCGCGCATCGCGCGATCGGGCCGCGTCACGGTGTCGCTGCGGAGATCGAAGACCATGGCGCAGTTTATCCCGCGACCGGACGGGCGAGATCAGCGAAGGAACTGCACGAGAGCGATCCGGCCCGCGCGCACGACGTAGCGGGCGAGCACCTCGCCCGACTGCGCCTCGCCGCTGGCGCGGTCCACGCGCGACCACCGCTCGTGATCGACCACGTGATCGCCGCAGGTCACGCGCGTCAGCACCGCGGCGCGCACGTCGCGGAAGCGCTCGAACAGCGTCGCGTAGCGCGCGCGAAACGCGGGCATGTCCCGGAGCGTGGGCAGGCCGTCCGCGTCGAGCACGACGACGTCGTCGGCGTAGCACGCGCAGAAGGCGTCCAGGTCCCCGCGGTTGTAGGCCTCGAGCTGCGCCTCGGCGGCGCGGACCGCGGGCGACGCCTCGCTCACCGCAGCCTCAGGGCCGGCTCCTCGGCCAGCACGAACTCGATCGCCTGCCAGGCGCGCCGGATCGCGTCGAGATAGGTCGTGTCGAGCATGCGGACCTCGCGGTCGGCCGTGCGCTCGACGCGCTCCCACCGAGCCGCGCGCTCGGTCATCTGCCACTGGTGGAACTGCAGGCGGACGTCGCACGGCTCGTCGAAGCGGACGACGGGGAACTTCGCCTGCCGCACGGCGGCCTCGGCGGCCTCGCGAATGAGGCGCCCCGTCACGCGGGGAGGCTTGCAACGCGCGCCCGAGAACCCGATGGCTTCCTTCACCGACACGGCGATCGCCTCGGGCACGACCTGGCGCGCCTCCTCGACGAGATCGGATCCCCCCGTCACGAGTCCCACCGGCACGCCGAAGGCGCCCAGCACGCCCGCGTTGATGGCGGTCTCGCCCGCGACGCGGCCGTTGATGATCACGCCGTGCAGGATCTTGCCGACCCAGGTGTGCGCGAGAAGGCCTCGCGGCGTGTCGGCCCGGCTGTGGTAGCCGACGAACATTCCCAGGTCGAAGCTCTCGTCAATGAGCTCGGACTGGCAGAGCGGCTTGTTGGTCCAGGGACCGCTGATGAGCTCGGCGCCTTCGGCGAGATCCTCGATCAGGATGTTGCGCATGGTGCCGTGCGCGTCGTTGACCAGGACCTCCGTCGCTCCGCCGGCGCGCGCCCCCTCGATGGCCGCGTTCACGTCGCCCATCAAGAGCTTGCGGCCGCGCTCGTAGTCCTCGCCGCCGGGCACGAGCTGCTCGCGGTGCACGATGCCGGTGGCCCCCTCCATGTCGACCGAAACGTAGACCTTCATCGTGACTCCGGGTCCCCCGCGCTCCCCGCCGGGCAGGGGGGCCGGATCATGCCACTCCCGCGGGGCTTTTCATTGTCGCAACAGCATATCCGTGAATCCCTGGAAAGCGGCTTGCCTCTGGCTCTGCCGGGGTGGATATTGCTTTCGTGACAACACCGGGCGGTCCCCCTGCCGTCCGGACTCCTCGCTCCCCAGGACCGGAGGCTCCGAGCTCGCATCGTCGCGCTCCCCCCGAGAACCCCACCCCGTTCACTCGCCTACGCGGCCTCGCGGCCGCTTCCCCCTCCCCCGCCCCTCCGGCCGCTACCGGCCGGCAAGCCAGGCGAGGCGGTGGGTGCTCGGGGCCTCCGGTCCTTCTTTCACTCCCGCCCTGGCGGCCGCGGCTCCCCCTCGACCCCCTCGCCCGGCCCCCCGGCGTCCTGCCTCGCGTCGCGCGCAATCAGCCTGGCGTACAGGACCCCCGCCGCCATGTCGTAGGCCGCGTGCACGATCATGACGGGCACGAGCGAGCCCGCCAGGAGCGCCATCGCCTGGAAGGCCAGCCCCACGAGGAAGACGACGATCATCGCCTTCAGCCCCTGCACGGCGTGGGCGAGGCCGAAGGCCGCGGCGGACACGATGGCGGCCATGGGCGCCGAGCCGGTCCAGCCCGCGAGCAGATGAAAGAGCACGCCGCGATAGGCCAGCTCTTCGGCCCAGCCGGCGGCGAGGCAGACCAGCGCGAACGTCTTGAACCCCTCGCCTGGCTGCGGCAGGAGCCCGGCGATGCTCGCGCGCTCCGTGGCGGTCGCTCGGTTCCAGCGCCAGGGGATGGCGGCCAGCGCCACGGCGAGGAATGCCGCGCACGTCGCTGCCGCCGCCAGCGGCCGCGGGGCGCCGGGAGCCGGCAGGCCTGAAGCGAGCGCCAGGGCCGTCGCGACGAGGCCCAGGACGAGGAGCTGCGCGAGCACCATGACGTGCAGGTGCCTGCCCTTGGGCAACTTCCCGTCAACGAACGCCCGACGCGTCCCCAGCGCGAGGAACGGCAAGCCGAGGCAGAGCAGCGCCGCGAAGGCGATTTCGAGCGCGAGAAGCATGGCCGAGTGTGACCGGGCACGAGGCCGCCGGGAAGCCCGCTGCCGCCACGCATCCCGCCTCGCGCCGTTGCGCCGTTGCGCCGACCGGCCGCGTGACCTAACCTCGCCCCCATACCGTCCTCTTTTCCGACCCGGGAGGCGCCCCTGAGGCGCCGCCCCGCCGGGGGTTCCTTGGCTCCTCGCGACCCGCGCGGCCGCCGCACGCGGCCCGTCGCTGCTGCGTGCCTGATCGCCGCGATCACCGTGATCGCCGCGGCGATGCCGGCGACGTCGCGCGCCACGGACTACTGCGTCAACCCGGTCACGGGCTCGGACACGGCGAGCGGCCGCTGCGCCGATCGCGCGTGGGCCACGCTCGGCCCCTCGCAGAACTACCCGTTCGTCTCGGGGGATCGCGTCCTGCTGTCGGCGGCGCGTCACGTGCACCCGCTGACGGCCTGGTACATGAAGCCGGGCGTGAGCTGGATCGGCGCCGGACGCGAGGTCACGACCGTCGTGTACAACAAGGCGGTGGCCGTGCCCTTCGTGCGCTTCGCGACGGGCTCCGCGGGCAGCGGCCCGCCGGGCGACCTCCGCCCCGACCGCTTCACGGCGACCACCGTGTTCTCCGACATGACGCTGCTCAACGAGGGGGCGGCCACCATCGGCATCACGGTGGACACGACGTCCGGCGAGTCAGCTCCCACGATCACGCGCGTCCGGATCTCCGGCTTCGCGTCCGGCATCGTGCTCCACCCATCGAGCGATGAGCGCGCTGCGGCCTCCACGCGCGCCGTGATCACGAACTCGGTCATCCGCGGCGCCTCCGACTCGGGCCTCCTGTTCTTCGCGGACGTGTTCTACGCCAGGGCGGTCAGCGAAGCGTCCACGGCCACGAACGTCGCGGTCGAGACGGACGGCGTGGGCGCGAAGGTCAAGACGCTCATCAACGACATGCGCGATGCGGCATCAGCCAACTCGTCGCCGATCCTGACGAACGCCACGCTGTCCGGCGGTGGCGAGGCGGCGCTCCTGCTCGTCTCCTACTACGACGACGGCACCGCGGCGCGCCGCGAGCAGCGCAACGCCGGCACGACCGGGGCCACCGTGCGCGGCGGGATCTTCACCGGCTCGGCCGGCCACGGCCTGCGGGAGCACTCGCCCTTCACCGAGCCCGCGGTCGTCGAGCGCAGTTGCTTCGGAGGCAACGCGATCGGCGACTACTTCGACGAGGGCACGACCACGCGCGCGGCCACCACCGTCGGCACGGGCAACATCTCGGACGTGCCGGTCTTCGTGGATCGGCTGGCGGGCGACCTGCACCAGATGGCGAACTCGCCGACCGTGGACCGGCTCACGGCGGCTGCGGCTCCCGCGGACGACTTCGACGGCCACGCGCGTCCGCAGTCGGGCATGTCCGACATGGGCGCCGACGAGTACGTCCCGTGCACGGCGGTCGCGGACGCGTCCCGCACGCGGCAGGCGCCCGCGTGCACGGGGGGCGCCTCGACGCTCGACTCGGCCGGCTCCTCCGTCGGCGCGGCCTGCACGGCAGGCCTCACCTACGAGTGGTTCTCCGGCGCGACGCGCATCGGGACGACGCCGACGCTGGACGTGTCGCCCGCGACGCCCACGACCTACACGCTGCGCGTGCGTTGCGCCGATCCCGCCCTGTCAGCCTGCTTCGCGACGACCACGGTGACCGTGCAGCCGTCCACGGCGCCGCCCGCCTGCGATGCGGGCGCCGACCAGCAGGCGTGCGCGCGGGCCGGCCAGACCGTCGTCTTCGACCTCGCGGCCGTGGCGAACGCCGTGCCCCCCGCGACGCTGACGAGCGTGCAGTGGACGGCGAGCGAGGGCGTGCTCTCGTCGCCGTCGACCGCGACGACGACGCTGACCGTCACGGCCATGGGCGTCTTGCAGACGATCACCGCGACGGCGACGGCGCGCGATGACCGCAACTGCGCGACGCCCGACACCGTCACGCTGGTGATCCGGCCGGCCCCCACGGTCACGGTCGTGGCCGTGGACCACGAGTGCCATGACGCGGCGGCCCCCTCGGTGACCATCGGGCTCATCGCGCAGACCACCGGCGGCACGGGCACCGTGACGCACGCGTGGACCGCGAGCGAGGGCACCGTCACCGGCGACGCCTCCGCGATCCTGACGCTTCCCGGCAGCGCGGTCACGCGTGCCGTGAACGTGTCGGTGACCGTGACCGATCAAGCGGGCTGCCAGGGCACGGGAAGCACGACCATCGCCGTCATCCCCTCGCCCGTCGCGCGCGCCGGAGCCGACGCGCAGGCCTGCGGCGACGTCGGCCAGAACGCGTCGGCGCCGCTGGACGCGACCGCGTCGTCCGGCGAGACGCCGCGCGGCATCCGGTGGACGGCGACCGAGGGCGTCATCGCCGACCCGACCGCCGCCATCACCTCGCTCTCGGCGACCGTGGGCGCGACCGCCCGGACCATCACGGTGACGCTCGAGGTCACGGATCCGAGCGGCCGCTGCGTGGCGACCGATCAGAAGCTCGTCAGCGTGGAGCCTGGCCCGGTGGCGACGGCCGCGAGCGACGCCAGCGCCTGCATCGCGCCCGCGCCCGCGACCTTCCCCCTCGACGCGAGCGCGTCCAGCGGCGTGGCCCCGCTCGCGTTCCTCTGGACCGCGAACGAGGGCGTGATCGCGGCGCCCGCCTCGGCCGTCACGACGATCCAGATCGCGCCCGGCGGCGCGCCCCGCGCCGTGATCGCGACGGTCGAGGTCCGGGACGCGCGCGGGACGTGCGTCGCGACGGATCAGCAAGTGATCAATCTGACGGCCTCGCCGGTGGCGGCGGCCGGCGCCGACGAGACGCGCTGCCTTCCCCCCGGCACGGTCAGCATCGCGCTCGACGGAAGCGCGTCCACGGGCGTTCCGCCGCTCGTGTTCGAGTGGACCGCGAGCGAGGGCACGATCGCGAACCCGGCGTCTGCGATCACGACATGGAGCGTCCCGTTCGCCTCCACGGCGAAAACCGTGACGGCCAGCCTGACGGTGCGGGATGCGACCGGTGGCTGCGCGGGCGCCGACGATCGCGTCATCCGCCTGAGTCCGCGCGCGAACGCCTCGTCCGGCGGGCCCTACGTCGAGGTGCAGACGCCGACGACCACGCGCGTGCCGCTGGACGCCGCCGTCACCGCGGGGGCTCCGCCGCTGCTGCTGACCTGGACGACGGACCTGGGCACGTTCGAGGACACCGGCACGACGACGAGCTCGCTCGCCGCGCCAGCGCTTCTCGTGCCCGAGCAGCCGGCGGATCAGTCCGGCCTCGCCTGCCTGTCGGTGGTGTCGGCCGACGGCTGCACGGCCGGCCCATCCTGCGCGGATGTCAGCGTCGTGCTGGTCGCCCTGAACCCGCCGCTCGATCCCGGGCCGACCCTGCGCGTGCGCAAGGGGCCGCCGGACGACGTGCTGCTGGCCTGGCAGGAGGCGCCCACCGACGCCACCCACGACGCCGCGACGAGCTACGACGTGCTCATCTCCGAAGCCGGATGCGGACCATTCTCGCGCTTGCTGCGCATCCCCGCGGTCCCGGGCGTGAACGGCGCCGGCGAGCCCATCCTGCAATCGCCCCCGCTCTTGCGCTGCTACGTCATCCGCTCGATCAACGCCGGCGGCGCGAGCCTCCCCGCCGCGCCCGACGGCACGCTCTGCCGCTGAGCGGGCGATCGCCGTCGGGCCGATGGGCTCGGGACGGCGATCAGCGCCTTCATGGCTCGCTGCTCTTCAGTGCCCTTGGACATCAGCGCCCCGCGAGAACACGAAGACATCCTCGGCGCCGCAGATGTGCGCCGACGACGACCAGTAGCCCCGCAACCACAGCACGCCGTTGATGCGCCGCAGGTAGAAGCCCCTGGGCGTCTCGTCGCGATCGTCGAGCGAGGGCGACGCGACCGTGATGGCGCCTGGAGGCGCTCGATGTCGCGTCGGCGGGAACCCCGCCGAGCCTTCGAGCTGATCCGGGAACTGCAGCCGCAAGTGCGGCCCGAGCTCGAGCGGACACTCGGCCAGCCCCGACTCGAGCGCGCGCGCCCTGATCTGCGCGTGGGTCGCTCCCTCGCCGAAACCGAGCTCCGCCACCGACACGGCCGCGATCTCGATCACCTGCTCCCGGTCGAGCACGGTGAACCGGCGATCCTCGAACAGCGTCTCGGCCGCCTGGTTGAGCTGCACGCCGCGCTCACGCAGAGCCCGAAGGAGCTCTGCCTTCCCCACGCCGCCAACGCGCACGGCGTTCGGCAGCCGCGTGTCGCGCTGGCGCGCATGACTGTCACCGAGCGGATTCGACATCGTCTACCTGCCCGCCTCCCTGTCGGTCTGAGGGATGGCGCCTACCTGCGACAGCGGCGCGCCGTCGATTCCGCGCGCGCGCAATCCAGCCACCGAACAGGACGACGCGAACGCTCCATTGCAACAGGTCGTTAGGCTGCGGCGCGCAACGGGACGGTGATCGGGGAGAACGAGATGAGCGCCCGAGCGGACCGCCTGGCTCGGTGGGTGACGTGTGGGTGTCCGGCTGCGCCGGGTTGGCGGCGGCAGCTGCAACGCCGGGTTAGCCATCGGTTGCCGGACGAGCTACCGCCGACTCAAGGTGGCGCAGGATTCGGTCCATCGGTATCGTGAAGTAGCCACCCTCGCCGCGATCGAAGGCCTCGCGCCACACAGAATAGCCCTCCGAGATGCTCGGGCTCTGCGCCTCGCCTGCCGAGACGAGCGCAAGCACGCTGGCATCGAGTGTCTCGGCCCCCACAGGGCAGTGCGGTAGATGGGCCTGCACTCCCGACGCGGCGTGCGGATTGATGATCGACAGTCCGTCCACGTAGAGATGGTAGATCGGCGGGCCATCGAGCCGCCTATCGATGCGAACGACATGAATGCGCGAGTTGGTCTCGTGAGGCCTCGTGCGGTACGACCATACCTGCCCCTCTGCATACCGGTCGTGCGACATCGTCGTTTCCTCATGCGACACGCAGGCCAACGGGATCAGCAGCATCAGCAGAAGCACCGCTCGCATCGGCCCTCCGAATGGCTACCGAGTGGGCGTCCAGCCGCGGCCGGCTCGGCGGCGCTGCGACGCCGGGTTAGGAGGCGCCCGCGACCGTCACGAAGTCCGGCCGGTGCGCCTGGAAGTGTTGCTCCAGGATATCCGCCAGGGATGGCTGGAGCGCAAGAAACTGCTCATCGAGTTCAGCGCGGATCGCGTCCGCGCCGGCGGGCGGCTCTCCGTGTTCGGGACCGCACGTGACGAGGCAACAGGCAAGCAACTCCGCGTGCCCGACCGCGCCAATGTCGCGCAGGGCTCGCACGGTCTCCTCGGCGCGGAGCCCCGCCGGACTGGTGAGGTACTGAGCGTGGCCACCGCTCTGAACTTCCGCGTCGTACCAGAACGCGAGGTGTGCGGGGCGCTGAGACGGTCGCAGGTCCTCGTACGCACACTGGGATAGCAAGCAGACGAAGGCGTTCCAAAGCAGTTCGGGTCGGCGTTGCACCTCGGCCACACTCAAGCAGACGACGCAGCGAACGGGGTCGATGGCCTGTGCGAGCCGATTCATGTCGGCAATTGCATCGGGCAGCGCACCGAGGGCGCGGCGAAAGTCAGGGCTCGAGCGTGGCTTCACGCGACTGCCTTTGTCCGCCTAACGAGTGGGCGTTCAGCTGCGGCCGGTGCGGCGCCGGCGGCGGCAACGCCGGGTTATCCAGCCCCGGGCGCTGGGTGTGTCATCACAGCGAAGAGCTCGGCAACGCGCTCTGCGGAAATCCCGCGGCTCTGCTCCACAGCGAGCGGATGATTCGTAGGCTCGGGCTCGATGTAGGGTCTGATCCCACCATCGCGCGAATGCCGCGCCGTCCATGCGGCGGCGAGCACGCCGGGTTAGATGGTTCGGCGCTCATCACTACATGCCAAGGAACGCAGTCATGAAGTCGCCATACCAGCCGCAGAGTACCAGATGGCGATCCGCGGCACACCCGTCAGATGCGAGGCCGAACGTGCTGCCGTCTTCGCTTGCCACGACGCGATAGCCCTCGCCCAACTCAGGCTTCTCGATGAGCACGAGCCAGGCCTCGATGACCGAATCGCGAACCCTTCCGGCCTCAATGAAGCGCTGGATCACCTTGATGGGCCGCGGCTGCACCAGGGCCCTTCGGAGATCCACGCCGTGGTGATTGGTCGTGTCCCACGAGTCGCCGATGGCGTCAAGAACCACGCGTCGAATGTCGTCGGAGTTCATCCGATGTCCCGGCAACGAGTTGGGCGTTCAGCCGCGCCGGCTCTGCGGCGTCGGCTGCAACGCCAGGTGAACTGGTTCGTGCTCTTCCGCAGAATCAACATCGTCGTGGCGATAGAAGACATAGCCGGTCCTCTCTCTGAAGCGACACCAGCCTTCCACTTCCTCGCTTTCGAGCACCTCCAGGACGGGTTTCGGCAGGCCGGTATCGAGGCTGAGGAGACTCCAACCGGACCAGTTCGACCGGGTCTTCATCAAGGCCTGCTCCTGGGCCTCCTTGCGCGAGGTGGCCGAGATCGTCCACGTGATGAAGAAGCCCACGCAAGGGTCGCCGCCTTGAACCGCAAGCCGGAAGCCTGAGCCCTGGAGGAGCACTCGAAAGAGACCCTTGCCTGGCAGCGCAATGACGGGGCGCGGTGCGCGCTGAAGGACAGCCACGATGCGCCGAAGTCCCAACGAGTCGAGCACTCTGACGTCGTTGGAGCGCTGGCGAGCGTTGGCCATGGTGTCACCTGTCCAGCTAACGGCTTGCCAATCAGCTGCCGGCGAAGCCGGTCGGCTGCAGCGGATCGTCAGGCGACATTCTGACCCCTCCCCGCAAGGGAGCCAAGAGCGGCGGCAATTTGATCATCTTCGGCCCCCCGGGATTCGAGAGCGCAGTTGTAGGTAACGAAGAGCATCTGACGTCCTTTGCGAAGGTACCACTGCCTCGAAAAGCGTTCCTCCTCGCTGAAGCAGATCTCGAACCCCACGAAGTCGCCTGCCTCGATCGGCCGCGCCTTCGCGCCAGCCTCGAGATGTTCCGCGGCGAACTCTCGGAGATCCATCTCGACAACCTCGGAGTCCTTGAAGGCAGCGCTGATCTGGAGCGCGCCGATCTCACGAGGACCCACGAGGGTCGCGCACTCGTCGTCATGCCACGCACGCCAGCCGTCGGGCACGACCAGCGACCACGTATCCCTTCCGAATCGAGCGCCCATTCGGTTCGCCTGACGACGCGGCGTTCAGCCGCGCCCGCTTTGCGGCGTCGGCTGCGACGCCGGGTTGGGTGGCGTAGAAACGATCTCCTCGATCCGAGCATCCTGGAGCCAGATAGCGTCAACGATTGCGAAGGCCCGCGTCGCCAGCGGTGTACCGAGCACCTCGCTTCGCGCGAGGGCCCTGCCGACCAGCTCCTTGGACGCGAAGTCCCGGGAGGCGGCATCGATCACCATGAACGCTGGCCCATGGTCGGTCCGGCGGAACTCCAACGACACCGCGCTTCGGTCTCTCGGATCTGCACCCTCGCCCCACCTGCCGAGAATGAGATCGAAGTGGGCGCCGTGTTCGTCGACGTGGCCGAGAGTCCACTGGACGAAGTAGGCAGCCTCGGTGTGGTCTGCCCGATGGGCGTAGCCCCAGACCCTCCGGGAGTTGCCTCCGCAGCACTCACACGGACCGCAATCGAAACTTCCACTCGGCTCGATGCTCAACTCGACCATGCTTCGTGTCTGCCTGACGAGCGGGCCTTCAGCCGCGCCGCGAATGCTGCGTCGGCTGCAACGCCGGGTTAGCCAGCCTTCGCCAGACGGCGGATGCGCCGGTGTGGGCGAGCGCTGGCGAGATCGCGACTGGCCTGGAGGTTGGTCCAGAACTCCGGCGTCGTACCGAGTGCCTGAGCGAGCAGCCACGCCGTGTCAGGCGTGATGCCGCGCTTGCCGCGAACGAGTTCATTGACGCGCTGCACCGGGACGCCAATGTGCCGGGCGAGCTCGACTTGGCTGATGCCAAGCGGCCGCAGGAACTCCTCGAGGAGGATCTCGCCAGGGTGAGTCGGGACTCGGTCGCGGGGGAGCATCGTGGCCTCTCGATTCGATCTAGCGGTGATAGTCCATGAGCCTGACCGCGTGCGCCTGCCCCGCCTCCCAGCGGAACACCACGCGCCACTGGTCGTTCACGCGCAGGCTGTGAAAACCCTGAAGGTCTCCGCGGAGCATCTCCAGGCGGTTTCCAGGCGGCGAACGCAAGTCCTGCAGGGAGTGCGCTGCATTGAGCAGATCGAGCTTGCGCACGGCGGCGTGCCGGATGTTGGCGGGGATGCGCCTCGGGCACGGTTCACCGTGGAACAGCGCCTCCGTCGCCTTGTCGCCGAACGACGCGATCATCCAAGCGCGCCTCCGACTTCCAGTTTAATGCATGCACGGGATCCGTGCAACGGTCCTGTCCGGCTAACGTCCTGGCGATCAGCTGCGGCGAACTGCGCGCAGCGCACTGAGTGTCAGCTGCAGCGGGCTGTCAGGCAGCTCCGGCTGAGCCTGGGCGACCCTCCATCCCAGAGGGGTCGGCACCGAGGAGACCCTCGAAGAGAGCGTACTCCTCCTCCTGGCCGAAGCCTGGATCGTCCACAGCGTACAGGGTTCCGAACACGGCTTCGTAGGCGATCGCCCGCGCGAGGAGGGAAAGGTCGCGCCGGCTTGCTCCGGCAGCGAGCAGGCGACTGAGGACGGCACCCGTATCGCCGAACGGTTCGTCCCGCTTGCGCTCGCAGTGGGCCAGCGTGTTGTCGATCCAGGTGTCATCAAGGTGGGAGTTGATCAGCGACTCCCAGAGGTGACCTAGGAACTCGTCTCTGTCCGACATCACTTGTCTGCCTAGTGTCCTGTAACAGAAGTTCGCATACAAAAACGCGAGACTGCCGCGAGAAT
>CAZTIW010000054.1:0-25179 GCA_964613915.1 uncultured Thermoanaerobaculia bacterium
CGTGGATCTACATCGGCACGCAGGGGATCCTGCAGGGCACGTACGAGACGTTCGCCGAGGTCGCGCGGTCGCGCTTCGCGCATGGCGCCACGCGCGGTCTCTCGGGACGGCTCGTGCTCACCGCGGGCCTGGGAGGCATGGGCGGCGCCCAGCCGCTGGCCGCGACCATGAACGGCGGGGCCATCCTGTGCGTCGAGGTGGATCCCGATCGCGTCGCTCGCCGGATCGAGACGCGCTACCTCGACGAGGCAGCGAGCTCGCTCGACGACGCGCTGGCGCGGCTCGACGCGGCGCGACGCGACGGCCGCGCCCTGTCGGTAGGGCTCGTCGCGAACGCGGCGGAGGTCTTTCCCGAGTTCGTGCGGCGCGGCATCGTGCCGGATGTCGTGACGGATCAGACGTCGGCGCACGACGCGCTCAACGGGTACGTGCCCGACGGCATGCCGCTCGCGGCCGCGCTGGACTTGCGCCGGTCGGACCCCCGCGCGTACGAGGCGCGATCGATGGACGCCATGCGCCGGCACTGCGCCGCGATGGTGGAGCTCCAGCGGCGCGGCGCCGTCGTGTTCGACTACGGCAACAACCTGCGCGCGCAGGCCCAGTCGGCCGGGCTCGAGGATGCCTTCGCGTTCCCCGGCTTCGTGCCCGCGTTCATCCGGCCGCTGTTCTGCCGCGGGTCGGGGCCCTTCCGGTGGGCCGCGCTCTCGGGCGATCCGGCGGACATCGCCGCGACCGACGACGCGATCCTCGCGACGTTTCCGCACGACGCCGCGCTGCGCCGCTGGATCGAGCTCGCGCGCGAGCGCGTCGCGTTCCAGGGCCTGCCTGCCCGCATCTGCTGGCTGGCCCAGGGCGAGCGCGCGACGTTCGGGCGAGTCCTGAACGATCTGGTCCGAACGGGGAAGGTGAGCGCGCCGATCGTGATCGGTCGCGATCACCTCGACACCGGCTCGGTCGCCTCGCCGAATCGCGAGACGGAGGCGATGAAGGACGGCTCGGACGCGGTGGCTGACTGGCCGATCCTCAACGCGATGGTGAACGTGGCGTCCGGCGCCTCGTGGGTGTCCTACCACCATGGCGGCGGCGTCGGCATCGGCTACTCGCTGCACGCGGGTCAGGTGATCGTGGCCGATGGCACGGACGCCGCGGCGCGGCGCCTCGACCGAGTTCTCACGAACGATCCGGCGATGGGCGTGATCCGGCACGCCGACGCGGGGTACGACGACGCGGTGCAGGCGGCGGCGAAGGCAGGGCTGCGCATCCCGATGCGCGAGAGCGAGGGCGCATGAGCGCGGCCTGCGGCGGGTGCGGGCGACCCTCGCGCCCGCTCATGCTGATGCTGCTTCTCGCGCCGGTGGGGCTAGGCGCCGTGGCGGTCGTGACGTTGCTCGCCGCTCGCGGATCCGAGAAGGAGGGCCTCGTGCTCGGCCTCGTGACGCTGGCGTTCGTGGCGTTCACGGCCGCGCTCGTGCGATTCGGCCTGAGCGTGCTCGCCGGACGAGCCTGCCCGCAGTGCGGTCGGCGCCTCACGGGGAGCGCCGGGCGGCGCTGAGACGGCGCCCGGGTCTGGCGCGCGCCGGAGCGGGCTAGCGAGGCCGTCGCGCCGGCCTGCCGTCGTGGCCCGCTTTGGCGGCTGGATGGCTGCCCCGCAAGGACTCGAACCTTGAACCCCCTGATCCAGAGTCAGGTGTTCTACCAATTGAACTACGGGGCAGCAGCAAGGCGGCGGAGAGTATCACCCCGGTCCGCACGCATCAACTTGGCGCCCGGCGCGAGGAGCGCGATCACGCCTGGCCGCGCGCGGCCCGCTGGCGGCGCGCTTCGAACGCCACCACGGCGGCGGCTGCGCCGGCGTTCAGGCTCTCGGACGCGCCCTCGAGAGGGATGCTCACCTCGAGCGCCGCGGCACGGATCTCGTCGGGGAGGCCGCGCGTCTCGGCGCCGATGAGGATCGCGCAGGCGCCGGCGAGGGGAGCGTCCGCCAGCGTCGCGCCCCCGCGCGGCACGCACGCGACCACGGAGTAGCGGGCGTCGTGCAGCGCGCCCGCCAGGTCAGCCGGCGGTCCGCACCACTCGTGCACCGGGAGGCGGAAGGCGCTTCCGGCCGCAGCGCGCAGCGCGCGCGGCGAGAACGGATCGGCCACGGCGCCGCCGGGCGCGCGCGCGAGCACGGCGGCCGTGCATCCGGACGCCTCGGCCGTGCGGATGAGCGATCCGGCGTTGCCGGGATCCTGGATCTCCCACGCGACGAGCACGGCGCTGCCGGCTGCCGGTGGAATGCCAGGCCGGCGCCGGGCGGGCACCACCAGGATCACCCCCTGGGGCGCGCGCGTGTCCGAAGCAGCGGCGAGCACGTCGTCCGTCGTCTCGAGCACGGGCCACTCGTGACGGCTGGACGCTTGATCGAGGATGCGGCGGAGGGCGTCGCCGCCGTCGAGGCTGTCGAGGCGCGGCGAGACCAGCGCGAAGGACACGGGGCCTGCGCCGCGCACGTACTCGGAGACGATCCGCACGCCCTCCACGACGCACAGGCCGGTGCTGCGGCGCTCGGCGGCGTCCCCCACGAGCCGGCGCACGAGTTGCACGCGCTCGTTCCGGACCGACGTCACGCGAGCGGCGGGAGCGCTCACGGTCTCAGAACGGGAGAGCGCTCACTCCGCGAAGGAGTGAGCGGCGAGCGTGGCGCCGCCGCCGGCGAGCAGGGCGGGCTCCATCGCGGGCTCGGAGGCCGTCGTCTCGAGCGCCCACGCGGACGGGCTGGCGAGGAGTTCGCGCGCGAACTCGACGTGGGCGCGATGGCCCGCGCGTCGCGCGACGACGTGGCCGATCAGGGGGAAGCCCACGAGAGCCAGGTCGCCGATGAGGTCCAGAGCCTTGTGCCGCACGAACTCGTCCTCAAAGCGCAGCGGGCCGTTGAGGATCCCGTCGTCGCCGATGACGATGGCGTTCTCCATGGAGCCACCGCGGGCGAGGCCCGCGGCTCGGAGCGCTTCGACCTCGCGCAAGAAGCCGAACGTCCGGGCGCCCGCAAGCTGGGAGGCGAAGGACTCCGGCGTGACATCCAGCGAGATCTCCTGGCGGCCGATCGCCTCGTGGGAGAAGTCGATGGAGCACGTGACCCGGAACTCGTCCGCAGGATAGGCGTGCACCGAGGCGCCGCCGAGTTCCACGCTGACGGGTCGCAGGATCCGCATCTGCCGGCGCGGGCGCGCCAGCGTGCTGCGGCCGGCCGATTCGAGCAGGGTCATCCACGGCGCGGACGATCCGTCCAGGATCGGAACTTCGGGCCCGTCCACCTCGACCGTGCAGGCGTCGATGCCCGCGCCGCGGAGAGCCGCGATCAGGTGCTCGACCGTGCCGACCGAGACGGGGCCACAGGCCGCGTGCACGGACAGCGTCGTGGCGTGATCAACGCGACTGACGCCCTCGAGGCTGGCGGGGATCTCGATGCGCGTCGCGCGGCCCCGGGCTGCCATGTCGCGCTCGAGATCGACCCGGCGGAAGATGATGCCGGATCGCGCGCGGGAGGGGCGCAACGTCACGCGGGCGGGTTCACCCCCGTGGAGCCCGACGCCCTCGCAGGACACCGCGCGCGCGATGGTCTGCTGGAGCAGCGGGAGGGGCACGGGGAGAAGGGGTCGCATGCGTGGTGTCGGGGGCTCCGGGAGTGGGCGTATCGTCTGGTTCCCAAGCGCAAGCAGGCTGCGTGCCAGCCACGCGCCGGGCGCGAGACCGGGCTGGAGGCTCCTTCCGGCCCGCTGTCGGCATGGCGGGGAGCATCGAGCGTTGCGTGGACGCCGCACGGTGATGGTGCATTCAGGGCACGGTTCGCGAGGCGAACGCGCGTGCACGTCCGCGCCTCGTTCGAGACACGTTCGCACGAGATCAGCCGCGCTTCATCGGCAGCGCGACCCTCCCCACGGGTGACCTGCCGGTTCAGACCGGGTATCGTCCTGCTCGTCACGCCACGGGTGGATGCGCCCGCCGGGGCTCGCGGCTTCTCCTGCCGCGCGTGTTCCGCGCCGCGTGGAGGCCGTCGTATGGATGCGAGGACTGCAGCGTGGCGGAGCTGAGCCGGGAAGCGATAGACAGCGGAATCCGGAAGAAGATCGAGCGGCCGCTCTACGCGACGCTCGTGGGCGATCACCTGCACGGATGGGCCAGCGAGCTGTCGGCCTACCGGGTCGTCGGCGCCATGCTCATTCCCGTCCGCGAGCTGCTCGGGCTCCGGCCGGCGCGCGAGACCAAGGAGCGCACCATCGCCATTGATGGCCGTGACGTCGAGCTGCGCTTCGACGACATGCGCCGCGTGCTCGATGACATCGCGCGCTTCGACAACACGCGCGCGCTGGAGGAGATCTTCTCGCCCTACGTCGTGTTCGGCGGCCCGGAGTTCGAGCATCTGCGCCGGCTTGCGGCGGCCTTCCTGAGCCGGAGCTGCTACCACGACTTCCTCGCGCGCGGCGTCCACCACCGGCGCCGCGTGCTCGAGGGCGAGACGGCGTCGGTCCGCGAACTGCTGGAGGCGGCCCGCGCCTTCCTGTGCGGCGGTCATGTCCTGCGCACGGGCGAGATCGACGCCAACCTGCCCTCGCTGGCCGAGCGCGCCGAGGCCCACTGGCTGCGGCCCTTCATCCAGCGGCAGCAGGTTCACGGCTCGGCCGCCGTCCTGGCGCCCGACGAGGCTCGCCTGTTGCGCCATGACCTCGAGCAACTGGAGATGCGCCTGCACGCAGCCCACGACGTGACGATCTTGCCCGAGGGCTCGGGGTCCGTCACGGCGCTGGATGAGATGCTGATCGACCTCCGACTGGCGGATCTCCGCAAGGAGCTGGGCGCGGGCTGAGCACGCGGGGTCACGGCGCCGTCATGGTAGGATGCGCCGCCTCCGGAACTGCCATTCACGAAGCGGCCAAGCGCCCCATTTCAGGGATAGTCATGAGCTCCAGAGACGACGTGAGAGCGGCGGTCGAATCGGCCGTCGAAACGGCACTCGCCCGCCTCAGGCCGGTGCTGATCGAACAGGTCGTGTCCGCCATCCCGGAGCCGCCCCCCGCGCCCGCGCCGGCGCCAGCGCCGGAGGCGGCCGGTGGCGCGCCCGACCTGGGGCCCCTGCGCACCCAGATGTTCACGCTGATGGACGGCTCCGGCCAGGTGGAGATCCTGAACCACCTCATGGACACGGCGTCGGCCTGGTGGGATCGCTGCGTGCTGTTCCTGGTCAAGGGGACGGCCTTCCAGCCCTGGGACGCGCGCGGATTCGATGACCGCGGCGGCGTGGCCGCCGTGAAGGCGCTGGCCGTGCCCGAGGGAACCGGCACGATCCTGGATGCCGCGCTCGCGGGCGGTGGCGCCATGCCGGGCAACGCGACCATGGCCGCGAAGTTCGGGGCGCCGTCGGGCGCCAGCGCGGCCGTGCCGCTCGGGATCCGCAACAAGGCCGCCGCCATCCTTTACGTGGACGGCCCCAAGGGTGAGACCGACTCTGCCGTCGCGGTGCTGGAACTGCTCGCGCGCACGGCCGCCGCGTCCATCGAACTCGGCATGCTGTCCAAGCGAACACCTCCCTTCGTGCCGACCGCCGCCGTGCTGGGCGTCGCCGGCGCCGCGCCGGCTGCCGTCGAGATGGAGGTCGAGGTCGAAGAACCCGAGGCTCCTAGCGCCTTCACGTTCAGCACGCCGGCGCCAGCGCCCCGTGCGCCCGAGCCGCCCCGCGCGCCGGAGCCCCCCGCGCCGGCGGCCACCGGCTTCAGCTTTGGCGCGCCGCAGGCCGCCGAGCCGCCCGCGTCCTCGTTCTCGATGCCCGCGTCGGCTCCGCCCGCCGCCGCGGCGCCACCGCCGCCCCCTGCTCCGCCGGCGCCCGCGCCCGCCGCCGCGCCACCTGCCGCGCCACCGGCCGCCGCGCCTGCCGCGCCAGCGGTCGAGGGCGGGACGATGGATCCGCGCGAGCTCCTGAAGGGCGGCGCGAAGCCCGTCGTGGACGCCGGTCAGGCGGCGCCGACCGACGGCGCCAAGACGTTCTCGCGCTGGAAGCCCGTTCGCGATCAGGTGAAGTCGGGCGACGACATTGATCCGGCCCTGGCCGCGCTGCCCGAAGCCGATCGCGCCAAGCACGTCGAGGCCCGCAAGATCGCGCGGCTGCTGGTCTCCGAGGTCAAGCTCTACAACGAGGCGAAGGTCGCCGTGGGTCGCAAGAACAAGGATCTCTACGAGCGGCTGAAGGACGACATCGAGCGCAGCCGGCACTCGTATGCCGAGCGCGTGGGCGCGGAGCTGGCTGGCCAGACGACCTACTTCCGCGACGAGCTGGTCGCGACGCTGGGCGAAGGGGACGCCTCCGCGCTCGGTCCGGGTCTCAAGTAGGTCCATCCTTCAGGCGGAGGGCATCAGGCTTCGCGCCGGCCGGAACGTGACGTTTCGGGGGCGGGCATGCGAGACTCTCCCGGCGGCGAAGTCCAGCGCGCCGCGCAGGTCTCTTCAGGGGGCGCACGCATCCTCGCCGGATGCCGGGCGGAGCACTCCTCCCATGCGGTCGTCAGTGATCACGGGCAGTCTCGTCGTTTCGGTCGGAGCCCTGCTGCTCCTGCCAGCCCTCTCGGAGCGCTCCGAGCCGCCGAGCGCCGTCGCGTCCACGCGCGCGAGCGAGGCACCGCGCGTTCCGAGCGTCGCGCGCCCGTTCCCGTCCGGCCTCATCCCCGCCGCCGAGGCCGCGCGCCGGGGCGCCTGGGAGGACACGCTGCGCCACCTCGCGCGCGTCGAACCGAGCACGCCGCGCGACCGGGCGCTCCAGCTGACGCTGCAGGCGGCGGCGCTCCTGCGCGTGAACGAGATCGAGCAGGCTGACGCCGCCGCGACGCGCGCGATGGCCGAGGCGGAGAAGGCGAAGGATGCATCGCTGGCCGCGCGTGCGGCGTTCCTGCGCGCGGAGGCGCGCGCGGCGGGATCGGACCACGCGCAGGCGGCGGCGGCCTTTCAGGCGGCCGCAGCGTCGGGGATGCCCGGCCTGCGCCGGGAAGCCGCCATGCGCGGCGCGGAGGTCTGGATCGCGACGGACGCAGCCGGGGCGCTGGCGAGCCTTCGCCCCCTGGCGGAGCGGCCGGGCGCGAGCGCGCGCGTGCTCGCGGATGCCGCGCGCGCCGCCGAGGCCACCGGCGATCTCGAGCTGGCCCGGCGCTTCCTCCGGCAGGTCCGCGCTGACTGGCCGACGAGCGCCGAGGCCAAGGCGGCATCGAGTCACGCCCTCATGGCCAGCGAAGCCGCGATCGCGCTGAAGGAAGGCCGGGTCGAGGAACTGCTCGGGCGTCTCGACGCGCTCGTGGAGGCGGACGACGCGAAGTCAGCGCTCCCCGACATCCAGTTCCTGCTCCAGCAGGAGGTCCCCGCGAACCTCCGCGCCCGCCTCGAGCTCATCGCCGGGCGAGCCCATCGGGTGGCCGGCCACCCGGCCACCGCGCTGCCGCTGCTCGTGCGCGCGATGCGCGACGACGGCCCGATCGGGTGTCGCGCCGCGCTTCACGCGAGCAAGGCCGCGGCGTCGCTGCGCCGGGCCGGCGACGCGAAGGCGTACCTCGCGCGCGCCGCGAGGGGCTGCGCCTGCGAGTGGTCGGATCGGGCCGGCTTCGAACGTGCCGAGGCGAGCGCGCGCGCGGGCGACGCGGCCGACGCGGCCGCGGCGCTGACCCGCCTCGCCACCGCGGGTTCGACGCCCGCCACTCGCGCGCGCGCGGGATTCGGCCTCGCGTTCCGAGCCATGCTCGACGGCAAGACCGACATCGCGCGCGCGGGCTTCGAGGCCATCGTCCGTGACTCGGCGACAGCGCGCGAGGCCTCGGGCGCGGGCTACTGGCTCGCGCGGATCCTGGCCGCCAGCGGCGACGAGGCCGCCGCGGCCGAGCGCTACGCCCTCGTCGCCGCGACTTTCCCGCGCGAGTGGTATGGCCTGCTGGCGGCCGAGGCGATCGGATCGGAGTTGCCGCCGCTCCCGCCTTGCGATGACGCCGCCCAGTCCGCGGACCTCGCGCGGCTCGCGCTCGCGGTGATGGGCGAGCCTGAAGGCGCCGCTGACCTGCTCGATGTCGAGGCCCTGGGGCTGGTGGAGGCGACGCTGCTCGAGATCGACGCGGGGACCGGGCCGGCGGCGGACCGGTCCGGCATGAAGGCGATGGTGCTCTCGCGGGCGGGGCGCTCGCGCGAGGCCCTGCGCGAGTTCCGGCGTCACGTGCCCGACTGGAGGCAGCGCGCGGACGTCTCGCCGGGGCTCGCCTGCGCGGCCTGGCCGGTGCACCACGAGAACCTCGTGCTCGAGATGTCGGGCGCCGCGGGTCTCGACCCCGCCCTCGTGTTCGGGCTCATCCACCAGGAGAGCGTCTTCGACGACCGTGCCATCTCGCGGGCGGGCGCGCGCGGCCTCATGCAGGTCATGCCGGCGACGGGCCGCGTCATCGCGCAATGGCTCGGCGAGCGCGTGACCACCGACCGGCTCACGGAGCCGAGGACCAACGTGCGGTACGGGACGACCTACTTGCGGCGCCTGCTGGACGAGAGCGGCCGCAGGGAGGTTGCCCTCGCGGGGTACAACGCGGGCCCGGGCCGGGCGAAGCGGTGGTGGGCGGCGACGCCGGACGCGGATCTCGCGCTGTTCGTCGAGAGCATCCCGTTCGACGAGACGCGCGACTACGTCAAGGCCGTGTCGGTGAACGAGCGCCTGTACCGCGGCCGCTTCACCGCGCCGGCCGTGGCGGGGCAGTGACCGCATGCGCCTCGGCCGATGGCTCGGCTTCATCGTCGCGTTGCTCATTCTCGTGTTCGCGCTCGCTGCCCTGGGCATGATGAAGCGGCAGCTCGAGGGGGTGGCCGAGGACCGTGCGCGCGCGCCCGGTGGTCGCTCATCCCGGCCCGACGCGCGCCAAGGTGGCCGGCTCCCGGCGCGCGATGCGGACCTGCGAGGGCCTTCGGACGCATCCGGTCCCTCGGGACCCTCGGGCCCGTCCGGCGCCGAGGGCGACCGCGAGGCCGAGGGACGCAAGGGCATTCCGCCAGGCGCCATCTGGTGACGTTCCGCGAGCTCAGGCCGTCGCCGGCGTGCGCCGGGCTGTGGCTTCACCCGGACGTGGGCACCTGGGAGCGCGGCCTGCCCGATCCGCTGCAGGCGGACACGATCGCGGGAGGGCGCGGCGGCTGCAGGCGCGTCCAGGCCGGGGGCGTGGTCGCGTTCGTCCGGCGATGCAAGCGCGGCGGCGCGCTGGCGCGCGTCCTGCCCGACGCGTTCCTCTCGCCAGGCCGCGCGCTCGCGGAGGCGCATGCCCTCGAGAGGCTCGCGCCGTTCGGGCTGTCGCCCCGGTGCCTGGGCGTGCAGCACGAGGGCCGCCTGCTGCACCGGCTCACCGTGGCGGTCGAAGAGGTTCCGGGCGCGCGCGACCTGCTCGCGCTGGCGCGTGATGGCGAGCGCGACCTCGCGGGCATGGCGCGCGCGGCCGGCGAGGTCGTCCGGCGCATGCACGAGGCCGGGGTGTCGCACCGCGATCTCAACGCCTCGAACATCCTGGCGCGGCGCGACGCGGACGGATGGCGGGCGTGGGTCATCGATCTCGACGACGCGCGTCTGTTGCCGTCGCCCGTCCCGATGCGCCGGCGCATCGCCGAGATCCTGCGGCTGTGCCGGAGCGTGGACAAGTGGGAGAGCAGCGCCACGACGCCGGCGCTCGCGCGGCTCGGATTCCTGCGCGGAGCCCTGCCCGCGGCAGCCTGGCGGCGCCAGGCGTGGCGACGCGCGCGACGCGCGCACGATCTGCGCCGGGCCCTCGGGCGCGAGCCGCGCTGAGGGGGCGCGTCAGTCGCGCGCGGGGGTCGCGAGCATCGCGCGCGCGGCCTCGGCGACTTCCTCCACGCCGAGCGCGGTCAGGGGCCGCCGCGCGATCACGCGGTGGCCGCCGGCTTCGCCGCGCCACGGCTGGTTGATCGCAACATCGGAGGGCCCGAAGAGCGCGAGCACTGGCGTGCCGACGGCCGCTGCCAGGTGCATGGGGCCCGTGTCGCCGGTGACCAGCAGGCTCGCGCCGCGGAGGATCTCGGTCAGCTCCACCAGATCCGTCGCGGGCGCGAGTTCGATGCCTGGCAGCGCCGCCGCGCGTGCCTGCTCGCCTTCCGCGGGCGATCCCCACGCGAGGACGACGCGATGCCCGTCGCCGGCAAGCAGGGCTCCGAGCTCGGCGTGACGTGCGAGGGGCCATCGCTTGGCCTGACCCTTCGCCGACGCGAAGGGAAACAGCACGACGGGCCGGCGCGGATCGCTGGCGAGGAACTCGAGCGCCCGGTGCACGCGCGCCCGGTCGAAGCGCAGGCCGAAGTCGGCCCGTTCCGACGGCACGGGGGGCGTGAGCCCCGCCGCCGCGCCGAGGTACAGCGCGCGTTCCACGCGTCCCATCGGGCGTGCGGGGAAGGGGAGCGTGGTGGCGTAGAAGTGATGGGCCCCTTCCTTGGAGCCGCCCGGGGCGAGGCCCGTGATCGGGACCTGGGGGACGCTCGCGAGCAGGCCCGCCTTCAGCGTGCCGTGCACGTCCAGCACGACATCGTAAGCCGCGCGCCGCAGCGCGCCGCGAAGGTCAGCCAGGGACCGCGCTACCGCGCGCCAGCGCGCCGGCCGAGGCAGCGCCCGGACCAGCGCCCGGCGCTCGAAGACGTGCACGGCGTCGAGGCACGCGATCGCGCGGAGGAGCGGAGCCGACGGCTCCTCCACGAGCCAGCCGAGGGTGGCGTCCGGGTGCGCCGCGCGCAGCGCGTGCGCGAGCGGGAGGGCCCGGACGACATCGCCGACGGCGCCCAGGCGCACGATCAGGATGCGGGGGCCGGCAGTCACCGGCACGGAGGGAACGGCACTCATCGCGCCGCGGACGATGCCGCCCGCGCGGCGCCCTGTCAACGCCTGCGCGCGCGCGACTGGACGCTCGGGCAGCGCCGGGACATGCTCGCGGTGAATCCTGAGGGGGAAGGGACCGTCCATGGTGTCGTGCCGCGAGTTGCTGGACAAGCTGGCCTGCCCCAAGTGCCGTGGAGCGCTGGTGCTGCGCGAGGACGAAAGCGGGCTCGAGTGCGCGACGTGCGATCTCCTGTTCGAGATCGTGGACGGCATCCCGAATTTCATCGTGCCCGAGGCGCGTCCGCTCGGCATCAAGTGACGGAGTTTCCCGTGCGCCACGTCCTTCGGTCCCTGGCTCTCCTCGTCGCGCTGGCGCCGCTCGCGGCCCCGGTGGTCGCGGCGCCGCTCGCCGATCGCCTTCCGGCGGGAGCCTCCGCCATCTTCAGCGCCGACATGAAGGCGCTGCGCGCGTCCTCGCTCCTGCAGGGCGCCGCGTGGAAGCAGGCCCGGGGGCCCGCTCTCCTCGAGAGCGCTGGCGTGCGCCTGGGCGAGAACGTGGACCATCTCGCGGTGGCGGCGCTGGCGGGCACCGGCAAGGACGCGAAGGACGAGTTCGTCGCGCTCCTGACGGGCCGCTTCGACGCGGCGGACGTGCGCCGGAGCCTCGCGGCCGCCGGCGCGCGCACGGTCAAGGTCGGCGACGTGATCGCCCACGCCATCCCCGACGGGGCCTCGTTCGTCGTGCATCCCGCGCTCCCGTCGCTCCAGGCGGACTCCGCCGTGCTCGTGAGCTTCCTGGGCGACGCCGTCTGCGTCGCGACCGAGGGCGGCACGCGCAAGGCGCACGCGCCCAAGGAAGGGATCCCGTCGCCGGCGCTGGCCGCGGCGCGCAAGCGCGTCCCGGCGTCAGCGCCCGCCTGGGTCGCGCTCGATGGCCCGGGCGCGCGGCGCGCGGCCGCGGGGCCGGCGGCCGCGGTGGGATCGATGACCGAGAGCCTGCAGTCGCTCACGGCGTGGGTGAGTCTCGGCAACGCGCTGGACGTGCGCGCCGAGGCGGCGATGGCGACCGCGCAGTCAGCCCAGCAGCTCGCGGCGATGGCGACGCTCCTGTCGGCGGCGGCGCAACTCCGCGAGAGCGGTCGCGCCCTGCGCGGCTTGAAGGTCGCCGCCGAGGGGCAGGCCGTGACGGCCAGCCTGAGCGTGTCGCCCGAGTCGCTCGCAGCGCTCCAGGGCGGTGCCGCCGGCGCCACCTCAGCCGGACCGAGCGCCGGCCAGTAGCCGTCAGCGCGTCAGCGCCTGCCGGCGTGAGCGCGCGGCTCCTCGGGCACGTTGCGCAGGCGCGCCGTGTCCTCCTGCAGCTCGCGCACGCGGCGGCGCAGCCGGCGGATCTCGACGAGTCGCTCGATGCGTCCGACGGACGCGAGCAGGCCCATCACGGTGAGCCCGGCGAGAAAGCTCGCCACGATGACCCGGAACAGGGGCACGTCGGCTCCGGCGGTGCCTCCCCACCAGTGGACCACCACCTGCTCGGCGGCGTTCCAGCGGAAGCCGAAGAAGAACCCGTACGCCAGCACCACCGCCACCACGAGGATCTCGGGGAGGTAGCGAAGCGAGGCTGCGGAACTGCGGGGCTGGCTCATCGCGGCACAGCATGTCAACCCATGGCCGCCGCCGTCCATCCGGGCCGCGTGGCAGGCGGCTCAGCGCGCGAGGTCGCGGGCGATGGCGGCGTCCCAGGCGTCGCGGCCGCGCAGGATCAGCTCGGCCAGCTCGCGGACGGCGCCGCGCCCTCCGGGGCTGGACGCCACCCAGGCGCTGGCATCGCACGCTTCCGGCGAGGCGTCGCGGGGAACGGCGGGGAGGCCTGCGCGGCGCAGGAGCGGCAGGTCCAGGAAGTCGTCGCCCATGTACGCCACGTCGGCGTCCGCCAGCCCGCGGCGCTCGAGCATCTGCTCCCACGCGGGCTCCTTCAGCCGGTGGCCCTGCAGGCACTCGGCGAGTCCGAGCTCGCTCGCGCGCCGCGCTATGGCCGGAGCCGTGCGCCCCGTGATGAGGCCCGCGTCAATGCCGGCATGGCGCAGGAGCTTGAGCGCCGAGCCGTCGCGAACGAAGAAGTCTCGCTCGACGTCGCCGTCGGGTCCGTACCGCAGCGTGCCGTCGGTGAGCACGCCATCCACGTCCAGCATCACGAGCCGGACGCGCGCGGCGCGCGCTCTCACCGCGTCATCGGCCAGGCCCGCGGCCACGCCGACCGGTCGCGTCATCGCCTGCCCGCGAGGACATCGTGGAGGTGCAGGATCCCCTCGACCCGGCCCTCGGCGTCCGACACCACGAGCCAGGTGACCGGTCGCGGTGGCGCTTCCATGAGCTCGATGGCGCGCAGCGCGGGGAGATCGCCCGCGACGGTGCGGGGCGAGGGGCTCATGATGTCCCGCGCCACGACGCGGAGGGGCTCGTCGCTGCGCTCGAGCAGGCGGCGCAGGTCGCCGTCGGAGATGACGCCCACGAGGCGGCCGCCCTCCTGGACCGTCGTCATGCCGAGCCGCCGGGCCGTCATCTCCGCGATGACCTGCCGCAGCGGCGCGTCGGGCGCGACGACGGGAATCGCGCTTCCCGCATGCATGAGATCGCGCGCCAGCAGGAAGCGCCGGCCCAGCGCGCCGCCGGGATGGAGCCGGCCGAAGTCCTCGGCGGAGAAGCCCTTGGCGTCCGCGACCGCGAGCGCGAGCGCGTCGCCCATCGCGAGGGTCGCGCTGCTCGACGCGGTGGGCGCGAGGCCGAGCGGGCAGGCCTCGGCATCCACGCCGCAGTCCAGCGTGATGTCGGCCGCGCGGCCGATGGCGCTGTCGGGCACGCCGCAGAGCGCGATGACGCTCGAGGCGACCCGTCGCAACAGCGGCAGCAGGTGAACGATCTCGGAGGTCTCGCCCGAGGCGCTGGCGAGCACGATGACATCGCCCGGCACGATGCCGCCGAGGTCGCCGTGGACGGCCTCGGCCGGATGCACGAACAGCGCCGGCGTGCCGGTGGACGACAGCGTGGCGGCCACCTTGCGGCAGATGAGGCCGGACTTGCCGACGCCCATGAGCACGACCCGCCCGGTGCAGCCGCGCAGCGCCTCGACCGCGGCCTCGAAGCGCTCGTCGAGGTTGTCCGCGAGCCGCGCGATGGCGCGGGACTCGGCATCGAACACGCGCCGCGCCAGGGCGCGCGGGTCGGACGGAGGGCTCATCGCTCGTCCTCGCGCGCGATCGCGTCGATGCGAAGCGTGGCGTCGATGACGCGCGCGAGGACATCCGGCGTGACCTGCGTGGCGGCGTCCGACAGCGCCTTGGCCGGCGCGTCATGGACCTCGAGGAAGAACCCATCCACGCCCGCGCCCGCGCCGGCGCGCGCGAGCGGGAGCGCGAGTTCCGGCGTGCCGCCGGACTTGTCGCCGGCGGCGCCCGGGCGCTGCAACGCGTGCGTCACGTCCAGGATCACGGGCTGGCCGAGCTGGCGCATGAGGGGAAGCGATCGAGGATCCATGACGAGGTCGTGGTAGCCGAAAAACGTGCCCCGCTCGGTCAGCATGACGTTCTGGTTCCCGGCCTCCGCCGCCTTGCGCACGAGCGGGGCGACCTCGGCCGGCGAGAGGAACTGGCCCTTCTTCACGTTCACGACGCGACCGGTTTCGGCCGCGGCGACGAGCAGGTCGGTCTGCCGGCACAGGAACGCAGGAATCTGCAGGATGTCCAGCACGTCGCCCGCGGCGCGCGCCTGCGCCTCGTCGTGCACGTCCGAGAGGACGGGAAGGCCGCTCGCGTCGCGCGCTCGCTCGAGGATGCGCAGGCCCTCGGCGATGCCGGGCCCGCGAAAGGACCGGTGCGACGTGCGGTTGGCCTTGTCGAACGACGCCTTGAAGACGATCGCCGCCCCCGTCCGCCGGCCGATCTCCGCGATCGTCGAGGCCATGCGCAGGACGTGGTCCTCGGACTCGATGACGCACGGGCCCGCGATGAACGCCGGCGGCAGGCCGCCGCCGAACGCGACGCCGCGACCGACCTCCACGCGGCGCGTGGGCGGCGACATCAGCCGATCCCCGTCATGCCCGCCGCGAGGACGCGGGCGCGGTGGCCGGGTTCGCGGTCCTCGTCCCGTCGCGGTGCTCGATGGACGCTCTCACGAACTCGCGGAACATCGGGTGGGGCACGAGCGGCCGCGAGAGGAACTCCGGGTGGAACTGGCAGGCGAGAAACCACGGATGCCCCGGGATCTCGACCATCTCGATCAGCGCGCCGTCGAGCGTCGAGCCGGAGAACCGGAGCCCGGCCTCCTCCAGGCGCTTGCGGTACGCGTTGTTGAACTCGTAGCGATGGCGGTGGCGCTCGGAGATCGAGTCCTTGCCGTAGACGCGCCGGGCCAGCGACCCCGGCTCCAGCCGGCACTCGTAGCGGCCCAGCCGCATCGAGCCTCCGATGTTCACGCCGACGCACTCCTCGAGCATGATGATGACGCGGTCCTTCGCGTTCGGCTCGAACTCGCTCGAGGTCGCGCCGGCGATGCCGGCCATGTTGCGCGCCGCTTCGATGCACGCGACCTGCAGGCCCAGGCAGATCCCGAAGTAGGGGACGCCCTGCTCGCGCGCGAAGCGGCAGGCCTCGACCATGCCCTCGACGCCTCGCAGGCCGAAGCCACCCGGGACGAGGATGCCGTCCTGCGCGGCGAGGGCCTCCGAGGTCTCCTGCCGGAGCTTCGGATCAGCGTCGGGCGCGAGATGCCCCGACTCGATCCACGTCACCTTGACCTTCACTCCGTTCGCGACGCCGGCGTGGACGAGCGACTCGTTGAGCGACTTGTAGGAGTCCTCGAAGCCGACGTACTTGCCGACGACGCCGATGCTGACGTCGGATCCGGGGTGAAGGATCCCGTCCACGAAGCGGTTCCACTCCTCCATGCGCGCGCGTCCGGGGGGCAGCCGCAGGAGCTTCAGGATGCACTCGTCGAGCCCCTGCTCGTGGAGCTTGACGGGGACCTCGTAGATGGACGCGACGTCGGGGGCCTGGAACACGCGATCGAGGGACAGGTTGGTGAACAGCGCGATCTTGGCCCTGACGTCTTCGGGGATCTGGCGATCAGCGCGGCACAGCAACACGTGCGGGTTGATGCCGATCTCGCGCAGATCTCGCACCGAGTGCTGGGTCGGCTTGGTCTTGAGCTCGCGAGCCGAGGCGATCCACGGCACGAGCGTCAGGTGGATGAACAGGGCGTTCTCGTCGCCGACTTCCAGGTGGAACTGCCGGATCGCCTCCAGGAAAGGCAGGCTCTCGATGTCGCCAACCGTGCCGCCGACCTCGACGATGACGACGTGCGCCGAGTCCGACACGCGCCGGATGCAGCCCTTGATCTCGTCCGTGACGTGCGGGATGACCTGGACGGTCTTTCCCAGGTAGTCGCCGCGGCGCTCCTTGTTGAGGACGGTCTCGTAGATCTTGCCTGCCGTCCAGTTGCTGTCGCGCGACGTGAGGGCCGAGGTGAAGCGCTCGTAGTGGCCGAGGTCCAGGTCGGACTCCCAGCCGTCCTCGGTCACGAAGACCTCGCCGTGCTGGTACGGCGACATCGTCCCGGGATCCACGTTGAGGTACGGGTCGAACTTCATCATGGCCACGCGATACCCGCGTGACTCGAGAAGGCGCCCGATGGACGCGGAGGCGATCCCCTTGCCGAGCGAGGAGATGACGCCGCCGGTCACGAAGATGAACTTAGCCATGTCGTCTTGCCTTCCTCATGGGGTTCTCGAGCCTTCCTCGCGTGCCCCGGTCGCGAGGATCATGGTCGGTGCTCCAGAGCATGCGCCCGGAGCAGGGCCTCCACGGCGACGGGCACGTCCTCGGGCCGGTCCACGGCCGGGCCAGCCTCGCGCCCCTCGGCCAGCACGATCACGGCGCCGCGCTCGAGCGCGCGCAGTTGCTCGAGCCTCTCGCAGGACTCGAGCGACGCCGCGGGCCACGACGCCATGTCCAGGAGAAACGGCCGCCGGTACGCGTAGAGGCCGACGTGACGCCGCGCCCCGGGCGGGGGCGGCTCGCCCGCGGCGCGGCCGAAGCGCCAGGGAATGGGCGCCCGGCTGAAGTAGAGCGCTCGCCCACGCGCGTCGCTCACGACCTTCACGACATGGGGGCTCTCGTAGTCGGCAGTGCTGGCGAGCGGGACGGCGAGCGTCGCCATGTCCGCCGCGGGATCCTCGCGGAGGGCCCGAACGCACGCGTCAATGCCGGCGGGATCCAGCAGGGGCTCGTCGCCCTGCACGTTCACGACGATGTCGGCCGTGGACTCCCGCGCGACCTCGGCGATGCGGTCGGATCCGGTCGCGCACGCCGGAGAAGTCATCATGGCCCGGCCCCCGAATGACGTCACGGCGTCGGCAATGCGGTCGTCATCGGTGGCCACGATGACGTCCGCGAGTTCGCGCGCCTTGCGTGCCTGCTCCCACACCCACTGGATCATGGGCTTTCCTGCGAGGACGACGAGAGGCTTGCCCGGGAAGCGGGTGGATGCGTGTCGCGCGGGAATGATCCCGAGGGCTGTCACGCGCGGGTGCGCACGGGGCTACCTCTCTGGAGCGGGGCGGACCACGACCGCGACGGGGCGTGCGAAGCCGTGCGCGCCGGGTGCGGTGGAGGGGCCGAGGGGAACGCGGAATGCTACGATCCCCCGTCCTTCGAGTCAACGGAACGCGCGACGGCGCGCGTTCTTGCGAGTCCCGCGAGTCCCCCGGGGCCGCGCAGGGACGGAGCCTCATGTCCCCCGACGCCCAGCCGGCACAGCCCGATCCGCCGGCCCCAGCGGGGCCCACCGACCAGTCGGTCACGCGCCGCGGCTCCACGTCGGATCGGCGCCTGTTCACCGCCCTCGCGGTCGTGGCCCTGCTGCTGGCGGTCGCGTACCTGTGGATGGAGTCGAACGGGCCCGGCGCCGGCGTGCCGTCCCTGGCCCAGTACGTGCTGCTCGCCGGCAACGTGCTGGTGCTCGTCGCCGTCGTGTTCTCGCTCCTGCGCTACGTGATCCGGCTCCTCTCGGAGCGGCGAGCCGGCGTGCTGGGCGCGCGCTTCCGGTTCAAGCTGGTGGCGACCTTCGTCGGACTCTGCCTCGCCCCGGCCATGATCCTGTACGTGGCCGCCGTGTACATCCTGCTGGCCGCCGTGGACAAGGCCCTCTCGCCGGACGTCCAGCAGATGGTCTTCAACGCCAAGGTCGTCGTCGGCCAGTTCTACGAGGACGCCGAGGCCGACATGGGCCAGGACCTGTCCGTCCTTTCGGAGAAGGCCGGACCGACGCTCGCGGAGCTTCCGCGCGAGCAGATCCCGTTCGCCGTGCGGCCCTGGCTCGAGACGGCTCGGATCGGCGCCGTCCGCATCGTGCTGGCCGACTCGCCAGAGGTCGTGCACGTGGGCGTGCCCGCGCTCATCGGCAAGCGCTCGCCCCTCGACCCGTACGACCTGCCAGCCGCCCAGCTCGCGAGCGACCTCCAGCAAGTGGGATCGCGGGGCCGCTTCGTTCGCCAGCAGGCGATCGGCTCGAAGCTGTTCCTCATCGCAGGGGCGCCCCTCACCAACAGCCTGGGCGTGCGGTACGGGACGCTCCTCGCCGCACGGCGCGTGCCCGCGGATCTCAAGCAGCGCGCCGATCAGCTCGTGGCGCAGGCCGCCGAGCACGAGCGCGTCGCCGAGCAGGAGCCGTGGGTGAAGGCCGAGCACGCGCTCAACTTCCTCTGGCTGTCCCTTCTCATCACGCTCGGAGCCACGTGGGTCGGATTCACCATCTCCCGCGGCATCACCGTGCCGATCCAGCGGCTGGCCGAGGGCACGCGCGAGGTGCGTCGCGGAAACCTCGCGCACGTCGTGGAGTGGGAGGGCAGCGACGAGCTGGCGGAACTCGTCGCGGCCTTCAACGGCATGGCGGCCGAGCTCCGTTCGAAGGCCGATGAGGTCGCTCGCAAGACGGGCGAGCTCGAGGAAGCGAATCTCAAGCTCGAGGAGGCCAACGCGGAGCTCGAGCGGCGCCGTGCTCACGTGCTCGTGATGCTCGAGACGATGACCGCCGGCGTGATCGCCGTGGACGCGGAGGGGCGCCTCGTCGTGGCCAACCGCGCCGCGCAGCAGATCCTCGAACTGCCGGCAGCGGCGCGTGGCGGTCAGCCCGTGGATGAGTTCCTCAGCGGCGCCGCGCTGGGCGAGCTCCGTTCGGAGATCGCGCAGGCGCTGCGCCGGCGCTTCGTCAGGCGCGAGCGCGCGACGACGATCGCGCTGCCGCGCGGAGAGGTCCACCTGCAGCTCGTGCTCGCCAGCCAGCCCGATCCGCGAGGCGAGCGGGGCCTCCTGGTCTTGCTCGAGGACGTGACGGAGCTGGTGCGCGCGCAGAAGCTCGCCACGTGGCGAGCGGCGGCGCGCCGGATCGCGCACGAGATCAAGAACCCGCTCACGCCGATCCAGCTCTCGGCGCAGCGCATCCTGAAGAAGTGGCACGAGAAGGCGCCTGACCTGGACCAGGCTCTCGAGTCCGGCGTCGGCACGATCATCGCGGAGGTCGCCGGGCTCAAGCAGATGGTGGACGAGTTCTCGCACTTCGCGCGCATGCCCGAGGTGCGCCCCGTCCCGGGTGATCTCGCCGCCGTGCTCGAGTCGGTGCGAGCGCTCTACGCGGGCCACGAGCGCCTCGACATCAGCGTGCAGTGTCCCGAGTCGCTCCGTCCCGTGCCGTTCGACCCCGAGCTCCTGCGGCGGGCCATCGTGAACCTGGTGGACAACGCGGTGGAGGCCACGGGCGGGGCCGGCCACGTCGTCCTGGGCGCCCGGCTCGAGCCTGACCGGGGAACCGTTGAAGTGAGCGTGGCGGACGACGGACCGGGGATCAAGGCCGAGGACCGCGAGAGCCTGTTCCTGCCGTACTTCACGACGCGGAGCGCGGGGACGGGCCTCGGCCTCGCGATCGTCCATCGCATCGTCGTCGATCACGGAGGCCGGGTGCGCGCGGAGGCCAACGAGCCCGTTGGCGCCCGCTTCGTCATCGAGATCCCGCTCGAGGCCGCGTGGAAGGGCAGTCCCGCGCTCGAGGCCGCCAGCGAGCCCGGCGTGCCCGCCGCGCCGGAGGCCGCGTCGTGACCACCGGGCGCGTGATCGTCGTGGACGACGAGGTCGGCATCCGCCAGACGCTGGCGGACATCCTCCGCGACGACGGCTTCGACGTCAGCACGGCGAGCTCCGCGGAGGAAGGCCTCGAGCGGTGCCGCACCGGCGACTTCGACGTCGCGCTCCTGGACGTCTGGCTGCCGGGCGCGGACGGCCTCGTCGCGCTCGAGCGCATCCGTGCGCTGCCGGCGCCGCCCGAGGTCATCATGATCTCCGGTCACGGCACCGTCGAGACGGCCGTCCGCGCCACGCGAGCGGGCGCGTTCGACTTCCTCGAGAAGCCGCTCTCGCTCGAGAAGACGTTGCTGGCGGTCCGGCATGCGCTCGCGAGGCGCCTCGCGACCGAGCGCGCGGGACAGGAGCGCGAGGCGTTCCTCAAGACGCACGCCATCGTCGGGCAGAGCGCCGCCATCCGGCAGCTCATTGACGACCTGCAGCGGGCCGCGCCCACGGGGGGGAGGGTGCTGATCCTGGGCGAGAGCGGCACCGGCAAGGAACTCGTCGCGAGGCACCTGCACTTCTGCAGCGGGCGACGCGACGCCGCCTTCGTGGACATCAACTGCGCGGCCATTCCTGACGAGTTGATCGAGTCCGAACTCTTCGGCCACGCGCGGGGAGCGTTCACGGGCGCGACGTCCGCCAAGCGCGGCCGCTTCGCGCTGGCCGACGGCGGGACGCTGTTTCTCGACGAGATCGGCGACATGAGCCTTCGGACGCAGGCGCGCGTCCTGCGCGCGCTCGAGGAGCACGCCTTCTCGCCCGTGGGGTCGTCGGAGCGCGTCGTCGTGGACACGCGCGTCGTGGCGGCCACGAACAAGGATCTCGAAGACCTGATCCGCAAGGGCGAGTTCCGCGAGGATCTCTGGTTCCGCCTGAGCGTCGTTCCCCTGCGCGTGCCGCCGCTGCGCGAGCGCCGAGAGGACATCCCGCTGCTCGTTCGCCACTTCCTGGCCCAGTTCTGCGCCGAGTACGGGCGCGAACCGAAGGAGGCCGACGGCGAAGCCCTCGACGCGCTCATGGCGCACCACTGGCCCGGCAACGTCCGCGAACTGCGCAACGCGATGGAGCGGCTGGTGATCATGGAGCCCGGCCGCATCCTGTCGCGGGCGCACCTGCCCCGGCTGATCCGCGGCGAGGCGGGCGAGATGCGCCTGCCGGGGCGGTACCCCACCCTGCGCGACGCGCGCGAGGCCTTCGAGCGGGAGTACATCCTCAAGACGTTGCGCGATGAGTCAGGCAACGTCTCGGCGACCGCCAGGGCCCTCGGGCTCGAGCGCTCGTCGCTTTATCGGAAGGCGCGCGCGCTGCAGATCCCCCTGGACGAGGCGCGGGACGCCGACGGGCGCGCGGACGCGTGATCGGCCCCGAATAGCGGGGGCCTGAGCCCCGACTTCGGGGGTGGATCCCCGGCGGGGCGGATCATCAGCGGCGCGCCCTGGGACGTCACCGGGCGTCCAAGTCCAGCTTCATCAATGGCTTGGTCGGAGCGCGCCCGCCTGCCGCGCGAGCTGGCACGACTCGTGCTCCCTTCTGGGACGTCCGGGGCCACCTGGCGAAGGCGAACTTCCCCAACGATGGCTCTTCCCCCCAACGACTCCTTAGAACCCAGGCACTTCCGACAACTGACGATGGCGACAACCTGACCGACTCTCCTCAAACGAGCTGACGCCAGGTACCCCGGATAGAGACCCCGCGAAGCCTCTCCCCAAGGCGACGCGGGGTTTCGCCTTTTGGGACCTGCCCCGGCGGGGGCCGGATACACTTGGCGGCACTCAGGAGTCCTCGCCGTGCCCCGTCCGCTTTCCGCCGCGTTCGTTCTCGTCCCTCTCATCTGTCTTCTGGCTGCCCCGTCCGCCAGCGCCCAGCGCCGCCGCGACTCGGTCGCGCGCGCCGCGACGGTTCAGACGCAGCTCACGGCCACGGGGGCGCAGGTGCACGAGGCGCTCATGCAGGCGCTGTCCACCTGGAAGATGCGGAAGACTTCGGCCGAGGAAGGCATCGTCAAGACCGAGTGGGACGAGCGCGCGCGCGGGGACGCCACGTACCGCGGGCGCATCGTGGCCGAGTTCGCCGTCGAGGGGTACACCGTCCTGCTGTCGGTCAAGCACGAACGGCAGCTCAAGCAGTCCGAGATGCGCCCGACCATCGGCGGGCCAGCGGCCTCGTGGATGGACGTGGATGGCGACTTCGCGGTCGCGCAAGCGGTCGTGCGCTCGGTCGAGGAAGCTCTGGGCCACGAGCCCGACGAGTTGAAGATCGGCGAGCGCGATCGCGGATCGTCGCGTCCGGTGGAGACCTGGAACTGCATCGTCTCGCCGACTTCGGCCGGTCGCATCGCCGATCTCAGGACGCGGCGGCGCGGGCTCGTGGATGAAGTTCGCGCCATGGACAAGCAGATCCTCGCGGCCGTGTATGCCGGGCAGGTCGAGCAGGTCCAGGCTGACCTGGAGCGGGTGAAGGCCCGCAAGGCGGCGATGGAAGGTCAGATCACGGCCATCGACCGCGAGATCCTCGAACTCGTCCTGGCTGACTGACGCCCGCGGTCCGGCCCGCCCGACGCGAGCGCGCTCCGTCAGCGCCCCTCGGAGGCCATGGCGACGGGCTCCCGGCTTGCCGCCAGCTCGGCGATCGCGAGGCGGCCGAGCAGCACGCCCGCTCCCGCGCTGAGGACGAGCAGCAGCGCCATCGCGGCCGCGGCGGCGCTCGCGCCGAGCGTGGCGCTCGCGAGGGCCGGAAGCCCGCGCGCGAGGATCATGACCCCCAGCAGCGACGCGAGGCCCGCGACGATGGCGGCCGCGTGCGGCTGCTGGCCCTGCATCTGAGCGATGTCCGCGGGCTTGGGAAGCCGCGCGGAGATCACGAGCGCGAGCGGCGCGAGCAGGACCCACGTCACGAGCGCGCCACCGATCTCGACGGCCCAGGCGCCTGGCGGGGCGGCCGGGCCGAGCATCGCCGCCGCGACGACGCCGAGCGCCATGGCCACTGCGCCGAGCGCTCCGTAGCCCAGGAACTTCCCCACGACGATGTCGCGATCCCGCGCGGGGAGCATGAACGTGAGCGTCGTGCCGGCGCGATCGACCGCGTAGGCGTTCAGCGACATGGGGAGAAGGTTCAGCGCCGTCACCGCGAGGGTCCAGCCCAGGAGCGCGGCGGCGGACGACGTCGCCGGTCCGAAGAGGGGAAGCCCCGTCCTGGTGAGCGTCACCGACACGAGCGCCGCGACGAGGGCTGGCGTCAAGGTCGCGAGCTTGCCGCGCACCGTGCGCATGATGGTGACGAACGTGGCGGCCGCGACGGCGAGGGCGGCGGGCGGGAGCCAGGGGATATGGAGCCCGCCTGCACCGACCGCTCGAGCCACGGCGCGCCGTCCCGTCCGCGCGGGTTCCAGCAGGAGCCTTCGGTGCAGCGCGAAGGAGGCGACGAGCCCCATCGCCGCGATCGCGATCAGGAGGCCCGTCAGGCCCGCCGCGCGCCCGAACTCGCCCGCGATCGACGCGTCCAGGGCCCGGGCGTAGAGGCCGGGCGGGAGATGATCGGCCCAGCCGAACTTGGCCGCCACCTCGGCGACATCGGCTTCGGGAAGCGGGCTCCCCGCGGCGGGCGGCGCCGTCGCGGCGCGAGCGTCGCCGTCATCCAGGCGCGAGGCCACGAACGCCGGGATGAAGCTCGCGCTCGTGACCACCAGCAAGACCGCCAGGGCCATGATCTCGCCGCGGCGGCGATCGCGCAGCGTCCACTGCGCGGCCGAGCTCGCCAGGGCGTCGAAGGCCATCAGCAGCGCGATCATCGCGAGGGCTGCGGGCGCGCACGCGAGCGCGGCGAGTGGCGCGCCCCCCATCGCGAGGCCGACGGGCAGGGCCAGGAGCCCGGGAGCGGTCAGGAACACGAGGGGCGTCGCGAGCGACATCATCAGCCCGGCGACGTGCAGGGAGGCGTGCGAGACGGGCAGCAGGAGCAGCCGGGTCGGCGAGCGACCGGACGTGGCCGCCTGCAGGGGCGTGACGATCACCATCGCCAGGGCCGAGAGCAGCACGATCCGCACCATGAACGCCAGCACGGGCCGGGCCGCCTCGTCGCGCGCGGCAGCCAGGCCGCCAAGGAGGCCCGCCGCCGCGATGCCCGCAGCGAGCACGACGCCCAGAATCACGAGGATCGTCGAGGCCGCTGCCTCGAGCCAGCCCGCCATCCGCTGCGATGGCGACCGCTTGCGGCGGCGCGCGAGGCCGTTGACGAGCGAGCGCCACCTCAGCCAGAGCAGGGCCGCGATCAGGCGCGTCACCCGGCCAGCCAGTCCAGGTCGCGCGCCGCTCGCCCGTCGGCGCCCACGAGGCTCAGGAACAGCGACTCGAGCGTGCCGGCGCGGCCAGCCAGCAGGTCGGCCAGCGCGCCCTGAGCCACGAGCTTCCCGCGATGGATCACGCCGACATGATTGGCCAGCGCCTCGACGACCTCGAGCACGTGCGACGTGAGAAACACCGTGCCGCCGCGCCGGACGAACGCCTGCAGCAGGTCCTTGATCTGCCGAGAGGACACGGCGTCCACGCCCTCGAAGGGCTCGTCCAGGAACAGGAAGCGCGGCCCGGGGAGGAGGGCTGCCGCGAGCGACAGCTTCTTGCGCATGCCATGCGAGAAGTCAGCGACCAGGTCGCCCGTCGCGGCCTGCAGGTCCATGAGATCGAACAGCTCGCCGGCGCGCGCGCCCGTCGTGCGGCGGTCCATGCCGTGCATGCGACCGACGAACGTCAGGGTTTCCGCCGCCGTCAGGCGGTCGAACAGCGCCAGGTCCTCCGGCATGACGCCCACCAGGCGCTTGACGGCGACGGGATCCTGGAGCGGATCGAGTCCGAGGATCCGCATCTCGCCGGCCGTGGGTCGCAGCAGGCCCGTGAGGCACTTGATGGTCGTGGACTTGCCCGCGCCGTTCTCGCCCAGGAAGCCGTAGAGGCAGCCCCGCGGGACGACGAGATCGATGCCATCCACCGCGACGAACTCGCCGAAGACGCGCCGCAAGCCTGTGGTCGTGAGGGCGAGGTCCATCGCGCCGATCCTAGCGCGGCATGGCAGCAACCCGGCATGAATGCGCCGTTGGAGCCGCCGCGCGTTCATGCAGGGGGGACCAGCCGGTCCCCCCTCGTCGGTCGGGGCGGCCCTCTGCTG
>CAZTIW010000055.1:0-23045 GCA_964613915.1 uncultured Thermoanaerobaculia bacterium
GTCGTCTTGCCCGAGCCCGTGGGGCCCGTGACGAGCACCATGCCGTACGGCTCGTTCACGAACTTCCGGAAGCGCTTCTTCTCGCGGTCGGGCCACCCCAGCACGTCCAGGCTGAGCTTCTTGAAGTTCTCGTTGGCCGACTCCTTGTCGAGGATGCGGATGACGCTGTCCTCGCCATGAACGGACGGCATGATCGAGACGCGGAAGTCGATCGTGCGGCCCTTCAGGCGCAGCTTGAAGCGGCCGTCCTGCGGGATGCGCTTCTCGGCGATGTCCAGCTCGCTCATGACCTTGATGCGCGAGATGATCGTCGAGTGGTGCTGCTTGTCAATGGGCTCCATGGCCGCATACAGCACGCCGTCCACGCGGTACTTGACGATCACCTCGCGCTCGCGCGTCTCGATGTGGATGTCCGAGGCGCGCCGGTGCAGCGCGTTGAAGATGATGGAGTCCACGAGCTTGATGATCGGGGCGGCGTCGCCCTGGAGCCGCTCCATGGTGAGCGTCTCTTCGCCGCCCTCGTCGTCCTCGCGCACGACCTGGAGGCGGAAGCCCTCGGTCGCTTCGTCCAGCACGCGCTGGCTGGACTCGGTCTTCTTGAGCACGTCCTGGATCTGCCCGTGCGTGGCGACCGTGATCCGGAGCGGCTGGCCGAGATGGGCCTCGAGCTCGTCCAGCAGCACGACATCGGCAGGATCCGCCACGGCCACGAGCAGGTAGTCGCCCTCGGTGCGCAGCGGCACGAAGTCGTACCGGAACATGAGGTCCACGGCGATCTGCGAGAACAGGGAGTGATCCACGTGCTCGGCGCGCAGATCCACGAACCGGAGGCCGAGCCTGTCGGCGACCGAGCGCGCGTCGTCCGCGTCGCCGGCGGCGAGCGAACCTGCGGAGGCGGGGGCGTCAGACATGCGGGGCTCCGTCAGACATTCGAGGTGCCGGAGAGGCTGAAGATCGGAAGGTACATGGCCATGAGAAGGACGAGCACGATGAAGCCCATGAAGACGATGATGACCGGGCTGAGGACCGACACGACCCGCGTCATGTTCTCGTCCACCTGCTCGTCGTAGAAGTCGGCGACGTTGACCAGCATGACGTCGAGCGAGCCCGTGGCCTCGCCCACCTTGCAGAGCTCGATCGCCAGGTCGGTCATCGCGCCGGTGCGGTCCATGGACTCCCAGAGCGGCTTGCCCTGCCGGACGTCATCGGTGATGGTCTTGCAGGCGTTCACGAACACGCGGTTCGTCATGGCGCCCGTGACCGTCTGCAGCGAGGGGAGCAGCGGGATGCCGCCCGACAGGAGCGTCGCGAGCGTCCGCGAGAACTGCGCCACGTTGTACATGCGCGCGACCGACCCGAGCAGGGGGAGTCGCAGCACGGTGCGGTCAATGACGAGGCGGCCGCCGGGCGTCCCGCGCCACCAGCGCGCCGCGACGATGCCGACGACGATGGCGATGCCGGTGACCGCGGCGTTGCTCCGCAGCCAGGTGGTCGCGTCAATGATCGCCTGCGTGAAGGCCGGCAGCTGGGCGTTGAAGTCCGCGTAGAACGCCGCGAACTTGGGGAGCGAGAAGAACACGAGCGCCGAGATGCTCAGGAGCGAGACCGCCACGAGGACGGCCGGGTAGATCAGCGCGGACACGACCTTCGTGCGCAGCATCTGCGTCTTCTTCGCGAACGACAGGTAGCGCGCCATGACGGTCGCCAGCTCGCCCGAGCGCTCGCCAGCCGTCAGCGACGCCGAGTACAGCGGCGGGAACGCGTCGCCCTGGGCCTCGAACCCCTCCGAGAGCGAGGCGCCCGCGCGAACGCGGTCGCGAACGTCGGTCAGGTAGCGGCGGAACGCGCCCGCCGGCATGCGCTCGAGCGTGGACTCGAGCGCTTGCAGCAAGGGCACGCCCGCCTTGAGGAGCGCCACCATCTGCTGGTTGAACAGGATGAACTGCCTGCGCGAGACCCGGCGGATCCCGGCGCCGATCCGGATGGGACCGACGCCGAGACCGGCGCGCCGGAGCCGCACGTCGAACACGTGGAGCTCCCGTCGCAACAGGTCGCCGCGGAGCGACGCCTCGTCGGGCGCGACGTGCGTCTCCGTGCGCACGTCGCCTCCGGGCGTTCCGACCCTGCAGATGAACTCGGGCATCGGCGCCTCAGTCTCCCGGCTCGCGAATGAGCGCCAGGAGCTTCATGGCGAGGGCCACGTCGGACGACGGGTCGCGCGTCGCCATGACGACCTTCCCCACGCGATCGCGCGCGTCAATGGCGGTGGAGAAGACATCGCGATACGGGCCGGGCGTCCCGCCGGCCGTGCTCTCGCGCTTGCGGACGGCCACCTCGTCGAACCGCATGGTCTTCCGCTCGGCATCCACGTTGCCCAGGCGCACGCGGACCTCGAACGTGCCATCCGGCCCGAGAACCTGCGTGGCCGTGCCGCGCTCGAGCACTTCGAGCGTGGTCTCCGCGAGCGGGACGTAGCGCCAGGACGCGCCCGCCGGAGCCTCGTCGCTGGCTGGCGACGAGGCGCGCTCCGCCCGTTCGAGCACGATGCGCACGAGCACCGCGTGCGGCGGCACGTCGAACTGAGCCAGCCAGTCGGCGACGCGCTGCACGGTCGCCGGGTCGTCCACGACCGTGACGGTCCTCGTCGCGCGGTCGATCGTGAGCACGTTCGTGCTCGACAGGAGCGTCGGCAGGACGAGGCTGACCTCCTGCAGGTCGGCGTGGCGAATCTCGAAGACGCGCACGACGGGCGCGGTGCCCGCGACGGGGGCGGGACCCGGCGCGGAGGCGCCCGCAGCGGTCGCCGGCTCGGCGGCCCGCGCCAGCGACGCGAGCCCGAGGGCCGCGACGAGCGTCACGCGCGCGGCGAGGCGCATCACAGGGCGCCCAGGTCGAGCGATCGGTTCACGATGACCACGGGCTCGTCGGGCGACTCGATCGGGCCCGAGAACAGCGCCGCGCACTCATCCGGCGTGAGCTTGAGCTGGGCCAGCGTGGTCGTGGCGCACGGATCCGTCGCCGGCTCCTGCCGGACGAGGTGTCCCAGCGCCGCGACCATGGCCACCGAGGCCGCGGCGCCGAGCAGCGCGGCCATCTGGCGCCGCTGGCGGTTGCGCGCTGCGGCGGAGGGACCGAGGCGGGGCGCGAGGTCCTCCCAGAAGCCGTCCCACGTCGCCGGCGGCGCGGGCGCGCGAAGCGCGCGGAACGCGCGCGACGGATCGCGGCGGAGCAGCTCGCGACGGCAGGGCTCGCAGTCGCGCACGTGATCGTCCATGCGCGCGTGCGCCTCGCCCTCGAGCGTGTCGGCCAGGAAGCGCTCCCACGCCTCGGCCGGAAGGTGCGGGAAGCCCGTCGGCGCCGTCATGACTCGTCCCCCCCGGTCCCTCTCGCGTACTCGGGATGATGGGCTGCGAGGGCCTCGCGCAGGATCCGTCGCGCCTGGAAGATGTGATTGCGCACGGTGGACTCGGTCGCTCCCACGATGGTCGCGACCTCTGCCGTCGAGTGGCCCTCGACCTCCCGCAGCGTGAAGCACCAGCGCTGCTTGTCCGTCAGGAGGTCGAGCAGGCTCACCAGGATGCGCTGGAGCTCGGCTTGCTGGACCGGGTCGCTTTCCGGCCGCGCCATCGCGCGGGCTTCATCGAGCGGACGCTCCACGCGCCGGACCCGTGCGCGGCGCTGGTGATCCACCGAGGCGTTGACCGTCACGCGATGCAGCCACGTGTCGAAGGCGCGCGTGTCGTCGTACGTGTCGAGCTTGCGCCACAGACGCACGAAGACCGACTGGGCGACCGCGCGAGCGGCATCAACCTGGCCCAGATGGTGGTACGCGATCCTGAACACTTGATCTCTCTTCTGCTCGACGAGCTGCCGGAAGGCCTCTTGATCGCCCGTCCGGGCGGCCCGGATGAGTCGCAGCGTGGCTTGCTGCTCCTGCTCGCGATCCCGACTGGTCACGCCGACGCTCCCGCGAGGCGCTCGCAACCGGCAACGCGCCGCCCGGCGTCGTCGCTGGCCATGAATACGAACGCGGCTGGCGTGGCGTCTAGGCGCGCCGCGGCAGGCGTGCTCCCTCGTTGCGGCGTGGTGGTCGCGGCCGCCTCGGTTCGGCCGACGGGGCCGCCATGGTGGGGGCGCGGGGCGGGGCGGGGCGTTCCGGAGCGCATTTCGCCGAAGGATCGCATGCCGCGGGGGGCGACCCTAGCGAAAAGGCGCCGTGCGACATCCCGCCGCCGAGCCCCGGTAGGACGGGGCCGCCGGAGGTCGGCCGACTCAGCCCGTGACGGCCTCGACGCGGTTGCCGCCCGCCTCGGTGGCGCGCTGGCACCGGGTCTCCGCGAGTTGCAGGAGCTCTTCCGGAGTTCCGGGCGCGTCGGCGAGGAGGGCGGAGACGCCCACGGCGACCGAGAAGGCCATCTGGTCCCCGTGATGGGTCAGTCGCGTCGAAGCGACGGTGCCCCGCACGCGCTCGGCAACCTCGAGAACGGTCTCGCGCGCGTGCCCGGGGAACAGCGTGGCGAAGCGATCCGGCCCCGCGCGATACAGCGTGGCCTCGCCGGCCAGCGTGCGCCGCACGATCCACGAGAGCTCGCGCAGGAAGTAGTCGCGAACGGCGATCCCGAGGAGGTCGGCGATCAGGTCGAAGCCGTCAATGCAGGTGACGAGCACGACGAGATCCTGGCCTGCCAGGAGCTGCGCGGCGTGCGCCTCGCGGACCGCCGCTTCGAGGCGATCGCGATTCTGGGTCGTCGTGGCGGCGTCGAGAAACGGCGCGCCGAAGAGCCGCGTCTGGAACTCGTCATCCACGTCATCGAGGAACGCGAACCGGAACACGGTGCGCTCGCCGAACTGGATCTTGTCGCCGTCGCGCAGCACGCGGTAGAGCTGCCGGCGTCCGTTGACGTAGGTGCCGTTCGTGGAGCCGAGGTCCATCAGCTCGACCTTGCCCGACTCGCTGCACTTCGCCTTGGCGTGCACGCGGGACACGTCGCCGTGGGGCAGACGCACCTCGCAGCCCGGCGCGCGTCCGACGGTGATCTCCCGGCCACGCTCGAGCGCGAACGTCTCCCCCGGGAACGGCCCGTTCATCATGATGAGGCACGCGCGGCTCTGGCCGCGGGGCCGGATGCGATGTCGGCCAGCCTGGGTGTCGGTGGAATCGCCGTCGAAGGGCACGGGCGGAGGATCCGGGGCGGTGCGGGGCAGCGCGCGGAGTGGGCGCACGCAACGTGTCGGCTCACGGTACGGCGGGTGGCCGTCACGCGCAAGGCCGCGGGAGAGAACGGCGTCCGGAACGGGTCGCTCGTGGTGGCGGGCGGCTCAGGTCGGGCGGCGCCGTGCCGGCACGCCGGGCTCCGTCATGCGCAGCGGATCAAGCAGGGTCGCGAGGTCCGCGGCGGAGAGGCCGTGCTCTTGCGCGACCTCTCGCACCGTGCGTTGTTCGGCGCTGGCCTGCCGCGCGATCTTGCTCGCGGCGTCGTAGCCGATGACCGGCACGAGCGCGGTGACCAGGGCCAGGCTGCGCTCCACGGTCTCGCGGCAGCGATCCTCGTCAGCCTCGAGGCCCTCGACGCACTTCTCGCGCAGCAGGCGCGCGCTCCCCGCGAGGAGATGGATGGACTCCAAGAGGCTCTGACCGAGCACGGGCATCATGACGTTGAGCTCGAGGGTGCCCGACTGGCCCGCGATCGTGATGGTCACGTGGTTGCCCATGACGCGCGCGGCGGGCATGAGCACGGCCTCCGGGTTCTGGGGTTTCACCTTGCCCGGCATGATGGACGACCCCGGCTGGAGCGCGGGCAGGCGGATCTCGCCCAGTCCGCAGCGCGGCCCGGACGACAGCCACCGGAGGTCGTTCGCGATCTTGGTGAGCGAGACGGCGATCGTGTTGAGGCGGCCGGAGGCATCCACGCATCCGTCGCGCGCGCCCTGCGCCTCGAAGTGGTTCGCCGCCTCGCGGAAGGCCAGCCCCGTGTCCTCGGCGATGCGAGCGATGCACTTCTTCGCGAAGTCCGCGTGCGCGTTCAGCCCGGTGCCCACGGCCGTCCCGCCGAGGGCCAGTTCGAGCATGGCGTCGCGCGCCTGCTCGGCGCGGGTCATGCCGAGCCGGGCCTGCGCGGCGTGACCGAGCAACTCCTGCCCGAGCCGGACGGGCGTCGCGTCTTGAAGGTGCGTCCGGCCGATCTTCACGATGCCGTCGAAGCGGTGAGCCTTGTCCTCGAGCGCCTTGGCGAGCTTGCGCAGGGCGGGGACGAGGTCCTCCTGCACGGCCGTCGCCGCGGCGACATGGATGGCGGACGGGAACACGTCGTTGCTGCTCTGACCCATGTTGACGTGGTCGTTGGGATGCACCGGCGCCCGCGAGCCACGGGGCTGGCCGAGGATCTCGTTGGCGCGGCTGGCGATGACCTCGTTGACGTTGACGTGCGTGGACGTGCCCGATCCCGTCTGGAACACGTCCACGACGAACTGGTCATCGAGCTTCCCGGTCGCGACCTCGGTCGCCGCCTGGATGATCGCCTGCTCCATCTCCACGGACAGCAGGCCCAGGTCCTTGTTGGAGCGAGCGGCCGCGCGCTTGATGAGGCCGATGGACCGCACGAGGCGGCGATCCACGAGGGTCCCGGAAAGCGGGAAGGCCTCGACGGCTCGCTGCGTGGACGCGCCCCAGTGGGCGCTGGCCGGGACCCTGACGGGTCCCATGGAATCCTCGGTCGTTCGCCACTCGGCCATCGGGTCTCCGTGACGCTCTCGCGCGCAACATGCCCGGCCCCCCTGACACGCGGGCGGCGACGGGCCGGCGAGAGGGCCGTGACGGCTCTCGGCGGTGGGGCGCCCGAGACCAGGGAGACGGGGCTCGTGGGGGGCGCGCATCATGCCACCAACGGGGCTGCCCCCCGAAGCCGCTGCGCGCCCGCCGTGCGCCCGGGGCAGGGCCGCGGCGAGCCAAAGTGGACCGGTCCACTACGGGGTTGTTCCGCCCCATGCCGGGGCAGCCGACCGGTGACCGGCGGCCGGACCGTGTTAGGATCGCGCCTTCCCCAGGTATCCGAGGCGCTTCCGCGCGAGGACCTCCACGGACGACGGGCCTGACGCGCGTCGGCCTGCGGCAAGGGGCCCGGGCCATGAGCTACGAACTGCAGGTCTACGCGCTGTCGCCAGTGCGCCCCACGCCACGCGAGCTACTCGCTCGCATCGGCGAGTCGGGGCTCGCGGCACGGCTCCGCGACGTTCCGGGCGCCCGCGCGACCGAGAACGACGCGGAGTGGTCGAAGCTCCTGCTCGGTTCCATGGAGGCCGACGGCGGCTTCCTGGTCGAGGACAGTCCCGAACTGGCCCGCATGAAGGACCAGTTCAGGGCCGATCGAGCGGTGGGCGAGAACATCCCGGACGCCGTGCTCGACGCCTCGCGCCTGTTCCTGCTGGAGCTCGACGACGAGTCACCTGCCGGCGTGGATCACCAGGCGGCCTTCGTCATCGCCGCATGGGCGCTGGCGGGCCTGACAGAGGGGATCGTCTTCGATCCCCAAGAGGAGTTCTTCGCGGACGCCGAGTCCTTCTGGGCCATCCTCATGGACGAGGAGTCCGGGGACGATCAGGCGCCCGCGGAGGAGGCTGACGACGCCGCGCCAGCGCGCACCGCGGGCCTTCGGGTCCTGCAGGGCGGCTGCTGCGACGATGAACACGGACAGGGCACGGACGGCGCTCACCCGCACGTGGTGGCGGAGGGGATCGTCCCGAGCCCGCATGACGGAGACGAGGAGGCTTCGTGAGCAACCCCGGACGAGACGCCCTGGTGGCCATGCTGTCGCGCCTGAAGAGCGACCTGCAGGGCCTGAACCTGTCCAAGCCCGAGGTGGCCAAGGCGCAAATCCAGGCCAAGTACCCGCTGACCGGTGACTACCTCGTCGAGGTGCGTCGCCTGTGGCAGCGTGGTCTCGAGGAAGGCTGGCTCGGCGACGGTCCCCCCGCGGGGCCCGGCGGCCTGCGCCTGACGGCCTCGACGAGATACTTCCCGTACTCCATCGACGCTCTCATGCTCGAGGGCGCCGGCACGGGCCACCGTCATCCGAAGGGGGAGATCAGCCTCGCCTGGCAGGTGGACGCGAACGCGCGGTACTGCGACGAGGAGCCGGGCTGGGCGGTGTGCGCGCCGGGCAGCAAGCACGTGCCGCGCGCCAAGGGCGGCACCGTCTTCGTGCTCACGTTCCTGCCCGACGGCAAGGTCGAGTGGGACGCGCGGGCCAAGAAGACGCGCGCGGACAAGCCCGCGGCTCGCCGCTCCTCCGGGTTGGCGGAGGCTTCGCGCGCCGCGTCCGCGGCGAACCGCGTCTCCGGGTCACGACGAGCCAGCGCGCGCTGAGACGCGCGCGCGCCTGACATGACGGGGGAGGACGCCGGGTCCGCGCGCGCCGCGCCTGGGTTCGCGTCCTCGCGCTGGGGGCGCCTGCTTCTCGGTCCGTGGGCCGTGGCCGTCGTCCTGATCGTCCACTACGCCCTGGCGGTCAGCGCGGCGTCGAGGCAGGGCGCGTGCTTCGACGAGGTCGCGCACGTGACGGCCGGCATCACGTACTGGACGCGCGGCGAGCATGGCTTCAACCCGGAGAACGGGAATCTCCCGCAGCGCTGGGCCGCGATCCCCCTGCTGATCGCCGGACGCGAGCCGCCTCCGGTGGACGCGGCTTACCGCGGCAGCGACGTGTGGACCTCGGGGAGGCGCTTCCTTCACGAGGAAGGAGACGGCGGGCGCCGCGCGCTGGGCCTCGTGCGCGCCTTCATGGCGATCCTGGGCGTGGGCACGTGCCTGCTCGTGCATCGCTGGTCGCTCGCGCTCTGGGGTCGAGGCGGAGCGATGCTCAGCCTCGTGCTCGTCGCGTTCGATCCGGCCATGCTCGCGCACGGCCCCCTGGCCACCTCGGACATGACGGCCTGCCTGGCCTTCCTGCTCTTCGGCGCCGCCATCTGGCGGCTGTTGCGCGACGTGCGAACGCGAACGGTGCTGATGGCGGGCGGCGCCGCTGGCGCGCTGGCGCTCGCCAAGTTCTCCTGCGTTCTCGGGCCGCCGCTCGCGCTCCTGCTTGCCGGGGCGCGGCTCCTGTCGCGCCAGGACGTGACCGTGAGCCTCGGGCGGCGACGCTGGCTCGCCCGGTCTCCCGCGGGCCGCGCGGCGGCGATGCTCGCCGGTCTCCTCCTGGCGGCCGCGATCGGCGCCGGGATCGTCTGGGCGGCGTACGGGTTCCGCTACGAGGCCTTCGCGCCCGGCGGCGACGGCCAGGTGGCGTTCTACCCGACGTCGCTCGACGAGATGCTGGCGCAGCCGTCCACCGCCGGCGCGGTCGTGAGCGTCGTCCGCGATCGCCGGTTGCTCCCGGAGGCGTTCCTCTTCGGGCTCGCGCACGTCATCCGCGAGTCGCAGGCGCGGCGCGGCTTCCTGCTGGGCGAGATCCGCACGGAGGGGTGGTGGTGGTTCTTCCCGTTCGCCGTGCTGGTCAAGACGCCCGTGGCGATTCTCATGGCGTGGGCGGCCGCGGCGCTCGCCGGGCTCGCCGCGGTCGCGCGCGCTCCGTCGCCCGGCTCGGCGCCGCGGTGGCGCGCGGTCCTTCGCGACACGGCGCCACTGACAGGGCTGCTCGCGATCACCTGGGCCACGGCGCTCTCGTCGAGCTTCAACATCGGCCACCGGCACGTGCTGCTCACGCAGCCCATCCTCGGGATTCTCGCGGGCGGGCTCGCGATCGCCGCGGCGCCCCGACTCGCGCGCGCGGCGGGAGCCGTGGCCTCCGCGCTCCTCGTCGTGACGGCGCTCGTGGCCTGGCCGCACTACCTCGCGTTCTTCAACATGCCCTCGGGCGGTCGTGACCGGGCGCATCGCCTGCTGGTGGACAGTTCGCTTGACTGGGGGCAGGGGCTGCCGGCGCTCGGGCGCTGGCTGCGCGAGAACGCCGCCGGCGAACCGGTCTACCTCTCGTACTTCGGGAACGGCGACCCCTCGGCCGAGGGTATTGATGCCGTGAGGCTGCACTCGTTCCCGCAGCAGGACGGCCGCGTTCCGACCATGCCGCTGCCGCGTCTTTCCGGCGGCGTGTACTGCGTCAGCGCCACCATGCTCCGGCTGCTCTCGGTGCCGATGGCCGCGCCCGAGCGGCGAGCAACGCTCCTCGCGCTCGTGACATCGCTGCAGGAGGATCTCGCGCAGGCCGCCGGCGACCCCGCCGCGACGGCCGCCGTCCGCGCCCGTCACTCGGAGCAGGCGTGGAGAGAGCTCGCGGAGACGGCGGAGCGGCTCGTCCTCGACCGGCTATGCGAGAGGCTTCGCGACCGCGAGCCCGACGCCGTCATCGGGGGCTCCATCGTGGTCCATCGGCTTTCCGACGCCGAGGTCGCGGCCGCGGTCGGCTCGGCCTTCTCGACGGCACGGACAGAGAGCTCCGCGCCCGAGCACCCAGGCGCTTCTCACGACTCGCCATCGAATCGTGAGTGAGTCGGGACCTGCCGGTCACCCGTGCTGCGGCCGGACGGGCCGAAGCTCGCCACCCCTCCGGCCACGCGCTGCACGCGTGCAGGAGGGGACGACTTCATGATCCCGGATCTCGGAACGCCACCTGGCACCTCGCGCGGCACGTCGGCCTGCCTTGCGGGATCCCGCGGACTGGCCAGCATCGTGGGCGCGCGAAGTCGAGTGGCCGTGGGCCTGCCCCGATCTCGTCCTGGGATGGGCGATCCGTGGCCTCCATGTCGAGAATGCGCCACGACGCCCAGGACGTTGTCCTGGGCGATCCACGGCTGCCTGGATCTGGCGTACCGTGGCGAGGCACCTGAGGCACTCGCCCGTTCGTGCACGGGAGGCGCATTGGTCGATGCCGATTCGCTTGCACCTGACTGCGTGGACAGTGGGATGGCGGGCGGTCCGCCGTGAGCACGCCGATGCCCCCGCGAGAGTCCGGCAGGCGGCGTCCCCGGCTTCGAACCACGATGGTTCTACTGGTTGGCCTTGCCGTGGTCGTGTTGGCTCGCGAGACAAGCGCGGTGATCTCATGAATACGTTATCGAACCACGGTCCTGTGTCTTTCCCGGCTAGCCGTGCCAATGGGCTCTGTCCTCGTGGAGGGCGCGGCTCTGCCTGGCATGTCGATGGACTGGCAGCCGCTAGGAGATGCTTGCAACGAGCCTGGACAACTCGTGACCGCGCTCATGGAGGACGGCTTCTTGGAGGAGGCGTGTGCGTGCGATGCGTTCGGGCGTCCGATCGCCGTTCGCGCCCTGCGCCTATCTGACGTGCCCCCTCGCCGGCAGACTCCCGCCCTGGCGAGGCTCCATCACGCGAGTTGCACGGGCGCATGCTGGACCGACGAGATCGAAATCGCTTCCTTTGGCGCCGATGCGACCTTCACCGGAAACGAGGGCGGCTTCACGTTCGGTGACCGCGCGGCGGATGTGCGTTTGGTTGTCGGGCCACGGGAGCACCGGCTTGTCGCGGCACCAGACCGTCGCACTCAGAGGTTCTCACCGATGTTCCTGCTCTATCTCGTTCCCTCATGGTTCGACAAGTCTGCCTGCGGTGACAGTCCTGGGCGGTGAGTTTCTCGCGCGCGACAAGGTCACGCGCTCCGATCTCGCCGCCGCTGGCCGGCGCACGGCGCGCGTGCCGCCGATGCTCCCGCAGGAGGCGTTCGCGTGCGGCATCACCGGCGAGCCCTCGCGCCGGATGGACCTCGCCGGCCGCGCGACCACGCACGCGCACGATCCGCAGGCCGGGCGGCTGGGCAGCGCCGGCCCTCGGCGCTGCCGCGCTCGCCTTCGTCGAGGCGCTGTACGATCGCCAGAGCTGTCACCTGTCGGTGGCCGACCTGAGCTCTGAGGCTCATGCCCGGCAGATCGAGACTGCATGATCAGCCTGCCCACGAGGCCGGGGCGGGCCAACATCGATGTGAGCTCCAACGGCTTCATCGTCGGGGCGAACATGGGGACGCGAGGCGCACCATGAGAATGGAATTGCCTGGGTCGGTTCGCCTTGCTGCCGAGTTCAGCTGCTTCCCCACGTGGCGCGTGTGGCGAGATGGTGTCGAGGAGGTCCATCCGCGCGACCTTGGCTTGAGCGAAGAACTCGTGACTGAGATCATGAAGTGGGATGCTGAGTATCAGGGCATCTTCGTGCCCGACTGTCCGCAGGAGGGCGACTTCGAGAGCCCCACGGCGCAGCAGGAGTGGGCAGCGCGGGGTCAGCGCTTGGCCCATCGCCTCGCCGATGAGTTGCGTGATGTACCGGAGGTGACGTACATGGACGAGCGATACGGCAAGTACGAGTGGGTCAGAGGAGGCGGGTAGCCGCCCGACGTGCGCGTCTCGCGGGAACGGTTCGCATCGCCACCGCGAACGATGCCGTCTGGCGCGAGACTGTCAGCGTGCACGACGCATGCGGCCGCGTGGAGCAGGCGAGGTACTCGGACGCCTCGATCGAGCACGCGGCAGGCACGGGAACGCGTACAGGTCATGATATCGTCGGCAACGTCATCCGCGAGGAATCGCGCGAGCCTTCGGCGCTGCCGCGCTCGCCTTCGTCGAGACGCTGTACGATCGCCAGCGCCGTCACCTGTCGGTGGCCTACCTGAGCTCCGAGGCTCACGCCCGGCAGGTCGCGACTGCATGATCAGCCCGTCCACGAGGCCGGGGCGGGCCCGACGGGTCTGCTCGTCAGCCGGGGCCAGGGCAATGCAGGAACCGAAGGGGGAGGGGATGGCCATGAGCATCGAGAGCACGGGCCGGACCGCGGACCGCGATGCACGCCAGTTCGGCTGGAGCTACGACGTCAACGTCTACCCACGCCAGCCCAGCGACGCTCATCACGTCGCCGATCTCCTCGGGCGTGAAATCGGTTTCGTGCCGGCCCGTGAGAACTCGAAAGAAGGAGACGCGCTGTTGCGCGAGGGCGAGCGGGTCCGCTGCCGATTGTGGGCCTCCGACGATGAGGGAGGGATGGCTGAGCTCGCGTTCGCCCAGTCGGCACTCGAGGTAGCCGCCGGTTGCCCGCTCATCGTGACCGGCGAACAGGAGGCCCTCTGGCGCATGCCAGTGGACGCCTGGCTCTCTGCGGCCATTGTCAGGGTTCATCTCACGATCCCCATTCGAGCCGCCGTTCTGGGACCCGAGGCGACAGGTGACGTGGCGCTTGGTGACATCCTGGCGCAGGGAGTGTCACTTCGTGAATGGGCGGGCCTGCTCGTCCCCGCAGCAGAGGGATCATCCGATCTGGTCTGGCTGCCGCCTCTTTCCCACGCGCGCTGAGCGATGATGATGGCCAGGGTGGCTCGCGTGTGGGGGATCGGCGCGGAGTCGTCGCCACATCCCGCCGGTTATTCGCTGGTCTCGGCGGTGATGGGCACTGCCCTTCGAATGTCTGCGGACCTGACAGACCGATCCCGTCCGAGAGAACCGGTCTCATGGAGGTCGCTCGGGATGATGTCGGCGCCGCTTCAACTGTCGGAGCCTCGGACGCACGGGGGCTCGTCCTGCGTTCCGGATGCGGTCCTCGCGTGCCGCCCATGAAGCCTGTCCTGCGAAGGTCGCTCACCTTCCTGGCTCTGCTGGCTCTGACAGCGCTCAACATGGTGTGGACGTGCCCGCTCGTCGAGCGAGCCCTGATCCCGCTCGTGATGGTCGTGAACGAGGTCACCGCGAGCGTGGAGGATCCCTCTCCTCCGTACACGGGCTTCCAGGTATTCTCCGCGGTGGTCCTGGACCCGGTGCTGAGCCTTCTTCTCGCCATGGGAGTTGCCTGGCTCCTGCTGACGGGGGCCAGGATCGCCAGGAGGTGATCGTGTTCCGGCATCGGCGCTTGCACGGTGTGGGCGTGGCCCCGGGCAGGGCCGTGATCGCGAGGAGGGTCGCTCTCCTCGCGGCGTGCGCGGCGCGCGTCCTGCCCGCCGCGTGCGAAACACGCACTCGGCCTGCCCGTGATGGCGCTCCCTCGAGAGTCCTGCCGGCGGGCGTGAATGAACAGGGATTCGAAGTCCACGTGCGCGAGTCGGACGGCGCCCGCATGGTCCGGGTTGCCGGGGGACAGTTCGTCATGGGTGTGGACGGCAGTCCGCACCATCACGCGGCCGAGCAAGCTCAACTGGCACTCAACTGACATGCAGTACACGTGGGAACTTCGCACCTGGAGGCACCTCGCCGGAACGTGCCACTTGCCGCGCGCCACGCGCGCTCAGGTGGCAGGGCTCGAGGCGCTGCTCGGCCGGAGCTTGCCGGACTCGGTGGCCGAATTCCTGATGGAATTCAACGGGGGGTGGCTGGAGTACAACTTCACCTGGCGCCACAACCTGGTCGTTAGCTTTCCGCAGGTCGTGCCCGTCGATTCTGACTGGCTTGCAGAGCGCTTGCGCCGCCGCGCCCCTCACCGCCACTTCGAGATCGCGAGCGGGAGTTCGAGCCTGCTGATGGATCTTGACCAGGAGTTCCCGCCCTTGATCTTCCAGCCACACGAGCATCATCCAAGTGCCTATCCGGATGAATCGGCCTGGGAGGTTGCCAGCGCCAGCTTCGAAGAGTACATCGCCGGTCTTTGGGTCGACCTGGACGACCACTTGCCAGCGCTGAAGCACCTCGTGAAGACGCGTCAGACCGAGGAGGAGGCTCTCCTGCGGGCATGGCTGGATATCGTGTCGCCGAGTTGGACTGACGCGTGGCGTGAGTACGAAGCGGGCGAGCCAGAGGGTGACGTCCCGTGACGGACGCGCGAGCGAGGGCATTGCGTGCCGGGAGTCTGCTGCGCGAACTCGAAGTCGTGCTCGGCGCCCATCCCGATGGCGCTTGGTGGGCCAGCTGGTGCGGCAACCTTCGACGAGAACTCGCGGCACGTGAACCGGAAGCGGCCATCGAGCATCTGGTGGCGCACAGGTGCTCCATCTTCGGAACGGCGGGAAGCCTGCGGGATCTCTACTTGCCTGGTATCGTGCCGCGAGGCAAGAACGGGTCTCCTGCGCAGGATGCCGTTGACAACATGCTGACGCGGTTGTGGGAGGAGTTCTTCGCCGAGAGTTCTTGATTCGCTGCTCGGTGTCGCGGAATCGTCCCGGGACTATCCGGCCATCCGTTCTGGTGCAAGAATGCGAGGAGCAACGCGGGTTCGGCGATCTACGCTGCAGCCAACCATGAGGGGTTCGGTCTCGATGCGCCGACAGTGCCCTGGTTCCGAGTCGCCGTGGTGGCCGCTACTCCTACTGTTCGCTCTGATGGCCGGCTGTCAGCCAGATCAGGCACCGGGAGTGCAGTTCGACGGTGACTGTGCTCCGGAGGCCCGCGTTTGCCGTGGTCGAGCGCACGACATGGCGGTCGTGGACGCGACGGGCATCACCTGCTTGGTGGTCCCGGAGGGCGCGGTCATCGTTCGTGTGGACGCGAGTGACATCCGGTTGCGCATGCAGAAGGCTCTGAGCTTCAAGGGCGTTCCGGTCCAGCGGCTCACGCCGCTGGATGCGCGCAGGAACATGGGGCTGGCCTGGCGTGAGTCCGAGGGTTGCCTTCAGCTCGGAACATTCGGTGAGTTCTCGACGAAAGAGGGGGGAGCGTCGATCCAGGTCATCGTGGACACTCCTCGCCCGCTCGCCGTCGAGAGATCCACGCGCCTCAGCGGGCACGCGAGTCTCGCCGCCGGGACGCCAGCTGCCGCCGCCGATGGGCAGCCCGTGAACTGGTACGCCCCACCGTGGCCAGCACCTGGGTGGCGCCGTTTGGCAGACACACCTGATGTGAACTGGCGCTGACGGCCGTCGGGGCCCGTCGTGCGATGGTCGCGCGTCCCGGTGACTGCGGACGGTCACTTCAAGGGCGATACCGATCGGAAGTGAGCCTGCCGCGCGCTCGCGAACACATCACGCGACAGGGCGCGCCTGCCGGGCACGCCGGCTGCGGCCGGGCGAGCCGAAGCTCGCCGCCGACTCACGCCACGGGGACACGCCGCGAGCATGCGGAACGCCATGAGCTGGGCTCATGGCGCACCGGCTAGCGCGTTGTCGTGGGAGGCGTCGGGGCGGGCGCGGGGGTCGGGATGTCGACCGAGCTGTCCACGCTCACGGCCAGGACCGTGCCGGCCGGCAGCGTGATCGACTCGCCAGGCTTCGCGCCGATGGCGCCGGCGGCGATCGCGCCGCCGAGCACGGCGCCGAGGAGCGCTTCGTCCTTGCCGCCGAGAATCGAGCCCAGCACCGCGCCGCCCGCGGCGGAGCCGGCGATGATGCCGCCCTGCTTCTTGGCCGAGCCCTTGCCCACGCGCTGCACGGTGCCCTGAAGGACGACGCTCGATCCGTCGGCGAGCATCGCGCGACCGAAGCCCAGCGTCAGGCTGGAGCGACCGAAGCGGCCGGCGTCCTTCGACTCGACGACGGTGCCCTCCACGCGCGTGCCCTCGGGCAGCAGCACGCGGCCACCGACGAGAACATCGTGCGACAGGTACGTCGTGAAGATCTGGCCCGCGTAGGCGCTGCGCGTGTCCACGGCGTTCTGCAACGTGAGCGTCAGCTCGGTGCCGGCGGGGATGGTGCCGAGGCGGCCGCGCGAAACGGCAGGCGCCGGGGCGGGCGCGGGAGCGGGCGCCGTGGCGGCCGGGGTCGAGGTCGTGGTCGCCGGAGGGGGAGCCGGCGCGGTCGTTCCGGCGCGGCGCTCGCGCTCGGCGCGCTCTTCCGGCGTCTCGAACGCGCTCTGCGGCGGGGGCGTGTTCGTGACGATGTCGGCGCGAGGCTGCGTCTCGGCGTCGTAGGACGCGCAGCTCGCCTGCTCGATGGTCGTCTCCGTGGACGTGATGGTCAGCTGGTCGATCGTGGCGGGGCCGCCGAACTCCAGCCGCAGCCTGTGCGTGCCGCGCGGATCCACGTCGAACGGGATCTCTTCGCTGGCGCGCATGAAGGGCGCCGAGCGCGTCCCGTCGAGGCTCAGGCGGCCGTTCGGGATGGGGCCGACGAAGCGCACGCGCACGATCAGCCGATCGGTGCGGTAGCGCGTGTCCGTGAGGCGGAAGCAGACCTGCTCGTCCCCGCGCACGTTGAGCCCGCCCGACGCGATGCTGAAGGTCTTGACGGGCGCCGCGGAGGAGAGGGCCGGGGAGGCCAGCAAGAGCGTGGCAGCGCAGAGAAGTGCGAACGCGGGGCGAACAGGGGCTGTCGTCATGGGATGGTCCTCGTGGTGACCGGAAGCTTGATTCACTCGGGACAGAGTCTCAAGTCCGGCGTCGTCGGGGTCGAAAGCTCGCCTTGGAACGCTCGCGCGCCCCGTCCGCGGCGCCGTCGCGCCCCGCTTCACCCACGAGGACTGCCGGAATGGGCACGCTATTCAAGAACGAGGCGCGCGATCTCGTCGAGGCCGTCGTCCAGAAGCGCTGGACCTCGCCCGACGAAAAGCGCGCGCTGTGCGACGGGCTTGCCGTCTCCACGACGGTGAAGGTGGGGGACGCCGCCAAGCTCCTCTTCCTGCCGGATCCCGACATCCGGCGGTCGGCAGGCGCCATGCTGGCCGCCCGCAAGGACCCGGAGACGCTGCGCCACGTCCTCGCGCACCTGCAGGGACGCCCCGAGGCCGCGCGGCGGGCCGCGCTCCAGATCGTCGCCGGACTCCCGCTGGGCGAGCTGCACGTGGAACTCTCGGGCCTGCTCCAGGCGGGCGACCCCGTGCTCCGCAAGGCGGCAGCCGAGGCGCTCCTGGACATGCCGCTGACCGCGCAGACCGCGCCGGCGTTGCTGAAGGTCATCGAGACGGGCGAGGCCGCGCATCGCCTCAAGGCCGTGCAGCGCTTCGCCGAGGTGGCCGGCGCGCAGCACGTCCCGTTCTTCACGCGGCTGGTTGAGGACACGGACGACCGCATCCGGCTGGCCGCGTGGCAGGCCATCATCCGGCACGCGGGCCCCGCCGATCTCGACCTGTTCCTCCGCAAGGTGGCGGACGAACCGTACGCGACGCAGCAGGTGCTCGTGGCGGCGATCCAGGCCCTGGCGCCGAAGGCGGGGCCGCAGGCCGTCGAGCAGGTGCTCGGGCTGCTGGCCTCGGGCAACACCGGGTTGCGGCAGGCCGCCCTGAAGATCCTCATGGTCTTCCCGGATCGCGTCGCGGTCATCCGTCGCTTCATCGCGCACGGCAAGCAGCTGGCTGGCTGGGTCCGCGATCGGGCGCTGGCCTCCATGCGCGAGTTCGGCTCCGACGTGTTCGAGCCGTCGCTCGAGCTGCTGGCAGATCCCGATCCCGACGTGCGCTCCTCGGCGCTGGCGCTCATCAGCCACTTCGACGATCCCCGGGTCGTGGAGGTCGCCGCGCGGCTCCTGCAGGATCAAGACTGGTGGATCGTCATCAACGCGGCCGACGTCCTGGCCAAGGCCCGCGATCCACGCGCCGTCCCGGCGCTCGTGCACGCGCTGCAGCGCGAGGAGGCGCGCTGGGCCGTCGTCGAGGCGCTCGGGCGCATCGGCGGCCCCGACGCCCTGCAGGCCCTCGCGAGACTCACCCAGGATGCCAGGCCGGAGATCCGGATCGAGTCGCTCCAGGCCCTCGCCCTGAGCGATGACCCGCGCGTGCTGGCCGTGCTCCAGGCGTCGGCCGAGCGCGATCCCGTCAAGTGGGTGCGGTCGCGCGCCTTCGAGATGGCTCGGGACGTGTCGCGCCGCAACTCGGGGCAGCTCGACGAGGCGCGGGTCAAGGCCGCGGCTGGCGCCACGCAGCTCGCGCCCGGAGCTCCCGAGATTCACGCGCTGCTGGCGCTCGCGCGCCAGCAGGGCGCCTCGGACCTTCACGTGTCCGTGGACGCCGTGCCCACGCTGCGCGTCAACGGCCAGCTCCTGCGCCTGCAGGGCGAACCGCTGTCGGCGGAGCGGGCTTCGGGCCTGCTCTCCGCGCTCCTGAGCGATCCCCAGCGCGAGCGGCTCGAGAAGGAGCGCCAGCTCGACGCGTGCTTCCACGTCGAGAACGACGGGAGGTATCGCGCGAATCTCTTCGTCGATCGCAAGGGGCTCAACGGCGCCTTCCGCGTGATCCCGGAGAACCCGCCGACGATCTCGGACCTCGGGCTTCCCGCCGATGTCGGCGAGATCACCATGCTCCACCAGGGCATCGTGATCGTCACCGGCGCCGCCGGCTGCGGCAAGTCCACGACGCTCGCCGCGCTCGTGAACTTGATCAACGAGACGCGCCGCGATCACGTCCTGATGATGGAGGACCCGGTCGAGTTCGTGCACCCGTTCAAGAACTCGCTGATCAACCAGCGCGAGGCGGGCAAGCACACGGAGTCCTTCGCGCGCGCCCTGCGCGCCGCGCTCCGCGAGGATCCCGACGTCATCGTCCTGGGCGAGATGCGCGACACGGAAACCGTGTCCCTCGCGCTCACCGCCGCCGAGACGGGGCACCTGGTTCTCGCGACGCTCAACGCCACGACCGCGCACAAGGCGATCGATCGCATCATCTCGTCGTTCCCAGCGGACGAGCAGTGCCAGATCAGGGAGAGCTTCGCGGACTCGCTGCGTATGATCCTCGCGCAGCAGCTCGTGCCGGCGGCAGGCTCCCACGCGCGGCTCGCCGTCTTCGAGCTCCTCAAGGGGACGCGCGCGATCGTGAACCTCATCCGCGACAACAAGACGTTCCAGATTCCCTCCATGATGCAGATCGGCCAGTCGGCCGGCATGCGCACGTTCGACGACTCCCTCATGGACCTCGTTCGCACGGGCAAGATCGCTCCCGAGACGGCCTGGCTTCGCGCCACGTCGAAGGATGCGTTCGAGCCCCTCGTGCCGCCGAAGTTCCTCGAGGAGCTGCTGGCCTGACACGTGCGGGCGGGCACCTCCCGCCGCACGCCCCGGAGACGCCGTCATGAGTACTGCCGCACCGCCAGGCCCGCCGCGCGTCGAGGCGCCCGCCGAGGCGCCCGCCCGTCCGCAAGGGCTCGACTCCCGCCGCATTGACCGCTTTCTCCGCCTGATGGTGGATCGCGGCGCGTCCGACCTGCACCTGTCGTGCGGCCGGCCGCCGATGTTCCGGCTGTCGGGCGAGATGGATCCGATCCGCTACCGGCCGCTGACGGAAGGCGACTTCGAAGCGATGATCCGGCCCATCACGCCGCCGCCCCTGTGGGAGTCCTGGCGCGCGGCGGGGGACGCCGACTTCGCGTACCAGCTCGACGCCTCGACGCGCTTCCGCGTGAACCTGTTCCGGCAGGAGCGCGGCGCCGGCGCGGTGTTCCGCGTCATCCCCACGCGCATCCTCTCGATCGAGCAGCTCGAGCTCCCGCCGCAGGTCTCGCGCTTCGCGCGCATCTCGAGCGGGCTCGTGCTCGTGACGGGGCCGACGGGATCCGGTAAGTCCACGACGCTCGCGGCGATCATCGACCTGATCAACCGGACGCGCGACCTGCACGTCGTGACGATCGAGGATCCGATCGAGTTCACGCACCCGAACAAGCGGTGCCTCGTGCATCAGCGCGAGATCGGGCCTCACGCCAGCAGCTTCGCCTCCGCCCTGCGGGCCGCCGTGCGCGAAGATCCCGACATCATCCTCGTCGGCGAGATGCGCGACACGGAGACGATCTCCATGGCGCTCGAGGCCGCCGAGAAGGGGATGCTGGTCTTCGGCACGCTGCACACGAACAACGCCGCCAAGACGATCGACCGCATCGTGAACGTCTTCCCGGCGGGCGAGCAGGAGGGCGTGCGCCAGGTGCTGGGCGAGACGATCCGCGGGATCGTGGCGCAGCAACTCATGAAGAAGGTGGGAGGCGGGCGCATCGCCGCGCTCGAGATCCTCTTCGGGTCGCCGCAGCTCGGCAACATGATCCGGGAGGGCAAGACCGCGCAGATCACGTCGGCGATCCAGACCGGCCGCAAGGAGGGCATGGTCTCGATGGATCAGTCGATCACCGCGCATTGCGCCGCCGGGCTCGTCACGGCCGAGGACGCGATCGACAAGGCCATCGACAAGGCCTTCGTGCGCAAGACGCTGGGCCTTCAGGAAGAGAAGGAGGCGCCGGCCAAGCCGCACGCCGCCGGCGCGGCGCCTGCCGGCCCGACGGGCGCGTCCGCTGCGCCAGGGAGCCCGCGGCCGACGAAGTAGCCGCGTCGGGCGGTCTCAGGCTTCGGGCGTCGGGGGCGTCTCGCCGGGGCGCAGCGTCAGGACTTCACAGCCGGTCTCCGTCACCAGGACGGTGTGCTCGAACTGCGCCGAGAGCAGGCCGTCGGCCGTGCGCGCGGTCCAGCCGTCGCGGGCGTCCACCTTCACGCGATGCGTGCCCTCGTTGATCATCGGCTCGATGGTGAAGCACATGCCCGCTCGCATCGGGTAGCGCGTGCTGGAGTCGCGGTAGTGCAGGACGACGGGCGGCTCGTGGAAGCCCCGCCCGATGCCGTGGCCGGTGAAGTCGCGCACGACCGAGAAGCCCCGCGGCTCGGCGATGTTCTGGATCGTGTCGCCGAGGTCCCAGAATTGCCTGCCGTGCCGGACGCGGGCGATGGCGCGCGAGAGCGCTTCGTGGCACGTGGCGGTGAGCTCGCGCGCGACCTGACGCGGCTCGCCGACGAGCACGGTGACCGAGGTGTCGCCGTGGAAGCCCTCGAGCCAGCAGGTGACGTCCACGTTCACGATGTCGCCGTCCACGAGCACGTGGTCGCCCGGAATGCCGTGGCAGACGACGTCGTTGACGGACGTGCAGACGCTCTTGGGGAACCCGCGCCCGACGATCCGGGGGTTGCGCGGGTCCGCGTGCGGATTCGGGTAGTTGAGCGGCGCGGGGTACGCCCCGGCGTCGAGGGTCATCTCGTGGACCCACGTGTTGATCTGGTCGGTCGTGATGCCGGGCACGACGCGGCTGGCGGCCTCGTGCAGGATCCGCCCGGCCAGGGCGCCCGCGCGGCGCATGCCGGCGATTTCCTCTGGCGTCTTGATGAGCGAGTCCTGGCCGCGAGGCGCTGGCGCCGGTGGCGCCGCTGAGGCGGCGATGCAGCACTTCTTGGCCTTCTTGCCGCTGCCGCAGGGGCAAGGCTCGTTCCGTCCGACCATGACTTCGGGGCTCCTCGCGCGAGGCGTTGTTGCCTTCATCGTAGCGTGACGATGCCGCGAGCGGGCGGGGTCAGCGACCGGTGGACCCGAACCCGCCCGCGCCGCGGTCGGTCTCGGACAGCGTGTCGCTCGTGACGATCTCGGCGCGCGCGACCGTCGCGAGCACGAGCTGGGCGATCCGATCGCCCCGGCAGACGCGGAACGGCTCGTTGCCGAGGTTCGCCAGGATGACGCGGATCTCGCCGCGGTAGTCGCAGTCCACCGTGCCGGGGGAGTTGAGGCAGGTCACGCCGTGCTTCAGCGCGAGCCCCGAGCGCGGCCGGACCTGCAACTCGTAGCCCTCGGGAAGCTCCACCGCGAGCCCTGTCGGGATGGCGGCTCTCGCCCCCGGTGCGAGCGTCACGGGCTCGCGCACGACCGCGCGCACGTCCATGCCGGAGCTCCCCCGCGTGGCGTAGGCCGGAAGCGGGATGTCGGCGTCTCCGGCGTCGAGGCGGACGAAGGCCACGCGCACGCTCATGACAGTCCCCACGGTCCGGAGCCGAGGCCGGCGCTGAGGGCGGCCCTCGCCTCGTCGGGCAGGGGCTTGCTGCTCGAGGCCTTCCAGTCGTAGCTCACGAGCACGGTTCGAGCCTTCAGGAAGGGCGTGCCGTCGCTCTTGCGGCAGTCGTAGTCCAGCGTGAACGACGACCGGCCGACACGGACGGGCCACATGGTGATCGTGATGCCGTCCCCGAAGTGGACGGGCGCGAGGTAGTCCACCTCGGCCCGGGCCACCACGAAGTCGAGTCCCTTGCCGGCCTCGGTCGGGTCCGTCCGCCCGAGCATCTGCAGGTAGACGGTGTTCCGGACCTGCTCCAGCCACGCCAGGTACACGGCGTTGTTCACGTGGCCGAAGGCGTCCAGGTCGCGGAACTGCACGGGAAGCGCCATGACGGCGGGCCAGGAGAACGGCATGGCCCATCTTGCCATCGGTTGTGGCGTGAAGATCATGGATGGCAGGAGGCCTGCATTGCGGGCAGGGCATG
>CAZTIW010000056.1:0-22087 GCA_964613915.1 uncultured Thermoanaerobaculia bacterium
GCGAATCGTGAGAAGCGCTCCATGGCAGGCCCCCTTCCTCATGCACGCGGCAAGGCCGCGTGGCGGGAGGGGGAGGCAAGGTCCGGCTTCGCCGGCCGCTGCCGGGGGCACCGGCTGGTGCCCCCTCCCTCACGATTCGCTTGCGAATCGTGAGAAGCGCTCTAGCCGCCGTTCTGGCCGGCGGAGGCGGCATCGCTGTCGGAGTCGGAGCCGTCGGAGCCGGTCAGCGAGCCGAGCTTGCAGGCGCCGGCCGCGATGGCCAGCGCGAGCACGGCCAGCACCGTCAGGGTGCGTCTCTTCCAGTTCATGAGCAGATCCTCGGGGGTGTGGTCACCGCGGGATGCGCGCGCCCGCCGCGGCGACCGCCAGCGGGCGTCTCGTCGCCACGCGCGCTCACCATGAACGCGTCGAGGCGAAGGCGTGACATCCTCGACTGTCGCACGCGCACCTGAGCGATCCCTGAAGGCCAGTTCGCGCCGAACCGGACCGCCGCGCCTGCATGCGCGGACGCATCCGCGCATCGCGGATCACGCGGGAGAGTGGCGCGCGATCCGGGGCGGCGGGCCCTCGCGAGCGGGGGCGCGGCGGGCGCCGGGAAGGGGAGCGCCCCCGAGATGAGCCGCCCGCAGCTGCCCGTGCCTCCGTGGCGCGGGCATGCTTCGTGCAGCGTGACTCCGTCTGCGAGGGCTGCCTTCATGGACGGAGGTCGCAATCATGATCTCAACGCGCTTTCATCGCCTTGCCCTGTTCTCCACGCTGCTCCTGCTCGGCCCGATCGCACGTGCGGCGCCGACGGAGCGGCCGCCCGCGCCGGCGTTCGTTCCGGGCGAAGTGCTCGTGCAGCTTCGCGATTCCGCGGGCCCGCGCGAGCGCGAGGAGGTCGTGCGGCGGGCGTCCGGGCGCCTCCGCGAGCGCGTGGTGACGAAGGCGATGAGGGGCGAGCGCGCCACCGGCCTCCTCCGCATCGAGACGCCCCTGGCGGTCGAGGAAGCCATCCGCAGGCTCCAGCGCGATCCGAACGTCGCGTTCGCCGAGCCCAACTGGATCGTGACCGCCGACGCGGCGTCCAACGATCCGTACTACACGGCTGGCAACCTCTGGGGCATGTACGGCGACGATCAGCCGTCGTCGTCGGGGCCCGGCGGCACGACGAACGCGTTCGGCTCTCAGGCCGAGGACGCCTGGGCTGCTGGGGCCACGGGGTCGCGCGCCGTCTTCGTGGGCATCGTGGACGAGGGCGTGGCTTTCGGGCATCCCGAGCTCGCGGCCAACGTCTGGACGAACCCGTTCGATCCTCCCGACGGACGCGACAACGACGGCAACGGCTACGTGGACGATGTCCATGGCTGGGACTTCTTCAGCAACGACAGCTCGGTGTACGACGGGACGGACGACGACCACGGCACGCACGTGGCCGGCACCATCGGCGCCTCCGGAGGGAATGGCGCGGGCGTCGCCGGAGCGTGCTGGCAGGTCACGATGATCCCCACCAAGTTCCTCGGGCCGAGCGGGGGCTCGGTGTCGAACGCCGTGAAGGCGCTCGACTACCTGGGCGACCTCAAGACGCGCCACGGTCTGAACATCGTCGTCGCGAACTGCTCCTGGTCCACGACGGGCTACTCGCAGAGCCTGAACGACGCCGTCATCCGCGCGGCGAAGCGCAACATCCTGGTCGTCGCGTCGGCCGGGAACTCGACGCGCGACAACGACGCGACGAACACCTACCCGGCGAACTTCGACACGACGCGAGCGACCACGACGCAGACGGCGGCGACCTACGACGGCGTGATCGCCGTGGCGGCCATTGACCGCAACGGTGCGCTCGCGAGCTTCTCGAACTGGGGCGCCACGCGCGTGGATCTCGGGGCGCCTGGCGTCGCGATCGTCTCGACCTACCCGCCGTCGGGCTACGCCTCGTACAATGGCACGTCCATGGCCGCGCCGCACGTGAGCGGCGCCATCGCCCTGTACGTCTCGACGCATCCCGGCGTGCTCGGCCCGCAGCTCCGGAGCGCGATCCTGTCGAGCGTGACGCCGACTCCGTCGCTGTCCGGGAAGACCGTGACGGGCGGCCGGCTGAACATGTCCAGCTTCGCCGCCGTGCCCGTCACGCATGACGTGGCCATCACGAGCTTCGTGGCGCCGGCGTCGGTCGCGAGAGGCACGAGCGTGGCCCTGTCGGTGACGGCGGCGAACCGTGGAACCGCGACGGAAACGTTCACGGTGTCGGTGACGGACGCGCCGCCGAGCGGGGGCACGGCGGGAACCATGAGCGCGCCGCGCAGCGTGACGCTGGCGGCGGGCGCCTCCGTGCAGCTCGCGTTCACGTGGACGACGTCGAACGCGTCGGTGGGCACGCACGTCCTGCGCGCCGCCGCCTCGCAGGTCAGCGGCGAGACCAGGCTCGCGGACAACGCCCTGTCGCGCTCCGTTTCGGTGACGCAGGCGCCGCGACCCGTCGTGTCGTCGATCTCACCCGCCTCGATGCGGACGGGGTCGGCGGCCACCATGACCGTGAACGGTTCGGGCTTCGCGCCTGGCGCGCGGCTGACGTTCACGGGCGGTCTCGGCACCGCGCCGGTGGCGACGAACGTCGTGCTGTCGGGCAGCACGCGCCTGACGGCGAGGGTCAGTGCGACCGGCGCCACCGCCTCGAGCTCCCGTTACTGGACCGCCGTCGTCACGAATCCCGACGGCCAGTCGGGATCGCTCTCCGGAGCCCTGCGCATCATGCCGTAGCCTCCGCGGCTCGGACTGCCTGCTCACGGTTCCGGATCGTGAGCAGTGATTCAGTCGCGGGACAGCGCGGGGTCGAGGAGCGAGGTGGGATCGAAGATGCGCGAGCCCACCTTGCCGCCCCAGTGAAGGTGCGGGCCGGTGACGCGGCCGGTGGCGCCGGAAAGGCCGACCCTCTCGCCCGCTTGCACGGCGTCGCCTTCCTTCACGCTCATGCTCGACAGGTGAGCGTAGATCGTGAACATCCCGCCGCCATGATCCACGATCACCGTGTTGCCGGAGAAGTAGAGATCGGCCGCGAGCGCGACGGTGCCGGGACCGGACGACATGACGGGCGTGCCCGTCGGCGCCCGCAGGTCGAGGCCCGAGTGTGGCTTGCGCTTCTGCCCGTTGAACACGCGGCGCGCGCCGAACACGCCGGTCGGCTCGCCCGGCACGGGCCGCACCCACGCGCCCTCGGGGGGCGGCACCGGCGAGCGCAGCGCGTACACCTTGCCGAGCTTCGCGTTGTCGCGCGCGATGCGCTCCTGCGCGGCCTTCGGCGGATCGACGTACTTGCCCTCGACCTTCAGCTCCTGTTGCGGGAAGGACTTGGCGCGGAGCGCGAACGTGGTCGCTCCCGCGAGCGCCGCGCCCGCGTCGGTCGTCGCCCGCGCCGTGACCTTGATGTCGCCCGGCGCCCAGTCGAGGTCGAGCGCCGCCCACGCGGACCACGTCGCGCACGCGGCCGAACCCGGACAGCCGCTGACGAAGTCCAGGCTCTCGCCCCGGAGCGTTCCGGTCACGCGCGCCACGGGCACCGGGGCCGCTACCTGGACCCGGACGAGGTCGCCCGGGACGAGGTCGCGCGCGTGCAGCGTGAGCGCCAGGTCGCTGCCCGTCGCGACGGACTCGCCGCGGGTGGCCGGGGCAGCCGCCAGCAGGAGGCCGAGAAACGTCAGGAACGGGGCTGATCTGGCGGGGAATCGCATCCGGGGGCACCTCTTTCGCGTCATTGTCGCCTGCGGGGGGCCGCAGCACCAGGGTCGCGGGGCCGGTTGCGAGGGCCCCCGGCTGGGGCTAAACTCCCCGGCTCCCAGGACTTCGCGTCCTCGACGCCCGGGTGGCCCCATCTCGCGCGCCCCGCGCGCCCCGGCGTCCTTCCAGAGACTCCCAAGATGAAGCCCAACATTCACCCCAAGGTGAAGATGATCAAGGTGCACTGCGGTTGCGGCAGTGAATTCGAGACCATGTCCACGGTCTCCGAGATCCGCCTCGAGCTGTGCGGCGCCTGCCATCCGTTCTACACGGGCAAGAAGCGCGCGCTCGCGGTCGCCGGCCGCGTGCAGAAGTTCGAAGAGAAGTACAAGAACGTCGGCACCGCGCCCGTTCCCAAGGCCAAGAAGGCCGCTCCGGCGGCCGCCGCGAAGAAGGCGGTCGCGAGCAAGAAGAAGTGAGCCAGCCCTCCGGGGAGATTCTCGTCGGGGGCCAGGCGGTCCTCGAGGGCGTCATGATGAAGCTGCCCCGATCGTGGGCGGTCACCGTGCGGCGCCGCAACGGCGAGATGCTCTCCCGGTCGGGCGACTTCACCCCCTGGTCCGATCGCTGGCCCTTTCTCAAGGCGCCCCTGCTGCGCGGACCGGCCGTCCTGGGCCAGATGATGGTCCTCGGCATGCGGTCGCTGTTCTTCTCGTCGGACATCGCGGCGGCCGACGAGGAAGCCGCTGGCAAGACGCCTGACGACAAGGCGGGGGCCAGGTCAGCCGGCAAGATCGCAGGCTCCACGCTGTCGCTGGCCTCGCTCGTGCTCGTGACGGCCGTGACCTCCGGTCCCGACGGCACCGAGGACGACGACGCGGCGCCAGCGTCCGCGCCCGACCAGGCGCCCGTCCCGGCGCCGGCAGAGGCCGAGCCGGTGACCGGGGGTCTCAAGAGCTGGGAACTGGCCCTCTCGATCGGCATGGCGGTCGTCATGTTCCTGGTCGTCTTCAAGGCGTTGCCGCTGGGCATCGCCTGGCTCGCGGGCGCGGCCGTTCCCGCCCTCAAGGCGCCGCTCGCCGAGAGCCTCATCTCCGGGCTCGCTCTCGCAATGGTATTCATCTGTTATCTATGGATGATGTCGCTCATCCCCGACATCCGGCGCGTGTTCATGTACCACGGGGCGGAACACGAGGTCGTCCACGTTCACGAGAAGCGCCTGCCGTGGAGCGTGGACAACGCGCGCGCGCAGCCCACCGAGCATCCGCGCTGCGGAACATCGTTCCTGTTCTTCGTCGTGCTGACCTCCATCGTCGTGTGGTCCCTGTTTCCGCTCCAGGTGGGTTTCTTCGGCAAGCTCGCGCTGCGCCTCGCGCTGCTGCCGCTCGTCGTGGGCCTCTCCTTCGAGCTGATCCGGCTGTCGGCGCGGCACCGCACGAACCCGTTCTTCCGCGCGCTGATGGCGCCCGGGCTGTGGTCCCAGCGCATCACGACCAAGAAGCCTGACGACTCGATGCGCGAGGTCTCCATCCGCTCGCTGGAGCTCGCCTCGGCCAGCCACGGACGCTGACGGCCGCCATGGCTGGCGTGCCGTCCGAGAAGCTCGCGGCGCTCCATGCGCGGTTCGAGGGACTCTCCGCCGAGCTCGCCGACCCGGCGGTCATCGCGGATCGCGAGCGCTACCAGTCCGTCTCGCGCGCGTTCGCCGAGATGCGGCCGATCATCGAGGTCGCGAGGCGCCGGGAGCGCGCCGAGGACGCGCTGGCTTCCGCCCGGTCCGTGCTCGACGACGCCGGGGGCGACGCCGAGCTGAAGGAGATGGCGCGGGCCGAGGTCGCCGAGCTCAGCGCCACGATCGAGGCGGCGGACGACGAGCTCGTCAGGCTCCTGACGCCGCGGGATCCGCGTGACGAGAAGGCGGTGCTCCTCGAGGTGCGCGCGGGCACGGGCGGCGACGAGGCGACGCTCTTTGCGGACGAGCTCCTGCGCATGTACTTGCGCCACGCGGAGAACTCGGGCTGGAAGGCCACCGTGCTGAGCCGCAGCGAGTCGGCCGTGGGTGGCGCCAAGGAAGCCATCGTCGAGATCGAGGGCCGGGGCGCGTTCAGCCGACTGCGCAACGAGTCCGGCGTTCACCGCGTGCAGCGCGTGCCCGAGACCGAGGCGCAGGGCCGCATCCACACGTCGGCCGCCTCGGTCGCGGTGCTGCCGGTCGCCGAGGAAGTCGAGCTCAGCATCCCGGAGAAGGACATCCGGATTGACCTCTTCTGCAGCTCGGGGGCCGGCGGGCAGTCCGTCAACACGACGTACTCGGCCGTGCGGCTCGTTCACATTCCGACGGGCATCGTGGTGCAGTGCCAGGACGAGCGCTCGCAGCAGAAGAACCGCGAGCGCGCCATGAAGGTGCTGCGCGCGCGCCTGCTCGAGAAGCGCGAGCAGGAGCAGCGCGACGCCATCGCCGCCGAGCGAAAGGGGATGGTGGGCTCGGGCGATCGCTCCGAGAAGATCCGCACGTACAACTTCCCGCAGGATCGCGTGACGGATCATCGCGTGCCGATCACGCTGCACGACATCCGGTCGGTCATGGCGGGCGCTCTCGACGACATGCTCGACGCCGTGGCCGCCCACTTCGAGGCCGAGCGCCTCAAGGAAGGCTGAGCGCCATGCGCGGGCGCAAGGGCGCCCTGCCCCCGCGCCGGCCGCGCTCGACGCTGCACCGGCCGCCGGTTCCGGACGCGCCCGCGCCCTCGCCGCTTCCCGACACGCCGCCGCGCTCGCTGCGCGAGGCCATCACGCTGATCGAGAAGGCGCTGGACGCGGCCGGCGTTCCCGAGTCGATCGCGGATGCCCGCCTGCTGACGGCGCTCGCGCTGCACGCGAGCCCCACGTGGATCTTCACGCACGACGCCGAGCCGATGCCCGAGGCCGCCTGGCCGCGCCTGCGCGATCTGGTCTCGCGGCGCTGCGCGCGCGAGCCCCTGCAGCACATCAGCGGCGTCCAGGAGTTCTTCGGGCTGCGCATCGGCGTGGGTCCCGAAGTGCTGATTCCGCGGCCCGAGACCGAGCTCATCGTCGAGCGCCTGATCGCCGCGTTGCGCGAGGCGCCCTTCGCGCGCATCGGTGATGTCGGCACGGGGAGCGGCTGCATCGCCGTGGCAGCGGCGAGCGAGATCCACGGCTGCCGCGTGATCGCGAGCGATGTGTCCGCCGAGGCACTGGCCCGCGCGCGCGCCAATGCGGCCGAGCTGGGCCTCGAGAGCCGCATCACGTTCGTCGAGGGCGATCTCGGCGAACCCCTTCGCGAGCACGCGCCCTTTCACGCGCTGGCCTCGAACCTCCCGTACATCACGACCGACGAGCTGGCCACGCTCGAGCCCGAGGTGCGCGACTTCGAGCCGCACCTGGCGCTGGATGGCGGCGCCGACGGCCTCGACCTCGTGCGCCGCCTCCTCGAGCAGGCGCCGGATCTCCTCGCGCCCGGCGGCCTTCTCGTGCTCGAGGTCGGCCACGAGCACGGCGCGCGCGTGGCGCAGCTCATGCGCGATCGCGGGTTCGACGACGTGCGCGTTCATCGCGATCTGGCTGGCGTCGAGCGCGTGGTCGAGGGCCGGCTCGGTCGTCCGTGATGGCTCGCCGCGAGGCATGCGGCACGCCCGCTGTCCGGCCCGGCCTCGTCGCGCTACGATGAGGGGTCGCGCCCGATCCAGGTCGCGCCGTGGAGTCCGACCCCGATGAACGTCCCCGCGCACGATGGGCTCGCTCCCGCTGGCGGTGACGCCAGGTCGCCGGATGCGCCTTCTTCCGCGCGCGCGCTCATGTCGTCGTGGCGCGTCATTCAGGGCGGCATGGGCGTCGGCATCTCGAACTGGAGGCTCGCGCGAGCGGTCTCGCTGCGCGGCCAGCTCGGCGTCGTGTCCGGCACCGGACTCGACACGCTGTTCATCCGCAGGCTGCAAGACGGCGACGCGGGCGGGCACCTGCGACGCGGCATGGAGGCGCATCCCGACCCGGATTTCTGCGCCGAGATCCGCCGCCGGTGGTTCCGGCCTGAAGGCCGCCCGGCGGGCGAGCCGTACGGACTGCTTCCGCTGGATGGGCGTGGCGTCGATCCGTGGAGGCAGCGGCTCATTTCCCTGGCGAGCTTCGTCGAGGTCTTCCTCGCGAAGGAGGGACACGCGGCGCCGGTCGGCTTCAACTTGCTGACGAAGATCCCCATGCCGAACCTCGCGTCGCTGCATGGAGCGATGCTCGCCGGCGTGGACGTGATCCTCATGGGCGCGGGCATCCCCCGCGAGATCCCCGCGGCCCTCGAGGCGCTCGCGGAGGGACGCGAGGCGGCCATCCGCATGGAGGTTCTCGGCATGCCGGCCGACGCGTGGCCGTGGTTCCGATTCGACCCTCGCGGCTTGCATCCCGCATCCGGCGCGCCTCTCGCGCGGCCGCTGTTCATGCCGATCGTCTCGTCGAACCTGCTGGCGTCGGTGCTCGTCAAGAAGTCCACCGGTCGCATCGACGGCCTGGTGGTCGAAGGCCCGACGGCTGGCGGCCACAACGCGCCCCCGCGTGGCGACCTTCGCCTCAACGAGAGAGGGGAGCCGATCTACTCGGAGCGCGACGACGTAGATCTCGAGCGCATCGCGGCGCTCGGCCTCCCGTTCTGGCTCGCGGGCGGGATGTCGAGGAAGGGGAGCCTCGCGCGCGCGCGCGCCGCTGGCGCCACGGGAATCCAGGTCGGGACGCTCTTCGCGTTCTGCCGCGAGTCAGGCCTGGCCGAGCCCCTGCGGCGCCAGGTGCTCGCCATGGCTCGCGAGGGCTCCGTGGACGTCCTGACGGATCCCCAGGCGTCGTCCACGGGCTTTCCCTTCAAGGTCCTGGCGCTGCCGGGATCGCTCTCGGATCCCGAGGTGTATCAGAGCCGCCAGCGGGCCTGCGACCTCGGTTATCTCCGGCTCGCCTTCCAGGCGCCGGATGGCCGCATCGCGTTCCGATGTCCCGCCGAGCCCGTCGCGACGCACGTCGCGCGGGGCGGCACGGAGGAAGCGACGCGGGGACGCAAGTGCCTCTGCAACGCCCTGATGGCGAACGCTGGCGTGCCGCAGGCGCTCGCGGGTGGCGGCGTCGAGCCGCCGATGCTCACGGCCGGCGATGAGGCGCGCGACCTGCGCGCCTATCTCGGTGACCGCGCGGACACCACCGCGGCCGATGTCCTCGACTACTTGCTGAGCTGACCGGGCCCGGCGCGCCGCGCTCGCATCCTGGACGCCACGGCGGGCCGTCGGTAGTCTCGCGCGATGGACATCCTGATCATCGGCGGCACGTCGTTTCTCGGCAGGCACCTGGCGCGGATCGCGCTGGATGAAGGGCATCGGCTGACGCTGTTTCATCGAGGGAAGACGAACCCCGGACTGTTCCCCGAGGCCGAGGAGATTCTCGGCGATCGCGCGACGGACCTCGGCCTCCTGGGCGCTCGCACGTTCGACGCCGTGTTCGACACGTGCGGGTACCTGCCGCGCATCGTCCGGCGGTCGGTCCGCGCCTTGGGTCCCCGCACGCGCCTGTACGCCTTCGTGTCGAGCATCTCGGTCTACCCGGTCGAGGACTGGCCGTCGGTCACGGAGGACTCGCCGACGCTGCGCGCGCGCGATCCCGAGGCCGAGACGATGACGATGGATGCCTACGGCGAGCTCAAGGCCGCGTGCGACGACCTCGTCCTGGGGGAGCTCCCGGGCCGGGCGCTCGTCGTTCGTCCCGGGCTCATCGTGGGTCCGCACGATCCGACGGATCGGTTCACGTACTGGGTCCGCCGCATGGCCGAGGGTGGCGAGGTCGCGGCGCCGGCGCCGGCAGGGCGGCGCATCGCCTTCGTGGACGCGCGCGACCTGGCGGCGTTCATGCTGCGCTGCGCGGAAGGGGCTCGCTCGGGCCTGTTCAACGTGGCCGGGCCGACCGCCGAGATCGTCACGATGGAGAGCACGCTCGACGCGTGCCGCGTCGCCGCGGGCTCGGACGCGCGCGTGACGTGGCTCCCTGCGGAGTTCCTCGATCGCCACGGCGTCGAGCCCTGGTCGGACATGCCGCTCTTCATCCCCGGGCAGGACGACGTGTTCGACTGCACGGCGGCCACCCGGGCCGGGTACGCCGCGCGACCGCTCGCCGAGACCGTCCGCGACACCTGGCGGTGGGATGAGACCCGGCCCCGCGACCGGCCCATGCGGGCCGGCCTGACGGCAGAGCGGGAGCGCGACTTGCTCGCGGCGTTCCGCAGCCAGCGGGCGTGACGCGGGCCACCCGGCCGCCTGCACCGGGTTTGCACGCGGGCGTCACGAAACGCGAGATCGCCGGTGCTACCATCCAGGCCGCTCGCGCCTCGAGTCCGCGCGGCGGGGAGATTCATGGACAGCATCCGGATCCGGGGCGGGCGGCCCCTGCGGGGAAGCATCGCGGCGGACGGCGCCAAGAACGCCGCCCTCCCGGAGCTCGCGGCCGCCCTCCTGACGACCGAGCCGGTCGTCCTGGACAACGTGCCGCTCGTCCAGGACATCCGCACGATGATGCGCGTGCTCGAGCACCTCGGCGCCGAGACGTGGCTCGAGCCCGGCGCCGCGCCCGACGGGTCGGCGCGCGCCCGGGTCCGGCTCTCCGCCGAATCGGTGTGCGACGTCCCGTACGACATCGTCAAGACCATGCGCGCGTCCGCGATGGTGCTCGGCCCGTTGCTCGCGCGGCACGGCAGGGCGCGCGTCTCGCTTCCCGGCGGCTGCGCGATCGGCGCGCGCCCCATGGACCTGCACGTCGAGGCGCTGCGCGCGCTCGGCGCCGTGATCGAGATTGACCACGGGTACCTGACCGGCCACGTTCCGGCCGGGCGCCTGCGCGGCGGGCGCCATCACTTCCCGAAGGTGACCGTCACGGGCACCGAGAACATCATGATGGCGGCCACGCTCGCTGACGGCGTGACGGAGCTGACCGGCTGCGCGAAGGAGCCGGAAGTCCGCGACCTCGCGGATCTCCTCGTCAGCATGGGCGCGCGCATCGAGGGCGCGGGCACCGACAGGATTCTCGTCGAGGGCGTCGAGACGCTCGGCGGCGGCGAGCACCGCGTGCGCGCGGATCGCGTGGTGGCGGGCACGTACCTGGTGGCGGCGGCGATCGCCGGCGAGGACGTGACGGTCACGGGCTGCGTGCCGCCGGACATGACGGCGCTCCTGGGCGTTCTCCGCGGCTGCGGCGTGATCGTCGAGGAGGGCGACGACCACGTGCGCATCCGGCGCAACGGGCCGCGCCACGCCGTGTCCATCCGCACCGAGCCGCACCCGGGCTTCCCGACGGACATGCAGGCGCAGTACATGGCGCTCGCGACGCAGGTGCATGGCACGACCGTGATTGAGGAGACCATCTTCGAGAACCGCTTCATGCACGTGGCGGAGCTCCAGCGCATGGGCGCGGACATCAAGGTCTCGGGCCACACGGCCATCGTGACGGGTCCCGCGCGGCTCGCCGGCGCGGATGTCATGGCCACGGATCTGCGGGCTTCCGCCAGTCTCCTGCTGGCCGCTCTCGCGGCAGATGGCGAAACCACGGTCGGACGGGTTTATCATCTCGATCGCGGCTACCAGCGCATCGAGGAAAAACTCCGGGCCATCGGCGCGGACATCGAGCGCGTGCCGGGGGCCTGAGCCCCGGTCGGGGGTCCCCGCGGCGCCAGTCGCCCGCGCGGGAGCGGGCCGTCACCCCCCGGGCGATGCGTGGGCGGTTGCGCTTCGTTCGTCATCGCACCCGTCCAGCCCGGAGTATCCATGAAGCTGACGCATCCGACGGGCGCTCGCGGCCGATGGCCGCGTCGGACTCCGTCGGGAATCCTCGACGTAGGCCACGGCTACGCCTCCGGTTCCCTCCGTCGTCCGCCTTGCCCTCGGCCACGATCACCTCGTCGGATCCAGCTTGCTGATGCCCCCCTGCCAACGCATGTCGGTCTCGGCAGCATCGTACGGAGAGTTCCGCCCCATGACTGCGCCACCTTCATGAGTAATCCGGGTTAGAGGTCTCGTGGCATCCAAGAAGGGCCCGCCGCAGAAGGCGGTGGACGAGCTGGTCGCCGGCTACCTCATCGAGGCGGTTCGCAGCCATGCCGGGAAGGACGAGGACCTGCTCGACCGGGTGCTGGCGCTCCAGGACCTGATCACGCAGCGAGAGGGTGGCGAGGACCTGGCCGATCGGGCCGCGCGCCTGCGCGAGAATCCGCTCGTGAGGGGCGCCAGCAGCGCCATGGGCAGCCGGGTCGAGCGCCTCGTCGAGGTCGGCACGCGCGTCGCGGCCGATGCCCAGGAACTGCGCGTGCGGCTGCGCGAGCGGCTCGCCGAGCGCGGCCTGAACCCGGCCGATGAGGACGACCGCGACGAGTGCGTGGCCGAGTACGAGCGCGTCCTGGCGAGCACCGTCCCGCTTCCCCGCGCGCTCGAGAACATCGAAGCGGTCGCCGAGCTCGTGGACCTGGCCGCCGACGTGCTCAACCCGGGCAGCGGGCTGAAGCGGCGCATGTACGAGCTGGCCTGGAGCGCGGGGAAGAAGATGATCTTCGAGGACGAGAGGGTTCTCGCGCGGGTCGAGGATCTGAAGGCGGAGGTCACGGCCGACCCCGAACGCATGCCGCGCATCGCCGGTCTCATCCGGAAGGAGGGCCCGAAGATCGTCCGCGCGGCGTATGCGCGGGCGGCGAGCGAAGCGAAGGCCGCGAAGAAGGCAGCCAAGCCCGTGGAGCGTCGCGTCTCCGACCGCCGCAAGACCGAGCGGAGGAAGTCATGAGCCCGTGCTTGTTCTGCAAGATCGCGGCGGGCGAGATCCCCGCCAAGATCGCCTACCAGGATGCCGATGTCGTGGCCTTCCACGACATCTCCCCGCAGGCCCCGATTCACGTGCTCGTCGTGCCGCGGCAGCACGTCGCGACCCTCGACGAGCTCGCTCCGGACGGGCCAGCGCCGAGTGCCGCCAGCCTGTTCGCGGGCGTGCAGCGCGCCGCCGCGTCGCTGGGGGTCTCGGCGGGCGATGGCTATCGTCAGGTCGTGAACTGCGGCGAGAAGGCCAGCCAGAGCGTGTTCCACGTTCACGTGCACCTGCTGGCCGGTCGCGGCTTCGGCTGGCCACCCGGATGACGCCGGGGAGCACGCCATGAGCCAGCCGGAAGCGACGCTCCGCGTCGGCTGGGGCCAGCGAGCGCTGGGCCTCTTCGTGCTTGCGGTCGTCGTGGCCGCGATCGGCGGGCTTCGCTTCGACATGCCGGTCGTGACGTGGGTCATCCTCGGCCTCGTGGGCGCGGCCGCCGGCTGGTCGAGCCTCTGCAACTTCGGCGATCGCCTGCACGTTCGCGAGGACGGCCTGAAGCGGGAGAACGTGCTGCTCGGCGTCGCGGGCTGGCGGCGCGAGCGCACGGCCGCCTGGGCGGAGATCGAGACGGTCGTGGACCTCGACGGGAGAACCCTGTTCCTGACCGTCACCGGTCAGCCAAGATGGGTGCTGGACTCGTTCGAGGGCATGGACGAACTGCGCGCCGTGCTGCAGCAGAACGGCGTTCCCATCACGCAGCGCCGCCGTCCGCGCCTGCGTGACCTCGGCCGCGGCGCGAACGATCCGCAGCCGTGATCGAGCTGCCCGCCGCGCTCCAGGAAGCCGTGGCGGCCCGGCTCCGGGGAGTCGAGCCGCGCTCGCTCGCGCGCGCGGCTCGCGAGCTGTCCGAGCGGTACCGCGGCGAGCGCGTCGCGGCCCGGCCGGCCGTGCGCGGCGAGGACGAGGTCCTGGCGCATGCGGGCTGGTTTCTCCCGGCGGCCTACGCGCAGCTGAGCGCGGTGCTGCGCATGATTCCGCTTCGCGCTGGCGACTGGGCGCCGTCCTCGCTCCTGGACCTCGGCACGGGGCCCGGCACGGCGGCGTGGGCGGCGACCGCCCTCTGGCCTGACCTGCGCCGCGTGGTGGGCCTGGACCGCGAGGAAGCCTTCCTGGCCCTGGCGCGCGATCTCGCGGCCGCCTCGTCGAGCACGGCGCTGCGCGAGGCGACGTGGACGGCCCGCGACTTGCGCGACTTCGCCGTGGGGCGCGAGCGGTTCGATCTCGTCGTGGTCGGGCACGTCCTGGGCGAGCTGGACGAGCGCGCCTCCAGCCGCGTGATCCGGCAGGCCTTCGAGGTCTGCGGCGGCGTGCTCGCGCTCGTCGAGCCAGGAACACCCGCGGGCTTCGCCCGCATCGAGGCCGCGCGCCGCGCGCTGCTCGCGCAGGGCGCGCGGATGATCGCGCCGTGTCCGCACGAGGCGCCGTGCCCGCTCGCGGGCGGCCACGAACGCGCGCCGCCCGACTGGTGTCACTTCGCCGAGCGCCTCCAGCGTCCCCGCTTCCAGCAGCGCCTGAAGGAGGGCGAGCTGGGCTGGGAGGACGCCAAGTTCGCATGCGTCGTCGTCGCGCGGTTCGAGGGAGCCCTGCCATGGGGCCGAGCGCTCCGGCATCCCGTGCACGCCAAGGGGCGCGTCACGTTCGACCTGTGCACGGCCGAGGGGCGGCAGGCGCGCACGGTCTTCAAGTCAGCCGGAGACGGCTGGCGTCTCGCTCGCAAGCTCGAGTGGGGGAGCGGCATCGAGCGCGAGGCCGCGATCACCAGCACGGCGGCGTCCGAGCCCGACGGCGACGGCGAGCGGGGCTGAGCGGCGAGCCCGCGACGGGCGCGCCTGGCCTGAAACGACAACGGGGCGGAGAGCCCGAAGGCCTCCGCCCCGTCGCGAGTGATCGAAGTGAGCCGCCATGATCATGGTTCATGGCGTTCCTCATGCACGCGGCAAGGCCGCGTGGCGGGAGGGGGGGCAAGGTCCGGCTTCGCCGGCCGAAGCCGGGGGCACCGGCTGGTGCCCCCTCTGGCCACGAGCGGAAGCGCGAGCGAAGCGAACGCTTCCGAATCGTGGCAGACGATCTAGCCGCCGAGGCGCGGGGAGGTGCCGCGGCTGCAGGTGAACACGCCGCGCTGGTCATGCGGCACCAGGATGGTGCCGATGGCCGCGGGGGCGCTCACGTTGCCGCAGGCATCCGTCGCGGTCGCGATGACCGTGTACGTTCGTCCGCCCGTCGAGGTGCTCTGGCCGCAGCGCTCGGCCTGCACGCAGAACGAGAGGCCGTCTTGCGCGAGGATGACGTCGGGGTCCGTGTTGCCGTCGCCGCAGGGCTGCGCGGAGGCCTCGCTGCTGACCACGGACGTGAACGTCCACGTCACGGGCAGGCTGCAGTTGTCCGTGATGACCGGCGCGAACGCGGTCTGGTCGTAGCAGGCGTACCAGTGGTTGGGCGGCCAGAGGCAGGCGATCTGCCCGAGGTTGGACGTGATGACCGGAGGCGTCGTGTCCACGACGGTCACGATCTGCGTCCTCGTCGTCGCGTTGCCGCAGCGATCCGTGCCCGTCCACATGCGGTTGAGCTGGTACTGGCCGGGGCAGGATCCGTTCACGCGCGTCTCGACGAACGTGACGACCGGAGCGGGATCGCACGTGTCCGTCGCCGTGACTGGCGCGGGAGCCGGGACCGCGTCGCACTCGACCGTGACGTTCGCGGGCACGCCCACGAGCGTCGGCGCCGAGTTGTCCACGACCGTGATGGTCTGCGTGCGCGAGGTCTGGTTGTTCGAGCGGTCGCGGGCCGTCCACGTGCGCACGAGCTGGTACCGGTCCTGGCACGCGCCGTTGACCCGCGTCTCGACGAACGTGATGACCGGGGCCGGGTCGCAGTTGTCGGTCGCCACCGGCGTCGCAGGCGCGGGCACGGCGTTGCAGTTCACCGTCGTGTCCACGGGGATCGTGAGCGTCGGGGGCACGGCGTCGCCGAGGTTGTAGTTGAAGCTGCGGGAGAAGCTGCCGCACGCATTCGTGATCGTCACGTTGATGACGTGCGTGCCCTCGCGCGTGAGCGTCGAGCTGAACGTCGCCGCGCCGCCGATGGCCGCCGAGCCGACCGAGCCGGACGCCGGGGACGCCGAGCCGCCCGCGGGGGGAGTGATGCTCCACGAGTAGGTGAAGGGGGGCGTGGCGAGCGTGCCCGTGCTGAGCGAGAACGTCTCCGTCCGCGAGCAGTTGGAGACGCCCACGCTGCCCGAAACGGGCGTCATCGTCAGGCTCGTCGGCGCCGTGCACGTGCCCGTGTCCTCGCGGAACGTCAACGTGAAGGAGCCGGTCGCCGAGCCAACGCCGCGCACGAGCAGGCGGTAGGTGCCGGTCGTCGCGGGCGTGAAGGTCAGCTTGCTGCCGCCGCCCGGCACGCCGCAGCCGTCGTTGTCCGAGGCCAGGATGGCGCCGCAGCTCGTGTCGTAGATCTGGATGAGCGTGTCGAACGTGGCGGTGCCCGTGGGGCACGCGACCGTCGGGCAGGTCGCGAACTCGTAGGGCACGCCGCCCGTCAGGTTGAACTGGTACCAGCCGTCCTGGCAGGCGCCGACCGTCGAGGAGTGGCTTCCGCACACGGCGGTGGGCGTCAGCGTGGCGCGGTAGGGCCCGGCCGCGCACGTCGAGCAGCTGGCCGTGCGGCGCATGCAGGCCGTGTACGTGCCGAACGCCACGATGCCGGAGGTGAAGAGACGGCCGCTCACGGCGAGCGTGTGGAAGCCGGTGGACGTCGCGGTGTAGTTGATCGTCGAGCGCGTCGAGAAGCCGGAGGCGGAGCAACCGTCGTCGTTCTGGGCGACGAGCAGGCAGGCCGGATCGTAGAGGCGGAGCACCGTGTCGTAGCTGGCGGTGGCGCTCGCGCACTCCGCCGGGCAGGTCGTGAGGTTGTAGGACTCGCCGATCGTCAGGAACACGCGGTGGTAGTTCGTGGTGCAGGTCGAGGTCGTCGTGCCGCTCACGCACTGGCACCCGGAGGTCGGCGTGGGGAAGGAGGTGTTGAACGGTCCGACGCAGCTCTCGCAGACGTTGCCGAGGTTGCGGTAGGCCAGCGTGTACGCGCCGCCGTCGGCCGAGGTCAGGCCCTTCAGGCGCAGGTGGACGACGCCGGTGAACGTGGCGTCCCAGAACAGCGTGGACTGGTCAACGCCGGACATGCAGTCATCGTTGCGAGCGATGAACGCCGCGCAGGAGGTCGCAGGGTCGAACAGCTCGAGGACCGTTTCCCACGTGGCGCTGCCGGGAGCGTTGCAGGTCGTGAACTCGTAGCGGTTGCCGATGGTCACGTTGAAGCGGTACCAAGCGCAGTCGCCGAACCCGGGCACTGTCGCCGAGGAGTGAGCCGTGTAGGCGGCGACGGGCGTGAACGTGCCGAAGTCGAAGCTCGGGCACGTCAGGCAGGTGCCACCGATCTTGGGCCTGGCCCGCTCGATGGGCTCGACGCCTTCTGTCGAGGTGCCGAGGACCGTTCCTGCGGGGATGCCGACGGCGCTGATGCGCTCGAAGCCTTCGGGCGCGAAGTCCTCCGTCTGGGGCGCGCCGTAGACCTGGAGTTCCGCCCAGGCGGTCAGCAGCGTCCGCGCCGTGTCCTGGCCCTCGATGTCGCCCACCCACGAAGCCAGTTGCGCGATGGCTGCCACGTCCACGATGGCGCCGGCCGCGGCGCGGTCAATCTGCGCCAGCTCGGCCTGGAGCGCGTCGGGCGGGATGCCGAGCGCGTGGAGGTGAAGGTAGACGGCCTGCCTGGCCTCGAGGAAGTACGGGTCGGCGGCGACCGGGGCCCGCTCCTCGAAGCGCCGGAGGGTCTCCTGGCCGTCGAGCGACGACGAGGAGCCGCCAGCGACGAGGGCGGGAGCGGCCAGAACGAGAGCGCCGAGCGCGAGCACGATGGAACGACAGGACATGATCTTCACTCCTCCCCTCGCGGGCGAGACGAATGCGCGTGCACATGCGGGCACGATGTCAGCGCGATGCGGCGCTGCAGCACCGGTGGCGCGGGAACGCACGAACGCGACGACGCGGCGAGCGAGGAACTGAGCCCCATCCTGCCGGTTGACGTCGTGCATGCGGATCACCTCGTGGCTCGATCGCGTTTCGAGATGACCGCGGCGGGCGATCGAATCCGCCTTCGTGAATCGGTCACGCTCTCGACAGAATGAAAACCGGGCTGCGGTCAGTGTAAGGCCGTCCGCCCAGGGTTTTCTAACGTCAACGGTCCACCCGGATTGATGGGGGGTTCTCCGAGGTTGATATCAGAGTGCGCCGGGTGGCCCCATGTGCCATTACGCCTCACACCGAGTCGCCCGGCTTGAGATCCTCCAAGATCCTGGCGAAGTCAGCCGGCAAAGGGGCGTCGAAGGCGGTTTCCGCCCCCGTGATGGGGTGGAGAAAGCCCAATTCGCGCGCGTGCAGCATCAGGCGGTCGGCTGGAAGGGGAGTCCGGCCCTGGCGGAGGAAGTCGCGGATGTAGACGCGCTCGCCGAGCAGTGGGTGGCCGGCCTCGGCCAGATGGATGCGGATCTGGTGCGTCCGGCCGGTGCCGAGCCGGACCTCGCAGAGGGTGGCACCCGCCAGAGGCCTCACGGGCCGCACGTGGGTCACGGCCACCTTGCCGCCCGTCCGGCCGGTTCCCCGGAGCCCATCGCCGCGGTCAGCCACCAGGGCTGACTCGATGGTCTGCGCGACCACCTCGCCGTGGGCGACGCACGCGTACGACCGCGACAGCTCGCGCCGGCGGAACGCCTGCCCGAGGTCCCGCTCCGCCCGGCGTGTCTTGGCGAACGCCATGACGCCCGACGTGTCCTTGTCCAGCCGATGCACGACGAACAGCGGCGCGAGCGACCTGCCCTGGCGGCGCCAGGCCTCGCGGATGAGATCCATCGCGGTTCCCCGGTCGCCCTGCTGGAACGGCACGCTCATGACCCCGGCGGGCTTGTCAATGATGACCAGGTGAGCGTCCTCGAAGAGGATGCGGACGGCGCCGCGCGGTCTCTCGCGCGGGCTGGCCATGCGCAACGACACGGTCTCGCCCGCGAGCAGGCGGCGGGCGGGATCCCGCTCCGCCTCGCCATCCACGCTCACCTTGCCCGTGGCGATGAGCGCCTTGATGGCCGACCACGACTCGCCCGCGAGCTGCTCGCGCAGGAACGCCGCCAGGGGCAGCCCCTCGCTCGCGCCCACGGTCCACTGTCCGTCCTGCAATTGCCCCACGCGCCGACTCCCGCGGCGACTGGCCGCTCGGGTGATCCTCGCACCCGCGGGGCCCGGCGCGCCCCTTCGTGGCCGCGCAGCTTCCCCGCTCGGGTTCCCGAGTGCCGCCGGGAAGCAACCTGCTCGCCGTCGCGCGGGGTGTCGGGAAGCGGGCTGCCCGCTTGGCGGCTCCGACCCCGCGCCGGCGGCCCTCGGTTCGGTCGTCGCGACTGGCACGGGCCCTGCACTGGAGGGAGCGCGCTTCGGACGGGAGCTCGGAGCACGACATGAACATCAGGATCGGGACGATGGTGCTGACGATGATCGCGCTGGTCGCGCCGCTCGCCGCGGCCGCGGAGTCCGGACGGGCCAGCGGCCCCGCGTCTCGCGAGGCTGCGGCGCTCGTGACCATGGCGGATCTCCCGCCGGCGGTGACGGCCGCGCTCGAGGCCATCGCGCTGGCGGCGGAGGCGCGCGGGAACGGCGGCGATGCCGTCATCGTGGACGCGCAGCTCGCCGAGGGCGTGCGCCAGCTGGCAGCAAGCGTGCGCGGCCTGAACGGGGCGCTCGACGCGCCCGTGCTCGCGACGGTCGTGCAGCTGCAGGGCGCGGTTCTCGGCCGGGAACTCGCGGCGCGGATCGTGGCGGGCAGCGCTGGCGCCGAGGGGTCCGACCTGTGGGTCGCGCTCGACGAACTCGCGCGCGCGAAGATCGCGTTCGTGCGTGCCGTCGTCCATGCGGGATCGGACGGGCCGAGCAATCCGTGCAACCTCAACCTCATGCGGTGCATGGAGTTCTGCTCGAACTTGCCGACAGCGCTGGCGAGGAGCCTCTGCGCGCTCGACTGCGAGATCGACTACCTCGTCTGCCTCGGGACCGCGGCCACGCGCATTCTCAGGCCCATCAAGGACGCGCGCGATCTCGTGGTCCTGTGAGATGCGCGCACGCGGCACGACCGCGTGGCGCGTGATCTGAAACCCCAGGACGGGGTCGGATCGCCGGACTCCCCCCGGCGATCCGACCCCGGAAGGTGACGCTTGAACGTCGATATCTCGCAACTGACCTTCACGCACCGTTCGAGCGGAGTTCGCGCCGTCAGCGAGCTGAGCCTGCGCCTGCGAGCGGGGGAAGCCCTGGGCCTCGTGGGACCGAACGGCGCGGGCAAGTCCACGCTCCTGGGCTGCGTGCTCGCGCACCTGAGGCCGCAGGCCGGTTGCGTGCGCATCGGCGGGCAGCCAGCCGACAGCCTGGCGGTGCGCGCCGCGACGGGATCGCTCTCCGAGAAGCCCGCCTTCAGCAAGGGCATGACCGCGCGCGGCTGGCTCGGCTTCCATCACGCCTTGCTGCGCCGGCCCTCTCGCCCCCGAGCGGAGGAGGTGGCGGCGATGCTCCATCGCGTCGGTCTCGACAGCGTGGCCGGCCGCAGGCCCGAGGCACTCTCGCACGGCATGCGCCAGCGTCTGGGTCTCGCGTGCGCTCTGCTCGGCGATCCCTCGCTCCTGATCCTGGATGAGCCCGCGACCGGCCTGGATCCGCCCGGCACGGCGCTCCTGCGCCAGGAGATCCTGCGCGCGCGGGAGCGCGGCGCGACGGTCATCTTGAGCTCGCACCAGCTCGACGAAGTTGAACGAACGTGCGGCCGCATCGCGTTCATGAACCGAGGGGTCCTCACGCGGGACGAGCCGCTCGCCTCGCTCCGGGACGGCACGCGCGTCGTGCGGCTTCGCTTCGAGGAATGCGCGGACCGCCAGGTCGCTCCGGGCCTCGTCGTGGCGCTCGCGGACGCCGTCGCGGCGACGGGCGCGCGCCTGCTCGACTCGGTGGCGCTGACGGCCCGCGTGGAGGTGGCTGGAGATGCCGCGGCGGGCGCGCTCGTCGCCGCGCTGGCGGCCCGCTCGTTCCCGCCCGTGGAGATCACGCCCGAGATGTCGCGCCTCGAACGCGCGTTCATGGAGGCCAGTGCATGATGCTCGCCCTTGCCTCGCAGCAGTGGCGCCGGACGCTCGCCAGCCCGGTGCAGGTGGCCGCCCTCGTGCTGCTGACGCTCGTGCAGCCCCTGCAGTGTGCCGCGGCGGGCGTCGCGCCGGATCCGGGCGCGGTTCAGATCGCGATCGCGCTCGTCGTCGGCGCTGGTCTCGTGGGCCGCGACGCGAGCGAGGGCACGCTGCGCGCGATCCTCGCGCGGCCGATCTCCATGCCCGCCTACATCGTGGCGCGCTGGTCCGGCGCGACGGCCATGGCGTCCGCCCTCATGCTCGCGCAGTTCGCCGCCTCCACGGTGGCGCTCCTGGCCTGGGGCGATGGGCTGCCCTCGGCGCGCGTGCTCGTCGGCCAGGCGGTGGCGCTCCTGCTGCTGGCGGGAAGCGTCCACTCCGTGCTCGCCGTGTTCTCCGTCGTGCTGCCGGGCGCTGGCGATGCGGGCGCGTTCGTGATGGCGATCCTGGCCTACTCGCTCGCGGCCGAGTTCGTCGTTCCGGCATGGCCCGCGCTGGAGCCCGCGCTGGAGTCCGCGCGCGGCTGGCTCGCGGGCGGGCGCGCCATCGCGGGCTGGCCGTTCGACGAGGCCGTGGGCGTCGCGAGCAGCATCGCGGCGAACCTTCTCGTCGCCATGATCGGCTTGCGCTACCGGAACATCCCCGGCGGAGGCTCGCCGTGATGCGCCGGCAGCGCTCCATTCCACGCGTCGCGTTCGCGATCGCGGGCGCGCTGTTGCTGGCGCGCTTCGGCCTCGACGCGCACGCCGCTCGACGCGCCCGCGAGGATCGCGCGACGCTGGCGCCACGCGTCCGGACGATCGCCGAAGCGCTGGCGGCGAGTCGCGAGTCGGGCAGGCCCCTGCTCATCGAGTTCACGGCGGACTGGTGCGCCCCGTGCGCGCGATTCGATGACCAGACCCTGCGTGACGGGGCGGTGCGGCAGACGCTGCGCGACCACTTCGAGTTCGTCCGCCTGATGAACTCCCGCGATCCGTCGCGCAGCACGCCCGGCGAGGCTGCGGCGCGCGAGCGGCACGGCGTGACGTCCTTCCCGACGTTCGTCGTGATCTCGCCGCGCCTGGGAAGCGCGCAGGTCACCGCCGGCTTCCTCGGTCCGCGCGACTTCCAGCGACTCCTGGAGGGGGCGCGGCTCCGCGAGCTGGCTGCCGCCTCCCGCGAGCGACGCGGCCAGGCAAGGCCGCGCGGCGCGCCGCTCAGCGCGGCACGGCCGCAACCGAATGGGGACCACGGTCGATCTGCCGGGCATTGACGCAGGGGGGACCAGCCGGTCCCCCCTCGTCGGTCGGGGCGGCCCTCCCTCCTCACCCC
>CAZTIW010000057.1:0-21479 GCA_964613915.1 uncultured Thermoanaerobaculia bacterium
CACCCCAGGGGATATCCCAACGCCGAGAGCATCAACTACAGGCGGGGCCACAACACCTGCGGCCCGGATGGGCAGGGCGTTGCGGCTCCCGGCGCGCCGGGACATGATCCGCCGCCCCTCCATCATCTGCGCGCGGAACCGCTCGGCGCTCGCCCCGCACGCGAAGGAGCGACCATGCAGCTGGGTGCGTTTTCCGTCAGCCTCGCAGTCAAGGACATCGCCGCCTCGCGCGCGTTCTACGAGAAGCTCGGCTTCCAGGTCGCGATGGGGGATGCCACAAAGCACTGGCTCATCATGAAGAACGGCAGCCGCGTCATCGGGCTGTTCCAGGGCATGTTCGACAGGAACATCCTGACGTTCAACCCGGGCTGGGACAGCGACGCGAAGCCCCTCGCGACCTTCACCGACATCCGCGACTTGCAGCGCCAGCTCCGGAAGGACGGCGTGTCGTTCGTGGTCGAGGCCGACGAGAAGACCACCGGTCCCGCCTCGTTCATGATCTCGGATCCTGACGGCAACCCCATCCTCGTGGATCAGCACGTCTGAGCGCGGGCGCAGGCTCGCGCGCCCGCTATCGCCCGCGCCTGTCCACCATGTCGGCCGGGTCCGTGTCGCGGAGATCGCGCAAGAGCGTCTCGAGCTTGGCGGCGGACGCCGCGAGATCGCCGCCGCGAGGCGGTGGCTTGAACGACAGCGAGTAGAGATCCCGGCGATCGATCAGCGCCGCGAGGACGAAGCTCGCCTTGCGGACGACCGGCGCGACGCGCGCCAGCAGTTCCTCTCGCTGGGGAGAGGGCACGGTGCTGCGCAGGTGAAGGCAGGCCGCGGCGTTCTCGATCGGGTGACCGAGGCCGTCGCAGGGCAGGGCTTGCAGGCCCGGCACCGCGTCGAGGGCGGCGGCGAGGCCCGTCAGGGCCGGGTCATGGCTGGGCGCGTCGGACATGCGCCCTCAGCATAGCTCGCCCCCCGCCCGACGACCCGCCATGGCCACGGCTCATGGCGGGCCGCATGCGCGCGAGAAGGCCGCGTGGCGGGCGATCGAGCGGCCAGGATCCGCGTGCGCCGCCCCTGCCCGCTTGACGTGCCGCGCGCGGGGGGCGACATTGGCCGCATTCCGTCATCGCGTCCCGTCGAGCTGGAGGCCTCATGACCCGCGCCGTCCTCGCTTTTCTGCTGCTGGCCCTCGCCCTGCCCGCCGCGGCCGAGCGGGCCACCGTCTATGCCGGGTCCTGGGGCCCCGCCGGCGCCCGGCAGGGGCACGTGTACCGCTACGAGTCCGGCACGACCTGGACCGACCTGAGCCCCGCCGGCCTCGGGGACTGCGTGTGGGACCTCGAGTGGATCAGCGGCGAGCTCTGGGCGGCCACGCATGACGGGCCGCCCTCGACCGAGGATCCCGACACGCCCCACGGGAGCTCCGGCCGCATCTTCAAGTGGGATGGCCTGTCCTGGCAGGACATGTCGCCGCCGGGCGGTTTCTCCTCGGCCGTCACGACCGTCTCGAACCTGAACGACCGCGCATACATAACAGTTGACCACATTGGCCTGTTGCGTCACGCGGGCGGCACGAGCTGGGACACCGTCGCGCAGTTCCGGCTGGCGGCGCAGGCGATCGTGTCCTCGGTCCACGACGGCCGGCCCTTGCTGTACCTCGGCCAGGACAACACGGACGAGTTCTGGGTGCACGATCCCGAGGGGCTCCTTCCTTGCGGGAGCCCGGCGCCCGATCCGCGCACCGGCGCGCCGCGCTGCCAGATCCCGATTGGCGACGCCTGTTCGGCGGACTGTCATCCCGGATCCTGCATCCACGCGATGGAGGAGTTCGACAATGGCATTGACGGCGCCCGCATCTACGCGGGCACGTGGCGCGGGCTCATGTACCGGTGGGAGACGACGACGCGCCTGTTCGAGCTCATCGATCCGATCCCGCTCGGCGGCGGCCTGAACGACCACGTGGATGGTCTCGCCTGGTATCGCGGCCGGCTCTGGGCGGGCATCAGCAACGGGCAGATCTGGTCGAGCGTGGACGCGACCGGGCCGAGCTGGCAGCTCGAGCACAGCTTCGGCGTCGCGCAGCCGATCTCGGAGATGATGAAGGTCCCCGAGGACGATCTCATCTGGTACGGCTTCGGCGGCGTGCCGTGGCGCTGGGCGCGGCGCGACGGGACCTCGCTCGTGCGCACGTTCGACGGCACGAGCTACACGGATCGATCCGCGCCCGGGCGGTTCTTCCAGGGCGTCATGGTGCTGCTGCCGGTCGTGCCGACCGTGACGTGCGATGCCGGCGCGCCGCAGGTGCTGGAGTGCACGAGCACGGGCAGCATTCCGGTCACCCTCGACGGCACGGGCTCGACCTGGTCGCAGGGCTTCGCGGCGACGTTCACGTGGACCGGCCCGTTCATCGAGGGCACGGCGACCGGCGCCACGCCCACCGTGCACTTCCCGGGTGTCGGCGACCATGTCGTGACGCTGACGGTCGCGGTGCGCGGCGCCTCGGAGAGCTGCGAGACGCTGGTGTCCATCCGGGACACCGAGCCGCCGCAGGTCGCGCTCACCGGGCGGTGCCTCTGGCCGCCGAATCACCGGTACCGCTGCCTGGGGCTCCTGGATCTGGCGCAGGCCGGCGTGCCCCTCGCGATCGACGCCTGCTCGGGCGAGGTCTCCGGTCGCATCGTCGGCGTGCGGTCAAGCCAGCCCGAGGACGAGACCGGCAACGGAGATGGCCACACGCAGGACGACGGCCTGTTCGACGACGACACGGTCTGCCTGCGCGCCGAGCGCCAGGGAGCAGACCCCGCCGGCCGCACGTACGAGGTGGAGATCGAGGCCGTGGACGCGGCGGGCAACGCGACGCGCGCCGTCGCCGTCGTGATCGTCCCCCATGATCAGCGCGTGGAGAGGCGCTGTCGTCTCGATCCGCACGACGTGGGTCTCTTGCCGCACGCGCCGTTGCCGCTCGGTCCCGACGTGCGGGAAGCCACCTACCCGCCAGCCACGCGCTGAACCGTCGGCGGCGCGCTCACGCGCGCTGCGTCACGCGCCCGCTCCTGCGCGGGGCTTCACGCCCCTGCTCGCCCGCGGGGCTTCACGCGCCTGCTCACGCGCGGGGCTTCACGCGCCTGCTCACGCGCGGGGCTTCACGCGCCTGCTCACGCGCGGGGCTTCACGCCCCGAGCGCACGAAGCCCTCGAGCACGGGCGCGAGCATGCGGCAGGGCCCGCACCACGGGGCCCAGAAATCCACGAGGACGGGCAGCGTGCTGCCGCCGATCACGGAGGCGAGCGTGGTGTCGTCGAGCGCGAGGGGGCGTCCCGGTTCGATCAGGACGCGCTTGCAGCCGCCACACGTGGGTGAGTCCGACAGCCACGCGCCGTCCACGCGGTTGCGCGCGCCGCGCCGCCTCGCTCGATCCGGTCGAGGCGCTGCGCGCGGAGTAGGATCCCCGGGGGCCGTTGACAGCGCATGCGACCGGGCTTACTTTCGGCGGAGGGAGGATGGCTGGGGGCGCCGCGCCGCCGGAATGCGCCGACCGCGCGCTCCACCCCGTGCCATCCGCATTGTCGGCGCCGTGCCGGCTCACGGCGCCGAGGGAGTCTCGCATGCGCCTTTCTTACCCCCCCCCCTTCGGTCTTTCTTTCGCCTGCCCATCGCCGCACTGGCGTTGATCGCCAGCACCGCGCACGCTGATATCCGGGCCGTGCAGGTGCAGTGCTGGGAATACAACGACAACTCGGGATCGGGATACGGCTCGGTGTTCGCTCGCAATGACTGGAGCGTGCTGTCGGACTACGCGCGTCCAGCCCTCGAGAAGACCGATACGAGCTCGAACGACATCTACAGCCGCGGCCATGACTTCGACGAGGACACCGAGGAGCAACTCTACTGCGCCGTCAACGTCCCGCCGGATTACGACACGACATCGTCCACGAAGCCGCGACTCGTGCTCATGGGCTGGAGCATTGACGACGAGCTCTGCAACTTCGTGCCAGGAACCCGCACGGTGATCCTCGGCGTCTCCAGCCGCGCCTACGCGGGTGGCGACTCGGTCAGCCAGGCGTGGTCCACGGAGACGAATGGGACCATCAACTTCACGTGCGACACGGGCGCGTGCGGCGGCATCGACTGCAACCGTTCGGACATCGTCAAGAGCGTCGAGATCGATGCAGCCGTGAACGTCAGTGACTGGAACCCGCTGGAGATGCTCCTCCTGCGCATCCGGCGGAAGGTCGCCAGCGACACGCTGAACTCCGATTTCCACCTCGTCACCGTCATGCTCAAGTACGACGCCGCGTACTGAGGCCGGACCATCAGCCTGCCCGACGCGGGTCGCCGGGCAGGCAGGGAGATCATCATGAGAACAACGATCCTGGCTCTTGCCACGCTGCTTGCCTGCGCCTCGCTCGCCTCGGCGCGATCGCGCGATAACCTGCCCGGGAGCGCCATCGCGCTCGAGTACACGCTCAAGCATGACGTGATCCGGCCGCGCGAGAGCGTCACGCTCCTGGCGTGCGTCACCAACCAGAATCCGTTCAGCGGCCGCGAGGTCGCGACGGGCGACGAGTTCAGCTTCGTGTTCCGCGGCGGCGCGCTCGGCGCGTGCGGCGGCCTGACGGTCCATGCGCCCGGGGGAGACCTCGCGGCCGCGGACTTCGAGTGCGCCGTGGACGGCCCCACGCTCACGCTGCGCTACGTCGGATCGGGCGCGGCGTGGCGCGCGGGCGACTGCGCGTGTGCCAAGCTCGGTTACGACGCGCCTGACGAGTCGCTGACCGTGCTGACATCGCAGCGCGTTCGCAACGAGGGCGCGTTCTCGCATCCGACACCCGCAGCCGTGCTACTGAGCGTGGCGGACGGGCTCGGCTCGGTGGGGCCGATGGGACCGGAGGGGCCGATCGGGCCCGTGGGTCCGGAGGGGCCGGTCGGGCCTGCCGGTCGCTCGGGGGTGGGCAACCACGTCTACGCGGAGTCGACCGCCGTGGCGTGGGCTCGGGCGAATGAGCCCGCCGTGCCGGTGCCGGGCCTGGATGTCACGCTAGACGTGCAGGAGGGATCCCGCGTCCTGGCCCTCCTGGACGCCGTTGCCTTTGGCGACGGCGCTTGCTTTTCGGGCGGCAACACCTCGGCAGCAGCGACCGATATCCAGTTCGAGTTTGACGGGGTGGTGATTCCCACGATTGAACGGCTCCCCAAGCTCTCGTGGACGAGCGCTCCGTTGGCTGCCGGTGCGCACAGAATGCGGGTGCTCGTCTTCGCCAAGCCGAGTCACCCGCTGGACCGCGACCGCAGTCTGTGCGTGGGTGGCACCGATCTCGACACCCTGTCACGCCTCTCCGCCATCGAACTCCGCGCGCCCTGACGTGGCACTCCGTGTTCGACCGTGCCGCGCCGGTCTCGCTCCCGGCGCGGCACGCGCGCGGGGCTTCAAGCGCCTGCTCACCCGCGGGGCTTCACGCGCCCGCTCACGCGCGGGGCTTCACGCCCCGACGCGCACGAAGCCGCGGAGCTGATCGAGGGACATGCCGCCGATGTGGCGGGCGTGCTCGCTGCCCTGGCTGAAGAGGGCCAGCGTCGGGATGCTGCGCACCTGGTACTGTGCCGCCGTGCGCGGCGCCTCGTCCACGTTCACCTTGGCGACGAGGACCGAGGACCCGTGCTCGCGCGCGAAGCCCTCGAGCACGGGCGCGAGCATGCGGCAGGGCCCGCACCACGGCGCCCAGAAATCCACGAGGACGGGCAGCGTGCTGCCGCCGATCACGGAGGCGAACGTGGTGTCGTCGAGCGCGAGGGGGCGTCCCGGTTCGATCAGGGCGCGCTTGCAGCCGCCACACGCGGGTGAGTCCGACAGCCGCGCGCCGTCCACGCGGTTGCGCGCGCCGCAACCGGGACAGGCCAGCAACACTTCGTGACTCATGCAAGGCTCCCGCGAACGCCTCGTTCGCGAGAGAAGCGTCGCACGCGGCCGGGTGAGCGGCAACTTGGCCCGGCGCGCGCGCCGTCGTGGCCGGCTCGAACCCGCCACGGACGACGTCGCTCATGCCGGGGGCGCGAGCCGCGACGAGGTCGCGAGGTCGGGCTCGAGCCCGGCCAGCGCGGCGGCGGCGTCGTCGGCCTCGGGATCCCAGGCGAGCGCTCGCCGCAGGTCGGCCGCGGCATCCCCGACGCGACCGTCAGCCGCCAGCAACCGCGCCCGTCCGATGAGGGCCGCGATGAAGGCGCGGGCCACCACGTCGCGGGGGTCGAGCGGCGGGGAGACGGCCCCGAGGGCGCCCAGACCCAGCCGGATCGCCGCGCCGAAGTGCAGCAGCGCCGTGGCGCGGTGCTCCAGTCGCGCGTGGAGTTCGCCCAGCGCGGCGTGGGCGCGCATGGCGCCCGGCTCGCGCTCGAGGACCTCGAGCAGCAGGCAGCGCGCGGTGGGCCAGTGCCCGGCCGCATGCTCGATCAGGCCCTCGACGAGGCGGTCATCGCCCTCGCCCGGCGAGCGCAGCCGGCCGTCGCGCAGGTCGGGCAGCGCGAAGCCGGCGTCACGGAGCGCGCGCAGCGACAGCCCGGCGTGCAGGAGCGTGCCCGAGAGCATCTCCGTGCGCCGGAATCGCCAGCGCTTCGTCACGTCGAGCGTCAGCCGCTGACCCGGCACGATGCCCGGCAGGCTTCGTCGCCACGTCACCGGACCGCCGCCGACTTCTCGCGCCCGCACGCCGTTGTGAAGCACCGCGAGCGCGATGACGTCGGTGCGCGCTCCTGTCTCGACTGCTGGATTTGCCACGCGGCCTCCGATTCCCGTCCGGAGGATGCCCGCCCATCATGCGATCGCGATCTGCGCGCGACCGGCGCGAGGGAGCGCACGAGCCCGTTCTGGCGCTTGCCGGGGCGCGTCCGCGCAACGGAGGGGTCACGCGCTTGCGCGCGGCAGGTGGCTGACGCGCCCCGAGCGCGTCGCGATCAGGGGGCCGCGCCGGCGGGGAGGGCGTCGTATCGCCCGAGCAACGCGTTCCAGCGGATGCGGAGCAGGTCGCGGAACATGAGGGCCGGATCGCGCCAGATGCGCACGCGGCTGTCGGGCGAGTTGATCCAGGTGACGGGGACCTCGACGATCCCGAGGCCCTTGCGCCGCGCGATGAACAGGATCTCCGCGTCGAACGCGAAGCCGCCCACGCGCTGCAGCAGGAACGCTTCCAGGCAGGCGTCGCGCCGGAACAGCTTGAAGCCGCACTGCGTGTCCCGGATCGGCAGGCCCGTGATCGCGCGAACGATGAGGTTGAAGCCCTGGCCCATGGCCTGGCGCACGGGGTTCTGCTTCAGGCGGACATCCGACTGCGCGAGCGCGCGCGATCCGATGGCGATGGCCGCGCCGCCGAGATCCATCGCCCCCGTCAGCTTGTTCAGCTCCTCGATCGGAGTCGAGTTGTCGGCGTCCGCGAACAGCACGCGCTCGCCGCGCGCCGCGACGAAGCCGGTGCGCACCGCGATGCCCTTGCCGCGGTTCCTGGGCAGCGCCAGCACGCGCACGCGGGGCTCCTCGCGGGACATCTCCTCGGCCAGCTCGCGCGTCCGGTCGCGCGAGCCGTCGTCCACGACCAGGATCTCCCACGTGCCCGGCCGGGAGCGCAGGTACGCTGCGACGAGGCGCAGGGACGGGATCAGCCGCCGCTCCTCGTTGTAGGCGGGGATGACGACCGTCAGGTCGGGGCGCTCCGTCGTGGCGTTGGCGCTCATGGCCGTGCGATCATAGCCTCGCCCGCCACGGTTGCGCGCATGCTCGTTGCTCGCTGCTACCATCGGCGCGCGATGACGCTCGTCGCCCGGCGCGCCTCGCTGGCGCTCGTCCTGCTCTCGTGCGTGGCCGTGCTCGTCGCGACGCGCGCCGAACTCGCGATCTCGCGCGAGCCCCTCAACGACCACGCGCTCCACCTGCCGCTGGCGGCGGAGATGTCGGACGCGCTGCGCGGGGGCGGCAACCCGCTGGACGCGTGGATGCCGGCGTGGAGCCTGGGCCATCCCGTTCCGCGCACCTACCAGCCGCTCGCGCCACTCCTGGTCGGCGGCCTGCACGCGGCCCTCCTGGCGCGCGTGGACATCGCGACGATCTTCGTGCTCGCGCACTGGCTCATGCTGGGGCTCATGCCGCTCGCCATGTTCGCCGGCGCGCGCTGGCTCGGGCTCGAGCGCCGCGTGGCGACCGCCGTGGCCATCCTGACGCCGCTGGTCTCGACCGATCTCCTCTTCGGGCTCGAGCTGAGCTCGTATTGCTGGCGGGGGTCGGGCCTGTTCACGCAGGAGCTGGCGAACGTGCTGCTGCCGCTCGCCGTCGGCCTGGGCGCGCGGGCGCTGCGCGGGCAGGGGAGGCTCTCGGTCGCGGCGCTCATGCTCGCGGTCACGTTCGCGGCGCACTTCGTGTTCGGGCTGATCGGCGCCCTGGCGCTCGTGCTCGTCGCCCTGGTGCGGACCCGGCGCGACGGGGAAGCGCGGCCGGTCGCGACGCGCCTGGTCCGTCTCGCGACGCTGGGCGCATTGAGCTTCGCGCTCGCCGCCTGGCTTCTCGTGCCGCTCGTCCTCGATGGCGCGTTCATCAACCACTCGCGCTGGGAGGACGCCTGGAAGTGGGACTCGTTCGGCGCGACGCGGGTCGCGCGCCTGCTGCTGACGGGCGAGCTTCTCGATCACGGGCGGCTCCCGGTGCTCTCGCTCCTCGCGCTGGCTGGCGCTGGCCTCGTCGCGACGCGCGTGGCCCTCGGCCGCGCCTCGCACGCCGAGTCCGTCGTTCTGGGAGGGAGCGCGCTCTTCCTGCTGCTCGCGTGCGGGCGTCCGGCCTGGGATGGTCTCTTCGACCTCCTGTTCATGGGCGACGTGCCGCTCCATCGGCTGGTCGCGGGAGTCCACCTGTTCCTGGTGATGCTCGCCGCCGTGGCGCTCGCGGCGCTCGTCGATCTCCCGGCGCGCGGATGGCTCGCCGGTCCCGGTCGCGCACGGCGGCTGACGCGCCTGCTGGCCGGGCCCGTGCTCGCCGCGCTGGTGCTCGCGCCCGCCGTGCACGAGCGGCTGGCGTGGCTCGCCGTGAGCGAAGCGTGGGGACGCGAGACGGTGAGCCTGACGCGCGCCGAGAGCGCGGACATCGCCGCGACCATGGACGCATGCCGCGAGCGCGGGGGGCGCGCGTTCGCGGGTCCGGGCGGCGGATGGGGCAAGGAGTTCGGCGTGAGGTGGACGCCGATGCACGCGTTCCTCTCGCGCGAGCGCATCCCGCAGGTGTCGTACCTCTACCACGCGATGGCACTGACCTCCGACATCATGGTGCGCTTCGACGAGAGCAACCCGGCCCACTGGCGGCTCTTCGACGTCCGCACCGGCATCGCGCCGCTCGAGCGCGACTTCGGCGAGGTCGCGCCGGAGATCGCGCGCGCCGGGCGATTCAAGATCTGCGCGGGTCCCGGCGGCGGCATGTTCGAGGTCGTGGATGTCGTCGGCGCCGTGCGCTGCGATCGCCGCTCGTTCTACGACGTGGTGGACGCGTGGATGTCGTCCGAGGGGCCCGCCCGGCGACGGCATCTCGCGCTGGATCTCGAGGGGCGCTTTCCGGAGCCGGGCTTCCGGAGCCAGCCGGCCGACGCGCGCCTCGAGCCCGGCGACGATGCCGAGCTCGGCGCGATCCTTCGCGAGCGCGGCGAGGGCGGACGCGTTGCCGCCGATGTCGCGATCGCCGGCGCGCATGCCTGGGTCATGCTGAAGGCGACGTGGCATCCGGGCTGGCGCGCGCGCGTGGATGGCGTTCCGGCGCCGACCAGTCACGTGACGCCAGGCTTCGTCGCCGTGCGCGTGCCGGGCGGCGCGCACGAGGTGAGCCTCGAGTACGCGCCGGGACCGCTCAAGAGCGTGCTGCTGTGGCTCGCGCCGCTCGTCTTCCTGGGCGCGCTCGCGCTCGAGCGGCGCGGGTCCGTCGCGCGTGCCGGGGACCGTCTCGCCCGCGCGATCGAGCGGGCGCGCGAGGCCGTCGTTCGCTCCGCGCGCGCGAGAGAGATCGCGGGCGTGCTCGGGCTCGCGCTCGTCGCCGGCATGCCGCTCTTGCTCGACGGGCATGGCTCGGGCCACGACGCGATCGTGCATCCCGCGCGCGTGGTCGAGGCGCACGAGAGCTTCCGGCACGGGATCCTGCTGCCGCGCTGGGCGCCCGACCTGAGCTCGGGCCAGGGCCAGCCGCTGTTCCTGTTCGTGCCGCCGCTGCCGACGTGGCTGGCGGGTGGCGTGCATGGCGTCACCGGCGACGCCGCGCGCGCGATGCCCCTCGCCGCGTTCGCCGCGCTCCTCGTCGGCATCTTCGCGATGCGTCGCGCGGCGCGGCTGGTGGCGGGGGAGACGGGCGCCTGGGCGGGCGCCGCGGCGTTCGCGCTCGCGCCCTACGTGCTGACGGACCTTCACGTGCGGGCGGCGCTGAACGAGAGCATCGCGCTGTCGCTCGCCCCGGTGGCGATCCTCGGGCTCGGGATGCATGCGCGCGGCGCGGCGCAAGGACTCGCGGGCGCGGCGCAAGGACTCGCGGTGGCGGCGCTGGGCACGGGGCTCGTGGGGCTCTCGCATCACGCGATGGCGCTCATGCTCGTGCCGGCGCTCCTGGTGCTCGCGGCCTTCTTCGCGCGCGAGGCGCGATCGTGGTGGCTCTTCCTGGCGCAGGCGGCCGCCGTCACGCTGGGCGTCGCCATCGCCTGCGTCGCGTGGGCGCCGGGGCTCTTCGAGGCCTCGCTGGTTCACCTCGAGCGGGCGCGCGCCGACTACTTCTCCTGGCGCGTCCACCTGGTCGCGCCCTGGCAGCTCCTGTGGTCGCCCTGGGGTTACGGGATCTCGCAGGAGGGGACGGGCGATGGCATGTCGTTCGCTCTCGGGCCAGCGCACCTGCTGCTCGCGCTGGCCGCCGTGGGGATCACGGCCTGGCGCGGAGGTCCCGATCGCCCGCTCGTGCGCGGGCTCGCGGCCGTCGTGCTCGCGACGGGCCTGCTCATGACGCCGCTGGGCGCGCCCGCGTGGGAGGCGCTGCCGCTGCTGTCGTTCGTGCAGTTCCCGTGGCGACTGTCAGCGCTCTGCGCGCTGGCGCTGGCTCTCCTGGTCGCGCTCGCGTGCGCGGCGATCGCGCGCGTCGTGCCGGCCCGCGCCCGGCGCTTCGTCGGGCCGGCCATCGTGCTCGCGCTGATCGCGGCGGGCTATCCGCTCGCGCGGCCGGCGGAGCGCTGGCACCCGGATCCGCTGGCCCTCGCGCCCGACGAGATCGCGCGGCGCGGCGTGCTCGTGACGTCGGTCGAGGAGTTCGAGCCCGCGAGCGTCACGGCGACGCCCGCGTTCACGCCGGAACTCGCGACCGTCCGTGACGGCCTCGCGGTCGTGCGCGTCACGCGCGAGACCCCCGAGCGCTGGCGCGTCACGGGACACGCGGCTCTCCCGAGCACGATCGTACTGCGCCTCGCGGACTTCCCCGGCTGGCGCGTCGAGGGCGAGGGCGAGGGCGCGCGCGCCACCCAGATCGAGCCCGAGCCCGGAACGGGTCGCGTGCGCCTGGCCGTGCCGGCGGGTCCGCTGGACACGAGCCTCGTGCTGCGCCGCACGTCGGCGCAGCGCGTCAGCCTCGCCATCACGATCCTGGCCACGCTGATCCTCGCCGTGGCCGCCCTGGCTCCCGGCGCCGTCGCGCGGGTCGCGTCCCGGGCGCCCCTCCCGGGAGAGGGGGCCGAGCGCCGCGACCGATGACCATTGCGCGCAGAACCGGCAGCGAAACGGGGCCGTTCGGTGCGCCTGCCCGGACGGCGGTAGAATCGGCGTGCGCGCGGCGGATGCGCGGAGGGGGTGCTGGATGGCAGGGATCGAACTCCTGACGAGCCCGTGCGCGGCGCGGCTCGAGAACGCGATGGTGGCGCGCGTGCGCGACCTCGCCGCCTCGGGCGAGCGCGTCGCGCTCGTCGCGCCGTCCAGCGGATTGCTCGACCGCGCGCGCCACGCCTTGCTGCGCGCCACCGAGCGCGCGGACATCGCCGTGGTCGCGGGCGTGGACTTCCTCCACCACCGCTCGCTCGCCACGCGGCTGATCGAGCGCGCGTACCTGCTCGGCCTCGCGGACGCCCCGGCCCCGCGCCTGCTCTCGAGACTCGAGACCGACGCGATCGTGCGCGAGGCGATCGCGAGCCTCCCGGCCGGCGCACGCCTCCGGCAGTTTCACGCCCGGCGTCCCCGCTCCGCGAGCTCGATCGCGCGCACGCTCGGCGAGCTGCGCGAGGCGCTCGTCGAGCCGGCGGCGCTCGCGCGCGAGATGGACTCGGACCTCGCCGCGATCCACGCGGCGCACGAGGCGCTGCTGGCGCGCATGCTCTCCGAGCGCCACGCGACCGACGCGGCCGGCCACGCCGCGCTCGCGACCGCCGCCGCCGGCGCGCTCGCGCGCGCGGGCGCGCTGCCGTGGACGGCGCTCGTCCACCACGGCGGCTACGATCTCGTCGGCGCGCAGGCGGCGCTCGTGAGCGCCGTGGCCGCCGCGCTCCCCACCACCGTTCTCGCGCCGGGCGGCGCGGGCCCGGCGCACGAGACCTCGCGCGCCGGTCTCGCGCGCTGGCCCGGCAAGGCCGCCGTCGCCCGGCCGCTCGACTCCCCGCATGCGCCGCCCACGCTTGTTGACACCGAAGCGCTCTTCGACGAGGAAGCGAGCGTCACGGCGGGAACGCTGCGATTGCCGGACGGCGCGCCCGTCGAGGCGTTCCACGTGCGCGGCGCGCGCGCCGAGATCGACCTCGCCGCGCGCCTGTGCGCCGAGGCCCACGTCGCGCGCGGCGTCCCGCTCCGCGAGATCGCCGTCATCGCGCGATCGCTCGAGCCCGTCGCCGGTCTGCTCGAAGAGGCCTTCGGCGCGCACGGCGTCCCCTTCACGACCAGCGCCAGCGCGCCGCTCGCGCGCGAGCCCTGGGCGCAGGCGGCGCGCGCGCTCCTCGAGTCGCTCGCGAGCGGCCTGCCGCGTCCGCGCGTCATCGAGTTCCTGCGCTCGCCGTTCGCGCGGATCTCGGACAAGGCGCCCGGCAGCGCGGCGGCGGACATCACGCCCGATCTCTGGGACGAATGGACGCGCGCCGCGGGCGTCGTGCGCGGCGCCGGCGCGATGCGCGAGGACGTGCTCGCCTGGCACGAGGCCGCGATCGACGACGAGGCGCGGCGGCGCGGGACGCCGGCCGAGACGCTCCGCGAGGAACCGCGCGTCCAGCGCCGCGCGACGCGCATCCGCGTGCTCGGCGCCATCGCCGACCAGCTCGCGACGGAGGCAGCGGCGTGGGAGGCATGTCGCACGCACGCCGAGCACGCGACGTGGCTGCGGGGGCTGATCGGGCGATGGTTGCGCGAGCCCGCGACGCCGCGAGCGGACCGCGCGCGCCAGGCGATGCTCGGCGCGATCGAGGACATCGAGCGCCTCGACGCGATCGCGCGCGCGCCCGGCGCGGCAGCGCCCGCGCCCGACGCCGCCGCCGTGCTCGCGCTCCTCGGGGCCGCGCTCGAGGACGCCGCGCTCGCGATGGGCGAGACCGACGGCTCGGGCGTGCGCGTCCTCTCCGCGATGCCCGCGCGCGCGATCCCGTTCCGCGAGGTCGTCCTCATCGGCCTGAACCAGGGAGCCTTTCCGCGCCGGCCGCGCCACGACCCGTTCCTGAGAGACGCCGAGCGCGCGCGCCTGCGCGAGGCGATCCCCGCGCCGGCACTCGGCGTCAAGGCCGAGGCGCGCGATGAGGAACGGCAACTCCTGGCCCTCGCGCTCGGCGCGGCGACCGATCGGCTTCACGTCATCTGGCAGCGCGCGAGCGACGAGGGCGCGGTGCGCGCGCCGTCGATCTTCCTGCGCGAGCTCGCGCGCGTCACGCTCGGTTCGCCCGATCTCGACGCGCTCGTCGCGCGCAAGCGCGAGACGCCCGAGCTGCGCAGGCGCCTGCCGCTGACGGCGGTGGCCGGGCATCCCGCGCTCATGGCGCGCGAGTTCCGCGAGCGCTTCGGGCGCGCGACGATGCGCGACGTGCTCATCGAGGCCTCCGAACGCCGGCAGCGCCGGCGATCGATCGAGGCCATCGCGCGCCACGCGGGCAGGCTCGACGCCGTCCTCGATGACGCCCTGAGCGCGAGCGCGCGTCTCGACGCGTTCGACCTGGAGAGCGATCCCGCGGCGCGCGCGCGGCATCTCGCGCACGACGCGCTCCTCGGTCCGGACGCGCTGCCCCTCCCCGCAGCGATTTCCGCGAGCTCTCTGCAGGCGTTCGGCGCCTGCGCGCTGCGCTGGTTCTTCGAGCGGGGCCTCCACATCGAGCAGCGGGACGAGGAACCCGACGATCTCGCGGTCGGCGCCGACGAGCTGGGCGTCTGCGTGCACGCCGTGCTCGAGGCCGTGCAGCTCCACGCCATCGCGCAGGGGGGCGATCCCGCGGCGCTCGCTTCGCCCGAGGGCCTCGCGATCCTGCGCCGCGAGTGGAAGCGTGCTGTGGACGACCTGGCCGGCGCGCGTCGCGCCCATGCGCCGCTCGCGTGGGACGGTCTCTCGGAGCTCTGGCTCGCCACGCTGGAGCGCTTCGTGCGGGAGGACGCCCGGCGCCTGGCGGACGCTGGCGCGCGCGTCATCGCCGCCGAGAGCGACCTGCGCCACGACATCACGCTCGAGCACGACGGACGCGCGTTCACGCTGCCGCTCAAGGGACGCGTGGATCGCATCCTCGAGACGCCCGATGGCTGGCGCGTCGAGGACTTCAAGACGTCGCGCAAGGTGGACGGGCATGTCGAGAGGCGATTCATGCTCCAGGGGATCAAGCTCCAGGGGCTCGCCTACTGGCTGCTCGCGCGCGCATGGTCCGCGGAGCGCGAGCATCCGCGCGCGAAGCGCGGCGAGGCGGACATCGCCGTCGCGTTCGTGCCGGTGCATCCGAAGGCCGATGCGTTCGAACCGGCGATCCTCGCCGCGGCGGAGCTCGAGAGCTCGTGGACGGAGACGCTCGCGGTGATCGAGGCCACCTGGCGCGGCGGCGCGTTCGCGTTCAAGAAGGGGACGTGCCGCTGGTGCGCCTTCACGGCCGCGTGCCGGCGCGACCATCCGCCCACGCGCGAGCGCGTCCGCGCGGCGCCCGAGTGGCGCGACTACCTCGACCTGGCCGGCAAGACCACGAAACGTCTCACGCTGGAATCGGTGCGCGACGCGCTGGGCGGAGCGGCGGACGAGGGAGGTGGGGCATGAGCGCGCTCGCCGACCAGCCCGCGCGCCAGCTTGCGGCGACCTGCTTCGACCAGAACGTGGTCGTCGTCGCGGGCGCGGGCTCGGGCAAGACCACGCTCCTCATCGAGCGGTTGCTGAACCTGATCCTCGGGCGCGGCGTGCGGCTGCCCGCGATCGTGGCGCTGACGTTCACGGAGAAGGCCGCGGCCGAGATGCGCGCGCGCCTCGCGGGGCAGATCTCGCGCGTGTTGCAGTTGCTCGCCGGGGCCGAGCGCGGTCAGGACGCCGCGAGCTTTTCGCTCGCGTGGGTCATGGCCCGCGATGCCGGCGCGCCCGGCGCCAGCGCCGCCGAGGTGCGCGCGCGGGCGCTCCAGGCGCTCGATGATCTCGACGGATCGAGCATCGGCACGATCCACGCGTTCTGCGCCGATCTCCTGCGCCGGCATCCGGTGGCGGCGGGGCTCGATCCCGCGTTCGACGTGGACGACGGCGCCCTGACGGATCGCGCGCTCCAGGCCGAATGGGTGACGTTCCAGGCGACGACGCTCCGTCACGAAGCGCCGCAGGCGGCGTCGTGGAAGCGCGTGCTCGCGAGCGCGAGCGCGGACGCCGTGCTGCAGGCCGCGCGGGCGCTGCTCGACATGCCGCGCCTGCCGGACGCCACGACCGGCGACCTGCCAGCCGAGCTGATGGCGCAGGCGCGCGACCTGCGCGCGCGGTGCGAGATCGCGCGGACGATGAAGATCAGCGCGAACGCCTCGGACTGGCTCGTCCCGCTGGGCGCCCGGCTCGACGCCCTCGTGACGGACGGCGTCGCGGGCCTGCACGCGCACGAGCAGCGGCATCCGGCGGCGTGGCCCACCAAGGCGCCGCCCAAGGCCGGGCGTGGCTGCGAGAACAGCGATCTCGTCGAGAGCGCGATCCGCGACGCCGCCAAGCTGACGGACGCGCTGCTCGCGACCGACGACGCGACCTGCGAGGCGCTCATGGACCTCGCGCGCCAGCTCGCCTCGAAGACGCGCGAGCGGCTGGATGTCGAGGGGGTCGTGGGGTTCTCCGAGCTCCTGGTCCGCGCGCGCGACGTGTTGCTGACCGACCGGCAGTCCCGGCGTCAGGTGCAGGGTCGCATCGAGGCGATCCTGCTCGACGAGTTCCAGGACACGGATCCGCTGCAGTACGAGATCGCGTTCCTGCTGGCCGAGGATCCCGGCCACCCGGTGAGCGAGGGCGGCGATCCCTGGGAGGCGCGGCTCGTTCCCGGGAGGCTCTTCATCGTCGGCGATCCCAAGCAGTCCATCTATCGCTTCCGCGGCGCCGACATGGCCGCGTACGAGCGCGCCGTCGGCCACATCGTCGCGCAGGGGGCGCACCGGGTCTCGCTCGTCGCGAACTTCCGCTCGTGCGAGGAGGTCCTCGGCCCCGTCAACGACCTGTGCGAGCAGGTGATCACGCTCGATCCGCCCTACCAGCCGCCGTACGAGCGTCTCGTGGCGTCGCGCGACCGCGCCGTGACGGGCGAGACCCGCGTCGAGCTGTGGAGCGTCGGATCGGACGCGAGGATGGACGCGGCCGCGTGGCGCCTGGCCGAGGGGCGCGTCATCGCCTCGCGCGTGCGCGCCTGGCGCGAGGACGGCCTCATCAGCGACTACGGTCAGGTCGTGATCCTGCTGCGCGCGATGACGGGCGGAGAGGCGTATCAGCGCGGGCTGGGCGAGTTCGGCGTGCCGTTCGTGACGCAGGGCGGGCGCGGCTTCTTCGAGCGCGAGGAAGTCGTGCAGGCCATCGCGCTGCTCCGGTGCCTCGCGCATCCCAACGACGCGCCGTCCATCCTGGCGGTCCTGCGCTCGCCCGCCTGTGGCGCGAGCGACGCGGAGATCCTGCGCTTCGCCCGGCTCGCGCGCGGCGAGTGGACGTTGCGCGCCGCCGGGCGCCTCGGAGCGGCCGAGCGCGCCGAGGCGCCGCTCGTCGCGCGCGCGCTCGTTGGTCTCGAACGCCTCGCGGCCGCCGCCGCGGAGCTGCCCGCGGACGAGGCCGTGCGACTCGCGCTCACCGAAGGGCGCGCGTCGCATGAGGACGGCTCGCCCGGCGAGGCGCCGTGGCGGCCGCATCTCATCGCGCTGCATGCGGCGAGCCGTGGCGGCGCGCAGCGCGTGGCGAATCTGGAGAAGCTCGTCGAGCGCGCGCAGTCGCTCGCGCGCGCCGAGGGGCTCTCGCTGCCGCAGATCGTGGATCGCCTGCAGGCCGACCTGATCGCGGGCGCCAAGCAGGGCGAGAGCCCGCTCGCCGACGAGGCCATGGACGCCGTGCGCCTCATGACCATCCACCAGGCGAAGGGGCTCGAGTTCCACACCGTCATCGTGCCCGACATCGCGCGCGAGACCCCGCCGGGTCAGCGTGGCGTCGCGATCGCGGTCCACGGAGGCGCGCTCGCGGTCTCGCTTCCGGGCGCGGCGCGCAACGCGGCACATGTCGCGCACGCGGCGGACGCCGAGCGTCATGACGCCGCCGAGACGCAGCGCCTTCTCTACGTGGCGCTCACGCGCGCGAGCGAGCGCCTCGTGCTGGTGAACGGCTGCACGAAGCCGAAGATCAACCAGCCCGTCCTGCAGGCCGTGATGGCCGGCTGGAACCACGACCCGGCCGACGCGACCGGCGGGCCGAACCTGCACGGCGGCGTCGCGCACGCGGTGCACGAGCCGCCCGAGCCGCCGGACGATCCCGGCGAAGCGCCCGCGGGCGCCGATGTCCTGGCGCGCGCCGTGCGCGACGGCGAGAGCGCGGCGAGCCTCATGCTGGCGGCGCGCGTCGGGCGGCCGGGCTCCGCCACGGGACTGAAGGAGGAGCGCGATGCCCGCGCGAGCGCCGAGAGCTACCCGTTCGCGGACGCCGGGGTGAGCCAGTCCGCCGAGTCGCCGAAGGAGCGGCAGGCGGGCGAAGACTCCGGCTCGCGGGCGCCGCGGCGTCCGCGCGATCGATCGCTCAGCCGGGCCGTCGGCATCGCGGTGCACCTCGCGCTGGAGGAGGGGAGCCTCGACGATCCGCGCCGCCTGCTCGACATCGGCCGTCGCGCCGCCGTGCTCGCGGCCGGCGAAGAAGGCGCCGACGCCGCGGCCGTCGCGCGCGAGGTCCTCGCCTGCCTCGAGCCGCTGGCCGGCTCGGATCTCGCCCGCGCCCTCGCCGGCGCTCGCGTGATCGCGAAGGAGCTCCCGTTCCTGCTGCCCGCGCATGACGGACGGGACTGGCAGGGATCGGTGGACCTCGTCGTCGAGAAGGATGGCGCGACCTGGGTCGTGGACTGGAAGACGGATCGCGAGGCCGCGCCCGAGCGACACGCCGCGCAGCTGGCGCTCTACGCCGAGGCCGTGCGCCGCTGGCGCGGTCTCTCCGAGCCTCCCCGCACCGCGCTCGCCTACGTCGCGCTCGGCCGCTGGGTGGAAGTCGGTCAATAGCCCGACCCATGCGTGAACAGAGCGCGTTCGAGAGCACCGGAGAGCGGCGCCCACGACGCGCGACGTTCCTCCGCCCTGGATGATGCGTCGAAGACCGAACGCGCGCGCCGGCGAGGCGAAGCGGCTCGTGCCGGCGTGCATCAGCGCGAAGCGATCGCGCGACTCTTCCGTGGTACACGTGCGCCGCCGCGGCACGGAGGGCGCGCAGCCGATTCGCGAGGAAGCGCGAGCAGCTCGTCCTGTCCATCTCCAGGTCGCGCTTGGGTTCCTTGATCCGGCTCTCCGAGTCGCCTCGGTCCAAGCAGATCTGTTAGACGTGGATGGGAGCATCGCGCTGCAGATCCGTCACGACGAGGCGCCCATTGTCTCGCGGAGGGCGGCCTTCGAGCCGCGCGACCTCGGCCTTCAAGATCACGCGACGCTGCCTTCCGCGCCAGGACATGGCGCCGTAGCGGTCTCGCCGAACTCACGCTTCCGTGACGCCGCTTGCCATCGTGGCGCGCCGCACGGGCTCCATCAACGGCTCCATCCCGCAGGAAGGCGCGGAGTTCCTGCCGAACGCGACGGTGTACTCGAGCCTCTCCGCCTCGAGGAAGTCCAGCATCTCGAGCCCGGCGGTCCTCCATCGAGACGGAGGCGGGGTCGCGCGCGAGTGAAGACCGGCCCAACGCGTGGCGGCACGCGGCCAGAAAGCGGAATCGCGCCCGCAGTTGCGTGGGCGCGTCCACCGCGCAGCATCGCAGCGACCGTGTGCCGCTCGGACTCCTCGCTGAAGCTCAGGAACTCAGGCGTGGCAAGGAGCGCCAGCTGTCGTGGTGTCGGTTGAAGAGCGCGATCTGCTGATGGCCGTGCGTGCGATCCTTCGCCGGGTCCCTGTTCATGGGATGAGCCGACGCGCCGCGTTCATGATCGACGCTCACCTTCACCGGGGCGGCAAGGCTGGTGCGAGGATCTTCGATCCGAGGTCGGGCCGAGGGGAAGCGATGAAACACTAACGAACGATGACAATGCGACCGGCCTCGACGCGCTGCGTCAGTCCCAACTCCCGGGCTACCTCGCGAACAACGCAGTCCCACGGCGCGTTTTGCAGATTGCAGTGCACCGTGACCTTGCTCGGGTCGAAGCCCTCGGCCTCGATGCTGATCCGGGCCGCCTGGGACAGCAACTGGAGCACGAGCGCCAAGTCCCCGCCTCGGACGAGGACCGAGACCTGCATGGCCTCGGATTTTCGCGCGCACCCACGCATTCCTTCCAGGTGAATGACTGACGGCATGGAACGCGCTGCAGGGGGCGCAGGCGTGCGCGCGGCGCAACCGACCAAGAGGCAGGCGACCACGACTCCGAGGATCGGCCACACACGACAGGTCTTGCGGTCTCCGCGTCTGTCACGAGCGCTCATCGCTGGCCTCCTGTAGCCGCGAGCTCAGCGGCCAGCTCGCTCCTGATGGTGATGCCGAAAGTGTCGGCGCGATTATCTGAGCCAGTTGACGGCCACAGGAAGGAGTGCCGCACGAACCCGTCGTCATCCAGCAGCAGTATGACGAGCGAACTGCCCCGACCGATCGCGTCCATCCACGTGCCCTCCTCCGGCGCCCACACCACTCGCCAACCAGGTTCGTCATGCAGTCCATGCTTTCTCACGGCGCTTGACCACGCCCGCTTCGTGTCCGCGATTCCAATCACCGTGGCAACCACCGGCGGTCTCTCGCCAAGCGTGGCGAGAGTGCGCTTGGCCGATTGGAGCTGCTGACCGCACGAGGCGCAATACATGCGCCAGAGCGCCACGACCTGGAAGCCCAGGCCCGTCGTGCGCAGCGTCTCCGGCGTGCCGCTAGCGGCAACGATGGACAGGGGTGGCAACTTGCGACCCTGATACGGGCTCGTGTCCAGAGAGTGCCAGGGTCCGACGCCCGCCCAGTCCTTCCGAGATGCCGTGAGGTCCACCATGTCCAGGGGAATGAGCTTCACGGTACCGGCCAGATCAGTCAAGTGAACCATGCCAGAGCCAATGACCGGCAGTTCCAAGCTCTGAAGGCGCTCACCGGACCTCAACGTGGTCACGGCTGGCGGTCGCAGTGGTGTCCATGCCGGCAGGCGCGACTCAGCATTCTCACCGACGACGGCGACAATGCCCGCGATGACGGCGAGATTCCTCACTAGCACCGAGTCTTCTCCTCGCTTCGTGGCAGCAACACTCCCGGCTTGGGGTGCCCCCCATGCCGGGAGGCTGCGTTCAGCAGTTCGAGATCTCTATCACGTGGGTTACCGAATTCGTACTCCAGCAGAGGGAATGATCGGAGAGGATGCTCGTCAGAACGGTCATCCAGGCAACTCCTTCCCATGAGTCGGTCAGGGTGAAGTCGGAAACACCCGAATCTACGGTGATCGCCCAGCCCGAGTACCCTGCGAACGAGGGTACGATATCGTTGAGGAAGCTCGCAGACGCAAGCCGCACGCTGGTGAGCTTGCTGGGTACCCGGGGAGAGGGCGAGTTCGGGTCGGGGAAGGGGTTGTTGCCACCACATCCCCCGCGCCACCGACTGCACGGCGCGGCACTCTGCGAGTCACAGCCGCAGATCTGAACCGTGCAGTTCGTGTCCACGGCGCATCCGGTCGTGCAGGGCGAGGCGCAGTTCTGCTGGGCCGCTGCACGCTCCGGACTCGCCAGGGCAAGCACCCCGACCATCGTAACCGCTCCAAGCAATCGAAGCATCGTCAACCTCCTGGGAGCTGTATCTCGTCCGCCCGCGTCATGCAGGGCAGATTCATCGGACGGTGGGGGGGGGGGGGGGGGGGGGGGGGGGGGGGGGGGGGGGGGGGGGGGGGGG
>CAZTIW010000058.1:0-21087 GCA_964613915.1 uncultured Thermoanaerobaculia bacterium
AAGCCCCACGCCTCCGGTCACCGCGCCCGTCCCCGACTCTACTGAAGGTGGCGCATTCATGGGGCGGAACTCTCCGTACGATGCTGCTGAGACCGGCCTGCGTTGGCAGGCGTCATCAGCAAACGGGAGCCGACGAGGTGATCGTGGCCGAGGGCGAGGCGGACGACGGAGGGAACCGGAGGCGTAGCCGTGCCCTACGTCGAGGATTCCCGACGGAGTCCAACGGGAACCCCTTGCTGGGTCGCGCGTGGCCCGGCGCCGCGACGGTCCGCCGGCTCGTCCGGCAGTCGCCCTCGGACCGCAGGTCCGATCACGCAGCCATCGGCCGCGCGCACCCGTCGGATGCGTCAGCTTCGTGAATACTCCGGGCTAGCCAGGGTAGACTCGCGCCGATGTCAACCTCGATGGACCCGCACCGCGAGCCGGGCGAGGGCGGCGCGCCGAGGGCGCTGACCGTCTCGCAGCTCAACCGCCTGGCCAAGGACTTGCTCGAGCAGGGCATCGGGGAGACCTGGCTCACGGCGGAGATCAGCGGGTTCAAGGCCTACCCGACGGGTCACTGGTACTTCTCGCTCAAGGACGAGAACTCCAGCATCAGCGCCGCGATGTTTGCTGGACGCAACCGCAGCTGCCGCATCCGGCCGCAAGACGGCATGCAGGTTCTCGTGCGCGGCCGCGTGTCGCTCTTCGAGAAGCAGGGGCGGTACCAGATTCTCGTGGACGAGATGCAGGCCGCCGGCGAGGGGGCGCTGTACGCCGCGTACGAGAAGCTCAAGGCTCGCCTGCAGGCCGAGGGGCTCTTCGCCGAGGACCGCAAGCGTCCGCTGCCGCTCCTGCCGCGCCGCATCGGCATCGCGACGTCATCGGCCGGAGCCGCGCTGCGCGACATCCTGAAGGTGCTCGAGTCGCGCCGCACGCGCGTGAGCGTCGTCATCGCGCCCTGCCGCGTGCAGGGTGACGGCTCGGCCGACGAGATCGCCGCGGCGCTGCGGCGCCTCGACGCGCTCGGCGACGTGGACGTCGTGATCGTCGGCCGCGGCGGTGGCTCGCTCGAGGATCTCTGGGCCTTCAACGAGGAGCCCGTCATTAGGCAGATCGCCGCGATGAGCATCCCCGTGATCAGCGCCGTCGGTCACGAGGTGGACGTCACGCTGAGCGACCTCGTCGCGGATCGCCGCGCGGCGACGCCGTCGCAGGCAGCCGAGATCGTGTGCGCCTCGGCTGATGACGTCGCCGAGCACGTGCGCGCGACCTCGCGCAGGCTCGCGCAGGCCGCGCGCGCCACGTGCCGCGAGGTCCAGCTCCGGCTCGTGCCAGCCCAGCCCGATCGGCTGAGGCTGCTCCTGCGCGGGACCGTCGAGTCGCGGCTGCAACACGCCACCGAGCTCGGCGATCGCCTGACCCGCTCGCTGCGCCAGCTCGTCAGAGCGCGCCGGCTCGAGCTGGGGGCCACGACGAACCGCCTCTCGCCCGCGAGCCTCCGGCAGGTCATGATGGGCCGGCGCCAGCTCGTCACCGAGCGCGAACGCGAGCTCGCGGGTCTGGTCCGCCGGGCGCTGGAGCGCCGGCGCGAACGCGTGACCGCGCGTCTCGGCGCGCTGCAGGCGCTGTCGCCGCTGGCCGTTCTCGACCGGGGCTACGCCGTGTTGCTGACGGACGCGGGGCGAGCCGTCCGCTCCGCGGGAGAGGTGACCATCGGCGAGACCGTCACCGCGCGCCTGTCTCGAGGCCGCCTCGGGCTGACGGTCAACGAGCGCAACGAGGAGACCTGATCATGGCCAGGGCGAAGAAGAGCGGGAGTCCATCGGACGGCGAGACCGAGGCCGGCTTCGAGCAGCAACTCGAGCGGCTGGAGGAGATCGTCGAGCGCATGGAGCAGGGCGACCTGCCCCTCGAGGAGGCCATGGCCCTCTTCGAGGAAGGCGTCCAGCTCGGCCAGGCGTGCCAGAAGAGGCTCGACGAGGCCGAGCGCCGGATCACGATGCTCATCGAGAAGGCGAGCGGCGAGCTGGCCGAGGAGACCTTCGATCCGGAGACGGCCGCGCGTGCCGAGAGCCCGCGTCCAGCGCGCGCGAGCGGGGGGCGCAAGGCGACGGCCGCAGCCCCGCCTCCCCGATCCGGTCGGCAGTCGTCCTTCGCTGACGACGCGGGGCCCGATGACATCCCGTTCTGACGCGCGGGTGCGGGGATGAACGCCGCGCGCGAGTTCCTCGCCGAGAGCGCCCGGCGCGTGGACGTCGAGCTCGACCGCCTGCTGCCGCCCGTCGAGGGAGCGGCCGCGCGCCTTCACGAGGCCATGCGCTACTCGGCGCTGTCGCCGGGCAAGCGTCTCCGTCCGGCGCTGGCGCTCGCGGCGTGCCGCGCGTTCGGCGGCGACGAGACGGCGTGCCTCGGGCCGGCGGCGGCGCTCGAGATGGTCCACGCCTACTCGCTCATCCACGACGATCTCCCGGCGATGGACGACGACGACCTGCGCCGCGGCATGCCCACGTGCCACGTGAAGTTCACCGAGGCCATCGCGATCCTGGCGGGCGACGGGCTGCACACGCTCGCGTGCGAGGTCCTCGCGACGCATCCGGTCGGCGATGACTGGCTCGCGACGCGCGCGCGCGTGCAGGCCTGCGTGCTCGTCGCGATCGGCTGGCGGGGCATGGTGGGGGGACAGGCCGTGGACATCGAGCTCACGGGTCGCGGGGGCGCCGCGAGCGAAGACGACGTGCGGGGCATCCACCTGCGGAAGACGGCGGCGCTCATCCGCGCCTCGCTCGTGCTGGGCGCCGAGATCGGCGGCGCGCCGCGCGCGGGCGTGGAGGCCATGTCCGCCTTCGGCGACCTGGCGGGGCTCGCCTTCCAGGTCGTGGATGACGTGCTCGACGTGACCGCGGATGCCGCGACGCTCGGCAAGACGCAGGGCAAGGACGCGGCCGAGAACAAGGTGACCTACGCGGCCGTGCTCGGTCTCGACGGCGCGCGCGCGAGAGCGAGCGAGCTCACCGCCGAGGCGCTGGGGGCGCTCGACGCGATGAGCTTCCCCGCGGGAGGGGACGCCGGCCCCCTGAACGCGCTGACTCGCTTCATCCTCGAGCGAGCGTCGTGACGCGACGGGCGGGACGCGAGCGCGCCGACGTGCTGCTCGCGACCCGGGGGCTAGCGGCTTCGCGCGAGCAGGCCAGGGCGCTGATCCTCGCCGGCCAGGTCGAGCACGCCGGTCATCGCGTCAGCAAGGCGGGGGACTTGCTGCCCGCCGACGCCGAACTGCGCGTCGCGCAGCCCCCGCCCTTCGTGTCACGCGGCGGCATCAAGCTCGCGCACGCGCTGGACCGCTTCGGCGTCTCGCCCGAGGGCCGGCGATGCCTGGACGTCGGCGCGTCCACGGGCGGGTTCACGGACTGTCTCCTCCAGCGCGGCGCCGCGGCGGTCGTCGCCGTGGACGTGGGCGAGGGGCAGCTCGACTGGAGGCTGCGCAACGATCCGCGCGTCACGGTGCGGGAGGGCATCAACGCGCGCGACCTGCGTCCGGATCAGGTGGGGGAGCCTCCCTCGCTCGTGACGGCGGACGTCGCGTTCATCTCGCTGACGAAGGTGCTGCCCGCGCTGGTCGCGTGCGCGCCCGACGCCGAGATGGTCGTGCTGGTCAAGCCGCAGTTCGAGGTGGGGCGCGCGCGGGTCGGGCGGCGCGGCGTCGTTCGCGATCCGGATGCGTGGCTGGATGCGATGCGCGGGGTGGCGCGCGCGTTCGCCGCCCTCGGCCTCAGCGTGCGCGGCGCGTGCGCGTCGCCGATCACCGGGCCCGCGGGGAATCACGAGTTCCTCCTCCACGCGCTGCCCTCGAGCTCGGGCGTCACGATCGATGAGGCGATGCTCGCCTCGGCCGCGCGCGAGCCCGCCGACCCCGCGCGCGCGCCCTGATACCATCCCAACCCGAATGAGCCAGCCCGCGCCGTCACCCCCCGCCGTGCAGTGCGTCGGCCTGATCGCCAAGCGAACGACCGCGTGCATCGCGGACGCCGTGCTGCTCATCGAGCGCGTGCTCGAGGCGCGGGGCCTGCGCGTGCTCGTGGACAAGGAGTGCGCGCGACACGTGAACCGGCCCGGGGCCGCCACCAAGCGTGGCGCCATGGCGGGGAAGGTCGGCCTCGCGGTGTGCCTGGGAGGGGACGGAACGTATCTCGCCGCGGCCCGGCGCTTCGCGCCGCACGGCACGCCGGTCATCGGCGTGAACCTCGGCCGGCTGGGCTTCCTGACCGAGGTCGAGATCAGCGGCTTCGAGCGCTTCCTGGATCTGTACCTCGCAGGGGGCTGCATCATCGTCGAGCGCATGATGCTCGAGGCGAGCGTGCCGGGGGACGCGCGGCACGGCTCGGTCACCGTGCTGAATGACGCGGTCGTCAACAAGGCCACGCTCGCGCGCATGCTCGACTTCGAGGTCCGCCTCAACGGCGACCTTCTGACGAGCTATCGCGCCGATGGCCTGATCGTGGCGACGCCCACGGGCTCGACCGCGTACTCGCTCGCGGCAGGCGGCCCCATTCTCTCGCCGGACATGCGCGCGATCCTGCTGACGCCCATCTGCCCGCACGCGCTCTCGCAGCGGCCCATCGTGCTGCCCCCGGACTCCGTCGTCAGCGTCGTGCTGCGCGAGGACCACCCGGACGTCTACCTGTCCCTCGACGGGCAGGTCGGCTTCCCGCTCCGGGCCGGCCTCGAGGTCGAGGTCAGGCAGAGCCCGCACCTGGCGCGATCGGTTCACGACCCCGCGATGTCCTTTCATGGCGTGCTTCGCCAGAAGCTCGGCTGGGGACAGGGCTCGCGCGGCGGCCGGAGCTGACGCGCGGCTCGGGCGCGTGGCGGATCGGTTCGCGCTCAGCCGGGGCCGTCGCGGATCGGACCTCGCGCCGGCGCCACCACGGGTTCGAGCGGCCACGCCACGAGGAAGTCGGGGCCGAGGTGTCTCTGGAGCTCCTCGCGCGACTTGAAGCCGATGAACAGGTCCCGCGCGGCGTCAGCGGGGAAGCCGCCCCGGACGAGTTCACCGCGGAGGATGCTGTCGGCCAGCGCCGTCGTGCCGGACGCGGTCAGGCGCGCGAGATCCGCGTCGGTCTCGGTGACGAGCCAGAGCGCGACCTCGCGGGCCGACTCGGCCGCGGTCACGGCATGCCAGTCCAGTAGCGTGCGCCCGGCGGCGCGCTCGAGCCCGACGGCGAGCCGCTCGACGGCGCCGCGCACGATCGGGCTGAACTCGTTCACGGTCCGCTGGCGCTGCCGCGCGACCAGATTCGCGTCGCGTCGCGCGAGCCTCGCCTCGCGTCGTCGCGCGCGATTCTCGCGGTCTCCGCGCCACGCGAGCGTCATGACCAGGCCGCCCACGCCGAGGAAGGCGAGCGGGCCGATGAACTCGAGGAGATCCAGGATCGCCGAGTCATCCTCGTCGTAGATGACGGTCACGATCTCGCCGACATCACGGTCGTTGTAGCCGGAGCGCCCGGAGCGGAGGTTGCCCTCGCTGTCGTGGAAGCTGTACACGGGGGTGAAGCTGTACCAGGCGGAGTTCCAGTCCTGTGTCCCCGCGCTCGGGCGCTCGACCATTCCCGTGATGCTCCCGGTCGTCCGTTGGTGGCGCACGAGCAGGGGCACGTTCAGCCAGCCGAGCCCGATGACGGCGAACACCAAGCCCGCGGCGAAGACGATCCTCCCGTTCATCGCCGGGCCCCGGCGCCACCGGCCTTCCGTCTCCTGGTCCCATCAGCCATCTCGCCTCCGATCCCGCCCGTGCACGGTGCGGCGAAGCTTGTTGACGACGGACGCGGCGGGCGCTCCGGGCCGGATCAGCACGGTCCCACCGCTCTCGCGCACGCCCGGACGCGCAATCAGCGGGGCCAGGCGGCGCACCAGCCATCTTCCCTCCACCCGGCGGTTCGCACACGACCGTCGCGCCCAGCTCAGCATCAGAAAATGGGGTCAGACCCCAGGCTGACGCAGCATCAGGAAATGGGGTCAGACCCCGGGCTGGCGCGGGGAAGTTGTTGAGGGCGCTGGGGTTGTGCGGCTGGTGTCCGCGGTCGGCGGCCGGCTACTCGGATTCGTCGTCGAGCGCGGCCAGCGCGCGTTCCGCCAGCGGATGCAGGCCCTTGCCCGCCTTGGGGACTTCCAGCGCCTCGGGCGGGTACTCGACGTGCTCGAGCACGAGGCCCATGGAGGGCGCCGTGAACGGGCCGGAGTCGCCCTCGCCGGTCTCGAGCCACCGGCGGAACTCCTGGAGAGCGAGCTCGCCGGTGCCGACGCGCACGATGCAGCCCACCAGCCGGCGGACCATGCGGGGCAGGAAGTGGCTGCCCGCGATGCGAAAGACGAGCTGGCCGCCCTGCTCCTTCCAGCCCGCGTACGTGATGTCCACCTTCGAGGACGAGTCGCCGAGGAGCCGCCGGTCGGCGAACGCCGCGAAGTCGTGGAAGCCGACGATGGACTCGGTCGCCTCGCGCATGCGCGCGCCGTCGAGGCGCTTGGGCACGACCCAGGCCCTGCGCACGGCGAACGGCGAGCGCCGGCGCGCGACGTGATAGCGGTAGACGCGGGACGAGGCCGAGTGGCGCGCGTGGAACTGCGGGCCGGCCTCGTGCGCCGACACGACCGCCACGTCATCCGGGAGCTCCCCGTTGATGGCGTTGACCAGTCCGTCGAGCGGGTGCGTGAAGCGCGTCAGGAAGTTCGCGACCTGCCCCTCGGCGTGCACGCCCTCGTCGGTTCGGCCCGCGCCCACCAGCCTGACAGTCTCACCTGTCACCTTCTCGATGGCGGCTTGCAGCGCCCCGGCGACGGTGCGCGCGTTGGCCTGGACCTGCCAGCCCTTGTAGCGCGTGCCGTCGAACTCGATGAGAAGACGCACGTTCCGCAGCCGCCGGCCCGGCGGCGGGATGGTCATGCCGGCGCGCGCCGGGCGCGGATCCTCGTCGAACGGCCGCGATCGGCCGGCCTGGCGCCCGGCGCGTTCGGCGCGCGGGCTCCAGCCCTCGGCGTGGCGCGGCGGCGGCTTGCGCTCGGGCTCCTGCCTGTCGGCCGGCGTGCCGGCCCGCGGACCGGGCGCATCGCCGCCGCGCTTGCCGCGCGTCTCGGGCCCGCTCCACGCCCGTGCGCCACCCGGCCTCCGTTGCCGTGGCGCGTCGCCCTGAACCGGGCCGCGTCGCTCATCGCGCTCGCCGCGGTGGTCGCGATCACGCCGCGCAGGCGCCCGGTCGGACCAGTGCCCGCTCGAGGAGTCGCCCGAGCGGCGATCGGGCGCCGCATGGCGCCGGCCACCCTTGCCGTCGGAGCGCCGTTCGGCGCCGTCGCCGCCGTCGCCGCGGTGGCCGCGATGGGGCGGCCTCGGACTGTCGCCCTCACCGGGGCTCCACTCGCGACGGCCCTCGTTCCGGGCGCCCCCGGATTGGCCGCGAGGTCCCTGCCAGCCACCGCGCCGCTCGCCTCGGGGCGGCCCCTCGGGACGCGGCGGGCGACCGCGAGCATCCCATCGGGGGGGGCGCGAAGAACGATCCTCGCCTCGCGCGGGCCGACGATCCTGGCCCGCGCCCTGGCCCTCGCCTCGCGCTGGCCAGCGACTCTTGCCGCGATCCTGTCCGTGCGATGGCCGCCGATCCTCGTCGCGGCTTCCCTCGCGCGGCCTGTCCGTCCGCGCCGGGCGCTCCGTCCGCGCCGAGCGTTCCGGTCGCTCCGGTCGCTCCGGTCGCTCCGGTCGCTCCGGTCGCTCCGGTCGCGGATCGGCCGCGCCGCGGTCATCGCCAGCCGGCCGGCGCGCGGCGTCGCCGGCGTCATCGCGCGTCTCGCCGCCGCCCTCGCCGCGATCACTCGGCGGCGGCGCGGGCGCGCGCTCGGCTGGCGGCCGGCCGCCCGGCGGCCGAGCGTCCGGCGCGTGCCAGGAGCGCATCTCGGGCGCTTCGGGCTCGCGGCTGATGCGCCGCGGGGGGTGCTTCTTGACTGCCATTCCGCGCAAGTGTCGCACACAGTGAGCGCCCGCGGCCGGGGTGCGTCAGACCAGCGTCACGCGCGTCCCGAGGCGCATCGGGCCGCGCGCGCCCCGAGCGCGCGCTCGGGTCCGCTCGTGGAAAACGCGTGATGTTGGCGGCGCGGGGTGGCATGCTTTCTGTCAACCGTGGTGGTCGGCTTGGCCATCGAGCTCGTGCGGCTCGACGACATTCGACGCGATCTCGCCCAGCGGGGGATCGCGTGGCGTGATGCCGTGTTCACTGCCGCCGAACTCGGTGCGCTGATGGAGCGCTCCGACGCCATGCCGGGTTTCGCCGCGAGGCTGGCCGCGAAGGCGGCCACGCTGACGGCGCTCGGCAGGCCCGAAGGCGCCCAGCTCAGCGATGTCGAGGTCGTGCGCGAGTCCTCGGGGGCGCCATGCCTCAAGCTCCACGGTGCCGCGCGCGATGCCGCCGACAGGCTCGGCGCCCGGAGCACCCACGTGACCCTCACCCATTCGCAGGCCCACGCCCTGGCCGTCGTCCTCCTGGAGAGCGAGTCGCCGTGAGCACGCTTGACGAGCGCCGGTCGAAGAAGCGTCGCCGCCATGCGGCCGATGATGTGCCGCCGGCAGCGCCCGCGACGCCCGTCGCGCCCGCCGAGTCCACGGCCGAGGTTGCCGCGCGTCGCGCTGCCGAGCGCCCCGTCGAGACCATCAACTTCGCGGCGTACTTGCGCCATGCGGTCAGCCAGGCGCCCGAGCAGCGCGCGATTCTCGCCGCTCACCGCGGCCTCTCGGGCGACACGCAGTGGGTGACGTCCAGCCTCCAGCAGGTGGACGAGCAGTCCGACGCGCTCGCCCGCGGCTTCCTCGCCGCCGGATGGGCGCGCGGCCAGCGCGTCATCGTGCTGTCCGAGCCGACCGTGGACGCGCTCACCAGCGTCGTCGCGCTCATGAAGATCGGCGCCGTGCCGGTGGTCATCGAGCCGGGTCGCTCGCGCGAGGACGTCGCGGCGTGCGCCCAGCAAGCGCTCGCGAGCGTGGTCATCGCGTCGACGTCGGGCCTGGCCAAGCGCTTCCTCGCGCGCGGACCGTTCAAGAACACGAAGACCACGGTCCTGGCGGGCCTGGACTTTCCGCTGCCCCTGCCGGGGCTGAAGTCGCTCGCGTCGTTCCGCGTGACCGGCGCCGATCGCGTGCCCCTCGCCGCCACGCGTCCCGCCGAGCCGGGCCTCGTCCTGTTCTCGACAGGGGGAGCGGGCGCGAGCCGCGTGGTCGTGCTGGATCACGGGGCGCTCATCGGCCAGGCCGAGTCCGTGCGCCGATCGCTGGGCCTGAACGCGGGCGAGGTCGTCCTCTGCGACGACCTGCTGCTCGCGCTGCTGCTCATCGTGACGGGGCGCACCGTCGTCATGCCGGGTCTTCGCGGCGTCGCGCCGAGGACCATCGATCGCCTGCTCGCGGCCGTCGATCGCAACGCCGTCACGACCGTGATCGGCGCGCCGCCGCAGTGGCGCGCCGCCGCCGAGGCCTGCACGCGCGCCGGACGCATGCTGCCGAACGTGCGGCAGGTGATTCTCACGGGCGGGACCACGAGCCTCGCGACGCACGCGGCCGTTCAGGCGGTGCTGCCAGCGGGCGAGTGTCGCGCGGTGTACGCCATGACCGAGGCCTTCCCGATTGCCATGCTGAACGCGCGGGACGCCCTGGGCGAGGCGCGCGGCGTGACCGAGCGCGGCGGCGGTCTCTGCCTGGGTCGTGTCGTGCCTGGCGTGGACATCGCCGTGCTCGACTTCGGCGTGGGCGGCGGCACGCCCGTCGAGCCGGGCGAGCTCGGCGAGATCTGCGTCAAGGGCGCGCGCGTGGCGCTGACCGAGGCGCGCGCGGCGGGCCCGTGGACGCGCACCGGCGACATCGGCTGGATGGACCGGCAGGGCCGCCTCTGGCTCGTCGGCAGCGTGCGGCGCTCGGCGCACACGCGCTTCGGGCCCATCTACAACTTTGCGGGCGAGGCTCTCTTCGAGCTGCATCCGCGCGTCCAGCGCGCGGTGCTCGTGCCGCTCGGCCAGCCCGGCCAGCAGGAGGCCGTGCTCGTCGTGGACGCCGGCCCGGGCGGGACGCCGAAGGACGACGTCGCGCGCGTGGATCTCGAGCGCGAGCTCCTGCACGCGGCCGAGGCGCACCAGGTCACGCGCGGCATCCGGCGCGTGGTGTTCCGCAAGAACATCCCGTTTGACGCGCGTCTCGGCGCGCAGGCGAGCGCGCGGGAGCTCGCCCGGCACATTCAGGGCACGACGGGCGCCTGAGGGGGCCACGCCCTCCGGGGGGACTCGATCGTGTTCATCCCGGGTCTGGGCGAGACGGCGGCGCTCGCGACGGCGGTCTCGTGGTCCGCTTGCGCGCAGTTCTTCGCGGCGGCCGGCCGGCGCGTGGGATCGGTCGCGGTCAACCACATCCGCCTGATCCTCGCGCTGCTGCTGCTGCCGCTCATGCACCGCGTCGTGATCGGGACATTCCTTCCCCGGGACGCCGGGTCCACCGCGCTCCTGCTGCTCGTCGCGAGCGGGTTCATCGGCCTGACGCTCGGCGACGCGGCGGGTTTTCGCGCGCTCGTCATGATCGGGCCGGCGCGCACGACGCTGGTCGTGACGCTGACGCCCGCCATCGCGGCGATCCTCGCGGCCGCGTTCCTGGGGGAGCGCCTGAGGCCGCTGGCCCTGGTCGGCATGGCCGTCACGATCGCGGGCCTGCTGGTCGGCGTCATCGGGCGCTTTCGCGAGGAGAGCCGCATGGGCGCCGGCGCGGGCGCGTCGGTCGTGGGGCCGCGCGTGCTGGTCGTGGGCCTCCTGTTCGCGGTGGGTGGCGCGGTGGGGCAGGCGATGGGGCAGGTCCTGGCCAAGCCGGCGCTCGCGACCGTGGATCCCCTGTCGGCGACGCTCGTGCGCGTGGCGGCCGGCGCGGCGCTCCTGTGGGGCTTCACGCTCGTGCAGTGCGCCGTGAGGCGCGCGCCGCCGCGGTGGATGGGCGCGTGGCGCGACGGGAAGGCGATGGGTCTCACGGCGCTCGGGACGCTGACCGGCCCGATCTGCGGCGTCTGGCTCTCGCAAGTCGCCACGAAGCACGCCGAGGTCGGCGTGGCGGCGACGCTCATGGCGCTCGTGCCGCTGTTCGTGCTCGCCGAGGACGCGCTCATCCGCAGGCGGCGCCCCGCCGGGCACGAGCTGCTCGGCGCGCTCATCGCCATCCTCGGGGTCGTCCTGCTGGTCTGGGCGTGCCTCCCGTGAGAAGCTCCCGCGCATGCGATGCGATCCCGAGGACTTCGGCGACGACGAGGTCGAGCTGATCCAGATGTCCCGCCGGCTGCGCGAGGCGCAGGATGTCGAGGCCATCCTCACCGAGGCCGGCATCGAGTACGCCGTGCAGGCGGAGAAGTACACCGCGCGGCTGCTCATGATCTTCCCCACCGAGCGCATCGGCGCGTTCTTCTACGTGCGCCCCGAGGTCGCCGCGCGCGCCCGCGATCTCATCCGCGCCCGTGGCTTCATGGTCACGGAGCTGGACGAGGGCTGACGGGTCGCCGCTCCGACTCTGGGCCCGCGGCCTCGTGGCGGTTGATTCCCGCCCGAGGGCCTACCAGCGCACGCGGAGTTCGGCCGTGACCTTGCGGCGGATGATGTCGCCGAAGACATGCTGCTGCACGGCGCCGTCCAGGAGGTTGGTTCCGTTCACGCGCACGCCGAGGTGCTTGCCCTCCCAGCCCGCAGACGAGGACAGCAGGACGTGCGAGTCCGTCCAGCCCCAGAAGCGCTCATCGAGCACGTCGGACCAGAAGGCGCGGTCCACGCCGGTGACCGTGATCGAGGCTCGCCACGGTCCCCGGATCACGTTCGCGCCGAGCGTGAGCTGATGGTGGGGCGGCTGGTTGACGTTCAGCGGCTCCCGGTCATCGTCGTCCACCGCGACGTTGTCGTCCTGGAACGCGTAGGTCGCGACCGTCGAGATCCCGTGCCGCCACGTGGCGTTCCACGAGAACTCCACGCCCTGCGCGCGGACCTTGCCGACGTTCCGGTACGTGAAGAGCTTCGGCATCGTGTCGCGCGGCACCTGATCGCGGCGCAGCGGCCAGCCGATCGGCGGGTCCTCGGGCGAGTAGTACACGGCGGGGTAGAAGTCGATGTTGTCGCTGATGTCGTTGCGGTAGATCGCCGCCGTGATCACGTGCGGCCCTGCCTCACGCGTCCAGCCCACCTCGATCGCGTTCACGGTCTCCTCGCGGAGATGGGCGTTCCCCTCGGCGAACGTCACGAACACGAACGGAGGATTGCTCGGATCGAGCGTGATGATGTTCGGGACGGCCGTGCTGAGGAAGTTGTTGATGAGCGACGGCGATCGATACGCGCGGCTCCACGCGAACCGGACGGACTGGTCCTCGCGCGCCTTGAACACGTAGCTCAGGCGCGGCGCGGCGGCGAGACCGACCGTGTCGAACCAGTCGAGCCGCGCCCCGGCGCTGAGCAGCCCGCGCTTGCCGACCTGGCGCTGGAACTCCGCGAATGCCCCCGCCTCGTTCCGGCTGTCCTCGCCCGGCGCCAGCGAGAGGTCGAACTTGTTCACGCGGACGTTCCCGCCGATGAGAAGGAGGGATCGCTCCGACACGGGGCTGCGCCACGTCGCGTCCGCGACCCAGGTCTTGTTCAGGAACGCGAACGGGAGCGTGTTGAGCAGGTTGACGGCGTCGCCGTCCATCCAGTTCACGTACGCCTTCGCCTCCAGGCGCGGGCCCGCGTAGGAGACCTCGCCGTACGACATGCGCGTGGCCGGATCGATCGTGAACGGCCCGATGCCGGAGTGCATGATGCCCGACGTGCCGGCGGCGCCGAGGCGATAGCTGAAGCGCCGCTTCTCGGACGGATCCCAGTCGAAGCGCAGGTCGAGCTTCGGCTGCTGCGCGCCCTCGTTCGCGAACGCAGCCTCGGGCGGCAGGGGCGTGCCGTCCGGCAGGGCGTCGTTGCGCGGCCAGGGGTCCTGCTCGAACCAGCTCGCGGCCAGGCGATAGCTCCCCCTGCGGAAGGCCTGTCCCCAGCGCACGCCGCTCGACCGCGTGCCGCGCTCGCCCGCGCCGACCGTGAACAGCCCGCCGGGCGTGTCGCGAGGGGATTTGGTGCGCACGTTGATGACACCGCCGAGCGCGTTGGCGCCCCACACGGCGGAGCCAGGTCCGCGGAGCACCTCGATCTGCTGGATCTCGTCGAAGTTCACGGGGAGGACGTCCCACATGACGAAGCCGAAGAAGTCCTGATAGATCGATCGCCCGTCCACCAGCGCGAGCTGGCTCGTGGCGAGCGTGGACGTCGCGCCGCGCGAGACGAAGTTGATGTCGCGCGCCGAGGTCTGCACGACATTGAGCCCCGGCACGCCGCGCAGGAGATCCGCGTAGTTGTCCGCCGGGCTCGTCTCGATCTGGGCGGGGCCGACCACGGACGTGGACACGGGGACGTCCAGGAGGGACTCCTCGACGCGCGACGCGGTGACGACCATGGTCTCCGTGTACTGGGGCGCATCGGCCGCTGGCGTCGTTGGCGTCGCCGGCGCCGCGACCGGGGCCGAGGCGTCGGTCGCAGGCGGAGCGCCGTCCGCTTCCGGCACGGCGTCCTCCGGCTCGGGCGGGGCCTCCTGCGCCCGGCAGGGAAGCGAGGCGAGGCCCAGGCCGATCACGAACAGCGCGATCCGGCGGTGCATGACGACGGGTTCTCCGCGAGAGGGTGTCTCCGACGCTATCCGAGAGCCCATGTCAGGTCAACGCCGCGCTCGGCCGATCCCTCCCCGCTCCGGTAGAATCCGTCGTGGAGGAACTCGAAGCGACATCATGAAGCACGACGTCATCGCACTCGGCAACGCGCTCGTGGACCTGCAGGCCCGCGTCCCCCATGACTTCCTGGCGCGCGTGGGCGCGTCGCCGGGTTCCATGACGCTCGTGGATGGGCCGCGCCAGGAGCTGGTCCTCGCCGCGCTGCGCGACATTGATGTCACGACCTCATCCGGAGGCTCCGCCGCCAACACCGTCGCGGGCCTCGCCGAGATGGGCGGCCGCGGCGCGTACTGCTGCCGCGTGGGCGACGACGAGTACGGCGCGTTCTACCTCGAGGATCTCAGCCGGCTGGGCGTGACGGTGGACACGGCGCGTCGCGCCGGGGGTCGCACGGGCACCAGCGTCGTGCTGATCACGCCCGACGCCCAGCGCACGATGTTCACGCATCTCGGGGTCTCGGCCGAGCTCGGTCCCGACGACGTGGACGCCGATGCCATCGCGGCGAGCCGCTGGCTGTACGTCGAGGGCTACCTCCTGCCGGGCGAGACGACCCGCGAGGCGGCGCTCCTGGCCATGGGCATCGCGCGGGAGCAGGGCGTGAAGGTGGCTCTCACGGTGTCCGATCCGTGGTGCGTGTCCGCGTGCCACGAGTTGTTCTGGGAGGTCATCGAGACCTCGGTCGATCTCCTGTTCTGCAACGAGATCGAGGCCCAGGCTCTCACGGGCAAGACGAACCCGATCGAAGCCGCGCAGGCCGTGCACGCGCACGCCAGCTCGGTGGCTCTCACGTATGGAGCCCGGGGCTCGCTCCTGGTGCACGACGGCACGCTTCATCCGATCGAGGGCGTGCCGTGCGAGGCGGTGGACACGACGGGCGCGGGCGACATGTACGCCGCGGGCGTGCTCTACGGCCTGACTCACGGCATGTCGTGGCCGCAGGCCGGGCGCCTCGCGAGCCACGCGGCCTCGCGCGTCGTCAGCAAGCTCGGCGCCCGGCTGCCCGGCCGGCTCACGCCCGAGGAGATGCGCGCGCTCGCGGCTCCGGCGTCGTGAGTCCCGGGCGTCGCCTGCGCGGCGCCACGCGCGTCCCCGGCGACAAGTCGATCGCGCATCGCGCGCTGATCCTCGCGGGGATGGCCGGCAGCGACTCGACGATCACGGGTGTTCCTGACGGGCAGGACGTTCTCGCGACGCGCCGCTGCCTTCAGGCTCTCGGCGTCGTGTTCGAGGGCGGCAAGCGCACGTTGCGAGTGCGGCCCCCGCAGGAGTTCCGGCCGGGCCACGTGCTCGACGCGGGCAATAGCGGCACGACCGCGAGGCTCCTGGCCGGGGCGCTCGCGAGCCGCCGCTGCGCCGCGGAGATCGTCGGCGACGCCTCGCTGACGCGGCGGCCGATGGAGCGCGTGGCGGCGCCGCTGCGGGCGCTCGGCGCCCAGGTGGACACGACCGGCGGCTGCCTGCCGCTGCGAGTGCGACCCGCGGTGCTTCACGCCACGTCATGGGCCGGCGCCGTGCCGAGCGCGCAGGTCAAGTCCGCGTTCCTCCTCGCGGCTCTGGGCGCGTCGGGAGAGAGCGCGTACGCCGAGGCCGCGCCCACGAGGGATCACCTGGAGCGCATGCTTCCCGCGTTCGGCGTCACGTGCGGCGTGCGCCCGGGCGGCGAGTTCCGCCTGCGCGGCGCGCGTCCTTCGGGCGGTCGTGTCGCGGTTCCCGGCGACGCGTCCTCCGCGGCCACGCTCCTCATCGCGGCAGCGATGCTTCCGGGATCGGATGTCGTGATCGAGGGCGCGTGCCTGAATCCGCTCCGAATGGGCTTCGTGTCGGTGCTCGAGCGCATGGGCGTCCCGGTCGTCGTCGAGGAGGAGCGCGGCCCCGTCGTGCCCGAGCCCGTCGGCACGCTGCGCGTCACGGCGCCCGGCGAACTCGCGCCCGTGACCGTCGAGTCTCACGAGACGCCGTCGCTGATCGACGAGCTGCCGATGTTGCTGCTCGCCGCCGCGCGTGCGCGGGGCGTCAGCCGCTTCGCGGGGATCGCGGAGCTCCGTCTCAAGGAGAGCGACCGGCTGCAGGCGATGTCCGAGCTCTTCACCGCGCTCGGCGTGCCTCATGAACTCGCGACCGACGAGATCGCGATCGACGGCGGCGGACCGCTGCGTCCGTGCGCCGTCGACGCGCGCGGCGATCATCGCCTCGCGATGGTGCATGCGGCGCTCGCGCTCGCGCTGCCGGATCAGCCCGACCCGCGCGATCCCGCCGTTGCGGTGAGCTGGCCGGGCTTTCACGAGAAGGTCGCCGAACTCGCGAGGTGAGCCGCCCCGGGTCCGCGCGAGACCGGGCCCGGTGGAGTCCTGCCTCGGCTCGACCCCGCCCGTGCGCTCCGGGGGTAGACTGCCCGCATGGGTCTGAGATACCTGACAGGGGGCGAGAGCCACGGCGTGGCGCTCACCGGCATCCTCGAAGGCATGCCGGCTCGCGTGCCGCTCGTGGTGGCGGACATCGACCGCGATCTCGCGCGCCGGCAGCTCGGCCACGGCCGCGGCGGCCGCATGCGCATCGAGCGCGATGCCGTGACCATCCTCTCGGGCGTGCGCGACGGGCTCACGATGGGCGGGCCCATCACCCTGCACATCGAGAACCGGGACGCTCCGAACTGGGCCGCCGACATGGGCGTCGAGCCAGGACTGGCGCCGAAGCGTCCGGTCGTCGTGCCGCGGCCGGGACACGCGGATCTCGCCGGTTACCTGAAGTGGGGCTGGACCGACGACCTGCGCCCCGTGCTCGAACGCGCGAGCGCGCGCGAGACGGCCGCGCGCGTGGCGCTGGGGGCGGTGGCGCGGCGGCTCCTGGCGATCGTGGACATCGAGATCGGATCGCACGTGGTCGCGATCGGCGAGGTCGCGGGACCCTCCGTGGCGGCGCCGCACATCGCATCCGATCTCGTGGCCCTGCGCGAGCGCGCCGACGCCTCCGCCGTCCGGTGTCTCGACGAGGAGGCCTCGCGGGCCATGGTGGCGCGCATCGATCGCGCGAAGGCGGAGAGCGATTCCGTGGGCGGCGTGGTCGAGGTGCTCGCCTGCGACGTGCCGCCGGGGCTCGGCTCCATGACGCACTGGGATCGCAAGCTGGACGGCCGGCTCGCGGCCGCGCTCATGAGCCTGCCCGCGGTCAAGGGCGTGGAGGTCGGCGACGGGTTCGAACTCGCGCGCATGCCGGGCGCGCGCGCGCACGATCCCATTCGCTGGGACGTCGGTGGCTTTCATCGCGGACAGAATCACGCGGGCGGCCTCGAGGGCGGCATGACCACGGGCGAGCCCATCCGGCTGCGCCTCGCGAAGAAGCCCATCTCGACGCTCATGCGGCCGCTCCCGTCGGTGGACATCCGCACCGGCGAGCCGGCCCTCGCGCACGTCGAGCGCGCCGACACGTGCGCCGTGCCCGCCCTGGGCGTCATCGCCGAGGCCGCCGTCGCGCTGGTGCTCGCGGATGCGCTGATCGAGTGCTTCGGTGGCGACACCATCGAGGAGCTCCGCGCCCGCGTGGCCGAGCGGCGCGCATCGGCGCGGCGGCGCCCGGGCTCGGCGTCATGAACCGCGGGCCTCTCGCGGCCGTAGCCAGCGGCGCTCCGCACCCGTCAGGTGTTCCTTCGCTTTCAGGAGTTCGTTCGATGTCGTGGCATCCCTTTCGTCTCGCGGCGGCGCTCGTCGCGCTGGCCATCCTCGCTCCCTGGCTCCGCGCCGCGGAGACCGCCCCGCCCGATCCCGTCGTGGTCGCCACGGGGCTGCTCGACGCGTTGATCGCTGGCAAGCCAGAGGTCGCGGCCTCGCGCTTCGACGCCACCATGAAGGACGCCCTGCCCGTGGACGCACTCGCGCAGACCTGGGCCGGCCTGTCGGCGCAGGTGGGCGCGCTGTTGCGACGCGGCACCCCCCGCACGCTCGATGTCGAGGACGTGCGCGTCGTGCTGATCGAGCTGGCGTTCGAACGCGCGACGCTCGACCTGCGCGTGCCGGTGCGGCCGGCGACGGGCGAGATCGCCGGCCTGTTCTTCGCCCCCCCGTCCGGCGAGGGCACGCCCGTGACCGCGGACGCCGCGGAGCCCGCGGTCGCCATCGAGCAGGCCGTGGATGGCGAGCCGCCGCCGGATCCCGTGCCGGCGGACGAAGCCGTGCCGCCGGACACGCTGGCGGACGAGCGGCCCGTGGTGGTGAAGGTGATCGCGCCGGAGCCTCAGGCGGTTGTCGGAGCGCTGCTCGCGGACATCGAGGCGGGCGAGTACGCGGCCGCCGTCGGGCGCTTCGACGCGAGCCTCTCCGGCATGGTGACGGCCGAGCTGCTGAAGCAGGGGTGGACCGACGTGCGCGTGCGGCTCGGCGAGCTGCGCGAGCGAGGCGCCTGGGAGCAGCAAGTCGTGGGCGAGAGCACGCACCTGGGACGCCGGCTCGTGTTCGAGCGCGGCGCGGTGGACCTGCAGGCGAGCGTGCTCACGGCCACCGGCGGCGTGACGGGGTTCGTCTTCTCGCCCGTGGCCGCCGAGGCCGCGCCGCCGCCGTCCGATGCGCCGTTCACGGAGGCGGAGACGACGGTCGGCGAGGGCGGTGGTGCGCTGGGCGCCACGCTGACGATGCCGCGCGGGGAGGGCCCGTTTCCGTGCGTCGTCCTGGTGCACGGATCGGGGCCGCATGATCGCGACGAGACCATCGGCCCGAACAAGCCGTTCCGCGACATCGCGTGGGGGCTGGCGGAGCGCGGCGTCGCCTCGCTTCGCTACGACAAGCGCACCAAGGCGCATGGCGCGGCGATGGCCGGTCTGGCCACGACGCTGACCGTGGATGACGAGGTCGTGCGCGACGCGGCGCTGGCCGTGCGCGTCGCGGCTCGCGCCGCGGGCGTGGATGCCGGGCGCGTCGTGCTCGCCGGTCACAGCCTGGGCGGGATGCTGGCCCCGCGCATCGCCGCGCGCACGCCGGGCCTCGCGGGCGTCGCGTTCCTGGCCACGCCGGCGCAGCGGCTCGAGGACGCCGTGCTGATGCAGATGGAGTACATCGCGCGCCTCGACGGCGACTTCAGCGAGGCGGACGCGCGCGGGATCGCCGACCTCAAGAAGCAAGTCGCGCTCGTCAAGAGCGCCGAGCTGACGCCCGAGACGCCGGCGATGCTCCTGCCGCTCGGCATGCCCGCGGCCTACTGGCTGAGCCTGCGCGACGTGGACCCCGTCGCCGAGGCGCGCACGCTCCCTCTGCCGATGCTGTTCGTTCAGGGAGGGCGCGACTATCAGGTGACCATGCGCGACCTCGAGGCGTTCCGCGCGGCGCTGCGCGGGCGCAAGGACGTCCGGTTCGTCGTGCGGCCCGAGCTCAATCACCTCTTCATCGCGGGGGAGGCGAAGGGCGCGCCGATGGACTACCTCGTGCCGGGCACCGTCGCGCCCGAGGTCGTGGACGCGATCGCGGCGTTCGCGACGCGACCCGGAGGCTGAGCGAGGGGAGGGGGCGGGCGGCGCCGCCCGGGGCGGAGTACCTTCTTGCCAAACAAGGAGTGTGAGCCATGCCCCTTCCCGGCACCTTGCTGATGACGGCCAGCGACCGCGCTGAGGCCGACATCGTCGTGATGCTTCTCGAGGACCAGGGCATCCCCTGCATGGTCCACGCGGACGACGCGGGCTCGATGAACCCGGCCCTCGCCTTCACCGGCAGCGTCCAGGTCTTCGTGGCGGAGAACGATGCCGCGCGCGCCCTCGGCGTCCTGCAGGCCGCTCGCGTCATGGGCGCCCGCCTCGCCGAGGCCAGCGTGGACCCCGAGTTCCCCGAGTAGCCCTCCCCGCCGGCGTGGCCCACGGGGCGGCGGGGTGCGGGGTTGCGGGTCCGGGAGCGCTGATACATGCTTTGATGAGCATGGAGCGATGAATGACTCCTGCGCGCGAGGATCGTGTCCACCGCCACCCTGCCCGACCTGTTTCGCACGCTCGGCGACCCGACGCGGCTGCGGCTTCTCGCCGCGCTGGAGGACGGGGAACTGTCCGTCGGCGAGCTCGCGGAGGCCCTCGGGCTCGCCCAGTCGGGCGTTTCCCGTCACCTGGCCCAGCTCCGCGGCGCCGGGCTGATCGAGGACCGGCGAGAAGGCACCAGCACGCTCCTCCGCGTCCCGGAAGCCCTGCGGGACGAGCCCGCCTCCGCCGTCTGGCCGGTCGTTCGCGACTTGCTGCGCGACCTGCCGGAGGCAGCCGGCGATCGGGGCCGCCTGGAGCAGCTCCGGTCGAGCCGCCGCTCGCGCGACTTCTTCACGGAGGTCGCCCCGCGCTGGGACTCGCTGCGGGCCGCCCAGTACGGCGAGGAGCTCCGGCATCTCGCGCTGCTCGAGCTTCTCCCGCGCGACATCACCGTGCTCGACGTGGGGACCGGCACCGGATTCATGCTGCTGGGCATCGCTCCTCGCGTGCGCCGCTTCATCGGCGTGGACGCGTCCGAGGCCATGCTGGCCCAGGCGCGCGCGAGCCTCGCCGCCGCGGGCTTCCCTGACGCCGACTTGCGCGTGGGCTCGATGGAGAGCCTGCCGGTCGAGGCGGCCTCGGTCGACGTCGTGCTCGCGAACATGGCGCTGCATCACGCGCACGATCCGCGCCGCGCCCTGCGCGAGATGGCGCGCGTGCTCGTTCCCGGCGGCAAGGTCGTGCTGACGGACCTCGCGCGCCACCCGCACGAGTGGGTGCGCGAGGAACTCGCTGACGCCTGGCCGGGCTTCACGCCGGAAGAACTTCAGGACGGCCTCACGCGGGCCGGCCTCACCGACGCGAGCGTGCGGCCCATCGGGACGTGCATGCTGTCGCGCACGGGAACCAGAGAACGACACGCGGTGGATGTCCTCGTGGCCGTGGCCACGCGGGCGGCGAGCCGCCGCGCACCACGCAGGCAACAATCCGCGCCCGCCGGGCGCACGCCGCGAGCGCGGCGCAACGACGCCAGAGGAAGACGATGAGCAAGACGACCCCCGTTCAGGACTACAAGGTGGCGGACATGGGCCTCGCGAAGCTGGGCCGCATGGAGCTCGAGATGGCCGAGAAGGAGATGCCGGGCCTCATGGCCTGCCGCGAGGAGTACGGCAAGTCCAAGCCCCTCTCCGGCGCGCGCATCTCCGGCTCGCTGCACATGACGACCGAGACGGCCGTGCTCATCGAGACCCTCGTGGCGCTCGGCGCCGAGATCCGCTGGAGCTCGTGCAACCGCTTCTCGACCGAGGACTCGGCGGCCGCGGCCATCGCCGCCGCCGGCATCCCCGTGTTCGCCTGGAAGGGGATGTCGGAGGACGAGTTCTGGTGGTGCATCGA
>CAZTIW010000059.1:0-18151 GCA_964613915.1 uncultured Thermoanaerobaculia bacterium
CCGATGCCGTCGCCATCGGCGTCGGCCTGACCGGGGTTGGGATCGTTCGGGCAGTTGTCGGGCGGGCACGTGTCCGCCGGGCCCGGATCGCCGAAGCCGTCGCCGTCGCTGTCCGTGCACGTGTCGCAGGCGTCGCCGATGCCGTCGCCGTCGGCGTCGGCCTGACCGGGGTTGGGATCGTTCGGGCAGTTGTCGGGCGGGCACGTGTCCGCCGGGCCCGGATCGCCGAAGCCGTCGCCGTCGCTGTCCGTGCACGTGTCGCAGGCGTCGCCGACGCCGTCGCCGTCCGTGTCGGTCTGCGCCGCGTTGGGCACGGTCGGACAGTTGTCCGTGTCGTCACAGACGCCGTCGCCGTCCGTGTCGCCCGAGCCGTCGTTGCCCGTGCACGCGTCGCAGGGATCGCCCGATCCGTCGCCGTCGGAGTCCACCTGGCCGGGGTTCGGGATCACCGGGCAGTTGTCGCAAGCGGTTCCGATGCCGTCGCCGTCGCCGTCTTCCTGGCCTGGGTTGGCCACGAAGTCGCAGTTGTCGCAGGCGTCGCCGAGCGAGTCGGTGTCGCTGTTGGCCTGGCCCGCATTGGAGACAGCCGGGCAGTTGTCGCAGGCGTCGCCCACGCCGTCGCCGTCGCCATCGGCCTGACCGTTGTTCGGCGCGTTCGGGCAGTTGTCGCACGCGTCGCCCAGGTTGTCGCCGTCGGCGTTGGCCTGGCCCGGGTTCGGCGTGCCGACGCAGTTGTCGCCCGCGTCGCAGATGCCGTCGCCGTCGCCATCGGGGCCGTCGTTGCCGGGGCCGCAGGCCGCGCAGAGGGGCCAGGGGGTGGGGGAGGCGGTCGACGTCGGGTTCTGCGAGCAGTCGTTGCAGCCGTCGTTGTCCACGTCGCGGCAAACCCGCGGGTCGAGGGGCGCCGTGTCCGAGCCATCCGCCACGCCGTCGTTGTCGTCGTCGGGATCGGTGCCATTGCAGAGGCCGTCACCATCGGTGTCGGTGCCGTCGTTGCCCGGTCCGCAGATCACGCAGAGAGGCCACGGGGTGGGCGAGGCGGTGGACGTCGGGTTCTGGCCGCAATCGTCGCAGCCGTCCGCGTCCACGTCGCGACACGCGCGCGGGTCGAGGGGTGCCGTGTCCGAGCCGTCCGCCACGCCGTCGTTGTCGTCGTCGGGGTCCGTCGTGTTGCAGACGCCGTCGCCATCCGTGTCCGGACCGTCGTTCGCGCCGCTGGGTGCGTAGAGCGGCCAGGGGGTCGGGGAGGCGGTCGACGTCGGGTTCTGCGAGCAGTCGTTGCAGGTGTCGCCGTCCACGTCGCGGCAGATGCGCGGATCCAGCGGCGCGGAGTCTCCGCCGTCGGCGACGCCGTCGTTGTCGTCATCGCCGTCGCCGCTGTTGCAGATCCCGTCTCCGTCGGTGTCCGTGCCGTCGTTGGCCGGACCGCAGGTCACGCAGAGGGGCCAGGGGGTCGGCGAGGCCGCCGAGGTCGGGTTCTGCGAGCAGTCGTTGCAGCCGTCGCCGTCGAGGTCACGGCAGACCTGCGGGTTGTTGTCGTTGGTGTCCTGCGGATCGTCCACGCCGTCGTTGTCGTCATCGTTGTCGCAGGCGTTGCCCTGCGCGTCGCCATCGTTGTTGAGCTGCAGGGCGTTGAAGTTCGTCGGGCAGTTGTCGTTGCCACCGATCTCGGGCGCGTTGAACCGCGGGCCGACGCAGAAGCCATCGTTGTCCGAGTCGTTGTCCGTGTCGTCGGGGCAGTTGTCGCAGGCGTCGCCGCGGCCGTCGCCGTCCGGATCGGGCTGCGGCGCCGAGTTCAGCGCCGGGCAGTTGTCGCAGGCGTCGCCCTCGCCGTCGCCGTCGGCGTTGGCCTGGTTGTTGTTCGCGACCGTCGGGCAGTTGTCCGAGCCGTTGCAGATGCCGTCCGCGTCCGTGTCGCCCGTGGCGTTGTTGCCGAAGCAGGAGTCGCACGGATCGCCGATGCCGTCGCCATCGAGATCCTGCTGCGTCGGATTCGGGATCGTCGGGCAGTTGTCCCGGTCCGTGCAGCGTCCGTCCAGGTCGCCGTCGCCCGTCGCGTTCGTGCCGAAGCAGGAATCGCAGGCATCGCCCAGGCCGTCTGCGTCGGCGTCCGCCTGCGTCGGGTTCGGGACCGTCGGGCAGTTGTCGTTGCCGCCGGTCTTGGGCGGGTTGAAGCCGACGCCGACGCAGATGCCGTCGCTGTCCGCGTCGTTCAGCGGGTCGTTGGGGCAGGGGTCGCAGGCGTCGCCCTGGGCGTCGCCGTCGGCGTTGGCCTGGCCCGGATTCGCGACGTTCGGGCAGTTGTCCACGTTGCCGCAGATGCCGTCGCCGTCCACGTCATTGAGCGGATCCAGCGCGCACGGGTCGCAGGCGTTGCCGACGCCATCGCCATCGGTGTCGGTCTGCGTGGGGTTGGGCGTCGTGGGGCAGTTGTCGGGCGGTGCGCAGACGCCGTCGCCGTCAATGTCGTTCAGCGGATCGGCCGCGCAGCCGTCGCACGCGTCGCCGGTGCCATCGCCGTCCGTGTCCGTCTGGGCGGGATTGGGCGTGTTCGGGCAGTTGTCGTTGCCCGCAAACCTGGGCGGGTTGAAGAGGGCGCCGGCGCAGACGCCGTCGTTGTCGAGGTCGTTGTCGAAGTCGTCCGGACACGAATCGCAGGGGTCGCCGGATCCATCGCCGTCCAGGTCGGCCTGGCCGGGGTTGGCGGCCGCGGGGCAGTTGTCGCAGGCGTCGCCCACGCCGTCCGCGTCGCCATCGGCCTGGTTCGTGTTGGGCGTCGTCAGGCAGTTGTCAATGTCGTCGCACACGGCGTCGCCGTCCGCGTCGCCCGTGCCGTTGTTGCCGAGGCATGCGTCGCACGCGTCGCCGAAGCCGTCGCCGTCCGCGTCGGCCTGCCCGGCGTTGGGGTCCACGGGGCAGTTGTCGCAGACGTCGCCCACGCCGTCACCGTCACCGTCGGCCTGGCTCGGGTCGGGATCCACCGGGCAGTTGTCGCACGCATCGCCCACCGTGTCGGCATCGCCGTCGGCCTGCGCGGTGTTGGAGGCGGCGGGGCAGTTGTCGCAGGCGTCGCCGACCATGTCGCCGTCACCATCCGCCTGGGTGGCGTTGCTGACCGCGGGGCAGTTGTCGCACGGGTCGCCGACGCCGTCGCCGTCCGAGTCAATCTGGTTGGGATCCGCGCCGTTCGGGCAGATGTCGCACGGGTCGCCGACGCCGTCGCCGTCGGCGTCAGCCTGGCCAGGATTCGCGATGACGGGGCAGTTGTCGCAGGGATCGCCCGGTCCGTCGCCGTCCGTATCGGCCTGGCTGAAGTTCGGGAAGTTGACGCAGTTGTCGCACTGGTCGCCGACCGTGTCGCTGTCCGCGTCGGCCTGCAGCGAGTTGAAGAGCGCCGGGCAGTTGTCGCAGGCGTCGCCCCAGCCGTCGCCGTCGGTGTCCAGCTGGAGCGGGTCGGCCACGTTGGGGCAGCGGTCGCACGCGTCGCCCAGGCCGTCCACGTCCGCGTCATCCTGCGGCGTGTTGGCCAGGTTGGGGCAGTTGTCGCAGGGGTCGCCCACGCCGTCCACGTCAATGTCGCGCTGGGCGGCGTTCGCGAGGTCGGGGCAGTTGTCGCAGGCGTCGCCGCGCAGGTCGCCGTCGCGATCCGACTGGCTCGGGTTCGAGACGGCCACGCAGTTGTCCGTGTCGTCGCACCAGCCGTCGGCGTCCGCGTCGCCGATCGTGTTGCTGCCGACGCAGGTGTCGCACGCGTCGCCGATGCCGTCGCCGTCGGCGTCCGCCTGCGTCGTGTTGGAGGTCGCCGGGCAGTTGTCACACGCGTCGCCCACGCCGTCGAGGTCGCCATCGGCCTGCGCCGCGTTCGCAGCGGCGGGGCAGTTGTCGCAGAGATCGCCGCGGCCGTCGCCGTCGGCGTCCGCCTGCGTCGGGTTGGCGAGGCCGATGCAGTTGTCGCAGCCGTCGTCCACGCCGTCGGCATCCGCGTCCACGCCCGTGCTGGCCGTGGTCGGGCAGCTATCGCAGGCATCGCCGATGCCATCGCCGTCGGCGTCGGCCTGGGTCGGGTTGGCCACGTTCGGGCAGTTGTCGCAGATGTCGCCACGCGCGTCGCCGTCGGCGTCGGCCTGGCCGGGGTTGGCGCGGGTCGGGCAGTTGTCGCGGTCGTTGCACCAGCCGTCGAGGTCGGAGTCGCCGGTCGAGTTCAGGCCGGTGCAGCTGTCGCACACGTCGCCGATGCCGTCGCCATCAATGTCCGACTGCGTGGGGTTCTGGTTCGTGGGGCAGTTGTCGCAGACATCCCCGACGCCGTCCACGTCGCCATCCTGCTGGAGGGAGTTGGGGATGGCGGGGCAGTTGTCCACGAAGTCCGGCACGCCGTCGAGATCGGTGTCGGCGCCGATGCAGGCGTCGCCGATGCCGTCCCCGTTCGAGTCGGCCTGCGAGGGGTTGAAGATCGCCGGACAGTTGTCGCACGCGGTGCCGACGCCGTCGGAGTCGAGGTCGGCCTGCGGGGGGTTGAAGACCGTCGGGCAGTTGTCCACGGCCGAGCAGATGCCGTCGAGGTCCGGATCGCCCGACGCATCGGGGCCGGTGCAGATGTCGCAGGCGTCCCCGACGAGGTCGCCATCCGCGTCGGCTTGCGCCGGGTTGCTGACAGCGGGGCAGTTGTCGCAGGCGTCGCCGCGGCCATCGCCGTCGCCATCCAGCTGATTCACGTTCGCCACGAGCGGGCAGTTGTCAATGCCATCCGGGAGGCCGTCGAGATCGGTGTCGAGGCCCTCGCAGGCGTCGCCCACGCCGTTGCGGTTGGCGTCGGCCTGCGTGGGATTGGAGACCGCCGGGCAGTTGTCGCAGGCATCGCCGAAGGCGTCGCCGTCGCGGTCGGCCTGGCCGGGGTTGGCCGTCAGCGGGCAGTTGTCATCGCAGCCGGCGGTGTTGCCGCCCGCGCAGCGCACGTTCGCGACCTGGCCGTCGCTGTTGCCGTCGTCGAGGATGCCGTCGCCGTCCGCGTCGCCATCGCACGGATCGCCGAGGCCGTCGCCATCCACGTCCGACTGCGACGGGTTCGCGACGCACGGGCAGTTGTCGGCGGTTCCGCCGCCGGGGCTCGCGAACGGGAAGCCGTCGCCATCGTTGTCCACGAAGTCAATGAGCACCGTGCCCGAGCCGAGGACCGTGTCGTCCTGGACGCTCGAGGACGTGCCGCCCACGGCCACGACCGTGACGCAGGCCGTGACGCCCGACTGGATGACGCCGAGCGTGCGAATGTCGAACGCGACCTCGCCGTTCGGCTGCGACACGCGCGCCCGCGCGCTCACCGTGCCCCCGGCGAAGCCGGAGCAGCTCGCGCCCAGGAGCTGTCCGGAACAGGCGCCAGCGGCCGAACCCGGAGCGGGCGCGATGGACGCCTCGAAGCCGTCAATCTGAGAGGACAGCGTCATCTCGACGCAGGCGCCCACGGGAAGGCCGGAAACGCCGGGCATGACCAGCGAGGGGCCGGACACGGTGACCCGGACCGTCGAGGCGGCGGTGTTGGCCGTGCAGGCCGGCGGGAACACGCCCGCGGGTGGCGTGACGGGCACGACGCGGAGGGTGACGGATGACGGATTGATGTCCAGCGTCATCGTGCCGGTCGTGGTCCCCGTGGTGGGGGCGCCGGTGCCGGTGATGTCGTTGTTGCTCCCCTCGCACGAGACCAGCAGGAAGGCGAGGCCAACGGCGGTGACGGCTGAGAGGCGAGAAGGGTGGCGGCGCATTGAGCCCCCAGATGCCGCACCGGCGGCACGTGAGATGGGCGGGGGGCGGCGCGGCGCGACGGATGCGCCCTGCCGTCCCCGGGCCTGGCCGGGCAAGAGCCGGGCCAAGCCGTTCGCTAGGGTTTCCGACCGGGAAGGGCCGTGGCGAGCCGGACGAACCGAACGGAGGCCGGACGCTTCCCACCTGACCTGCCGACTATAGGAGGCGCGGCCGCGACGGGTCAAGCAACACGGCCCGTGCCCGCGCGCGGGCATCCACAGCGCAAGTCCTTGGCGGTCCGTAGCTTGGGCGTCGCCAATTCTTGACCCTCCGCCTGAGCCGTTGCTAGGATGCGGGCGTCGAGGAGGCCCGGATCTCGCCGCGCGCGCGGCGTCATCGCGGTGGCAGGTGTGTCCTCGACAGCCGCCGGCGCACGCCGTGCACGGAGCAAGGAAGGAAGCCATGTCCGCCAAGTCCCTCGCCCTCGATGCGCGACGTCTCGCCGCCGGCCTGCTCGGCGTGAGTCTCGTCGCTGGCTGTGCGTTGCCCGCCCGGGCCCTCACCGACGAAGAGGTCTTCCGCACGCTGCGGTTCGCCGTGGCGAGCCCCGGCGCTCGCGCCATGGGGATGGGCGGCGCGACCATCGCGGTGGCCGACGACCCTGGCGCCGCCTTCTCGAATCCGGCCGGTCTGGGCTTCCTGGACCGCCCGCAGGTCATGATGGACTACCGGGGGACGTCGTTTGACGACACCGCCGAGACCCATCCCGGCGACTTCCTCTTCGGCGGCCTGAAGTCGCCGGCCGCCGGAACCGTGCTGGTCGAGGAAGACGGCGTGCTCTCGCCCCACTTCCTCGGCTACGCGCATCCCATCGGCGATCAGTGGACGCTGGCGTTCAGCCGGCACGAGTGGATCTCGCACGAGCGCGACACGTTCTCGACCTACACGTCCACCATCTTCCCGCAGTTCGAGAACTCCGCGCCGAACGTGGCGCGCGAGGCCCTGGCGACGGTCGGCCAGCTCGACATGCTGCTGGATGTCTACAGCTTCTCGGCGGCCTGGACCCCGGCCGAGCGCGTCTCGCTGGGCCTGACGGTTTCGGCGGCCCGCCTGGACCTCGTGTCGAGCGTGGACAACACGAGCTACGCGATCCTCGACGCCAACGGCAACGGCACGCCCGACACGCTGCTCAAGCCGCTCGACTACCGCACGGACATTGACGACAGCGACATCCAGTTCACGTTCGCGGCCGGCATCACGTGGCGCCCGATGGACACGCTGTCGCTCGGCGTCGTCTACCGCGACGGGCCGACGTTCGAGGTCATCGAGACCATCCGTCCCGACGGCGCGCGCGCGAACGAAATCCGCGAGTACATGGCGCTTGCCGGCATCGCCGGCATCGACGGCAAGTTCGTGAACACCCTGTCCATGCCGGACAGCTACGGCGTGGGCCTGGCCTTCGGACCGTACCTGCAGAGCCGCGGGGGCGGGGGCCTCACCATCGCCGTGGACGCGCTGCACGTCGAGTACGCCGATCTCCTCGACGGCTACATCGCCGGCCTCAACAACCAGCTCTTCGGGTCGGACTCGATCGGCGTGACCGTGTTCATCGAGGACGAGACCCAGTTCCACTTCGGCATCGGCTATTCGTGGACGGTCGGCTACAACAACTCGGTGCACATCCGGGGCGGCGCGTACTCGGACCCCGACCACTCGTTCGTCACGGTGGGCCGCGGCGGTCTCGGCGCGCAGGTCGGCCGCGACGACGTGGTCCACGGGACCCTCGGCGCGGGCTTCACGCTCAAGCGGGGCTTCTACTCCTTCGAGCTCGACGTCGCCGCTGACGTGTCCGAACTCGGGGAGCAGTACTTCGGCTCCGCGCTCTTCAAGTTCTGAGCCGCGAGGCGATCCTCCGAGCGCGACGGGCGGCGAAGGTCGCCCTCGCGCTCGTCGTGTTCTTGGCGCCCGCGCTCGGGCCTCGCGGCGCCGCCGCGCAGGGCGCCGCGCGCGCCTCGGCTCGCGCCGCGCTCGACGCCAGCGACGCGCTGCCGGCCGCGACGCATCTCGAGCGCGTGACCTGGACGCGAAGCGAAGGGGTGACGCGCCTCGAGTTCCACGGCCGCGGGCTGGCGGAGCCGACCCTCGTTCGGGCCTCGCCGGGAATGGTGCGCCTCGACTTCACGGCGGCCTCCGCTTCGCGGATTCCGCGCCGGCTGGATGTCGGAACGCCCGAGGTGGCCTCCGTCCTGACGCTCTCGGAGGATGTGGCCGGTTCTTTCCCTGACGGCGTCTCCGCCCGGGTGCTCGTGCGGCTCGCGGACGACTCGCTGTCCGTTTCGAGCAGTCGCGACGAGGGGCGCGTCACGGTCTGGGTGGGCGTCGAGGAGAAGGCCGGACCCCGGGGGCTGGTGCTGGCCGGCGACGATCACTTCGGGCGAGCGGTCGGCTCCGCGGCAACCGATCCGCCCGTGCGGACCGAAATGCCCGCCGTCGTGGACCTCTTGCCGCGATCGCTCGCCGTGCTCGTGACCGTCGAGCAGGCGATCCGCGCGACGCCCTCGGCGCTGTCCACGTCCATCGGCATTGCCCGCGTCGGCGAAACGAAGCTGGCGGACGCGCGGCGCGGCGACTGGCTGCACCTCGTTGGCGGCGGCTGGATCGCGTCGCCCGAGGTGAACCGCAGCCCGGCCTCGACGGCGCTGACGGGCTCCGTGGCGTCAGGCCCCGCGCCACCGCGAACGCGCACGCCCGTGGCGTGGTCCGTCATGACGCTGGGCACCGGACTCAAGGCGGACATCGAGGAAGTGCTTCCGGGCGACCCCGCGTTCGAGCCGCTGGTCGGCCTGTTCCGCGACCGCGTGCGCCTGGCCCGCATGGTCGTGTCGGTGCGGCAGGGGAGCTTCGCCTTCCAGCTCCCCCCGAAGGAGGGGCGATTCCAGCTCGTGCTCCGGGGCGGGCGCGTCGTGAACTCGCTGGATCCGCGCAATCTCGCGCTCGTGGACACGCGGGCGCGCCAGCAGGTGGACGAGGCGTTCGATGCGCCGGAGGTGGGCGGCGGCGAGACCTGGCAGACGCTGCTGCTCCTGCCGGGCGACGTCGACTTCCTGCTCGCGAGCGAGGCGCGGCTCGACGTGGGCGGTCAGCAACATCGCATGGCCCGGCTGCCGGGAAGCGGGGAGCCGATCACCGGACAGGATCCGTGAAGCCGCTGGTCCTGCTGACGAACGACGACGGTCACGACGCCGCGGGCCTGCGCGCCGTCCGGGAGGCCATGCTCGGCGCCTTCCGCGTCGTCACGGTCGCGCCGGCGTCCGAGATGTCCGGCGTCTCGCACGCGATCACGCTGACGCGCCCGCTGACCGTCGAGGACCTCGGTGACGACGTTCACGCCGTGGACGGCACGCCCGCGGATTGCGTCAACATCGCCCTGCATCACGTGCTGAAGGGCGAGCGGCCGCTCGTGGTCGTGTCCGGCTGCAACATGGGCGGCAACATGGGAGACGACGTCTCCTACTCGGGGACCGTCGGTGGCGCCCGGGAGGCCGCGCTCTTCGGCATCGCCGCGCTCGCCGTGTCGCAGGTGAGGGGCGGCCCCAGCTCGGACTATGGCCCGGCGGGCGCGCTGACCGCGCAGCTGGTCGCGGCGCTCGTGGCCCGGCCCGGGAGCCTTCCGGCCGGCACGTTCCTGAACATGAACCTCCCCGAGGGCGCGCCCGCGGGCGTCTCGCAGACCCGCCTCGCGCGGCGCGTGTATCGCGATCCGATTCGCGAGGATCGGCAGGCCGACGGCCGGCGCTTTCTCTGGGTCGGCGGCCACCCCGAGTGGCAGGCGGATCCCGGCACCGACTACCACGCGGTCACGCGTCTCGGCCACGCCAGCGTGACGCTGCTGCGCACCGACGTGACGGCGGACGACGCCCCGGGCGCGCTGCCGGGCATCGTCGCCGCGATGCGCACGGGCGGCGAGCGACGCGCGTGAGACCGCGCGAGCCCGCCGTGCAGCGGCGCGCGGATCCGATTCGCCTCCGGGAGCGGATGGTCGAGCGTGACGTGATCGGCAGGGGAGTGACCGACGAGCGCGTCATCGCGGCGATGCTGGCGGTGCCCAGGCACCTGTTCGTGGACGAGGCGCTCGCCGATCGGGCGTACGCGGATCAGCCGCTGCCGATCGGCAGCAAGCAGACGATCTCGCGTCCCTCCACCGTCGCGATCATGAGCGCGCTGCTGGCGCCGGAGCCCACGGACCGCGTGCTCGAGATCGGCACGGGTTCCGGCTATCAGGCTGCGGTGCTCGGACGCCTCGGCGCGCGCGTGGACACCGTCGAGCGCGTGCCGAGTCTGGCGCGCCGGGCGCGGAAGCTCCTGCGGCAGCTCGGCATCACGAACGTGCGCGTGTGGGAGAGCGACGGCACGCTCGGGCTGCCGGGGCGGGCGCCCTTCGCGCGCATCCTCGTGACCGCCGGGGCGCCCGATCTCCCCGAGGCGCTGGTCGAGCAGCTCGGCGAGGGGGGCCGCCTCGTGCTTCCCGTCGCGACCGGGGGCGAGGCGGAGCGCCTGCACGTCGTCGAGAAGCGCGACGGCGGCACGTTCCATCGCACCGGCGACGCGTGCGCCTTCGTCCCGCTCATCGGCGCTGGCGGCCACGCGCCCGCCACGCCCTGGTCGTCCTGGCCCTGACGCGCTTCCTGCCAGGTTCTCGCCGGCGGCGCCGCGCACCCGAGGGGGCCACCGGAGTCGCCAGCAATCGTCGCGGCCCCATGGCGCGGTTGCGCTCGAGGGGGCGCCTGACTACACTCACGCCTCTTTTCCGGCCGGGGGCGCGTGGGCGCAGGGCCGGGGTGGCTTCGTCCGGGGCGTAGCGCAGCCTGGTAGCGCACCTGCTTCGGGAGCAGGGGGTCGGAGGTTCAAATCCTCTCGCCCCGACCATGAAGCCCTCTCGATGAGCCCTCGGACTCAGCGGTCCGAGGGCTCGCTTTCTTTGCGGTACAGCCCGCCGCGGCCGCACCGCCCAGCACCGGAGCTCGCGCGTGACCGTCGAGGATCTCAAGCGATTCATCCGCGAGGTCCCGGACTTTCCCAAGCCCGGCATCCTCTTCCGCGACATCACGCCGCTCCTGCGCGAGCCGCGGGCGCTGGCCGCCGCCGCGAAGCTCCTGGCCGATCCGCATCGCGCCTCGCCCCCCGCGCAGATCCTCGGGATCGAGTCCCGCGGGTTCATCCTCGGGCCGCTCGTCGCGCGCGAGCTGGGCGCCGGCTTCGTGCCCGTGCGCAAGAAGGGCAAGCTCCCGTGGCGGACCCTGCAGGAGAGCTACGCCCTCGAGTACGGGACCGACACGGTCGAGATGCACGTGGACGCCGTCGCCGAGGGCGAGAGGGTGGTCATCATTGACGACCTCATCGCCACCGGGGGCACGGCGCTGGCGGCGGCCAGGCTCGTCGAGCGCGCGGGCGGCCGCCTGCTCGGGCTCGGCTTCCTCATCGAGCTCGCGGCTCTCGGGGGACGCCAGCATCTCGGGGAGCGCCCCATCAGCAGCCTGATCCGGTACTGAACCGGGCCGGCCGTGCTGGTCGGCGTGACGCGCTGCGGGTGCGCGGCATGGCGGATGCCGGTATCCTGAGGCATCCGACGCGACACCCGGGCCCCTCCGTGCGCCGCGCGCCCGTCTCGCTGCGGGTGCCGGCCGGGCTCTTTCGCATGCACCCGGAGGCATCCATGGCGTTTCATTCCTCGTCGGTTGATGGCGGCATCGAGAAGTCGGCGTTCGTCTGGGTCAACGGCGACCTCGTCCCGTGGGCGGAGTGCCAGGTTCACGTCCTGACGCACGCCCTGCACTATGGCTCGGCGGTCTTCGAGGGCATCCGCTGCTACGAGACGCCCGCCGGCCCCGCGGTGTTCCGGCTGGACGAGCACTGCCGCCGCCTCGTGGATTCGGCCAAGGTCTACCGCATGGACATCGGCTACACGGCCGAGGAACTCGCTCGCGCCACCGTCGAGACAATCGCGGCGAACAAGCTCCGGTCCTGCTACATCCGGCCCATCGCCTTCCGCGGATACCGGGCTCTCGGCGTGAATCCGCTGACCTGCCCGGTCGAGGTGGTCATCGCGGCGTTCCCCTGGGGCAAGTACCTCGGGAAGGACGCGACGGAGAACGGCGTGGACGTGCGCGTGGCGTCCTGGCAGCGCATGAGCCCGAACACGCTCCCCGCGCTGGCCAAGACCTCGGCGAACTATGCGAACTCCGCGCTCATCAAGATGGAAGCGCTCGCGGACGGCTACGCCGAGGGCATCGCGCTCGACACGCGCGGCAACGTGTCCGAGGGCTCGGGCGAGAACATCTTCCTCGTGCGGGACGGGCGCCTGCTGACGCCGAGTCTCGCCTGCTCGATCCTGCCGGGCATCACGCGCGATTGCGTCATGACCCTGGCGCGGCGCCGCGGCCTCGAGGTGCGCGAGGCGGAAATGCCCCGGTCCATGCTGTACCACGCGCAGGAAGTGTTCTTCACCGGCACCGCGGCGGAGATCACGCCCATCCGTTCGGTGGACCGCCAGCAGGTGGGCTCGGGCAAGCGCGGACCGATCACCGAAGCGCTGCAAGAGGAGTACTTCGGCATCACCTCGGGCCGGCTGGCCGATGACTTCGGCTGGCTGACGCAGGTCGTGGCGGAGTCGGCCGCGCGCGGCTGACCCGGACCGGCGCGCCGTCGGGCCGGCGCTAAAGTCCGAAGACACAAGCACTTGCGCCTGGACTCGGGTTGCACGAGGGGGCGCCAGGCTGGCATGCTGTGGGGGCTTCCCGGAGCGCCGCCGTGCACCTCAACGACATCCTCAAGGCCGCCGTCGAACGCCGAGCGTCCGACCTCCACCTGAAGGTCGGGAGCCATCCGGTCATTCGCGTGGATGGTCGCCTGCAGCCGATGGTCGAGTTGAAGCGCCTGCAGGTCGAGGACACGATCGCGTGCGCCTTCTCGATCCTGTCGAGCCGCCAGCGCGAGAAGTTCAAGGCCAACCTCGAGGTGGACATCGCCTACTCGGTCCCCGGGCTCGGACGCTTCCGCGTGAACGTCTTCCAGCAGCGGGGCACGGTGGGGCTCGTCCTGCGCGTGATTCCGCATCGCGTGCTGACGTTCGCCGAGCTGCAGCTCCCGCCGGTCATGACGCAGATCTGCGAGGAGCGGCGCGGTCTCATCGCGTGCACGGGCGCGACGGGATCGGGCAAGTCCACGACGCTCGCGTCCATGATCGAGTACATCAACAGCACGCGGTGCGAGCACATCATCACGATCGAGGATCCGATCGAGTTCCTTCACCGGGACAAGAAGTCGCTGATCAACCAGCGCGAGATCGAGATCGACACGACCGGGTTCGCGCCCGCGTTGCGCTCGGCGCTGCGGCAGGATCCCAACGTGATCCTCGTGGGCGAGATGCGCGACATGGAGACCGTGGACATCGCGCTCGGCGCCGCCGAGACGGGTCACCTGGTGCTCTCGAGCCTCCACACGACGGACGCTCCCGAGACCATCAGCCGGATCCTCGCGCTCTTCCCGCCCTACCAGCAGCGGCAGGTGCGCCTGCAGCTCGCGTCCGTGCTGATGGCCGTGATCTCGCTCCGCCTCGTGCCGCGCGCAGACGGCACCGGCCGCGTGCCTGCGGTCGAGATTCTCCGGGCGACGCCGCACGTGCGCGAGTGCATCGAGGCGCGCGACAAGACGCGTCACCTGAGCGAGGCCATCGCGGCCGGCGGCAGCCAGTACGGCATGCAGTCGTTCGATCAGTCGCTGCAGGCTCTCCTGCGCGCGGGCCTCATCACGCGCGAGGAGGCGCTGCGCAGGGCCTCGCACGCGGACGAACTGCACATGCGTCTCGCGGGCGTCCAGTCGGCCGCCGACGAGACCGCCGAAATGGGCCGCGCCGCGCCGGCGGCCGAGCAGCCGCCCGGCAAGAATCCCTACGACATCGGCCAGAACTTCTGAGGCTCGGGATGCAATCGCGTGACATTCGCGCGGGGTTCCTGCGCTACTTCGAGGATCTCGGGCACCGCGTCGTGCCCTCGTCCTCGCTCGTGCCTGCCGGCGATCCCACGCTGTTCTTCGCCAATGCGGGGATGAACCAGTTCAAGGACGTGTTCACGGGGCAGGCCACGCGCGAGTACGTCCGCGCGGCGTCGTCGCAGAAGTGCCTGCGCGTGTCCGGCAAGCACAACGACTTCGAGACCGTGGGGCGCAGCCCGCGGCATCACACGTTCTTCGAGATGCTGGGGAACTTCTCGTTCGGCGACTACTTCAAGCGCGACGCCATCGCCTGGGCCTGGCGGCTCGTCACGGAGCGCTGGGGCATTGACGGCGCGCGCCTGGTCGCGACGGTGTTCGAGGACGATGACGAGGCCGAGGGCATCTGGCAGCGCGACATCGGCCTCGGCGCGGGGCGCGTGTTCCGCCTCGGGGCCGACGACAACTACTGGTCCATGGGCGACGTGGGGCCCCAGGGCCCGTGCTCGGAGATCTACCTCGACCGGGGCATCGAGTGCGGACGGGCAGACTGTTCGCCGGCCTGCGCCTGCGGTCGCTACTTCGAGTTCTGGAATCTCGTGTTCATGCAGTTCGAGCGCGACGCCTCGGGCGCCGTCACGCGGCTGCCGAAGCCGTCCATTGACACGGGCATGGGGCTCGACCGCGTCGCCACGATCCTGCAAGGCGTCCACTCCAACTACGACACGGATCTCTTCCAGCCGCTCATCGCGGAGATCGCACGGCGCAGCGGCATCGCTCACGTGCCGCTCGAGCTCGGGGACGAGGTGAACTTCGCTCGCGAGGAGCGGGTCAGCATGCGCGTCGTCGCGGACCACGTCCGCGCGCTCACGTTCCTGGTCGCTGACGGCGTGTTCCCCTCGAACGAGGGACGCGGCTACGTCCTGCGCAAGCTCCTGCGCCGGGCGTCGGCGCACGCGGGGCGGATCGGCATGAAGGCGCCGTGCCTGTCGGAGCTCTCGGCCATCATCGTGGCGAACATGGGGGACGCCTATCCGGAGCTGAAGCGCGAGGCCGGGGCCATCGCCGCGACGGTCCGCCGCGAGGAACTCGCCTTCGAGGCGACCCTCGCGCAGGGCAGCGCGCTGCTCGACGAGATCATGGCCGGCGCGACGGCGCGTGGCGAGAAGCGGGTGTCGGGCGCGGATGCGTTCCTGCTGCACGACACGCACGGGCTGCCGATCGAGTACACGGCCGAGCTGGCGCGCGAGCGCGGGCTGGGCGTGGATCGCGACGGCTTCGAGCGGCGCCTGCAGGAGCAGAAGGAGCGAGCGCGCGCGGCGGCGAGAACCATCGAGACGGCGATGCCGCGCATTCCCGCCGATGCGCGCGTCGCGCCGACCGCCTTCCTGGGCTACGTCGAGACGTCCACCGACGGCTGCCGCGTGGAGGCGCTGCTCGGGCCGGACGGGATGATCGAAGCGCTGGGCGAGGGCGAGACCGGCTGGGTCGTCCTCGACCGGACGCCGTTTTACGCCGAGTCGGGCGGGCAGGTGGGCGACACCGGCGTGCTGGCCGGAGACCGCGTCCGCATGCGCGTCCGGGACACGCAGGCGCTCCAGCCCGGAGTCACCGGTCACGCGGTGATCGTGGAGCATGGCGGCGTCAGGGTGGGCGACGCGCTGAACGCCGAGGTGGACGCCGCGCGGCGGCGACGCATCATGGCCAACCACACGGCCACGCACCTTCTCCACGCAGCGCTGCGCGAGGTCCTGGGCGATTCCGCGCGCCAGGCGGGCTCGCTGGTGGCGCCGGATCGGCTGCGATTCGACTTCACGGCGGGCGAGCCGACGCCCCCCGAGACGCTGCGCGAGATCGAGCAGCGCGTCAACGCGCGCATTCTCGGGCAGCGACCCGTGACCAGGCGCGAGATGCCGCATGCCGAGGCGATCGCCGCGGGCGCGGTCGCGATGTTCGGCGAGAAGTACGGCGACGTCGTGCGCGTCATCGCGGTGGACGACTGGTCGGTCGAGCTCTGTGGCGGCACGCACTGCGAGCGCACGGAGCAGATCGGCGGGCTGCGGATCCTCTCGGAGCGAGGCGTCGCGTCGGGCGTTCGCCGGATCGAGGCCATCACGGGCGCGGGCCTCATCGAGCGCCTGTCGGAGGACGAGGATCTGCTCGCCCGCCTCGAGGGCGCGGTCAAGGCGCCGCGGACCGAGCTGCTGCCCGCCGTCCATCGCCTGGCCGATCAGGTGAAGGCGCTGCGGCGCGAGCTGGATGACGCGCGCAAGCAGGCGGCGACGGCCAGCAGCGGTCCCCGCGGCGAGGCGATCGAGGTCGCGGGCTTGCGCCTCGAGTCGCGTCTCATGGCGGGCCTCGACGTCAACGCGCTGCGGGAAATCGCCGAAGGGCTGCGCGAGCAAGCGGGCCTCGACGGCCTTGCGATCGGCTCGGAGAAGGACGGGAAGGTCGCCCTGATCGTCGCGCTGCGCGACTCCGCAGCGGCGCGGCTCGGCGGCGAGGCGGCGCGCGAGATCGTCGCGGTCATGGCGAAGGATGTCGGCGGCGGAGGCGGCGGCCGCGCCGAGCTGGCGTGGGCAGGCGGCAAGAACGCGGCCGGGCTCGCCGCCGCCCTCGCGCGATTCCCCAAGCTCGTGGGGGAGCGCGCGGCCGGAGCGACGGCATGAGCGCGCGGGTGGCCGTCGGTCGCGCCCTCGTGGGCGCGGCGATTCTCGCGTGCGCTCCGCACGACGCCCGCGCCCGAATCGTGCTCGTGCAGACCGAGCGCGGCCCCGTGTGGACGAACGTGCCCGAGCCTGCCGGCCCCGCGCTCCCGCGGCCCGGCGCGCGTCGCCTGCCGTTCCTCGCCCTGATCGATCAGCACGCGGCGGAGCACGACGTGGATCCGCGGCTGGTGGAGGCCGTGATCGCGTGCGAGTCGGACTTCGATCCGATGGCCGTGAGTCGCGCGGGCGCCGAGGGCCTCATGCAGCTCATGCCCGCGACGCAGGAGAGGCTCGGCGTCCAGGATCCCTTCGACGCCGAGCAGAGCGTCGCCGCCGGGACAGCTCACCTGAGCGAGCTCCTGAACGAGTTCGGAGGCGACTGGACGCTCGCCGTCGCCGCGTACAACGCGGGTTCGGGCGCCGTCCGGCGCGCCGGCGGCGTGCCCCGATTCGCGGAGACCCGGCAGTACGTGCGCAAGATTCACCACTATCTCGGCTTCCTGGGCGCCACGATCGCGCTGCCGCCCGGGGACGCCCTGGACGCGGAGGGCGTGTCCTTCGTGGGCGTCGCGGAATTCGATCCGATCCTCGACTGGACGCCGCCCGTGGAAGAGGTCGAGAAGCCCGCGCCCCGGCGGCGCGGCCCGCCGGCCGTGATCACGCGCAACGCCGCCGGTCGCACGGTCTTCACGAACCGCGCGGGCGCGCAAGGACGCGCGCCATGAGCTCCCCCGAGACGCTCGACGGCGCCGCGCCCGCTCCCTCCGAGGGGCGCCTGGGCGACCCGGCCACGCTCCCGCGGCTGTGCGCGTGGCTCGCGCGGGGCGAGTGGAGCGGCATGCTCGTCGTCCGGTCCGGAGACTTCGAGCGTCGCATCTACTTCGTCGAGGGGCGGGTCAGCACCGCAGGTAGCACCGATCCCGCGCTCTCGCTGGCCTCTCACCTCATCCGCGAGGGCGTCCTGACGGAGGAAGACCGCTCGCGCGCGGCGGGGCAGTTCCGGACGCCGGATCGAGGCTGGGCGTTCGCGCGCCAGCTGGTGCGCGCCGGCATGCTCGACGAGAAGGCCGTGACGCGCGCCGAGCGCCGGCGCGTGGTCGAGCTGGTCGAGTCCACGCTCGGGCTGCGCACGGGCACCTACGCGTGCGAGCCCGGCGTTCTCGCCGGAGACGCGCAGCCGCAGCAAGGCCTCGAGGTCCCGCGTCTGGTCGCCGAGGGGATCCTCACCTGCTGGGACGCCAACTCGGCGATGGAGGTGCTCGGCGGCCGCGACGCGGTGCCCGAGATGGTCATGGAGCGCCTCGCCGATCACGAGGCGACGGGCGCCGACGAGGCCTACGATTTCACGCTGCTCGCGTGCGATGGCCGCCGCACGGTGGCCGAGGTCCTCGCGCGGGCGCCCCTCCCCGAGGCGGCGGCGCTTCGGTTCCTGGCCGCGCTTCGCCTGCTCGACATCATCACGCTCCGGCAGCCTGTCGCGACGACGGCCTCCGAGGCGCGCGTGGCCGACTCCCCGGGCGCGACCGACGGGCCGGCGCCGGCCGCCCGCGTTGCGGAGACGGCTCCGGCCGCGGCCACGGCCGCCGCCGCCGGGCCGGCCGGTGCCGCGCCGTCCGCCGCTCCGAGCGGCGCGGCGGACGCGGCAAAGCCCGCAGCGGCCTCCGCGCCCGAGTCGAAGCCGGCGGAGGCTCCGCAGGATGCCCTGCCGACGCGGCTGCGCG
>CAZTIW010000060.1:0-17454 GCA_964613915.1 uncultured Thermoanaerobaculia bacterium
GCCAGGGCGACGCGTGCGACGCGTGCCCGAACGACGCGGCGAACGACGCGGACGGTGACGGCATCTGCGGCGACCTGGACAACTGCCCGGGCGTCGCCAACGCCGGCCAGGAAGACGCGGATGGCGATGGCCAGGGCGACGCGTGCGACGCGTGCCCGAACGACGCGGCGAACGACGCGGACGGTGACGGCATCTGCGGCGACGTGGACAACTGCCCGAGCGCCGCCAACGCGGGTCAGGAAGACGCGGACGGCGATGGCCAGGGTGACGCGTGCGACGCGTGCCCGAACGACGCGGCGAACGACGCGGACGGCGATGGCGTCTGCGGCGACGTGGACAACTGCCCGAGCGTCGCCAACGCCAGCCAGGCGGACGCCGATGGCGACGGCCTGGGCGACGCCTGCGACGCTTGCCCGCTAGACCCGGACAACGACGCCGACGGTGATGGGGTCTGCGGCAACGTGGACAACTGCCCGAACACCGCCAACCCCAGCCAGGCGGACGCGGACGGCGACGGCCACGGCGACGCATGCGACATCTGCGTGCTCGATCCCGCCAACGACGCGGACGGCGACGGCATTTGCGGCAACCTGGATAACTGCCCCTCCGTTTCGAATCCCAACCAGAGGGATGCGGACGGCGACGGCAAGGGCGATGTCTGCGACAACTGCCCGAACGTCTCCAACCCCGGCCAGCAGGATCCCGACGAGGACGGCCTGGGCTCGGCCTGCGACAACTGCCCGACCGCGCCGAATCCGGGGCAGCAGGACGGCGACGGCGACGGCTACGGTGACGCCTGCGACAACTGCCCTGCGGTCGCGAACCCGGCTCAGACCGACACGGACGGCGACGGCGTGGGCGACCCGACGCTGGCAGCGCCCTTCTCGTGCGACAACTGCCCGCTGACGCCGAATCCGGATCAGGCCAACTCGGATGCGGATCCCCTCGGCGACGCGTGCGACAATTGCCCCACGGTCGTGAACGAAGCCCAGTCGGACTACGACGCGGACGGCGTGGGCGACGTGTGCGACAACTGCCCGCTCAACGCCAACCCCGACCAGGCGAACAGCGACGGCGACCAGTTCGGCGATGCGTGCGATCTCTGCCCGCTCGACGCGAACAAGTACGCGCCCGGTCACTGCGGTTGCGGCAACCCCGAGACGGACGCCAACGGCACCGGCGTGCCGGATTGCGTCGAGGATCAGGTCGGCATCGACATCCGACCCCAGCAGTTCCCCAACAACATCAACTACAAGAAGAAGGGGAACATTCCCGTCGCCGTGCTCAGCACGCCGACCTTCAGCGCGCCGACCCAGGTGCAGCGCCACACGCTGACCTTCGGCCGCACGGGCCGGGAGGCGTCGCTGGTCGTGAGCCGTGGCGTGCCCGCCTGCACGGTGGGCGACGTCAACGGCGACGGCTTGGCCGACCTGACCTGCAACTTCGACAACCCGAAGGCAGGCTTCCAGATCGGCGACACCGTGGGGTACCTGCGCGGCTGGACGACCGGCGGCCGGTACATGCTCGGCCAGGACTCGGTCAGGGTGCTCCCGCGCTGAAGCGCTTCTCACGATTCGCGAGCGAATCGTGAGGGAGGGGGCACCGTTTCCGGCCACGTGCCGCGCGCTTGCATGAATATGCGGAACTCTGCATGATCATGCGTCGCGCGCGGGACGGTCCGCGCGCCGGGAGTTCTCATCGTGGTGACGTGCGCGGTCGTCGGAGCGTCGGGGTACTCGGGTGCGGAGCTGGCGGCCCTGCTCGCGGGGCACCCGCAGGTCCGGCTGGCGGGCCTCTACGCGGACGCGTCCGCCGGGCAGCGCTTCGAGGACCTTCATCCCGGCAAGCGCCACCTGGTGACGGGCGAGCTCCTGGCCTTCGATCCGGCGACGTTCCCGTCGGTGGACGTCGCGTTCCTCGCGCTGCCTCACGGCGCGTCGGCGCGCGCCGCTGCGCAGATTGCCGGGCGCGCGGGCCGGGTCATCGATCTCTCGGGCGACCTGAGACTGCCCGACGCAGGCGCCTATCGCCGCTGGTACGGGGCCGAACACCCGGCTCCCGATCTGCTCGGCCGCGCGGCGTACGGGTTGCCGGAACTCGCGGGTCGCTCGCTGACCGACGCCACGCTGGTCGCGTGCGCGGGCTGCTACGCCACGGCGTCGCAGCTCGCGGCGGCGCCCGGCGTGCGCGCCGGAGGGGGCGACGCGGGCATCACGATCGCGGCCATGTCCGGGACGTCGGGCGCGGGCCGCAAGGCTGACCTGAGCCTGTCGTTCTCGGAGGTGGGCGGAACGCTGCGCGCGTACCGGGTCGGTCGCCATCAGCACGCTCCCGAGATCGCGGCCGGCCTTTCCCGCCTCGCGGGACGCCCGGTGACCGTGACGTTCGTGCCGCACCTCGTTCCCATCGTTCGCGGGATCCTCGTGAGCGTCGTGATGCCGAACGACATGGGCTGGACGCAGGCGCGGGCGCTCGAGGCGCACCGCGCGTTCTACGCGCAGAGCCCGTTCGTGCGCATCGTCGATCCCGCCAGGCGCCTGCCCGAGGTGACCGACGTGGTCGGCACCAACTTCTGCGACATCGCGCCCGTCGTGGACGAGGCCGCGGGCACCGTGGTCGTCATCGCCGTCATCGACAACCTGATCAAGGGCGCGGCGGGGCAGGCCGTGCAGGTCATGAACGTCGTGCTGGGCCTGCCGGAGACCGCCGGGCTCCTGCCAGCCGTCCGCGAGGGAGCATGAGCGTCCCCCGGCCGGACCGTGGCGTCACGGCGCCGCAGGGCTTCTCAGCGTCCGGCACGCACTGCGGGCTCCGGGCGAAGGCGCCCGACCTCGCGCTCATCACGAGCGACCGCGACGCCTCCGCCGCGTGCGTGTTCACGCGCAACCGCGTGCAGGCGGCGCCGATCGCGGCCTGCCGCGAAGCTCTCCTCAGCTCGGGGGGCATCGCGCGCGCGATCGTCGCGAACGCCGGCAACGCCAACGCGTGCACGGGCGAGGCGGGCCTGCAGGCCGCGCGCGCGACGGCGTCCGAGACCGCGCGCCTGCTCGGCGTGCGCGCGGATCGCGTGCTCGTCGCGAGCACCGGCGTCATCGGACAGCCCCTCCCCGTCGAGAAGCTGATCGCGGGCCTGCCGGCGGCCGTCGCGGCGCTCGACGTGGCGGGCCACGCAGCGGCGTCGCGCGCGATCATGACGACGGATCTCGTGCCGAAGGAGGCCGGCCGCACGCTGGAACTCGGCGGCCGGCAAGTCCGGATTGGCGGCATGGCCAAGGGCTCGGGGATGATTCACCCGGACATGGCGACGACGCTCGCGTTCGTGACGACCGACGCGGCCGTGGATGCCGGCGTGCTCGCCGAGTGCCTTCGCGGCGCGACCGACCGGACCTTCAACCGCATCAGCGTCGACGGCGACACGTCCACGAACGACATGATCGCGCTGCTCGCCAACGGCGCCTCGGGCGCGCGCGTGAGCGAAGCCGAAGCCGGCCCGTTCGTGGAGGCCCTGGAGAGCCTCCTGCTGGAGCTCGCGCTCGCGATCGTCCGCGACGGCGAGGGCGCGACGAAGCTCATCTCGATCACGGTGACGGGCGCGCGGAGCGAGGCCGATGCCCTCGCGATCTCGCGGACCATCGCCGGATCGCCGCTCGTCAAGACCGCGATGGCGGGGGAGGACGCGAACTGGGGACGCATCGTCGCGGCGGCTGGCCGGTCGGGGGTGCCGATCGAGTCCGAGCGCATGACGATCTCCCTCAACGGCGTCGTCGTGCTCGAGCCCGGTCACGTGTCGCGCCACTCGGAGGACGAGGCGACCGCGGCCGTGAAGCGCCCGGAGATCGGCGTCCTGGTGGACATCGGCATGGGCGATCGGTCAGCCACGACGTGGACCTGCGATCTCACGCACGGCTACGTGGACATCAACGGGAGCTACAGAAGCTAGTGTTCCACTCTCGAAGGTGCCGCAATGCTCGGCGCGCCTCGGCGTCCCTGGCTGCGTTCTCGTCGCTCGGAAATCCTCACGTAGGATTCAACTACGCTCCGGCTTCCTCGCTCCTCGGGCCTTGCCAGGACCGCCGATCCATCGCCGATCATGTTGCTCCTACTTCAAGACTGGAACACGAAATGAGCCGCCAGGAACACCGATCACGCTCTTCGCCTGCACGCGCGCACTCCGCGTGCCGGGAGGTGTAGCCGTGCCGCCCGAGGCGATCATCCGCAACGAGGAACTGGAGGCGCGGGCGCGCGTGCTGGTGGAGGCGCTGCCGTACCTGCAGCGCTACCGCGAGGCCGTGGTCGTGATCAAGTACGGCGGCGCGGCGATGGGCGAGCCGGCGCTCGCGGACTCGTGGGCGCGCGATGTCGTGCTGCTCGAGCACGTCGGCATCCAGCCGCTGGTCGTTCACGGCGGCGGCCCGGCGCTCACGCGCATGATGGAGCGGCTCGGCATCGAGACGACCTTCGTGGATGGCCACCGCATGACGAGCGCCGACAGCGCCGAGCTCGCGGAGATGGTGCTCTCGGGGCGCATCAACAAGGAAGTCGTCGCCCGGCTCAACCGCGCCGGCGCGAGGGCCATCGGCCTGTCCGGAACCGACGCCGGCATGCTCCGCGTGCGCCGGCATCAGCCGGGCGGGAAGGACATCGGCTTCGTCGGCGAGGTCGAGGCCGTCGAGACGACGCCGCTCGGGCTCCTGCTCGAGCGCGGCTACGTGCCCGTGCTCTCGTCCACCGCGGCGGACGGCTCGGGACAGCCGCACAACATCAACGCGGACCTGGTGGCGGGCGCGGTCGCGGCGGCGATGCGCGCCGAGAAGCTCGTGTTCCTGTCGGACGTCCCTGGCATCATGGTGGACGGCCAGCTGGTCGAGCGACTGACCGCGTCGGAGGCCGCCGCGCTCGTCGCGTCGGGGAAGGCGTCCGGCGGCATGATGCCCAAGATCGCGGCCGCGCTCGCGGCCATCGCCGCCGGCGTGCCGCGCGTGCACATGGTGGACGGCCGCCTGCCCCACGCGCTGCTTCTCGAGATCTTCACCGACCGCGGCGTGGGCACGCTGCTCGTTCCGGATGAGCCGTCATGACGGACAGGACGCCGGCCGTGACCCCCGCGGCGCCGCCCTGGGCGGGCACTCTCATCGAGCGCGGTTCACGCGCGGTCATGAACACGTACGCGCGGTACCCCATCGAGCTCGTGTCGGGGCAGGGCGCGCGCGTGCGCGACGCCGCCGGCCGCGAGTACCTCGACCTGGTGGCGGGGATCGCGACGACGAGCCTGGGCCACGCGCATCCCGCGATCGTCGCGGCCATCCGCGCGGGCGCGGACGGCCTGCTTCACGTCAGCAACCTCTACTGGACCGAGCCGATGGTGCGCCTGGCCGAGCGCCTGACCGCGGCCTCGGACATGGACCGCGCGTTCTTCTGCAACTCGGGCGCGGAAGCCGTGGAGGCCTGCCTGAAGCTCGCGCGCAAGGCGCACCCGGGCCGCCCGCGCCTCGTCTGCTTCGAGCGGTCGTTCCACGGGCGCACGATGGGCGCGCTGTCGGCCACGGCCCAGCCGAAGTACCAGGAGGCCTTCCGGCCGCTCGTGCCCGGCTTCGTGACGCTGCCGTACGGCGACGCGGCCGCGGCGCGCGAGGCCATTGACGCGACGACCGCGGGGGTGATCGTCGAGGTCATCCAGGGCGAGGGCGGCGTGCGGCCGGCGCCAGCGGGATTCCTCGAGGCGCTGCGCGAGGCGTGCGATCGCACGGGGGCCCTGCTGCTCTTCGATGAAGTGCAGACGGGGATGGGACGCACGGGCACGATGTACGCGTTCCAGGGCGCCCGCGTGGCGCCTGACGCGCTCGCCTCCGCCAAGGCGCTCGCGGGCGGGCTCCCCATGGGCGTCATGCTCGCGCGCGGTTCGGCGGCGCAGGCGTTCGCTCCGGGTGACCACGCCTCCACCTTCGGGGGCGGGCCGTTCGTCGCGCAGGTGGCTCACGCGGTGCTCGACGTTCTCCTCGCGCCAGGGTTCCTGGACGGCGTGCGCCTGCGCGCGGCGCGCCTGCGGGATGGGCTCGAAGGGCTCGCCAGCCGCCACGCGGTGGTGACGGACGTCCGGGGACGCGGGCTGCTCCTGGGCGTGCAGGTTGCCGGGGACCGCGCGGCGTCGGTGGTCACGCGGCTCCACGCGCGGGGCGCGCTCACGTGTCCGGCGGGCAAGGATGTCGTGCGCCTCGCGCCGCCGCTGATCATCACGGACGCCGACGTGGACGCCGCCCTGGGCGCCTTCGACGAGGCGCTCGGCGAGGAGACCGCTGGACTCGCGGCGGCTGGCGGAGCCACCTGACATGTCGGACTCGGCCGAGCGCCTGCGCCGCCAGCGGGAGATGCGCGCCCTCATCAGGGAGACGCCCATCGCCTCGCAGGCGGCGCTCGCGCGCGCGATGAAGCGGCTGGGCTTCCCCGTCACGCAGGCGACGCTCTCGCGGGACCTCAAGGAGATGCGCATCCTGCGCATGCCGACCGAGGGCGGCTATCGCTACGCCGAGGCCGGCGGCGGGGCGCCGGATGCGCCAGCTGATGCCGCCGAGGCGCGGCGGCTCGCGTCGGTCGCCTCGCTCGAGATCACCGGCATCGACGCGAACGAGAGCTGTGTCATCGTGCGCACGCTCGCCGGTCGCGCGCCCGGCGCGGCGGTCTGGCTGGACGGGCTGGCCCTGCCCGATGTCCTCGCGACGGTCGCCGGTGACGATACGATCCTGGTTCTTCCGCGGAGCGTGCGCCGGACGGCGCGCCTTCGCCTGGCGCTCGAAGCCCTGCTCGCTCCCTGAATGGCGCTCGTTTCCGGAGATCCCCACGTGAAGAAGTTCGTGCTCGCCTACTCGGGAGGTCTCGACACCTCCTGCATGCTCAAGTGGCTTCAAGTCCAGCACCCGGGCTGCCAGGTCGTGACCGTCACGGCCGACATGGGGCAGAAGAAGGAACTGCGCGGCGTGCGCGAGAAGGCGATCGCGACGGGGGCGTCGGAGGTCTTCGTCGAGGATCTCCGCGAGGAGTTCGTCACCGGGTACATCTGGCCTGCTCTCAAGGCGGGCGCGCTCTACCAGGGCGTGTACCCCATGGCGACGTCGCTGGGCCGGCCCCTGATCGCCAAGCGCTGCGTCGAGATCGCGCGCCAGACGGGAGCCGACACCATCGTGCACGGCTGCACCGGCAAGGGGAATGACCAGGTCCGCATCGAGGTCGCGGTCGCGGCGCTCGCGCCCGACCTGCGATGCCTGGCGCCCCTGCGGGACTGGGAGCTCAAGACGCGCGATCAGGAAATCGCCTACGCGCGCGAGCACGGCATCCCGGTCGTGGCGACGCGGGACAACCCGTACTCGCTCGACGAGAACCTGTGGGGAGTGGCCATCGAGGCGGGCGTGCTCGAGGACCCGTGGGTCGCGCCCCCCGACGATTGCTGGCAGATGACGGCGGATCCGCGCACGGCGCCCGACACGCCCGGCGAGGTCTCCATCGGGTTCGAGGAGGGAATCCCCGTCGCGCTCGACGGCAGGGCCATGGGCGGCCCGGCGCTGCTCTCGGAACTCAACGACCTGGCTGGCGCGCACGGGGTGGGCCGCATGGACGTGATCGAGGACCGGCTGGTCGGCATCAAGTCACGCGAGGTCTACGAGGCTCCGGCGGCGATCACGCTCCACGCCGCGCGCGAGGCGCTCGAGCAGCTCGTGCTCGATCGCGAGACGCGGCGCGTCAAGGCCGCGATGGGCGAGCAGCTCGCGCGCCTCGTCTATGACGGCCTCTGGTTCACGCCCCTGCGCGAGTCCATCGGCGCGTTCGTGGACGCGGCGTGCCGGCCCCTGACGGGCGAGGTGCGCATGAGCCTGTCGAAGGGACGGGCCGTCGCGGCCGGGCGCCGCTCGCCGCACGCGCTTTACGATCACGCGCTCGCGACGTACGGCGAGGGCGATGCCTTCCGTCACTCGTCCGCGCCGGGGTTCATCGACATCTTCGGCCTGCCGGCGCGGACGGCTGCGCAGGTTCAGCGCGCGGCCGAGGCCGCGCGCACGGCCGGCGGGAAGCCGAGGGCGTGAGCGGCGAGCTCTGGGGCGGCCGTTTCAGCGAGCCCCTGGACGAGGCGATGCGGCGGTTCTCGACGTCGCTCCCGGTGGACCGGCGCCTCGTGCGGCAGGATCTCGCGTGCAGCCGGGCGCACGCCGAGGGGCTGGTCGAGGCCGGCGTGCTGGACGCGGCCCAGCTCGCGCGCCTGATGGAGGCGCTCGACCGGGTCGAGGCCGACGTGGATGCCGGGACGTTCCCGCCGGACGGTCTCGGCAAGGACGCGCCCGAGGACATCCACTCGGCCGTCGAGGCGCGGCTCGTGGAGCTGTGCGGCGACCTGGGCAAGCGCCTGCACGCCGGGCGCTCGCGCAACGATCAGGTCGTGACCGACGTGATGCTGTGGCTCAAGACCGCGTCGCTCGAGGTCGAGGCCGCGTGCCGGCAACTCCAGCGCGCGCTCGTGGATCAGGCGGCCGCCCATCGGGACGTCGTGAGCCACGCCTACACGCATCTCCAGCGGGGCATGCCCGTGCTGCTCGCGCATCACCTGCTGGCGCACGTCGAGGCGCTCGACCGGGACGCCGAGCGCGTGCAGCAGGCGCGCGCGCGAGCCGACCGGAGCCCGCTCGGAGCGGGCGCATGCGTGGGATCCTCCCTCCCGCTGGACCGGGAGGCGACGGCGCGGCGGCTGGGATTCGCCCGGGTGAGCGTCAACTCGCTGGATGCCGTGAGCGATCGCGACTGGGCCATCGAGTTCGTCTCGTGCTGCGCGCTGCTCATGACGCACGCGTCGCGCCTGGCGGACGAGCTGGTGCTCTGGTCCACGCAGGAGTTCGGCAGCGTGCGGCTCTCCGACGCCTACTCGACGGGCTCGTCCATGATGCCGCAGAAGCGCAACCCGGACGTGGCGGAGCTCGTGAGGGGCAAGGCCAGCCGCGTGCACGCGTCGCTCGTCGCGCTGCACTCGCTCCTGAAGGGCATGCCGCTGGCCTACAACCGCGACCTGCAGGAAGACAAGGAACCGCTGTTCGACGCTGCGGACACGACGCGCGACAGCCTGCGCCTGCTGGCGGCTGCGGTCGCCACGGCGCGCTTCCTGCCGCCCCGCGCGGCTGGCCCCGATCTGTCGGCCGCCACCGACCTCGCCGAGGAGCTCGTGCGGCGGGGAACGGCGTTTCGCGAGGCGCACGAGCGCGTGGGGCGGCTCGTCGCGCTCGCCGAGTCCACGTCGCGCGGGCTGGCCGATCTGTCGGATGAGGAGCTGGCGGCCGAGGGCCTGCCAGGCCTCGACCGTGCCTTGCTCACGCCGCTGGGGAGCATCCGCGCCAAGCGCACGCTCGGGTCCACGCATCCCGACGAGGTCGCACGCGCGCTCGCGCTCTGGCAGGGCCGCCTCGCGCAGGCGTGATCGCCCGGCCGGCGCGCCCGCGCGTCTCGAACGTCAGTCGCCGCGGAGCGTCCGCGGAAGGCGGGCGAGCGTGCGGCGGGACGCGTCCGGACTCAGCGCCGCCGTCGTGAGGTAGGCCTCGAGGAGCGGGCCCGCGTGCCGCTCGATCAGGGCGGCGTCGCCCGGGCGACGTGTCAGGGCCTGCTCGAACATCTCGCCGCGCTCGCCCGGGCCGAGCGGACCCTCGCGAAAGGACACGTCCAGGCAGTCGAGCAGGGCGCACGCGCCGTCGGGCGTCGCGAGGAAGTTGCCGAGGTGCGCGGAGCGGAAGCGGACGCCTGCCGCGTGCAGGCGCGCCAGAAACCGGCCGAACGCGCGCGCGGCGTCCGCCGCATCCGTTCCGGAGGCAAGACGCTCGCGCATCTCGATGCCCTCGCGCCAGGGGTAGATGACCGCGTGCCGGGCGAGCGCGTCCACCCGCCACGGTCCCTCGGCCAGGGGCGCCGCGATCTGGCGGCGCGCGAGCTCCGCGCACGCGCGCACGAAGCGCAGGGCATGCGGTCGAAGGAGGCCCGAGCTCAGCGTGCGGCGGAGCGCGAACTCCTTCACGACGCGATCGCCCCCGGAAGTGCGCATCGTCCGGCAGCCGATGCCGTCGCAGCCGAGCACGTCGGCGCCATCGATCAGGCTGTCCCACTCGGCGGGCGCGAGCGCCGGGAGGCCGCGGCTCGCGACCCGGAACGCGAGGGCCCGCAGCCGCGCGCCCGTCACGCCCGCACGAGCCTCACGTAGGTCTGCGGCGAGATCGCGAACCGCACCGGATGGACGGCGTCCACCCGCAGGCCGGCAGCCTCGGCATCGGCGCGGAACGCGCGGAAGGGGATGGGGACGCGGTCGTCGGGGGTCACGCCCCGCCACGCGTTCACGACCCGGAACTTGAGCGCCGAGAGCGCGAACGAGCAGAAGAACGACGCGACGATCGGGCCGGCGCTGACGCGGGCCAGCTCCGCGAGCGCTCGCTGGCGGGTGCCGGGCTCCGTGAAGTGGTGAAACAGCCTGTTGCACACGACGGCGGCGAAGGCGCCGGGCTCGAAGCTCGTGGCCATGACATCCTGCTGGCCGAAGCGCACCCGGTCATCGAGCGCTTCCTCCGAGCAGCCGAGGGTCTCGAGGCACGCGGCGCGGGCCTGGTCGATCATGTGCTGCGAGGCGTCCGCCGCGACGACCCGGAAGCCCTCGGACAGCAGGAACGTCGTGATCCGCCCCGTGCCGCAGGGCAGGTCGAGCACCAGCGCGCCAGCAGGCACGCCCGCGAGCGCGCGCCGGATGCACGCCTTCTCGCGGCGGTCCTTGCTCGTGCCGACGAACTTCCCGCGGTACGTCGCCGCCATCCCGGCCGAGTCGAACTTGCGCTTCGCCGCCGCGTGGGAGTCGCCTTGCATGAAGCATCCTCCGGCCTGCCCGGCCTCGCGTCAATGCCCGGCCGTGACGGTCGCGGTGGACGGGCGGGTGGCCACCATGCGACCGTGTCGCGATCATGGATGCTTGGTCCTTCGTCCTCGGCGCTGTCGTGCTCCTGGGCGCCGCCACGGCGCTGGGGCTCCTGTCGCAGCGTCTCGGTCTGGGCCTCATCGTCGGCGCGCTCCTGGCCGGGGTCCTGGTCGGGCCGTCGGCGCTCGGTGTCGTCGAGCGCGGCGCGTTCCTGGATACGGCCGGGGAACTGGGCGTCACGCTGCTGCTGTTCACGGTCGGCCTGGAGTTCTCGTGGCGAGAGCTGGCCCGCGTGGGGCGCCGCACGATCGCGCTGGGAGCGCTCCAGGTGCTCGTCTCGCTCGCGGCGTTCGCCGCGCTGGTCGCCGCGGGCCCCAACTCGTGGGCGACCGCGATCGTCGTCGGCGCCATGGTGGCGCTGTCAAGCACCGCGACGGTGATCGCGACGCTCCGGGAGCGCTCCGAAGTGGACGCGCTTCACGCTCGCCTGGCGACGGCCGTGCTCCTGTTCCAGGACATGGCCGTCGTCCCGCTCGTCATCCTGACGGCCGCGCTCACGCAGGGGGCGACGGCCAGCGCCGCGCTCATCGGTGTCGCGACCTCGCTGGTGGCGGCGCTCGCGCTGGCTGGCGCCCTGTACCTGCTCAGCCGCCGAGTCTTTCCGCGCGTCATGGCGGCGACGACGTCGTCCGGCTCGCGCGACCTTCCGATTCTCGTGTCCGTCGTCACGTGCCTCGGGGCCGCGTGGCTCGCGCACCGCCTGGGCGTGTCGCCGGGCATCGGCGCGTTCGTCGCGGGGCTCCTGCTCGCGAGCTCTCCCTTCGCCACGCGCGTTCGCGCCGACATCGGCGCGCTGCGCGCGCTGTTCGTCACGACGTTCTTCGCGACGGTCGGCATGCGCGCGGATCTGGCGTGGATCGGCCAGCACGCCGCCCTGGTCGTGCTGGTCGTGGCCGTGCTGATGATCGGCAAGGCTGCGCTCGCGGCGGGGATCGGCATCGCGCTGGGCTTCCCGCCACGCGTGGCCGTCGCGACGGGCCTCTGCCTCGCGCAGGTCGGCGAGTTCGCCTTCGTGCTCGCGGGCGTGGCGGGCGCGCCCGAGTTGCTCGGCGAGACGCTCGTGCAGCTCCTGGTCGCCGCCGCGGTCGTGTCGCTCATCCTGACGCCGTGGCTCGTGACCCGCGCGCTCGACGTCGGCAAGTTCGTCGAGGCCGTGCTCGCCCGGCTCGGCATTCGCGGGGCGCCCCAGGGGGCGACGGCGCTCACGCCCGGCGGCAAGCAGCACTCGGGGCATGTTCTCGTGCTGGGGCTCGGTCCCTCGGGTCGCGGCGCGGCGCTGGCGCTGCAGGCCGCCGGGATCGAGGTGCTCGCCATCGAGCTGAGCCCGCGCACGGCGGCGCAAGCCGAGCGCGAGGGCATCGAGTCGCTGGTCGGGGACGCGGCCAGCGACGAGGTCCTCGAGCACGCGGGTCTCCGGCGGGCCAAGGCCGTGATCGTGACCGTGCCCGACCTTCGCGCGGGCATCGAGGTGATCGGCGTCGTCCGGGCGCAGGCGCCGCACGTCGCCATCGTGGCGCGTGGCCGCTATCACGTGCACGCGCTGCACCTGCTCGGCGGCGGCGCGACGCTGGTGGTGGATGAGGAGTGGGAGACGGGCGGCAAGATGGGCGAGGCCGCAGCGGCGCTCCTGGGCATGTCCGCGCCGCCCGTCGCGGACCCCGCCGCCGGCACGGGGGACGAGCCTGCCAGCGATCCTGCAGACGAGCCGCCCGCTGCCCCCGTGACATGATCGCGTCATGGTCCCAGTCACCGTCGAGTACCTCGGACAGTTGAAGACGCGCTGCACGCACGGCCCGAGCAGCACGACGGCGGTCACGGCGGCGCCGGCCGACAACGCCGGCGACGGATCGTCCTTCTCGCCGACGGATCTGGTCGCCACGGCCCTCGCGACCTGCGTGCTGACGACCATCGCCATCGCCGCGCGCAAGCACGGCATCGAGATTGACGGCGCGAGCGCCTCCGTCGAGAAGCACATGAGCGCCGAGGCGCCCCGTCGCATCGCCCGCCTCCCGGTCGAGGTCCGCCTGCCGGCATCCGTTCCGCCGGAAATGCGAGAGCGCCTCGAGCGCGCGGGCGAGGCCTGTCCCGTCAAGCGCAGCCTTCACCCTGACATCGAGGCGACCCTCACGTATCGGTGGGCGTGAGCTGCAGCGGGGGGCGCGCCTCCAGCCCGGTCCGCGCGAGCGTCGTCGCGATCAGCCGCAGAGGGCGAGCTTGCCGCTGAGCGGCGCGACCGAGAACCGGCGCAGGAGGGCCGCGCGGCTGGCTGGCGGCTCGCGCTCGATGCGCCTCAGAAACCGGATGGCGTGATGCCGCGCGTCACGGTAGCGGTCGCGGAGTTCGGGCTCCTCGGCGCCGTAGTCTCCTCGCTCGAGCAGCTCGTGCAGGACGGCGGCGCGCGAGCCGGGGTCGAGTCGTTCGCGCCGCAGCGTGCGCGCGAGGAACAACCAGGCCACGAGGGTCTTCGTCACGTTCGCGTGCAGCTCGAGCTCGACGGCGGAGACCTCGCGCCCCGCGCGCACGCAGGCGACGACCTGCAGGAAGTGATCCAGCTCCTCGACGAAGGCCGCGAAGTCGCGCAGGTTGTGCTCGTTGAGCCCCCGGCACGGATCATGCGCCTCGAGGTTCTCGACGAGACTGTCCGGGTAGTAGACCCTCACGAGGTGCTCGCCGCCGCGGTGGCGGATCAGCAGCATCGGCCTGCGATCCTCGCGCGCGGCGCCGTAGAGCGCCGTCAGGCCCGCGTCGCCGATGACGTGCGCTGCGGCATCCGGGCCGCGCTCGAGCGCGTACGTGCGCTCGATGAGGTCCTGAAGCCGCCCGAGCAGGTCGCCGCGGGCCGCGGGCGCCTCAGCCGCGCCGGTAGACGAGCTCACCGCCCTCCGCATCGATCGTGATCACGCGATAGGGGACGCGGGCGCGCGCGCAGCCGCGAACCAGTTCGTCCACGCGCGCCCGGTCGAAGGGGCGCTTGCCCTCGCGCATCTCGCGGAGCTGCGAGAGCACGGGCATGCCGTCCGACTCGTGCCGGGCCTCGTCGCGCTTGATCGTCTTGCTGATCTCGATGTTGATCCACCGGTTGAGGACCTTCGAGAGGTTCCGGGCGCCGTAGTCCGGGTGGTATCCGCGCGCCAGAAGGACCTCGCGGGCCGCGGGCGTGATCTCGATTTCCATCTCCTGGGCGCCGTGGTACCGGCGCCGGATCTTGTTCACCTCGAGCTCGAAGATGTCCTCGATGCCCTCGCGCGTGAGGTGCGCGAAGTGCACGACGTGCACGCGGTTGACGAACTCGGGCGACATGCCGCGGCGCAGGCTCTGGTCCACGAACGAGGCGACGACGCGCTTCTTCGCGTCGGCGTCGCCGAAGCCGATCGGGCTCGATGAACCCTGCGCCTCGGAGTAGCCGATGTTGCTCGTGAAGAAGATCGTCGTGTTCGCGAAGTGCAGCACGCGACCGCGGTTGTCGGTCATGACACCCCGGTCCATGATCGGCAGGAAGAAGCGGCGGAGCTGCGGGTGGGACTTCTCGACCTCGTCCACGAGGATGACCGAGAACGGCTTGTCGTGCGCGCGCTCGTAGAACTTGCTCATGATGCCCTCCTCGTCCGAGCGAATGAACCCGCGGGCGGCGCCCTTCAGCTCGTTGATGTCGGAGGGGTAGGTGAACTCGGGGCCTTCGAGCTCCAGGTAGGGGACCTCGATCCCCCAGAGCTGCTCGAACAGCCGGATCAGGCTCTCGACGACGTAGTTCTTGCCGACGCCGGTGGGCCCGACCATGAAGTACGAGGCGGGCTTGCGCGGATCCTGCGTGCCCGTCGAGTACAGGCAGATCTCGTCGCAGAGCTGGTCAATGGCGAGATCCTGGTGCAGGACCACGCGCTTGAGTTCGGTGCGCAGGATCTCCGGATCGAGCATGGAGAACAGCACGGTCTTCTCGGCGAGGATGAGCTCGCGCATCCGCTCCTCGGCGTGCTCTTCCTCGGTGCGGGAAACGACATGCATGTCCGCCACGCGTCGCGGCTCCTCGACGGGGGCGTGCGCGTGGCGCTGGGGCAGGGCGGGCGCGAGCGCGGTCGACGCCACGGGGGGCGCCGTGGCGGCCTCCGGGCTTGGCGGCGCCGGATTGGCGTGGCGCGGCTCCGGGCCGCGACGCAGTTCGCCGGCGCGGACCAGCGCCGAGAGCAGGCGTGCGTGCTGCGTGAACATGTCCGAGCACCGCGCGAGCAGGCGCACCTCGGCTTCGAGGCTCTTGTGGTCGAGCAGGTTCTCCTCGTAGAAGCGGCGAAGGCGGCGATCCTCCCCCAGCCCCTCGAGGATGCGCGCCGCGCGCTCGTAGCTCTTGCGGCCGAGTTCCTCGAGGTCCAGCCCGCGTGGCGCCGAGAACCGCCCGACCCCCGTCTCGAACAGGCACTTGTCGCCCACCGTGCGGACCTGATCCGGCACGGCCAGCAGGCGATGCATCGCGTCGTGATCCGGCTGCGCGGCGGACAGCAGGCGGAGCACCTGCGCCAGGTGCGCGTCCACCGGCTCGATCGAGCGGATGAGGTCCGCCAGCGGCGTGCTCACGAGGGGCTGCGACGTGACCACCTGCACGAGGTGATGGATGTCCTCGGCCGGCAGGGGAGAGAGGCCGGCCTCGGTGGCGGCCGCCTGCAGGTCTTCTTCCAGCCGCTCGGCGGCGATCGTTCGGAACAGTTCGATGACCCTGTCGCTCATGACCAGGACTCGCGTGGCCCCATCCACCCGGACAGAGGATCGGTCGCGGGGAGGGCGAAGCCAACCGGATCGAAGCAAGGACCGCGCCAACGAGGCGCGGGGAGGGGCCCCCGGGCTTCCGGGGCAGCCAGGGCGGCGCCAGGGGCCAGGATCGTGCTTTGGGACGCGAAGTCGTGGGGCTCTGCCTGCATGGATTCCAGGCGGCCAGGGCCCGAATTCTCCGTCCTGCCCCGGTCGCGCGACCAATTCTAGCCAGTTCCGAGGCCAGCTTGACAGCCGCATGAAGGCCGTCCATTATTGTCAGCACTCCTCGCGGACGAGTGCTGACGGCGGTCCGAATCGGAGCCCGTACGGCCCTCCCGGGACGCTGACCTCCATGGCTCTGACAGGGCTGCGGTCCGCCCGTCCGCCGCCGGGGAGAGAACACGACGGGGCGACGCCCCGCTCACCGCCGGAATCCGGCGACACCTCACTGGAGACGATTGCGATGAAGAAGTTCACCCCCCTGCACGACCGCGTGCTGGTCAAGCGGATCGAACCGAAGGAGACCCTCAAGGGCGGCATCATCATCCCCGACTCTGCGAAGGAGAAGCCGCAGGAGGGCGAAGTCGTCGCCGTCGGCGAAGGCAAGATCGACGATGACGGCAAGCGCGTGAAGATGGGCGTCAAGAAGGGCGACCGCGTGCTGTTCGCCAAGTACGCCGGCTCCGACATCCGCATCGACGACGAAGAGCACCTCATTCTGCGCGAGGATGACATCCTCGGCATCATCGGCTGAGCCGGGAAGCGAAGGAACAAGACATGGCTGCCAAGGAAATCAGTTACGGTGAAGCGTCCCGCCAGGCGATCCTGCGCGGGGTCAACAAGCTGGCCGATGCCGTCGTCGTCACGCTGGGGCCGCGCGGCCGCAACGTCGTCATCGACAAGAAGTTCGGCTCGCCGGTCATCACGAAGGACGGCGTGACGGTCGCCAAGGAGGTCGAGCTCATCGACCCCCAGGAGAACATGGGCGCCCAGCTCGTCCGCGAGGTCGCCAGCAAGACCTCCGACGCCGCCGGCGACGGCACGACGACCGCCACGGTCCTCGCGCGCGCCATCTTCCGCGAGGGCGTCAAGGCCGTCGCGGCCGGCGCGAACCCGATGGATCTCAAGCGCGGCATCGACCTCGCCGTCGAGACCGCCATCGAGTCCATCAAGAAGCAGGCCAAGCCCGTCCAGGGTGACGACATCTCCAAGGTCGGCACCATCTCCGCCAACAACGACAAGACCATCGGCTCGATCATCGCCGAGGCGATGGACAAGGTCGGCAAGGACGGCGTGATCACGGTCGAGGAAGCCAAGACCTTCGAGACGGCTCTCGATGTCGTCGAGGGCATGCAGTTCGACCGCGGCTACCTCTCGCCGTACTTCATCACCGACGCGGAGCGCATGGAGGCGGTCCTCGAGAACGCCTACGTCCTCGTGCACGAGAAGAAGATCTCGAACATGAAGGACATGCTGCCGCTCCTCGAGCGGTTCATCCGATTGCGCGAGAGCATCCCGCACGTGGATCTCGGCGATTGGCCCACGCCCGTCGAAAACGCCCCCGCCTTCGCCAGGGCCCACGGCCTGAAGTCGCTTCACATCAAGCGAGAAGACGAAAGCCACCGGCAATGCGGCGGAAACAAGGTGCGCGGCCTCGAGTTCCTTCTCGGCGAAGCGCGGCGGCGCGACGTCAAAACGCTCGTCACCTTCAGCTCCGTCGGCAGCCATCACATCAG
>CAZTIW010000061.1:0-15610 GCA_964613915.1 uncultured Thermoanaerobaculia bacterium
CCATCCGGCTGCGGCCGGCGAAGCCGGACCTTGCCTCCCTCCCGCCACGCGGCCTTGCCGCGTGCGTGGGAGCTCCGTTCTGGGCTCGCGTTCTTGCTCAGCCGGGCGGGGCGGCGCGGAAGCGGAAGGTAGGGAGCGTCAGGGGGATGAGATCGGCCTCGTCCTCCACGACGCGGAACGCGCGGCGTAGCGGCACGTCGCGGAACACCTGCACGCGACCGGTCGCGGGCCAGGTCACCGCGATCTCCTCGATCGCCGTCGCGTCGCCCAGGCCGATCTCCTGCCGCAGGCTCGAGGCGCCAAAGCTCCCGCCGGTGTCCACCGTGACGTGAATGTCGCGACGGCCTCGCGGCGTCCGGACGGCGGCGCGAATGCGCGTGCCCAGCGCGCAGCGGTTGGACGTCCGCCCCTCGCACGCGAGCGTGATCCACGCGTTGGGGTTGCCGGGGTTCTCGAACAACACGGTGTGGCCGATGTCCGCCGTGACCGCGCCGCCGATGTTCTGATAGATGTCCTGGTCTCCGTCGCCGTCCACGTCGCCGAACGCGACGCCATGGCCCTTCTGCAAGTGACCGAAGCCGCCGGCCGTGGTGACGTCCTGAAACACCTTCCCCCCGTCGTTGCGGAACATGCGGTTCGGCACCACCGTGCGCAGATCGGGATCGCCCGTGCCGAGATAGCAGTCCAGCCAGCCGTCGCCATCCATGTCGCCGTAGTTCGCGCCCATGACCACGGCGACGCGCCCGAGCCGCGACGCCACGGTGACGTCCTCGAAGGTGCCATCGCCGCGGTTGCGGAACAGGCGGCCGACCTCGGCGTCGTTCGGCAGCCCGAGGTAGAGCGCCGCCGTGTGCCCGGGGCTGCCCGCGAGAAAGCCGTTGACGAACAGGTCTTGCCAGCCATCGTTGTCGAAGTCCCAGAACCAGCAGGCGAAGCTGAAGCGCGGGGCGGTCACGCCCGCGGCGGCGCCGATGTCGGTGAAGGTCCACCCGCGTCCGCCCTCCGCCGGCCCGTCGTTTCTGAACAGCCGGTTCGGCCCGCCCAGGACGGAGACGAAGAGGTCCGGCCGTCCGTCGTTGTTGATGTCGCCCCAGTCAGCGCCCTTGACGTAGCCGAGATCCGGGTCGCCCAGGAGCTGCGACACGTTCGCGAAGGTCCCGTCGCCCCTCCCGCGGTACAGCTCGCTCGGGTGCCGGCCCGTCTTCTCGTCGGACTCGTTGCCGACGAAGAGGTCCAGCCAGCCGTCGCCGTCGTAGTCGGCGAACGACGCCACCTGCGTCGGGTGGAAGGCAAGGAGACCCGCCTGTTCGGTCACGTCCTCGAAGTTCCCGCGCCCGTCGTTGCGCAGCAGCGAGTTCGGGATCTTGCCGCCCTCGCGCAGCCACGCGCCGCGTGGAACGAAGACGTCCACGTCGCCATCGTTGTCAACGTCCCCGGTCACGAGGTTCAGGCCGCTCACGAGACCATCGAGGCCCGCGGCGCTCGCCCGTTCCTCGAAGGTGCCGTCGCCGCGACTCCTGTACAGGCGCAGCGGATCGCGCAGGCCATAGGACGACGTCATCAGGTCCAGCAAGCCATCACCGTCGAAGTCCTCCATGACCGCGCCGCCCGAGAGCCCGAGCGAGGCGGCCCCCGCGGCTTGCGCGACATCGGAGAACCGCGGCACGTCCGCTTCTGAGCGGAACGTGCTCTCGGGGATGAGCCATTCGGGCGGCACGCCCTGCGGGTACTCGCCGATCGTCATGTACGCGATGTTGAGGAGCCACCTGCCGGCGAGGAAGCCGGGCATGCGCCGCAGCAGAGCCGAGTACTGCTCGATCGCGGCTCGCGAGCCCTCCTGCGCCGCATGCACTCCGGTGCCGCGCACTGGCATGATGCATGACTCCGACGTGCGATGCGCGACGCAGTTCGCTTGTTCGCCCTGCCGGAGATGGGCGAGCGCGAGCAGGTCCTGGAGTCCGGCGGCGAACTCGGCTCCCATCGCGGCGGCTTGTTGCGCCGGGGTCGCCTGCAGGCTGACGATCTCGGCGATCGCGGCGGTCACGTCGCCCGCGTTGATGAGGTGCGTGGCGAGCTGGAAGCGCACGGCGAGGCGATCGAGCGGGTCCTGCGTCGCGGCGAGCCGCGCCCGCAAGGCAGCCACCACCGCCGGGCTGTTGAAAGGGTTCATCTCGGCGGTCGTGCGCGCGTTCAGGCTCTCGAGGCGCTGCGCCATGCGCGCCGTCGGGGAGACCGGAGGCGGGGTGGCCGCGGCGGGTGCGGGGCCTGGCTCGGGCGCCCGCTGGCAGGCCGCGGCCAGCCCGCAGGCGAGCGCGAGCGCGGCGGGCAAGACGCGCGCCGGGCGCGCCTGCGCTCGGCCGGGGTGGCGGGTCTCGGGAGGGGGCCCGTTCATGTGGCGTGCCTCGGGGTGGCCGGCGTCTCCGGGAAGGATGGCGCGACGGCCGCGGCATCATCGCATGGCCGACCGTGCTCCCGCGAACGGCGCTCGATCGCCCCCGTCCGCCCCGTTCGTCCCGTCCGTCCCGTCCGCCGGGCATCCGTGACGCCCGATATTGATATCAATCGACATCGCTATCAGCCGAGTTGGATTCAGCTTGCCACGCCTGGAGGGCGCGCTTAGCATCCAAGCGGGTCCTGCTGGTAGCCCGTCACGGAGTCCCAGCATCCGTCCGCGCGTGCCAACTGGAGCGCGGACGCCGGCAGGTCAGGGCGCGGCTCGCCCTCGGGCAGGGCCGGGCGGGGGGTGCGCGCATGCGCCTGGGCGTTGACCGTGCCGAGTGCGATGGCCGATGCCGACAGCCGTCGTTTCCTGGGAGCCTCCTGGCGGCGGGGCTGCTCGCGGCTTGCCTGGGCTGCGCGCGCGAGGCGGAGCCCGGTCGCGCCACGCGGTCAGTACCCGGCGAGGTCGCGAGCGAGGCAACCGAGCTGACGCGAGCCGCGCCGTCGTCGGCTCCGGCCACCCCGGCTCCGTGGGCGCCGCCGCTGTTCACGGACGTGACCGACGAGCTGGGCCTCGACTTCGTGCACGACGCCGGACTGGACGGCACGCTGTTCCTGCCCGAGATCATGGGCTCGGGCGCCGCGGTGTTCGATGCGGACGCCGACGGCGATCTCGACATCTACTTGCTCGACGGCGGGCGTCACGAGTTCCCGCTGCGTCCCGACGCCGCGCGAAACCGGCTGTTCCTTCAGGGCGCTGACCGACGCTTCGTCGAGGCGCCGCGCGCGCTCGGGCTGGACGACGCCGGATACGGCCAGGGTGTCGCGGTCGGGGACGTGAACGGCGACGGGCTGCCGGACGCCTACGTCGCGAACTACGGGCCCGACGCGCTGTTTCTCGGCGGCGCCGGGGGGTTCGCCGACGCGACGACCCGGGCCGGCATCGGTGACGGCCGGTGGGGAAGCGTCGTGGCGTTCCTGGACACCGACGGCGATGGCAGGCTCGACATCTTCGTCGGCAACTACGTCGCGCACGATCCCCAGGTCGCCTGGCTCAACGGTCGCGGCGAGCGGATCTACTGCGGACCCGACTCGTACGACGGCGAGCCCAGCCAGCTCTACCGCGGCGAGGGACGGGGCCTGTTTCGCGACGTGAGCGAGGAGTCGGGCATCGGCCTCAAGCGCGGCAAGGCGCTCGGCGTCGCCTGCGCCGACCTGACGGGCGACGGGCTCGTGGATCTGTTCGTGGCCAACGATGGCGTCGCGAACCATCTCTGGGTGAACCAGGGCGACGGCACGTTCCGCGAGGAGGCCTTGCAGCGCGGACTCGCGCTGGATGGGAACGGACGCGCGGGCGCGAACATGGGCGTCGCCACGGGCGACCCTGACGGCGATGGCGATCTCGACCTGTTCGTCACGCGCCTCTGGGGCGAGACCAACGTCCTGTTCGTGAACGATGGAAACGGCCGGTTCACCGATGGCACGGCACGGGCCGGTCTCGCGCAGGGGAGCCTCGCGTTCACGGGCTGGGGCACGGCATTCGTGGACGTGGATGCCGATGGCGACGACGACCTGCTGATTGCCAACGGCCGCATCTTTCCCCACGGCCAGGAGCCGTCCGAGTTCATCGGCCGGAACCTGCGCCGGGACCGCGTCGCCGTGCCGGCTCGGCCGGAGACGGCCGAGGGCTTCGCGCGCAAGTACGGCGAGCGCAATCAGCTCTTCGAGAACCTCGGAGACGGCCGGTTCGTCGAGGCCGCGGCGCGAGCGGGCGGGTTCGGCGCTCTCTCCGAGGTCTCGCGCGCGCTGGTCACCGCGGATCTCGATGGCGACCTCGACCTGGACCTCGTCGTCACGAACGCCGCAGGCCGCGCGCGCATCCTGCGCAACGACGCGGGCGTTCGCGAGCGCCAGATCATGGTTCGCTGCGTCCGCGGCGACGGGCGCGCGGACGCGCGCGGAGCGACCGTCATCGCGCGGGTTGGCAGCCGGCGCGTCGCGCGAAGCGTGGATCCGACCACGAGCTACCTGTCCTGCGCCCCGGCCGTCGTCCACTTCGGTCTCGGCGAGGCCAGAGGCGTGGACTCGTTCGAGGTGCGATGGCCGGGCGGGCTCACCGAGGAGTTCCCGGCCGCAGCGGGTGGAAGCAGCGTCACCCTCCGTCAGGGAGCCGGCCGGGCGCTGTCCGCGCCGCGCGCGGGCGCGCCCAGGCTCGCCGCCAGGCCCGCCGATCCGCGGCTGCCCCGGTTGCCGATCGCCGGGCTCACGGGCGAGGCGGCGACGCTCGTCGCGCGAGCGAGCGATCGCGCGCGACGCTGTCCGGAGGATGCGGAGGCCTGGGGGCGGCTCGGCATGGCGCTGCACGCGGTGAAGCGTCCCGTCGAGGCGGGCACGGCCTACGAGGCGGCCGCGACGCTCGACCCCGCGAACGCGCGGTGGCCATACCTTCACGCCGTGCTGGCCGATGACGGTCCCGCGGCTCCTGCGATCGCGCGCCTGGCGCGAGCCTCGAAGCTCGCGCCGTCGTCCGTGCCGGTCGCCGTCCGGCGCGCTGCGTTGCTCGAGCGGGCGGGACGCCGCGTGGACGCCGAGGCGGCCTGGAGGCGCGCGCTCGCGCTCGATGCCCGGCAGCCCCTGGCGCTCGTGGGCGTGGCGCGAGCGGACCTCGATCGAGGCAACGCGCGGGAGGCGGCGCAGACTCTGCGCGTGGCCACCGACGTCGCGCCGCGGTGGCGACCCGCTCATGAGGAAATGGCCCGCGCGCTCGAAGCGCTCGGGCTGAGCGCGGCGGCCGAGGCGTCCCGGCAGATCGCGCGCGGTCTTCCGGACAGCGCGGCGGCGCTGGAGGATCCGTGGCTCGCCGAGGTGCAGGCTCTCGATCCGAGCCCCGCGACCTGTCTCGATCGCGCGCGGGCCTGCGTCGAGGCGGGGGACTACCGCGCGGCGCAGGATGCCCTCGACGCCGCGATCCGCGTCCGACCGGCGGACGCGTCGATCCTGTATCAGCGCGCGCTCGTTCGCCGCGAGCTTCGGGATCAGGTCGGGTGCGTTCGGGATGTGGACGCGGCCGTGGCGGCCGATGGACGCCACGTGCCGGCGAGGCTCGACCGCGCGCGCGCTCGAGCGGCGGCCGCGCGCCTGCACGAGAGCCTCGACGATCTCGATGCCGCGCTCGCCGTGCTGCCGGACCTCCACGACGCGCGGATCCTGCGCGCGACGGTGCTCGCCGGGCTCGGTCGCTTCCGCGAGGCCGAGACCGAGCTCCACCTGGTCGCCATGAAGGCGCCCGGGAACGCGGCGATCACGACGCTCCTTCGCGACGTGAAGGAGCAGGCCAGCAGGGCCGCCCCGCCCCCGGGCGCGCCGCCGCCCGAGCGCTGAGGCGGCGCCGGCCGTCAGGACAGCCGGAGCTCGGCGACCAGCGGGAGATGATCGCTCGCGTCGCGCGCGAGGTCGAGGCGCGACGCGTGCGCGCTGAGCAGCTCGATGTCGCCGCGCACGTGGATGCCGTCGAGCGCGCGCATCGGCGCGTACGCCGGGAACGTCCGCCAGGCGCCGCTGCCGGTGAAGCCGGCCGGCCGCAGCACGCGCCCGCCGAGCGTGCCCCACACGTCGTTGAAGTCGCCGGCGAGGATCACGGGCGCGCGCGGGTGGATGCGCTGCATGGGCGCGCTGGCGAGAAGGCTCCGCAGCTGGTGCCTGCGCTCGAGTCCCGAGAGCCCGAGGTGCAGGCCGAACAGGTGGACGGTCCGCGTGGAGGCGCCGAGGCGCATGCGGCAGCGGGCGTGGAGGGCCGACCGGACCTTCTTCGGAGGAAGCGTCAGGTCGATCGCCGACTCGGCCTGCAGCGGGAACCGGCTCAGCAGCGCGTTGCCGTACCAGCCACCGCCGGGCACGCGGACGTTGGGGACGTGCAGCACGTGCCGGTAGCCGAGCAGCTGCGCGAGCAGCCTGGCCTGATCGTCGCGCCCCGATCGCGCGACGCCGTGATCGACCTCTTGCAGGAACGCCACGTCGGGGTCGTAGTGGGCGATGACCTCGGCCACGCGAGCCGGGCGGTACCTGCGGTCGAGGCCGCCCAGGCACTTGTGGATGTTGTATGTGAGGACGCGGAGGAGCACCGCGGGAAGTCCTTCTCCGCGCCGGGAGTCTCGCGCCGGGGTGGGATTCCCCATTCTGCCGCCACCGCGCTAGGATTGATAGCTACCAACCCGGAGCAAGGCCTTGAACAATCTCGTGCGCAAGATCACCGTCAACATCACGACATCGCTCTCGAAGGGCGCGGGCGCCAATGGCATGGCCTTCCTCGGTCTCGGCGGTCGCGAGTTTCGCCTGGACATCGATCATCATGCCGACTTCGGGGCGGGGGACGAGACCACGTACGAGTTCGGCGAGGACTCGAATGTCATGCACCCCGATCGCAACGATCCCAGGAGCGGCTACCCCATCACGGTCGAGGACATCACGTCGCGGCCCGTGTTCCTGCGCTACGTGCCTCACGGGAAGGCCGACGACTGGAACCTCGCGTACGTGGAGGTCCGCATCAACACCATGGACGACCGCCTCGTGCGCTACTCGGCGCTGGAGGGGCCTCAGGACAACATCTGGCTGGGCCCGCAGAGCGGACAGATCATGCACCTGACCCGAGCCGAGTGAGTTCATGACCACCGGTCCCGCGCCGGGCGACGCCACGCGAGCCGTCCGCGAGGCGGCCGAGGCGTGGGATCGGGCCCAGGGCACGCGGCGACTCTTCGCGCGCGACGCCTCGCTGTGGACGGGCGCGGACGAGGCCTCGTGGCTGGCCTGGCTGGACCTCGACGCCGCGCGCGCGGCCGTGGCGCCCGCGCACGAGCTCGCGGATCGCGCCGCCAGCGCGCGCCTGACCGACGTGGCGCTGCTCGGCATGGGCGGGTCGAGCCTCTGCCCGGAAGTGCTGGCGCGCGTGCTCGGGACGCGCGCCGGCGGCCTGCGCCTGCACGTCCTGGACTCCATCGATCCGGCCCGCGTGGAGGCCGTGCTGGGCGCGGTCAATCCGGCGGCCACGCTCATGGTGGTGGCGAGCAAGTCCGGTTCGACGCTCGAGCCCAACCTGCTCAAGAGCATCGTGCTCGAGCGCATCGTGGCGGCCGTGGGCGCCGATCGCGCGCGGGAACGCTGCGTGGCGATCACGGATCCGGGCTCGTCGCTCGAGCGCGAAGCGCGCGAAGCCGGCTGGACGATCGTCCCGGGCGATCCGGGCATCGGCGGTCGCTACTCCGCGCTCTCGCCGTTCGGCATCGTGCCCGCCGTGCTGCTCGGCCTCGACGTCGAGGCGATGCTGGACCGCGCGCAGGCCATGCGAGATCGGTGCGCGACGGAGCCGGCCGCCTCGAACCCCGGCGTGAGCCTGGGCGTGGCCATCGGCGCCCTCGCGCGCCTCGGGCGCGACAAGCTGTCCATCCTGGCGTCTCCGCGCCTGGCTCCGTGCGGCGCGTGGATCGAGCAGCTCGTCGCCGAGTCGTCCGGGAAGGGCGGCGCGGGCATCCTGCCGGTGGAAGGCGAGCCCGAGGACGCCGTGCGCAACTCCGGCGCGGATCGCGCGTTCGTCGTGCTCGGGCTCACCGGCGATCCGGGCGCGCTCGAGGCGCTGACCGCCAGGTTGCCGGCCACCGCCGGCCCCATCACGCGGTGCGACCTCGCGACGACGGACGACCTGTTCGCGGCCTTCTACCGCTGGGAGATCGCCACGGCCGTGGCCTGCTCGATCCTCGGCTTGCACGCGTTCAACCAGCCCGATGTCGAGGCGGCGAAGATCGCCGCGCGCCGGCGCATGGAGGTCGCTCCGTCGGCCGCGCCGGCGCAGGACCGGCAGGTTCTCGCGCGGGCCAGCGGGGTCGCGATCGAGGCCGCTCGCGATCATGCGAGGGCGCTCGCGGCGCGCTTGCCCGCGGCGCCGACGCTCGCGGACGTGCTCCGAGCGCACCTCGGGGATCTCCAGCCGCCCGACTCGCTGGCGATCCTGGCCTGGCGCGACTCGAACGCGAGCCTCTTCGAGTGCCTGCGCGCGATCCGGCGCGAGGTCGGCCGCACCCGGGGAATCGCGACGACGCTCGGCACGGGCCCGCGGTTCCTGCACTCGACGGGGCAGCTTCACAAGGGGGGGCCTGCGACGGGCGCGTACCTGCAGGTCATGGGACCGTCCGCCGGCGCGATCGAGGCGGCCTGGGCCGCGTCGCTCGACCGCGCGCTCATGGCGCAGGCCGAGGGCGACTTCGACGTGCTCGCGGAGCGCGGGCGGCGGGCGCTCCTCGTGCGGCTCGCGGACACCGGGGAGGCGCCGCGCGCGCTCGTGGCCGCGGTCCGCGAGGCTCTCGCAACGGCATGACGTGGCAGCTCGTGAGGATCGAAACATGAAGCTCGCGATGATTGGACTGGGACGCATGGGGGCGAACATGGCGCGGCGGCTTCGCCGGGGCGGCCATGACGTCGTGGTGTTCGACGCGCAGCCATCGAGCATCGCGGCTCTCGAGGGCGAGGGCTTCACGGGCGCGCGTTCGTGGGCGGACGTCGCGCGCGCGCTCGAGCCGCCACGCATCGCGTGGGTCATGGTCCCCGCGGGCGATCCGACGGAAGGGGCGATCCGCGAGCTGGCGGAGGCGTTCCAGTCAGGCGACATCATCGTGGACGGGGGCAACACGTTCTACAAGGACGACGTCCGCCGGGCGGCCGAGCTCGCGAAGCGGGGCGTCCATCACGTGGACGCCGGCACCTCGGGAGGCATCTGGGGCCTCGAGCGCGGCTACTGCCTCATGGTGGGAGGCCGTCCCGATGTCGTCCGCACGCTCGAGCCCATCCTGCGCACGCTCGCTCCGGGCCTTGGCGCGATCCCGCGCACGCCCGGGTGGCAGGAGCGCGAGGGCACCGCCGAGGAAGGGTTCCTGCACTGCGGGCCATCCGGGTCGGGCCACTTCGTGAAGATGATTCACAACGGCATCGAGTACGGGATGATGCAGGCCTACGCGGAAGGGTTCGACCTCTTGCGCGGCGCGGCCCAGGCGGGCCGGCCGGAGGGGCAGCGGTACGACCTCGACCTGGCCTCGATCGCCGAGGTCTGGCGGCGGGGGAGCGTCGTCACGTCGTGGCTCCTCGACCTCACGTCCGAGGCCCTGGCGCGCGACCCGCATCTCTCCGCCTACCAGGGCCGCGTGCAGGACTCCGGCGAGGGCCGCTGGACGGTCCAGGCGGCCGTCGAGGAAGGCATCGCGGCTCCCGTGCTGGCCGCCTCGCTCTTCGCGCGCTTCCGCTCGCGCGCGGACGAGGCCTTCGCCGACAAGGTGCTCTCCGCCATGCGCGCCGGATTCGGCGGCCACGTCGAGGCGCCGCGCGAGGGCGGCGAGGGGAAGCGATGAATCACCGCTCGGCCGAGCCTTGCGCCATGGTGGTTTTCGGAGCGAGCGGCGATCTCATGCGCCGCAAGCTCCTGCCGGCGCTGTTCAACCTCCACCTTCACGGCCTGCTGCCGCAACAGTTCGCGCTGGTGGGCGTGTCGCGCAAGGAGCTCACGGACGAGGCGTTCCGGACGCTCATGACGGAGAGCATCGAGCGGTTCTGCACGCAGGCCCTCGACCGGTCCGCGTGGGAGGACTTCCGGCAGCGGATCCGGCACTGCACCGGCGACCTGCGCGAGGGCGCGACGCACGGGCGCCTCGGGCAGGTGCTCTCGGAGCTCGCCGAGGAGCGGGGGACCGGCGAGAACGCCCTCTTCTATCTCGCGACGCCGCCGGACATGTTCGCGCCGATCGTGCGGCTGCTCGGCGACTCCGGCCTCGCGCGCGAGGAGCGCGGCGGCTGGCGGCGCGTGATCGTCGAGAAGCCCTTCGGTCGCGATCTGGAGTCGGCGCGCAGCCTCAACCGCGAGCTGGGCGAGGTACTCCACGAGCGGCAGATCTGGCGCATTGACCACTACCTCGGCAAGGAGACCGTGCAGAACATCCTGGTCTTCCGGTTCGCGAACGGCATCTTCGAGCCCATCTGGAACCGCCGCTACGTGGACCACGTGCAGGTGACCGCCTCGGAGACCATCGGCATCGAGGGGCGCGGCAGCTACTACGAAACGGCCGGGGCCGTGCGCGACATGGTTCAGAACCACCTGCTGCAACTGCTCGCGCTGGTCGCCATGGAGCCGCCCGTCTCGCTCGACGCCGACAAGGTGCGGGACGAGCGCGTCAAGGTGCTCGAGGCCATCCGCCCCATGACGCCGGAGCAGGTGCTCGAGCGCGCCGTGCGCGGCCAGTACGCGAGCGGGACCGTCAAGCGGCAGCGGGTGCCGGGCTATCGCGAGGAGCCCGATGTGGCCACGACCTCGACGGTCGAGACGTACGCGGCGCTCAAGCTCTTCGTGGACAACTGGCGCTGGGCCGGCGTGCCGTTCTACGTGCGCACCGGCAAGCGCCTGCCGGTCCGGCGGACCGAAGTGGTCGTGCAGTTCCGGCGGCCTCCGCTGCTGTTCTTCGCGGATGCCGGCGCGGCGCAGATCGACGCGAACCGTCTGGTCCTTCACATTCAGCCGGATGAGGGCATGACGCTGCAGATGATGGCCAAGCGGCCCGCGACGACCCTGCAGCTCGCCGACGTGAAGCTGGACTTCAACTACGCCGACTTCGGCCCGCAGGATCCGGCCACCGGCTACGAGCGCCTGCTGTTCGACGCGATGGCCGGGGATTCGACGCTCTTCCACCGCGCCGACATGGTCGAGGCGTCCTGGCGCATCGCGGATCCGGTGCTGGACGTGTGGAAGTCCATCCCCCCGCGAGACTTCCCGAATCATGCCGCCGGCGACTGGGGTCCGGCCGCCGCCGAGCAACTCCTGGCCCGCGATGGCCGCGCCTGGCTGACGCCCTGACGGTAGCGGCGCTGGCCTGAATCAACGCGCCCCCTTGCAAGACGGGTCGCCGTGCCGGAAACTCTGCCCTCCATGACCACCGGCCCCGCCGCTCCTGAAGTTCGCGTCCTCGCTGATGGCGAGGCGCTCCGCCGCGCCGTGGCAGACGAGATGCTGAAGGTCTCCCAGGACGTCCTGCGGGCCCGCAAGGCGTTCACGCTCTGCCTCTCGGGCGGACGCACGCCGCGCTCGCTCTACCAGCTGCTCGCCGGCGACGGCGACGCGACGTACCGATCCAGGATGCCCTGGAACCAGGTGCACTTCTTCTGGAGCGACGAGCGTCCCGTCCACGCGGACCACCCCGAAAGCAACTACGCGATGGTGCGCGAGGCCCTCCTGCAGAGGCTCAGCCTCACGCGCAAGCAGGTCCACCGCATCCGGACGGAGGGTCTGACGGCCCAGCAGGCCGCCACCGAGCACGAGCGCGAGCTCCGCGCCTTCTTCGGCGAGCAGCTCATGCTGCGCCATGGCGTGCCGCGCATGGACTTCGTGCTGCTCGGCTGCGGAGCCGACGGGCATGCCGCGGGCCTCTTCCCGGGATGGGAGGCCAGCCGGGCCACGCGGAACCTCGTCGTCGCGCCGCGGACCAAGGATCCCGCCCAGGCGCGCATCTCGCTGACGCCGCTGGTGTTCAACATGGCGGCGAACGTCGTCTTCCTCGTGAGCGGCAAGGAGAAGGCAGAGATCGTGAAGGCCGTCCTCGAGGGTCCGCGCAACGTCGAGCAGATCTCGGCGCAGGCCGTGCGGCCCAGCGAGGGGCGGCTGATCTGGATGCTCGACCGCGAGGCCGCGTCGCTCCTCTCGTGAGGTCGCGTCAGGCCACGTCAATGATGCCGCGCTGACGGCTCCACCAGCGGCGCAGCGCGCGCGTCAGGACGCCCCGGGTCGGGGGCAGCAATAGCGTGAAGCCGGCGGCGTCGGTGATGAAGCCGGGGGTCAGGAGCAGCACGCCCCCGACGATCAGCAACACGCCGTCGAGGACCTCGGCGGCGGGGACCTCCCCCCGCTGCACGGCCTCCTGCGCCCGGCGCAGGACGACGGCGCCCTGCCAGCGGGCGATCGCCGAGCCCGTGACGGCGGTCGCGATGCACAGCAGGAGCGTCCACCAGAAGCCGATCGCGCCCGCGGCCCAGATGAGCAGCGCCAGCTCGGCCAGCGGCATCGCCAGGAGCACGAGCATCAGGCCGGGCAGCAGGCAGCCGGTCAGGCGCACGGAGCCGGTCGCGCCGGTCACGGGAGCTTTCCGCCAGTGGCGGCCATCGTGCGCATCGCCGCGTAGCATGCCCCATCCTGCGTCACGTCCGGTCGTCGTCTGCGGGGCCCCGAGCCATCAGGCCACCGGCGGCTCGCGCGCCCTCCCCGCGGGGCTGGCCGCCCCGTGCGGATGTTCCGCCGGCACGAGCCCCCGCCCCGCAGCCGTGCCGCGCGCCTGAGGACCGCCACGATCCACGATCATGCCCGGTGATCTAGACTTGGGCTCGTCCACGGAGGTTCTGATGCGCGCGCTGGTGTCCCTGCTGGTTTTCTGTCTGCTTGCTCCCGTCGCTCCGGCCGACGAGCCCAGCGTGTCCCTGGGCGAGGCCGCGTCCTTCATCGCCGAGACGAGCGTCCTGACGTCGGTCAAGGACCTCGAGGAGTTCGCGGAGGGCGTCTACGCCTCCAAGTGGGACATCACGAAGGCCGCGCGCGTCGAGAACTTCGTCATCGAGAAGGACGCGGGCAAGTGGACGCTCACGGGCTGGATCTTCCTGCGCGAGCCCGTGCGGGGCATCCGCAACCGGGCGATCTTCTTCGGCGACGGGCGCTTCGAGATGACGCCGCCCATTCCCATGGAGCGCCAGCAGGCCAAGCGCTTCCTGGGCACCGAGACCGTCAACAAGGAGATCGAGCAGCTCTACCTCGCGTTCGTGGGCGCCAGCGAGCAGCAGCACCTCGAGAGCCTGACGTACACGGCGGAGGCAGCCGCCAAGGCGGAGGCCGAGAACAAGAAGTGCAAGGAGTGGCTCGAGGGCGTGCGCAAGTTCATGGAGAAGCCCGAGACGCAGCAGGAGCTCGAGCGCCGGCGCTTCCGCGAGTTCGAGCTGGCCCTGCGCACGTACGAGCGCGTGCTCGATCCGCGCAAGCCCGGCTGGCTCTCGGGTGACATGCAGGTCAAGGTGCCGGAGGGGCAGAACCTGGTGCAGTCCCACCTGGTTGCCATGACGTTCACGCATTCGCCCGACGACCGCATCGAGACCTCGCTGGACGTCACGTTCAAGCACGAGCGGGGCAACGCCACCTCACGCGCTTGCGAGTTCCACGCCCTGGGCCAGCATGACGGCGACCTGCAGTGGGCGGGCACGTCGCCCTTCATCGAGGCCGAGGACGCGGACAAGTTCGACTTCGGCGTCCCGCGGCACGTCATGAAGGTCACGCTGACGCCCGGGCAGAAGACCGACACGCACATGCTGTCCGAGATTGACGTGGACGTGCTGCGGGATTCCGTCAAGGCGATGATCTTCGGCTTCAACTCCTTCGCGAAGGTCAAGAGCATCAAGATCAACGGCAAGGCGGTGGAGTTCTACCAGCCGGCGGTTCCCGGTCGCGATGATCTCCGCGCCCCCTTCTTCCTGTCAGCCCTGCCCGGCAAGGTCGCGAAGGGCGATCGCCTCAAGGTCGAGGTGGAGAGCGACTCGCGCATCTTCGAGAAGGCCGACGCGTCCACGTGGCTCGTGCGCGCCGAGCTGAACTGGTTCCCGGATCCCTCGCCGGATCTCGGCGACACGCCGACCGTCTTCGACACGACGATCCGGTCGCCGAAGGGCTGGACCGCGCTGGCCAACGGCCGGGAGACGCCGTGTGCCGATGCCGACGTCCTGCCCGACATGGAGTGCGCGCGGTTCGTCACCAACATCGGCATTGACTTCGCCACGATCAACGTCGGCCACAACATGCGCGCGGACCGGGGCATGAGCCTGAAGGTGGACGCCGACAAGGACGGCGTCGAGGATCCCCAGATCCCGATCGCCGTGTACACGAACGCGACGGCCAAGCGCACGTTCCCGGTCGTGGATCCCGTCACGCGCACGCTCATCGCCAACCGGGACTACAGCCTGTCGGAGAACGGTCCCGATGCCGTGGGCACGGCGCAGATCGCGAACAAGGTCTACAGCGAGTGGTTCGGGCCCTGTCCCTACGACTCGCTGACGATCACGCCGCATCCGAAGGGGCACGGCCGCGGGTCGGCGTCGCTCCTGGCGGTGTCCCAGGAGGCCTTCCTGAGCACGACCGCGTTCGCGGAGCTCGCCTCGCTGCGGAAGTCCACGTTCCAGCCGTGGAACATGCGCTGGTTCCTGGCGCACGAGGTCGGCCACCAGTGGTGGGGGGGCGCGGCTCGCATCCGTGACGGGGCGCTGAGCCAGTGGTTCTCCGAGGGCTTCGCCCAGTACGGCTCGATGCTCGTCCTCGAGGAATTCGATCGCGGGGGGAAGACGCGCTGGTTCTGGGAGGGCCTGTCCCAGGACCGGGCCTACCTCATCAAGGATGATGGCCGGGCGCATGACATCGCTCCGCTCGCGATGGGCAACCGCTGGGCCTCGCCCGAGAATCCGACCGGCTACGAGTGGAACCGGCAGGACTACATGTACGGCAAGGGGTGCCTCACGATGCATGCGCTGCGCATGCTGGCGCGCGCGCGGATGGGCGGCATGGAGGAGGGCGACGCGCTCTTCAAGAAGGCGATGCGCACGTTCATCGGTGAATGCGCGGGCAAGAAGGCGCCGAGCAACCTGGACCTGATGCGGAGCCTCGAGCGCACCTATGAGATGCCCCTCGACTGGTTCTTCAAGCAGTGGGTCTTCGGCCTGGGAATCCCGAAGGTCGAGTGGTCCTATCGCATCGAGCCGGGCGCCGATGGCGGGAGCATCGTCCGCGGGCGCGTCCGGCAGAATCAGGGCGGCACGCCGTTCCAGTTCCCGCTGGGCGTCTCGATGTTCCAGGGCAAGACGGAGCTGGGCTTCGGCTACCAGTGGATCGCGAAGGCTGATTCCGAGTTCACGCTCGAGCTGCCGGCGGGTGTCAGGCCCGATCGCATCACCGTCAACGACGATCTCGGCGTCATGGGGATCTTCAAGGAAGTGCCGTGGACGGCGGCCGCGTCCGCCTCGGGCCAGTAGGCCTCAGCGCGGCACGGCCGCAACCGAACAGGAATGCTCAGCCGGAGCCGCCGCGCATCAACGCAGGGGGGACCAGCCGGTCCCCCCTCGGCTGTCG
>CAZTIW010000062.1:0-14878 GCA_964613915.1 uncultured Thermoanaerobaculia bacterium
TCATCAACCAGATCCGCGAGAAGATCGGCGTGATGTTCGGCAGCCCCGAGACGACGCCCGGCGGGCATGCCCTGAAGTTCTACGCCTCGATGCGCGTGGACATTCGCCGGATCGGCGCGCTGAAGGACGGCGACTCCGTCATCGGCAACCGCACCAAGGTCAAGATGGTCAAGAACAAGGTCGCGCCCCCGTTCAAGGTGGTCGAGTTCGACATCCTGTACGGCGAGGGGATCTCCCTCGAGAGCGACCTCATTGACCTCGGCCAGCAGTTCGACCTCGTCGGCAGGGCCGGCTCGTGGCTCTCCATTGGCGATCTCAAGATCGGCCAGGGCAAGGAGCAGGCTCGCCGGTTCCTGCGCGAGAACCCCGACATCATGCGCAAGCTCGAGGCCGACATCCGCGCGGCCGCCAACCTCCCCGGCATTGACGGTACCTGCGCTCCCCTGCCCGCCGCCGAGGACGGCGAGCCCCCCGCCACGCCGGAACCCGCCGAGGAGCCGCAGGCACGCTCGAAGAAGCCGGGTCGCAGCTCCAGGGCGGCTCGCGCCACGGCGCCCTGACGCGCGGCAGCAGCGGCCCGACGCCGCGGCGAGCCCTCCCTCCGGCTCGCGGCGGTCGAAACGATCGCTCCCTCTCTCGGCGCGGAGCCGCCGCCCCCGCGGTGGCTCCGCGCCTCTCTCTTCGAAAGCGCCCGCATCGAGCACGTACGGACGGTCCCGGCGCCGCGACTTGACAGGCATGGGGCGCACGGCCAAGATTTGCGCCCGCTCGATGCCTCGGTAGCTCAGCTGGTAGAGCAGGGGACTGAAAATCCCCGTGTCGGTGGTTCGATTCCGCCCCGGGGCACCACGCTTTCCTCGCTCCCGTCCGCCGCTCGCGCCTCCCCTGCCGAGCGTCAGACCACGCCGTGCCGGAGCCCTCGCACGCGTCGCGCCGCCTCCAGCAGCCGCCCCTCGAGCAGGCCGCCCGTCGCCACGGCGTCCACCAGGCCATCCCGTGCAGCCCGGGCTTGCTCGAGGTCCGAGCAGAAGAGCAGCAGGTCCACGCCCGCCGCGACCGCGGCACGCGCCCTCTCACCCGGCGGCCGGTCCGTGACGGCGCCCATCTCCATGTCGTCGCTCACGACCACCCCGTCGTAGCCCAGATCGCGACGCAGGAGCCCCTCGATCAGCGGCCGGCTCGAGCTTCCCGGCTCGTCTCCGGCCTCGATGCCGGTGAACGCCGCGTGCGAGATCATGACCGCGGGCGCGCGCGCCGCGAGCAGCCGGAACGGCACGACATCGCGCTCCCAGAGCTCCGCACGCGTGGCGCTGACCGTCGGCCTGACCGCGTGCGTGTCCGCGCCCGTGCGGCCCAGGCCAGGAAAGTGCTTGAGGCACGCCAGGATCCCCGCGGCCGCATGCGCGTCCAGCACTTCGCCCGCGAGGGCGGCGACGTCGCCGGCGTCGGCGCCGAACGAGCGATCACCGATGCCGTTGGCCTCGTGTCCCTCGTCCAGGTCCACCACCGGCGCGCAGTTGAAGTTCACGCCCAGATCGCGCAGCGCCGCGGCGGTGCGATCGGCCTCCGCCCTGACGGCCGCGGGCCCCGCCGCCGCGAGCTCCCGCGCCGACGGGCTCCTGCCGCGGATCGCGCGCAGGCGATCGACGCGACCGCCCTCCTGATCGATGAGCACCAGCGCATCGCCCAGGCGATCGCGCACGGCCGAGACGAGCCGGCGCACCTGGGGCGCGGACGCGACGTTGCGGGAGAACAGGATGACGCCCGCCGGGCGGAGAGCGTCGAGCGCCTCGGCCTCGCCGGGCAGCAGTTCAGGGCCCGAGATGCCGACCGCCAGCACGGCCCCGGCGGCTTCCTCGGCCGCCCGCCAGCCGGGCGCGCTCAAGCGGGCGCCGCGCCGCGTCCGAGAAGCTCGGCGACCTCGCCCGGCACGTCCACTCCCTCGAGGTCATGCGCGCGGATGACGTCGAGAAGGACATCCACCCGCTCGGTCATCGGCAGGCGGCGCGGGACGATCACGCGGGGCGCGCCGCGCACCAGACAAGCGCCGCCCCGGCCCTCGAGCGTGCGCGAGACGTGGACGTCGTGCCCGAGTCGCTCGAGCACGAGCCGGAGCGCGTCGAACACGGCTTGCTCGCGCTCCTGCTGCTGGCGCGCCGCCTGGCTCACGCCCTTCTTGGTCCTGGCCACGCTCAGCCCTCGAGTTTCTTGATGACGTCCACGACGATCACCGTGACCATCAGGAGCACGATCATGGCGAGACCGGCCTGCAGGATCCACTCCTTCGTGCGGCGCTCGAGATCGCGACCCCGCACGGCCTCGATGAGCAGGATCAGCATGCGTCCCCCGTCCAGGATGGGGATCGGCAGCAGGTTCAGGATGCCGATGTTCAGGCTCAGGATGGCGATGAGCGTGATGAGCGGACCGAGCCCGGCCGAAGCCGTCTCCGTCGTGATGCTCGCGATCTCGAGCGGGCCGGACATCGCGCGCACGGACATGCGCCCCGTCAGGAGCTTGCCGAGGATGTCCACCACCACGCGCGACTGATCCGCCGTGTACCGCAGGGACTCGCCCAGCGCCCCCACGGGCCCGAACCGCTGGATGCTGGTCGTGACCGCGGGCGAGATGCCCATGAGGTAGCGCCCCGTGTCCGCGTCCGGAAGGGCCGCGACGCTGAGCGTCACGATCTCGCCGCCGCGGCGCATGGCCAGCGTCATCGGCTTGCCGGCGGCCGCCTGGACGGCGTTCACGATGTCCCCCGGCATGCAGGGCCTCGCGCCGTCAAGACTCTCGAAGACATCGCCTGCAAGGAGGCCCGCGGCGTCGGCCGGCGAGCCCGGGGTCACGCGCGCCACGCGCACGGCCGCGCACGGGTCGGCGCCGATCCAGCCCAGGCCGTGCTTGCCCTTCACCTCCACGTCAACGGGCATGACGAGGCGCTCCCCCGCCCGGTCCACGGCGACGTCCACCGTCACGCCGGGACTCGTCAGGAGCACTTCCGTGAGCGACTCCCACGTGGGCGTCGGCCGGCCGGCGACCGACAGCACGACATCGCCGGTCGCGAGGCCGGCCCGCGCCGCGGGCGAGCCGTCGGCGATGGCGCCCAGGCGCGGCGCCTCGCGCACGAAGGCCGGCGCCTCGACGCCGGACATGTACAGGCCCCACATGAGCAGCACGGTCAGGAGCGCCGAGAAGATCGGGCCCGCCGCGATGACGGCGAAGCGCATCGCCGCTGGCTTGGCGTCGAAGTCGTCCGGGCGTCGGACGGCCTCGGGATCGTCGGAGTGATCCCCGCCCATCAGCACGTAGCCGCCGAGCGGGATCACCGCCAGGCGGTACTCGGTGTCGCCGATCGTCTTGCCGAGCACGCGGCTCCCGAAGCCGATCGAGAAGAGCTTGACGCGGATGCCGAACAGCTTGGCCGCCAGGAAGTGCCCCAGCTCGTGGAAGGCCACGACCAGCCCCAGCACGAGCAGGAACCGGCCGGCCTCGGCGAGAAACGACAGCAGTGGCGTCACGGAGCGGCCTCTCGTCGCACGCGCGCGCTCGCGATCTCACGGGCTCGCGCGTCAGCCGCCAGCGCGTCCTCGAGGCTCGAGGCCGGCATCGAGCCCGCGGCTTCCAGAGCGTGCTCGATGATGGCCGGGATGGCGGTGAAGCGCAGCCCACCCGCGAGGAACGCCGCCACGGCGACCTCGTTGGCCGCGTTGAGCACGGCGGTGGCCGCGCCGCCCGCTCGCAGCGCTTGCCGCGCGAGCGGCAGGCACGGGAACGCCTCCGCGTCGGGCCGCTCGAACGTCAGCGGCGAGACGGCCGCGAGATCCAGCGGCGCGACCGGCGCGTCGAGGCGATCCGGCCAGCCGAGGCAGTAGCGCAGCGGGTCGCGCATGTCGGGCCGGCTGAGCTGCGCGATGACGCTGCCGTCGCGGAACTCGACGAGCGAGTGCACGATGCTCTGCGGATGAATGACGACATCCACCTGCTCCTCCGGGAAGCCGAAGAGCCAGCGAGCCTCGATGACCTCGAGCCCCTTGTTCATGAGCGTGGCGGAGTCGATGGAGATCTTGGCGCCCATCCGCCAGGTCGGATGCGCGAGGGCCTGCTCGATCGTCACGTCGCGGAGGCTCGCGGCGCTCCGGCCGCGGAAGGGCCCTCCCGACGCGGTCAGGACCAGGCGGCGCACCTCGGATCGGCTGCCGGCGCGCAGGCACTGGTGGATCGCCGCGTGCTCCGAGTCCACCGGCAGCAGGTTCGCGCCCGAGGCCGCGGCCAGGCTCGTGAGCGCTTCGCCCGCGACCACGAGCGATTCCTTGTTGGCGAGCGCCACGACGGCGCCGCGCGACGCCGCCCGCGCCGTCGCCGGAAGGCCGGCGGCGCCGACGATCGCCGCGATGACGACATCGCCCGCGGGATCGGCCGCGGCCTCGACGACGCCGGCCGCACCGCGCACGAGGCGCGTGCCGGTCTCGGCGCACGCGGCCGCGAGCGCCGACGCGTCGGCGCGTTCGTCGGCCAGGGCCGCCACGTCCGGCCGGAACTCGCGCACGATCGCGGCCAGCTCGGCCGCGCGCGCGCCGGCCGCAACCCCCGCCAGCCGGAAGCGATCCGCGTGGTGGCGCAGCACGTCCAGGGCGGACGTGCCCACCGATCCCGTGGCTCCGAGCAGGGTCACGCCCCGGCGATCAGCCACCGCGCGCGCCCTCGAGCATGGGTGACGTCAGCACGAGCAGGAGCAGCGGCGACGAGAAGAGAAGACCGTCGAGACGGTCCAGCATGCCGCCGTGCCCGGGGAGAAGCGTCCCCGAGTCCTTGACGCCGGCGCTGCGCTTGAGCAGCGACTTGGCGAGATCGCCGAAGGCTCCCGCAACGGCCAGGAGCGCGGCGAGAAGCGCCGCCGACGCCAGCGGAAGGCCAATGGGCAGCCAGAGCGTCAGGAGCAGCGCCAGGAGGACGCCGCCGACGATGCCGCCGAGGAAGCCCTCGACGGTCTTCTTCGGGCTGACGAGCGGCGCGAGCGGAATCCGGCCCACCGCCCGGCCTGTCAGGTAGGCCGCCGCGTCGCCGCCGAACACCGCCGCGTACTGGAACACCAGCAACGCGGGGATGCGTCCTCCCCCCCATCCCTCGTCACCCAGGCCCCGGACACCCACCTGGAAGCCCATGAGCAGGCCAGGGAACACGAGCGCGAAGAGAAGCGCCGCGAGCGCGACGTGGGCTCCGGCAGTCGTGCGATGCAGCAGGAGCCACGTCCCGAAGACGAAGGCGGCGGCGGCGGCCAGGGCGCCCTCGACCGGCAGGCTCTCGGGCCTCGCGAAAGCGAGCAGGACCAGTCCCGTGGCGAGCATCATGGGCCACTTCATGACCGAATCGCCCTGACCCATCAGCGCCAGGGTCTCGCGCGTCATGAGGCCCGTGGCCAGCAGGGCCAGCAGGAAGAACAGCCACGAGGGGCCGAAGTAGATGGCCACGACGGCCGGGAGCAGGGCCGAAGCGGTGAGGAGGCGCGTGCGCACGCGGGATTCTATCGCGAGGCGAGGCCGGCGCGCGAAAGAGCGCGTCGGGCGGGCGGCTCACATGCGCTTGCGCAGGGGCGAAGCGGGGATGCCGAGCTCGTCGCGGTACTTGGCGACCGTCCGGCGCGCGATGTCGATGGACTCGGCCTTCAGGATCTTGACCAGCTCCGAGTCGGACAGCGGCTTGTCCGAGGGTTCGCCCTCGATGAGGTGCTTGATCTTCTGCTTGACGGCCAGCGACGAGATGTTCTCCCCCGAGCCGGTCGCGAGACCCGAGTGGAAGAAGTACTTCATCTCGAACAGGCCGCGCGGCGTGTGCATGTACTTGTTCGTCACGACGCGCGAGATGGTGGACTCGTGCATCTGGACGTCGTCCGCCACGTCGCGCAGGACCAGGGGCCGCAGGGCCGACACGCCTTCGTCGAGGAAGCCCCTCTGGTGCTTGACGATGGATTCGGCCACGCGGTAGATCGTGCTCTGGCGCTGGTCGAGGCTCTTGAGGAACCACAAGGCCGACCGGAGCTTCTCCCTGACGTACTCGCGCGTCTGCCGGTCGGCCTCGGGCGTGTCGCCCGACTCGCGCGCCGCGCGCGCCTGCTCGAGCATGCGCCGGTAGATCGGGGCGATGCGGAGACGGGGCAGGCCCTCGTCGTTGAGCGTGATCTGGTACCCGCCGTCCACGCGGGTGACCATGACGTCGGGCACCACGTGGACGTTGCGGTTCCCGCCGAACGCGGCGCCCGGCTTGGGGTTGAGCTGGCGCACGGCTTGACCGATCTCGCGCGCGCGGTCCTCGTCCACGCCCAGCTTCCGCGCGATCTCGGCGTACTTGTGCACGCGCAGCAGGTCGAGGTGATGCCGCGCGACCTCGGCCTCGTGCGAGTCGCCCATGCCCAGGTGATCGAGCTGCGCGAGCAGGCACTCCTCGAGCGTGCGCGCGCCGACCCCGATGGGGTCGAAGCGGAGGATCCGGCGGCGAACCCGCTCGATGTCGGCGGCGGTCACGTGCGCGACGAGCGCGTGCAGGTCGGGCTCGTCCTCGGCCAGCGCGGCCAGGCTGTCCATGATCTCCGCGTCGCTCGCCTGCAGGTAGCCGTCGTCGTCAATGTTGCCGATGATCGCCCGGCCGATGACCGCGGACTTCGCGTCGCCGATCTGCACGCCGAGCTGCCACGTGAGGTGATCCGCCAGGGCCGGCGAGGACGCCGGCGCGTTCTCGATCGACGGCAGCTCGCGCGTCTCCGACATGTTGGGCACGGAACCCGATTCGAAGGGCTCGCGGAAGTACGCGTCGAGGTCGATCTCGTCCACCGAGTCATGGTCGGGGTTGTCCGCGGGCGACTCGGGACCGGCGGGCTCGGCCGCGGTCACGGCATCGGCGCGCTCGCCGGCCCCCTCGCCGGTCAGGCCCGATTCCTCGGCGGCCTCGCGGCGGACGTCGACCTCGTCCGTCTCCTCCAGGACGGGGTTCTGCACGAGCTCCTGGGCGATCTCTTCTTCGAGCTCCAGGCGCGAGAGCTGGAGCATGCGGATCGCCTGCTGGAGCGACGGCGTCATCACCAGCTTTTGCGAGAGCCGCAGGCTCAGTCTCTGTTCGAGCGCCATGTCATTCCTCTTTCAAGCCAGACGGAAGGAGTCGCCCAGGTACACGCGGCGGACCTCCGGGTCGTCGGCCAGCTCGCCTGGCGAGCCCGTCCGGAAGATCTTGCCCTGGTTGATGATGCATGCCCAGTCCAGGATCTGGAACGCGTGCTGCACGTTGTGATCCGTCACGAGCACGCCGATGCCGCGTCCCGACAGGCGCGCGACGATCTGCTGGATGTCCTCGACGGCCCGCGGATCGATGCCGGCGAAGGGCTCGTCGAGCATGAGAAACGACGGCTTGGTCACGAGCGCGCGCGCGATCTCCGTCCGCCGGCGCTCGCCGCCCGAGAGCTGATAGCCACGGCTCCGCCTCACGCGCTGGAGCCCCAGGTCCTCGATGAGAGCCTCCTGGCGCTCCGCACGCTCCCGCGGAGCGATGGGAAGGGTCTCGAGGATGGCCTGCAGGTTCTGCTCGACGGTCATCTTCCGGAATATCGACGCCTCCTGCGGCAAGTATGAGATCCCCATGCGGGCCCGAACGTAAATCGGGTCGTGGGTGATCTCGGCATCTCCGAGGAAAACCTTTCCTCCATCGGGCGTCTCGAGTCCCAGCATGCAGTAAAAGGTCGTGGTCTTGCCGGCGCCGTTGGGCCCGAGAAGCCCCACGACCTCGCCCTGCCGAATCTCCAGGGACACGTCATCCACGACCCGGCGGCCGCGGAACGACTTCCGCAGGCCCTCGCATCGCAGGACCTTGCCGCCACCCGCCACGGCGGCGGGCACCGGCGTGTCCGAAGACCCCGCGGGCAGGCCGAACGGGCCGGCGCTCATGGTGCGGGCGCCTTGACCGGAGCGGAACCGCGGGCGCGCCCGGCCGGACTGGCGAGCGCGCGCACGCTCCCCTTGCGCATCTCGAGAAGCGCGCCCGTCTGGAAGTTCCCCTCGGCGTCGAGCGCGCGGGCCGGCCTGACGCCGCCCTCGACGACGAACGCGTCATCGGCCGCGAGCCAGCGGAGCTTCTCGCCCTCGGCCTCCCCGCGCGACGGGGCGCGGAAGAAGGCCGTGCCCTCCGCGTCGAGCTGCCTCACGCGAGCCGGCTCGGTCTCGGTGAGAAAGATGTCCACGCGATCGGCCGTGAGCACGGTGTCCTCCTGCGTCAGCGACGCGCTTCCCGAGTAGCTCACTCGCCGCTCGGCTCTCCGATAATGAAACTCCTCCGCGCGCCCATCCACAAGGCGCGTGGGATCAATCGGCGAATCCGACGGCACCGCGCTCCCCGGCGGAGACAGCCGCAGGCGCGATCGGACGTCGCCCGTCGCGTGGAGCGTGCCGAGCACGTCATCGAGCACCAGCCGGTCGGCGACGAGTTCGGTGTCGCCGCGCCGCAGCGCCGGGCGGCCGCCCTCGTACGTCGCGCGGCGCTCGCCGGGCCGGTCCACGAGGATCAGCGTGTCGGATGAGATCAGCACGGGCTCGCTGGTGCTGGCGGCGGCCATGCCGGGGATCCCGCCCTCGTCACGGACGAGCGTGTGCTGGCGACCGCTGACCTTGAGCGTGCCGGCCTTCTCATCGCTGATGATCTCGTCACCGTGCGAGATCCGCCCCTCGCGCTCGACCGCGGCGTTTCCTCGCAGGATCGTGCGCCGGGGCGACTCCTCCAGCACCGCGCGATCCGCGGAGGCGCGGCCGCGACCATCGTCGAGCTCGACGCGTCCCGTGAGCGCGCCGCTGGTCGGCCCCGAGGCGTCCAGGCGGATGCTGCCGCGATCGGCCGCGACGGTGCGGCGCGAGGCGACCGGCGCGATCACCTCCTCGACGAGCTTGCCAGGCTTGCCGCTGAACACGATGGCCTCGAGGTGCGAACCACCGGGGGCGAAGGACAGCTCGGCGTCATCGGCCACGAGGTGCCGGCGCAGCGTCGGCGTCGAGTCGCGCAGGTCGCCCGCGCCCCGCACCTCGAGCGTCTCGAACCCGCGCTCCCCGGAGGTCAGATCCAGCTCGCGGCCCTCGACCGTCCGCGAAGCGCCGGGCTCGGTGCGCGAGAAGCGCGCGGGCGCCCCTCGCGCGGCGATGCCCGTGAGCATGATCGTGGCGCTGCTGCCGAAGCTCAGCGCCAGCCGATCTCCCTCGAGCCGCTCGGAGATGCTGGCCGCCGGCTCCGTCGAGCGTCCGTCCATGCGGGCCCCGCCCTCCGCGACGATCTCGCGCAGGTTCGAGCCGGCGCCGAAGGCGTGCTGGATCTGCGTGGCCGCGAGCGTGCGTTCGACGGGCGGACCCTGCCTCCCGTCCGGGCCCGTGCCGGAGAGGCGCGTGCGCGTGCTGGCGTTCCCGGTCGCCAGGATGGACCGGACCTCATTGCCATCGGAGCTGAGCGCCACGTCCAGGAGGTCGCCGCGGATCGTGCCGTCCGCGAAGGCGAGCTCGGCGGCGGTCGTGGCGAGCACGCGCTGGGCCGCGCTGTCGTGGTCGATCGTCGCTGCGGTCAGCGTGATGTCGCGACCGCGCGTGCGCTGTCCCCGGATGACGATCTCCGGCTCGGTCTCCAGCAGGGTCCGGCCCTTCCCCCAGTCGTGGAGGAGGCGCCCGCCGCTGCCCGCCAGGTCGCCCTGGCTGAAGCTCACCGGTCGATCCGTCGTGACGGTCGAGGCCGCCCTGTCCACGACCAGCCGCTCGCCGTCCAGGACGAGGCCTTGTGGCGTCGAGACGTGCACGTTGCCCTCGAGCTCGACGGGCGATCCTGGCTTCTCGGCGACGCGGCCGCGATCGGCGCGCACGCTCATCTGCTCCTGGCCGTCGCTCCGCCGGAGCGTCAGCACGACCCTGTCCAGCTTCGAGTGGCCGTCTGGCTGCTTGCAGCCCCTCCCCGCCTCCAGGCGATCGCCGGCCCAGTCCAGCACGAGATCGTCGAAGCACCCGCTCTCCTCTTGCGGAGCCGCCGGCACCTCGCCCGGCTGGGCGCGCTGCTCCTGCACCTGGGCGGAGGGCCGGTGCTGCACGCGCGACAGCAGCCAGCCCACGTACGCCACGCCAGCGATGAGCACGACGCCGGCCACGCGTCGCACGGTGCGGACGCTCAGCGCCACGAAGCGCCTCCGCACCCGCGCGGCTCGCGCCCACGGGCGGTCGCGCGCGCGCTCACGCGGCCCGGACCAGCAAGGCGATGCCCTGCCCGCCGCCGATGCACGCGGACGCCACGCCCAGGCCGCCCCCGCGGCGGCGGAGCTCGCGCAGCAGCGTGATCACGAGCCGCGTTCCGGTCGCGCCGAGCGGGTGGCCGAGCGCGATGGCCCCGCCATTCACGTTCACGCGCTCGCGATCCAGCCCGAGCTCGCGCTCGCAGGCCAGGTACTGCCCCGCGAAGGCCTCGTTGATCTCGAGCAGCGCGATGTCCTCGAGTCGCGCTCCCGCGGCCGCCAGCGCGCCGCGGATGGCGGGCACGGGCCCGAGGCCCATGCGGCTGGGATCCACGCCCGCCACGGACCAGGCGACGAGGCTGCCGAGAGTGGCCCATCCCCGCTCGCGAGCCAGCGCGGCGCGCGTGAGCAGCACGGCGGCGGCGCCGTCCACGATGCCCGAGGCGTTGCCTGCGGTCACCGAGCCATCCTTCGAAAAGGCGGGCGGGAGCGCTGCCAGCCGCTCCAGCGTCGTCTCGGGCCGGGGATGCTCGTCGCGTTCCACGACGACGTCCTTCCGGCCCTGACGCACGGTCACGGGCACGATTTCCTCGGCCAGGCGTCCCGCGGCAATGGCTGCCGCGGCACGCTGCTGCGACTCCAGCGCGAAGCCGTCCTGCTCGGCACGCGTGATGCCCCTCTCCCCGGCGATCGTCTCCGCCGTCTGCGACATGCTCAGGCCGCACCACGAGTCCATGAGCGCCGTCGTCAGCGAGTCCTCGAGCGCACCCTGGCCGAGCTTGAATCCCTGCCGCGCGCCCCGGATCACGTGCGGCGCCTGCGTCATGTTCTCCATGCCGCCGGCCACGACGGTGGCGGCGTCGCCCGAGAGCATCATCTGCGCGCCGCTCAGGATGGACTGGATGCCGGATCCGCACAGCCGGTTGACGGTGAGCGCCGGCACGTCGTCGGGAACGCCCGCGCCGAGCGCGACGTGGCGGGCTCCGTACGCGGCGTCAGCCGATGTCTGGAGCGCATTGCCCATGACGACGTGATCCACCTGGCCGGGGTCGCAGCGGGCGCGCTCGAGAAGCGCCCTGACCGCCGCCGCGCCCAGCGCGTTCGCGCTCTGCGACGAGAAGCTTCCGCCGAAGGACGCCATGGGCGTTCGCACGCCGTCCACGATCACGAGGCCGTGTTCCTCGACGGATGATCGGTTGCGAGCGTCCACGCGCACTCCTTGCCCGCGCCTGGCGGACGCCATGAGCTTACTTCTTCTTGAAGAGCCCACCGAGCAGGCCGCCGCCGGAGTCGCCGGGATCCTCGCCGAGATCGGCCATGTCAGCCAGGATTCCGGCGTGCTGCGGCTCCCACTTCAGGCCCTCGCGGAACTGTTCGATGGCGCGGCTGTTCACGCCGGCGAGCTTGTAGATCTGGCCGAGCACGTGGTACGCGTCGGCGCGGCTCTGGTCGATGCGGATGGCCTCGATGAGCTGCTGCTCGGCTCGCCGGCGCAAGCGGGACTCGCCCATCATGAGACGCGCCAGCGCCATCCGGTACTCCCAGTTGTCGCGATCCGTCTCCGCGGCATGCTCGAAGAACGACATCGCCCGCGACCGGTCTCCCGAGGCCGCGAGCGCGCGACCCTTCTCGTACGACGCGCGGGCCAGCTCCTTGGGATCGACCACGGCCTTGTCTGCCGCCTTCTCCGCGGCGAGCGCGCCGCTCTTGAGCCGCTGGTCGTACAGGCTCCTCGCCTCCGGGTCGCCGAGCACGGCGAACGCCTCGGAGATCCGCGCGAACAGGGCCTCGACGACATCCCGATCCGCTTCCGCGATGTCCTTGCCGAATCGGTCGGGGTGATAGGCGCGCGCGAGCTTGTAGTACGCGCGCCGGACCTCGTCCTCGCCGGCGGTGGCGCCGACGCCGAGCAGCGCGTAGTGGTCGAGGTCGGCCGCGCGTGCGGACAGCGAGCGGACGGCGTCCATGCCCTCGAGCTCGAGTTCGGGCGAGGCCTCGACCGCCGGCGCCATGCCCGGCAGGGCGCCCGCGTGAGAGACGAGGCGCGCCATGCCCGGCGCGGCGCCCGGCGTGGCGGGCTTGGTCTTCGCGCGACGCTTGCCTGACGAACGCGCCGGACGCGGAAGCTTGACGCCAGGCCGCCCCTGGATCTCGATGTAGCCGGTCACGCACAGGCCCACGACGAGACGCAGGACCTCCTCGCGCGGCAGCGGCAGCGCGTTCAGGAGATCCTGGACGGATCCGTAGCCGTCAATGCGCGAGACGAGGAACCCCTCCTGCGGGCTGAGCCCGGGAAGATCCTCGAGCATCGAGGGCTCGCCCGCGAGGATCACGCGCGAGGCGAGAGAGCCGACGAAGCCGGCCGCGAAGGCCTCGGAGCACTTGCGCGCGCAGTCCCAGAGAATCTCCGTCATGGAGAGATCCTCGAGCACGCCCGGCAGGCCCAGATCCTCGCGATCGACGAGCGCGTACTTGCCCTCCGTGCACTCGAACGTGCTCTCGACCACGTGCACGACCAGATCGCGCAGGGTCTGGTCGTACGCCTCCGCGCTCCCGCCGACCTTCGGCAACTCGGAACGAAGGTCACCTCCGGCCTTGCTCGCCGCGACGAGCTGCGCCTTCGTCGCCGCGCCGCTGCCCACGAGCCGCACCGCCAGCCGTTCCGAAGCTTCGGACGAGATCACGTAGACGACCGCGCCGCTCGAGACCGCCAGCGTGCGCGTGATGGCGCCCGTCGTGAGCTCGAGCGTCCCGGTCCGCTCCGAGTGCCACAGACTCGCGAGCAGATCGGCAACACCGCCGGGACCGAGACGACCTTCGATGGCCATGCCGTCAGCGTCGCTCCTGCATGAGGTCCTGTCTCCACGCGGCGTCCAGCCCGGCCTCGTCGTGCCCGGTCACGGCGCGCACCGCAGCGTCGATCGTACCCTGCGTCGCGAGCCCCGCCAGTACCTGCCGCGCGGCGCCAATGCCGTACCGCCGCAGGAACCACTCGAACCGCGCGTGGCTGCTGGCATGCGTGACCGGCGGGGGCCACGGCCTGCCCTTCGTGCGCAACGCCTCGCGCAGCGCCCGCTCGGCCGGGGCGACGTCCGAGCCCTCGAAGTGCTCCGCGATGCCCTCGTGCCAGCGCGTGTCGGCGCGTCCGGCAGACAGCGCGTCCACGAAGGCGTGCGCCACCTCGTGGCGCAACGCCGCCGTCAGCGCGGGCGAGGCCGGTGACAGCCGACGCACGGGCACGCGCACCTTGCCGTCGTACAGCGCGGCCACGTCGCGGCCCATGCCCGTCGCCTCCCAGAACTCGGTGCCCGGGTAAAGCAGGACCGTGATGCGATCCGACGGCGCGCCGCCCAGCGCCGCACGCAGCTCCTCGAAGATGGACTCCAGGCTGGAGAGGAGCGGGCCGAGATCGAGCGTGTCCGTCCCGGGCGGCACCACCACGTCAAAGTGCGGCGAGCCCGCCCGCCCGCGCGACGCGAGCGCCGCATCCGCCGTCGCCTCGGCGCGCGCGCGCGCGACGCTGCCGTGCGCGTCGTCGGGGACGGACTCCAGCGCCGCGGCGGCTTCCTGCGGCCGGTGCAGGCGGAGCAGGACCTCCGCCAGCGCGAGAGAGCGCGCGCGGGTCAGGCCCGGCGACAGCTCGCGGGCCGGCACGGAGCGCAGCTGCGAGAGAGCCTCGCTCAACCGCAGGCGCATGAGCAGGATCTCCCCCAGCGCGATGGACCACGTCGGATCGCCCGGCGCCGTCACGAGCGCTTGCCGGGCCAGCGACTCGGCGCTCGCCAGGTCGCCGCCGCGCACGAGCGGGCTGATGGCGGGAAGCCGATCGCAGGCGCGCGCCGCGGCGTCCAGCAAGCTACCGGCCGGCCCGGTCGCGCCACGGCTCGGGGCGGAGGGCGACGGCGTCACGGAGGCCTCGACGTTCAGGCGCCCGGCGCTCGCGTCGGCCTTCTCGACGACCGACCGCACGCGCGAGGCTGGGAGCCGCATCTGCCCCGACTCGAGATGAAGGATGACGGAATCGCCGACGCGCTCGACGCTGAGCGCCGTGAGGACGCGCCCGCCCTCGAGATGCACCTCCACCGCGGCATGCGATGTCGTGGCGAGCACGAGGAGCCATCCCGTGGCTGCGAGCCCGACAAGCCGCGCGCCAGCGTTCACGGGCCCGGCACCGTCTCCTCCCCGGTCCCGAGGCCGGCCTCTCCGGAGTCCGCGCGCGACTCGACCGCCCCGTCGGTCGCCCCGTCGGTCGCGGGCCCGGGCTCGCCGCTGCCTTCGACCGGCTCGGGCTCGACAGCCAGCGCGGGCTGCGCGCCGTCGTCCGCACCCTCCCCGGGATTGCTCGCGGCGCCGTCAGCCGGACCGCTCGGCGCCACCGCCGGAACGGCGGGGCCGACCTCGGGTGCTTCGCTGGCGGGCGCTCCCGGCTCCGGACGCGAGATCTCGCGCCAGCCGATCCAGGCGAAGAACGCCGTCGCGACGAGCAGGATCACCAGCACGAGGCCGAACCATGCCCGGCGGACGGCCGACGAGGGCGCCAAACCTCCGGCGTCAGCCGCGCTCGCGCCGCCGCGCGCGCCCGCCGTCCGCCGCGGCGCGGCGCCGGACTGCGGGGCTGCGGGCCGTGCCGCAGACGCGGACGCGGGC
>CAZTIW010000063.1:0-12545 GCA_964613915.1 uncultured Thermoanaerobaculia bacterium
CGGGGGGTATGGCGTTACTCTGCCGGGTAATATTGTGGGGTGTGGCTTCACTTTGGTTGGGTTGGGGGGGGGCTGCCCCCTTCGGCGCCGCCGGCCAGTCCATTTCCTCGCTCGCACCGGGTGCGACGAGAGGCTTTCGTTTCGCTCAAGAACTTCGAGACCGCGCGCACGTGCGCGCGGGACTGCATCTCTTGCTAGAATCGCATCCCCAGCATGGCGGAGCCTGACGCCCGCCCGGAGATCTCGCGATGAGCTTTCGAGGCCTGACGGTAGGAGTGGTCCTGGTGGCGGCGATGGCGCTGCCGCCCGGGGCGATGGCGCACGAGCTGACCAAGCGGATGTGGCTCGGCGTTCGACTCGGGGACTTCCTGCCTGCCGACGAGCAGAAGGGCGGGTTCCGTGTCTTTGGCGGAGCTGACTTCGACGGCGGAGAGCGCGCCGTCAAGATCCGCGAGGTGCCCACGGTGGCCGTGACCTTCGGGTACGGCGTCGCGAAGTGGGGACGGACCCAGATGAGCCTGGAGATCCAGGCCAGCCGCATTGACACGAGCATTCGTCCCGAGACTGTCTACCGGGACGAGAACGCGTCAACGCGGGTCCCGCTGCCTCCCAGGTTCATCACGGACTCGGACGGTGACGAGGACTTCATCCGGCTGGACGTCGGCGACCTCACGCTCACGCCCATCTTCGTCACGGCCTTGTTCCACTGGTCGGGGCGGGGGGGCCGGGCCGACTTCTATGCCGGGGGCGGCCCGGGGATCGTGCTCGCGGAGACTCGCGAGGCCAAGGAGTTCCGGGACTTCAAGTCCGACTTCGATGGCTCCGACGACCTGACCGTGGACGACGCCTTCGGCGTGCTGCTGAAGACCGGTTCGAACGTGGTCCTGAAGCGTGGCGGGAACTGGTTCCTGTACTTCGAAGCGGAGTTCATGAGCACGGGCTTCCTGACCTCGCAGCCGCAGGTGCGCTGGAACGGATCGGACTACTTTGCGGGCGAGCAGTCGGTGGACACCGATGGCGACAACATCCCGGATCAGTTCGGTGTGCCGGCGGATCTTCGAATCGTTGATCCCGGAAAGCTACGCGTGGATGGCGCGACGATCGGCCTCGGCCTGAAGTACCGCTTCGGCGGGGCGAAGGCCGCCGCCGCTCCCGTGCCCGGTTCGTAGGCCAGGCGCTCGGCGCCGGCCGGAGGAATCTTTCAGAAATCGATTTTCCCGGTGACCACAGCGAGGGGGAAACACCCGTTCCCATTCCGAACACGGAAGTTAAGCCCCTCCGCGCCGATGGTACTGCGCGGGCAACTGCGTGGAAGAGTAGGTCGTTGCCGGGATTCACATCGCACCAGAGCCCCCAGGGAGTGATACCCTGGGGGCTCCCTCTTTTTCGGCCCTCGAAGCCGTGGAGGCTCGCCATGCTGCGCCGCAAGGCCTTCTCCTCACCGCTGCTCGCCGCGTCCTGCGCTGCTCTCGTCGCCCTGGCCACGCTCGCCTGCGGCGGTGGCACCGACATCGCGCCCTCACAGCCGGTCGTTGCCGGGCAGGGCAGCGCGACGGTCCTCTTCGCCGGCCTGGACCTCGGCGCCACCTCGCAGGTGGACGCGGGCGTTGACTTCGTTCAGGCCGCGGTCACGAGCGCCACGGATGAGGTCGTCACGTTCGGGTCCAACGGCTTCGCGCGGCTCGACAATGGGTCTCTCAGGAGCCCGGTCGTCAACCTCACCGGTCCCGGCGGCACCCCCACCTACCTGCAGGGCACCAACTCGACGTGCGTCAACGACGTCCCGCCCTGTGACTTCTGGCTGGAGGACGCCGCCGTCGGACTCCTCCAGGCACGCACGGGCGGTCCGATTCCGCTCGCGCCAGGCACCGTCCTGGCTGACTACACGTTCAACGCGCGCCTCCTGACGCTGGTCGTCGGCCTGACGTACCCGTCCGGGCAATTCGTCCGCCTCACCATCTACCACGTGCCGGCGGGCGCCGGGCCGATCCTCAGCACGTCGGCCATCGCCGCGAGCGCGCCTCTCCCGCCGTTTCCCGTCGAGTTCAACGCGACCGTGCTGACGAACCTGACGACGCTCGCCAACCGGCGCCAGTTCGACGCCGCGGATGACCCCGGGAACCTCCTCACGCTGACGCAGCTCGACCTCTCGGACGAGGCGGACCCGTGCGTGGGCGGCGACGTGACGGTGCTGACGCGGGACACGGCCGACCCCACCCGGACCGAGCTGCTCGACGCCTCCTTCGAGTCCCCTGGCTGCTGACGCTCACCGGGCGGGCGGGGCCACGCTGGGCGGCTCCCCGCGAGCGTGGCTTCAGGCCCGGGCGACCAGCGACGCCACGAAGCTCTCGTTGGCGGACGCCGTCCGGGTGAGGCGCAGGACGCCCGTGCCGTTGCCGCGCGCGTCGGTCAGCTCCCAGTACACGTGGACCTCGCGGAAGCCCGCTTCGAGCATCAGTTCGCGCACCTCGGGGATGGTCCACACCCGCCAGTCGTACGAGAAGGCGCGGGCGAGAACGCTCCCGTCCGGGAAGCGAAACGAGATGTGGGCGTGGAGGCGCGAGGCAATCGGGTCGAAGGCGGACTGCTCCCACTCGTAGGTGAACCCGCCCACGCGACGGCTCTCGACGAGCTCGGTGATGCCCTCGGGCCCGCCGAACATGTCCGCGATCAAGAGGCCGCCGCGGCGGAGTCCCGCGCGCGCGCCCCGGAAGTAGGCGAGGAGCAGCGCTCGCTCCTGGAAGACGTAGAACGAGAAGTTCCCGGCGACGACGACGTCGCACGGCGGAGCGCTCGGGTGCAGGACATCGCCGCGAACGAGGTGAAGCCTGCGCGCGTCCCGGCCGAGGGGCTTGCGGTTGTGCTCCTCGCCCCATGCGAGCGGTTCGGCGTCGAGGTCGATGCCCCAGGCGTGGTTGCGCTTGCTGGCGGCAACCCACCGCGAGGACAGCAGGGCCGTGCCGCAGAAGTCCTCGCGCAGTCGCGTGAGGACGCGTCCGGAGTGCCTCCGCGCGACGCGACGGATGAAGTCCACGTCGAACTCGGGCACCTGCACGGCTCGCTGATACAGAGCGTACTTGTCAGCACGCGCCGCGCGCGTTCCCTTGCGGGCGCGGCGCACCGAGGCGGTCACTCGAGGCTCCTTGTTGCCGGATCCGACTCGGTCCCGGGAAGTCGGCGATCATGCCAGAGAACGGATGCGCGGCAAGAGGCGGCGCGCAGCTGAACCGCTCGCCCCGATTCGAGAGCGTTCGCTGCGCAGGAGGGTCGCCGCTCAGCGAACCGGTTCGCCGCCAGGCCGGCGCAGGCCGCCGAAGCCGGGCGGTCGCGGCAGGTCGTAGCCACCCTCGAGACGCTGCCCGCCGGTGCCGAGGCCGATGCCGCGGAACACCCACTCGCTATAGGGCTCCTCGGCTTCGCCGTTCGCGTACCGGCCGATGGAGACCTCATCGCTGGTGCTCTGCACGCCCAGGATGGGCTGGGTGTTGACGCCGCGTCCGCTCGCCTCCGTGGCGCCGATGCGCGCGGGCTCCGCGACCGTCTCCCGGCGGGACGTGCCAGTGCCCGTGCCGGCGCCGGGCGGCGGGATGGGGCCGACCACGCTCCACTCGCCGGTGCCCTCGATCGGCTCGCCCTCGTCGTCGTACCGCACGGTCATGGGATCGAGCCACGCCTTGCGCAGCGTCGGGCGGGGCGGCTTGGTCATCTGCACGAGGCTGGTCGGCGGCGCATTCGTCTGCTGCTGCCACTCCTCGATGCCCTTGGCGATCTGCACGCCGCGGAAGATGAGCTCCTTCTCGCGCTCGCGCTGCATGAGGAACGTCCAGCGCGTGGTGGCGATCGACAGGAAGATGGACGAGATGGTCATGAGAACCAGCATGGCCACGAGGAGGGATCCCGCCGCTCGTGACCCGCCGCCGGCCAGGCGCTGCCACGGCAGGCCAGCGCGAATGCCGGCCGGCGCCCGGCCGGCTCGGCTCGCGCCGCGGCGTCTGGCCCCGCGTCTCATCTCTGGAGCGTGAGCGTCGAGGTGTCGGTCGCGGTGAGACCCTGGCAGTCCGTGATCGTGATGCGGATCGTCACCGTCATGGTGGTCTGCCCGGTCGGGATGATGTCATCGCGGTAGTCGTGCGTCGGCGCATCCGTGTTCGCGAAGGTGTCGTTGGTCGTCAGCGCATCGCCCCACTCGATGCGCCAGGAGGTCGGCTTGCCGCCAGGGCAGTCGGTGTCCGTGGACGCAGACATGTTCACCGTCACGATCTGCGTGACGCGCGCCGGATTCGGCGACACGGTGAAGACCAGTCGCGGGGGCACGGCGGACGACGACGCGCAGCCCGAGGCGCCCATCGTGATGTCCGCTGTCGCCGGCCCGCTGCTCACGCGCACGGTGACCTCGTTGCCCGACGTGGCGCCGCGGCCCACGAGCACGGCCTGAGCGCGGCCGGAGTTGTCCGTGACGACCGGTCCCGTCGTGGCGATCGTTCCCGGGCCAGCTGACACGCGGAAGAAGACGCCGACCCCGACCTGCGGCACGTCGGACTCCAGGTCCAGGACCTGCGCCTTGATGATGGCCTCGAAGTTCCCCGTGATGAGATCGCGTGACAGGAACTCGCAGGTCAGCAGGATCTCGGTGCCTTCGGGCGCCGCCGGCGTTCCCGCATGGCATCCGAGGAGCCCGGCGCCCGCGCTCGCCGTCAGGAGGAGCGCGCCCGCGAGGCGGAGGCCGGCGGCCCGGAGTGTGTTCAGTGTCGTGCTCATGGCGTCACCACTCAGAATAGGGGGTGCCGTCGAGGCCCACGCCCTCGGCACCGGATTTGATGTCACGGATCCCCGTGTCCACGTCTTCTTCTTCAGGCGCGTCCGGCGCCAGCTCGTCGCGAATCTCCTCCCAGGTGTCCGCCGAACGCGTGATCGGGTCAACCGGGATGCGGTAGACGTAGCCGCGGTCGCGAAGCTCCTCGAGGCCATCGGGATAAACGCCCCGGTCGGCCTTGTGCTGCTGGATCAGGTTCCTCATGATCCACAGGTTCTCGCGCAGGGCCGCCTCGCGCGCCTTGAGCTGCGCGTGGCGGTAGTTTGGAAGCGCGATCGCCGCCAGGATCCCGATGAGGGCAGCGACGATCAGCATCTCGGCCAGCGTGAAGCCCGAAGCGGCGCGGCCGGCGTGGCGTGGCGTGTTCATGGTCACCAGTCCTTGTAGCGTGAACCGTCGAGCGCCTGCGACTCGCTCGCGGACCGGACATCGAAGACGTTCTGCTTGTTCCAGCCCGACTCCCGCTCCGGGTCGTCGCTCGTCGAGCGCAGGACCCACCCGTGCTGGTCGTGCTCGTCGTCTCGCGCGTTGAACGGATCCTTCGGGATGCGGCGAAGGAATTTCAGCTTGTAGCGCGGCACGTCCGTCTCGACGCCCTCGAGCAGCACGTCCAGGTCCTTCGGGTAGCACGTCCCGCCGGGATCATCCTCGATCCGAATGTTGATGCGGCTCCGCAGTTGCGGGTTCTGCCCTTGCTGTCCTGTCGCCGGCTGGCCGCCTTGCTGCGCGGAGCCCTGGCCCAGAGACGCCTTGCACGCGTCGTGGTACATGTCCAGCGCCGACCGGATTTCGCGAAGCGCCTGGCGGAGTTCGATCTCCTTCTCGCGCTTGCGGGTCACGGCCGTCAGCGGCAGGACGACGGAGCCCAGGATGGCGAGCACCGCGATGGTCACGACCATCTCGATCAGGGTGTGGCCGCTCTCGGCCCGGCGGAGCCTTACCATGTCGCGTACTTCGTGCCGTCGAGCGCCTCGAGCTCGCTCGCCGAGCGGATGTCGTGGATGTCGTCCCCGTTCCAGCTCGTCGAGTCGTGATCGTCGGCGTAGGAGCGCGCCTTCCAGCCCGCGGTGTCGTGCTCCCACGTCCCTTCGCTGAAAGGATCGCGCGGGAGCCGCAGCAAGTACTGCTTGACCTTGGGCTCGCGGCGACGGCGTCGCGACGCCTCGGCCGACGGATCGGGATCCTCGCCCGTGCACTCCGGGTCGTCCGTCAGCTCCTTTCCCTCGACGAGTTCCTCGAGCGACTCCGGCCAGCCGTAGTCGGTGTCGGACTCGATGCAGCCTCGCTCCCAGTCGAGGTGGTACTCGTCCAGCGCCGCGCGAATCTCGACCAGCGCGCGCCGGAGCTGGCGCTCCTTCCAGGCCCGCCAGAAGACGAGGCCTGTCGGGATGGCGACGGTCGCGAGGACCCCCGCCACGACGGCGACGACGAGCATCTCGATGTAGGTCACGCCGAACTCGGGCCGTGCCCTCCGACCGGAGAGCCGCCCGAGCAGGCCACTGCGGCGCGCGCCGGCAGCCTCGCTGCGCGCGCGGGCCGCGCCGGGTGGCCTGCGATCGGATGGCATCACCTCGTGATCTCCAGTCCCGTCTCCTCGGTGCGGAACGGAACGGCCTCGTTCGCCCTGTCGGACACGGACGCGTTCTCCAGGGTCAGCCTCAGCGTCCCCGGCGCGAGCGCCTCGAGTGGAATCACGGCAAGAACGCCCGCGCCGCTCACGGACTCGGTGCCGCCGAACTGCGAGTGGCCGACGATGATGCGGCCGGGCTGAATGTCGGGCAGGAAGAGGGAGTTGGCGCCTGCCTGCCGGAAGAAGCCGCCTTCGGTCACGGGGCCGAGGCGAGCCAGGGCGGGATCGAAGCGCAGGTGCCACGGGATGTTCGCCACGTCATGGCCCGACGTGTCGATCCGCACCTCGACCATCGCGCGGTCGCCCACGCGAAGGCGATCGGGTGCCGCCACGAGCCACAGCCGGACGGGGCCCGTCGGCTGCTGAGGCGTGGCCCCGGCCCCCGGCGCGGGCGTCGGCGCCGGGGTCGGCGCGGGCGTGGGCGCGGGCGTGGGCGCCGGCGTCGGCGCTGGCGTCGGCGCGGGCGAAGGAGCCGGCGAAGGAGCCGGCGAAGGCGCGGGGGACACGCTGCCCGTTCCGCCCGACGGCGATCCGCTCGGCGGCGACGCGACCGTGCCCGTGCCGCCCGCGAGCGGGGCTGGCTCGGGCTCGAGGCCCTGCTCGGCCTCCGCGCGATCGAGGCTCTCGTTCGTGACCACGATGGGATCGGGCCGCGGCGACCGCACGCTGCCGCTCGCCAGGCCCGCGTCAGGCACGACGAGCTGTCGCGCGTCGTCGTTGGTGGCGCCCGGGCGGAGGGACGTGAAGGGATCCGACGGGACGATCTCGTCAGGCCGGCGGAACGGGCTGCCGCCGACGCCCTGATGCGAGAAGCCCTTGAGCTTGCGATCGCGCTCCGTGCCGACGTGCAGCGGGGCCAGGTCGCGCACGCTGATGTCCGGCACGCGGACGATGTGAGGCGTGACGGTCAGGATGATCTCGGTCTCGCTCCCCTGGCGCTGGTTCGAGGAGAACAGATGCCGGATGCCCGGGATGTCGCCGAGCACGGGGATGCCGCTGCGGGATCGCTGGCTCGTTTCGGAGACCAGTCCCGCGAGGAGGTTCGACTCGCCGTCGCGCAGCCGGATGACGGTGTCCACTTCCCGCGTGCCGATGGTCGGCTGGCCGGCCGTGTTCACGCTGGAGACGGACGAGATCTCGGCCTGGAGCTTGAGCGTGATCTCGCGGTTGTGGTGGATGCGGGGCTCGAGCTGCACCTGGATGCCGACGTTCTGGTACGTGAAGCTCGTGACGGGCACGATGTTCGATCCCGCCGACGTGCTCGTGTTGAACGTCGTGTTGGGAATCGGAACCTGGTCGCCGAGATGCAGCGTGACGCGCTGGCCGTCCGTGACGCGCACTTGCGGCCGGCTGAGCGTCTTGGTGTCCGAGTCCTGGCGCAGCAACTGGATGATCGCCGCCGGGATCGGGCTGATGATGTACGAGCCGAGCTGATTCAGCCGCCGGAGGTTGTTCAGCCGAATCTGGTCGTCATCGAAGGCGATCGTGGAGTTGATCCCTGGCGCCTCGCCCGTCCTGACGTCGATCCCGTACTGCTTGAGCTTCGAGCGGTTCACCTCGAGGATCTCGAGGTCGATGATGAGCTCCGCCTTGGCCTTGTCGTTGGCCTCGATGAGCATGCCGGCGATCGCGATCTTGTCCTGCGAGTCCAGGATCGTGATCGCGTTCATCTGCTCGCTCACGGCGGTCTTCCGCAGGTCCACGACGGAGCGAAGGATGGCGTTGACCTCCTTCACGTCGGCGTTGGACAGGTAGAAGGTCCGGATGACCTGGTCCTCGTACTCGCGCTGCTTTGTCTGGTTGTTCTGGTAGATGAGAACCGTGTTGCTGTTGAGCACCTTGAGCGCGAGGCCCTGCTGGAGCATGAGCAGGTCGAGGGCCTCCTCGAGCGTGACGTTCTCGGTCACGAGGCTCGCGGTCTTGTCGAGCGGGACCCCCTCGTCGAAGATGATCGTGATCCCGGAAACGTCGCCGATCACCCGGAACACTTCTTTCAGCGGCTTGTTCTCCAGCTGGAAGCGGATGGGCACGTTGGACGCCGGGTCCAGCTTGGGGAGCGCCGCCAGGAGCTCGGCCTGCTGCTTGCGCCGGTCCATCTCGCGCGCCTCGGCATCGCGCAGCTCCTGCCTCTTGCGCCACTCGGCCAGGGCCTTCTCCAGCTCGACATAGGCGTACTGGTGAGACGGGTTGAGGGCGACGGTCTGCTGGAGTTCGCTGATGGCCTCATCGAGGTTCCCGGCCGAGAGGTGCTTCTTGGCCACCTCGAAGTGCGCGAACGAGGCCCGCTGCCGCGCCTGTCCCAGCCGGCTGCGGTAGTCCACGTTGTCGGGCTTGAGATCCACCGCGCGCTGCAGGTGCACGACGGCCCAATCCCACTCGCCGCGATCCATGGCCTGCAGGCCCTGCTTGTAGGCGGACCTGTGGGCGGACGCGGGCGCATCGGGCGCCGCGGCCACGATCATCAGAGCAGCCAGCAGGACGCGCAGCCCCGTCAGCAGGGCGGGGCGTGGCGGTCGCGGGGTGAGGCTCATGAACGGGGCTCCGGGAGTGGTCGGCGAGAAGGTCATGGGATCAGCGAGTCCTCGTGGACGAGTCCTGGTTGCGCTGCACCTGCGTGAACACGTTGGCGAAGCGAGCGTCAGTGTAGGAGAGATCGAGCCGCACTTCGCCGATGAACTCCAGGCGGAAGCGGTCGTCAATCACCTCGCCGGCGCGGACGTAGCGGTACTTCCTGTCGGGGCCGAGGAGGATGGCGAGCGGGTCGCTCATCTGTCCGACCACACCCAGGTACTGGTACTGGAAGGAGGGCGGCACCGGCGGCGGCGGGTTCAGGCGGAGGGCTTCCTCCTGGCGCTTGCGCTCCTCTTCCTGGCGCTTGCGCTCTTCCTCGGCGCGGCGCGCCAACTCCTCGGCAGCCTTGGCGGCCGCGGCGCGGGCTTCCTCCGCGATGCGGCGGGCTTCCTCCTCGGCCTGCCGGCGGGCTTCTTCCTCGGCGCGGATCTCCTCGGGGGAGCGCGCGAACTCGAACAGGCTGCGCTCGCGCTCGAAGACCTCGCCGCCGCGCAGGCGCGCCAGCCCCGCGACCACCACGGGCACGTCCTCGGCGACGAGCACCTTGGCCTTGCCCCTGGATCCGGCGGCCACGTCCTGACCCGGCGCGCCTGCTGGTAGCTCCGGGGGCATCAGCCACGTTCGCGCCACGATCCATCCCAGCACGAGCACCAGGATCGCGGCGAGCACCTGGGGCCGCGTCATGACTTGTCCTTGCCGTTGAAGGCGCGAGCGACGCCGGCCGCATCGGGGGCCTGGAAGTACGTGGCGAGCTGGACCTGGAGCCGCAGGTCGGCTCCCTGGTTCTCGTCCATGGAGATGTTGTCCACGATGAGGAAGTTCGGGGACTCCTCGACGGCCTTCACGAAGTCCTCGAGCGTCGAGTACTTCCCCTGGAGCGGGAAGGAGATCGTGAACCGGACGAGACCCGTGTCCTTCACCTCGGTGGCGTTGTAGGAAATGCGCGCCGGATCCAGCCCGCGCTCGGTCGCGAGTTCGCGCACCTGCCTCTGGATGGCCGTCATGCGCTCTTCCTTCGATGACAGCAGCTCATCGAACACGTGCGCCACGTCGCTCTTCGCGCACGCGAGCTTGGCGGCCGTGCGCGCATGGCCGTTGGCTTCCGCCCTGGCGTCGCGGAGCCTCTCGCGCGCCGCGGCGAGGATCATCTCGCGGTCCCCGGAGACGGCGCCGGTCCGCCGGATCACGAGGACGTGCAGCAGCACGTTGACGGCGATCACGGCCGCCAGGACGATGGCGACCTGGCGCCACGCTCCGAGGAGCCGGTCGAACAGGGAGCGCTTGCGCTCAGCCACGGCGGCCTCCCCTGCGCGTGATGGAGCCCCGCGCCTTCTTGCCGCCGGGGATCTCCGGCGCGTTGCCACAGTACGGGTCGTAGCCGACGGTGATCGTGCCGTCGAATCCGCCCGCCGCCACCATGCCCTCGTCGCCCGGATAGGCGTCCGCGAAGCATGGCGAGCGCTCCAGCGCGTCGATGAACTCCAGGAGCTCGGCCTGGGAGGCGGCGCGGGCCTTCATCGTGAGCCCGACGCCGTCGGCGGACACGCTCGCATCCACGGACCGGAGGGCGGCGCGCCAGGGGAGCAGTTCCTCGAGGCGCTCGAGCAGCAGGGACCACGAGAGCGCCTTCTGCGCGAGGACCTCGTTGGCTGCCGTCGCCTTGAGCTGGAGCGGCGCGATGGGCACTCCGATGAGCGTCGCCTGCAGCCGGCTGGCCTTGGCGCGCTGCAGGCTCTCCTCTTCCTTGAGCGTGGCGAGCTGTCCCGCGACCGCGCGCGCCTCTGTGGCCGAACGCGCGACGGTCGCGACGTTCCATGCGGTCAGGCCGAGCGCTCCGGCGAGCAGGCTGCCGATGAGCAGGCCCTGGGGCAGCCGGTTCACGAAGGGTCGAGATGCCAGGTTGATGTCGAGTCTCATGCCGCGCCTCCCAGGCTGGTTGCGAGCCCGAGGCCGCGAGCGGCCAGCACCGCCGCGGGCAGCAGTCGTGCGGCCATCTCGGGCGGGAGGTTTGCCACGACCTCGGGAAGGGGACTGGCCGGCTGCGCCGTCGCCGCGGCGAGCCGGTCGGCCAGCGCGCCAGCCTGTCCGCGCGCGTCGTGCACGACGAGGCGGGTGCTGCCGGTCCGATTCATCTTGCGCCCGAGGAACTCGAGCGTCGGAGGGATCTCGGCGGCGATCGCGGCGTGGCGCGCGTCGCCGTCCTGGTCCGACGAGGGCAGGTGCTTCGTGCGGATCAGCAGCGGCGCGGTTCCGTCGGTGGCCAGCAGCGTGAACCAGCTGTCGCTGGCGTTGATCAGCAGCACGTCATGGTCACTCGGGGGAAGGGCTTGCGCGAGGGCGAGCGTCGCCGTCGTGACCAGGCCCACGTGGAAGCCCTCGGCGGCGAGCAGGTCCTCGTACTCCGCGAGGACGCGCCGTCTCACGGCGGCCGCGAGCACGGCGGTGCCGGCGGCGCGCGCACCCAGGACGTCCCAGCCGACCTGCGCCTCGTCGATCTTGTAGGGGATCTGCTTCTTCAGCCGCCACGAGACGAGTTCCTGGATCTCCGGGGCACGGCGCGGCACGGCGTCGAGGGACAGGATGGTCACGCGCGCCACGGGGTCGGGCACGCACAGCGAGATGGGGCCGCCCGACGGCGCGACGCGCGGCCGGGCCGCGCGCAGGTGCGCCCGCAGCGGCTCGGGATCTCCGATGTTGGGCTGGACGGCGCTGCACGTCACTGCGCCCTCGGGCAGCAACGCCGCGAGGAAGCCGGCGACGGCCGCGCGGCCGCCCGCCTGCGACACGCGCGCCACGGCGATCGATCGCTCCGCGACCGCCACGGCCAGCGCGGGCAGCGCCGGCCGGAAGGCGCGGGGCAGGGGAATGCGGGGGAGGGTCAGGGGGCTCACGTCGTCCTCAGTCCACGAAGGTGACCTTGTTGATCTCGCGCAAGGATGTCTTGCCCACCAGGAGCTTTTCCACGGCGGACTCGCGCAGCGACATCATTCCCTCCTCGCGCGCGGCCAGCTTGATCTCGTGCGCCGGCCGGCGCTCCAGGATCAGCTGGCGGATGCGGTCGCTCATGTCGAGCAACTCCACGATCGCCTCGCGGCCGTGGTACCCGGTGCCGTTGCAGTCAATGCAGCCGCGGCCCTCGAAGAGCTCGCGCTCGCCCATGGACGGGTCGATCCCGGACTCGACGAGTTCCGTGCGCGTGTACGGCACCGAGCGGCGGCACGCGTCGCAGATCAGGCGGACGAGGCGCTGGGCCGCCACGCAGTTGAGCGCGGACACGAAGTTGTAGAGGTCCACCTTCATGTTCAGGAAGCGGCCGAGGACGTCCACGACGTTGTTCGCGTGGACGGTCGTGAAGACGAGGTGGCCTGTCAGGGCCGACTGCACCGCGATCTGCGCCGTCTCCTCGTCGCGGATTTCGCCCACCATGATCTTGTCGGGGTCGTGGCGCAGGATGGACCGGAGCCCGCGCGAGAACGTCAGGCCCTTCTTCTCGTTGACGGGGATCTGCACGATGCCCGGGAGCTGGTACTC
>CAZTIW010000064.1:0-12281 GCA_964613915.1 uncultured Thermoanaerobaculia bacterium
GCGTGCATGAGGATGATGAGCAGTGAACTCATTCAGGGGGGACCAGCCGGTCCCCGCTCGTCGGTCGGGGCGGCCCTCCGGCCTCACCCCTTCCCGCCACGCGCTCCGCGCGTGCATGCGGCGACATCCGGAAATCGTCGCGCGGCGCGACGATTTCCGGATGTAGTCGATCAGCGACCCGCGGACGCCGCGGCCTGACCCGACGCGATGAGATCCATGAAGCGGCGGAACAGGTAGTACGCGTCGTGGGGGCCCGGGCTGGCCTCGGGGTGGTACTGCACGGAGAACACGGGCAGGTGACGGTGCGCGAGGCCCTCGAGCGTGTGGTCGTTGAGGTTCACGTGCGTGGGCTTGACGTCGTCGGACAGCGAGTCCGGGTCCACGGCGTAGCCGTGATTCTGCGTCGTGATCTCGATCTTGCCCGTGCCGAGATCCTTGACGGGATGGTTGCCGCCGCGGTGACCGAACTTCAGCTTGAACGTCTTCGCCCCGAAGACCTGGCCTAGCACTTGATGCCCCAGGCAGATGCCGAACACCGGGACCTTCTCCGTCAGGATTCGCGCTTGCCCGACGATGTCCCCGAGCGTCGCGGGATCCCCCGGACCGTTGCTCAGGAAGACGCCGTCGGGTCGGAGCGCGAGCGCTTCCCGCGCGCTGGTGCGCGCCGGCACCACGGTGATCCGGCAGCCCGTGCGCGCGAGCCCGCGCAGGATCCCGTGCTTGATGCCGAAGTCATAGGCGACGACGTGCCGCCGCGGGGCGTCGGGGCCGGCGATCGGCGGCAGGATGTCGGTCGTGACCCACTGCTCGCTGATGGGATCCGTCCACTCGTAGGGCTCGCGCGCGGTCACCTGCCCCACGAGGTCCTCGTCCTCGAGGCGGGGGAGCGCGCGGGCCCGCGCGAGCAGGCCCTCGGCCGAGATCTCGCCGGTCGCGAGGACGCCCCGCATGGCGCCGCGATCCCGCAGGTGCCGCGTGAGCGCGCGCGTGTCCACGCCGGTGATGCCGAGCACCCCATGGCGCGCGAGGTACGCCGGAAGCGCCTCCTCGCTCAGGTGGCTCGACGCGATCGCGGAGATCTCCCTGACGATGAAGCCGCGCGGATGGACGCCGCGCGACTCGGCGTCGGGCGCGTTGCACCCGTAGTTGCCGATGAGCGGGTACGTCATGCAGACCATCTGGCCGCGATACGAGGGATCCGTCAGCACTTCCTGGTAGCCGCTCATGGCCGTGTTGAAGCAGACCTCGCCGCCCGTCTCGCCCGTCGCTCCGAAGCTGCGACCGGTGAAGGACCGGCCGTCCTCGAGCATCAGCGTCGCTTTCATCGAATCTCTCCCGAGCGCGAGCGAGCCGCCGGCGCCGAGCGTGCGTGACGGTGGACGTGACGGCCGATGGCCGCCGCGATGGCGTCGAGCTCTCGCACGAGCAGCGGGAGCCGCTCGGGGAGCAGGGCTTGAGGGCCGTCCGAGAGCGCTTGCTCGGGATGCGGGTGAACCTCGAGCATGACGCCATCGGCGCCGACGGCGACGGCGGCGCGGGCGAGAGGCTCGACGCAGTCGGAGCGGCCCGTGCCGTGGCTCGGATCCGCGATGACCGGCAGGTGCGACACGGCCTTGGCCGCCGGCACGATGTTCAGGTCGAGCACGAATCGCGCGTGGTCGCCGAACGTGCGCACCCCGCGCTCGCAGAGGATCACGTCGGGGTTCCCCTCGGCCAGGATGTACTCGGCGGCAAGGAGCCACTCTTCGAGCGTCGAGGAGAAGCCGCGCTTGAGCAGCACCGGCCGGCCGCAACGTCCCGCCGCCTTGAGCAGCGAGAAGTTGCTCATGTTGCGGGTGCCGATCTGAACGATGTCGGCGATGGCCGCGACCTCGTCGAGGCTCTCGCGATCGAGCGCCTCGGTCACGACGAGCATCCCGACATCGGCGCGCGCTCTCGCGAGAAGGTCCAGGCCGCGCCGGCCGAGCCCCTGGAACGCGTACGGCGACGAGCGCGGCTTGTACGCGCCGCCACGCAGCACGGTGGCCCCCGCATCGCGCGCGGCGCGCGCGACGGCGAGGACCTGATCCTCCGACTCGACCGAGCACGGACCCGCCATGACGACGACGGCGTCGCCGCCGAAGGTGACGGTCTCGCAACCCTCGCGCGTCACGGTGATGCGCGTGGACTCCGGGTGGAGCTCGCGGGAGGCCAGGGGGTGCCGCGACCGGGTGGCGACGAAGGCGCCCAGCCCCTTGATGGCGCGGAGTTCCTTCGCGACCCGCTCGATGTCTCCGGCGCCGAGGGCGGTGTTCGCCTCGGCCGGCTCGACCGCCAGGAGCCCGGGGCGCGCCTCGGACAGGTCCCGCGCCACGAGGCCGAGGGCCTGGAGCCGCGCGCGGACCTCGCCGAGCGTGGCGAGGTCACGGCCGGGTTCGAGCACGAGAATCACGGGCGGGGCTCCAGTCAGGCAGGGGGCGGTGCGCGGATTCTTTCACGCGTCGCCGGGCCGATCCACCGGGCCGAGCTGCCGGCAGGCTCGCTCGTGTCCGATGTCTCCTCGGGCCGGATCGCCCCGGTGGCCGCGCGGCGCGCCCGGGGCGCTTGACAGGCTCCGGGGCCCCCGATACCGTCTCCGACTCCGCAGCCCCTCGCGCCGCTGCCGTTCGCCCTCCGGGTCGGCGGGCCGTGCTTTCGGGGTAGCGGGCGCCTTCCGGCCCCCGCCACAGTAGGCTCGTAGCTCAGGGGTAGAGCACTACACTGACACTGTAGGGGTCGGCAGTTCAAATCTGCCCGGGCCTACCATCCCAAGCCGGTCGCACGCCGGCCCCGGTTCGCACCGCGACCCGGCATGACGGAACAGCATCCCCATGTCCAAGCAGAAGACCCACAAGGGCGCCGCCAAGCGCTTCAAGCTCACCGCCTCGGGGAAGGTGAAGCGCAAGAAGGCCTACGGCCGCCACATCCTCACGAAGAAGACCCGCAAGCGGAAGCGCCGCCTGCGCGCCGCGACGCTCGTCTCGGTCGCCGACACGCCGAACGTTCGCCTCATGCTCCGGGCGTAGCCCGAGCCGATCGCTGAAGGAATCGCCACGCCATGAGAGTCAAGAGAGGCTTCAAGCGGCGCCACCGCCGCAACCGCGTCCTCAAGCTCGCCAAGGGTTTCTACCTGGCGAAGCACAACCTGTACAACATCGCCAAGCAGGCGGTGGAGAAGGCGCTCGGCTACGCGTACGTCGGCCGCCGCCTTCGCAAGCGCGACTTCCGCGCGATCTGGGTCGTGCGCATCGGCGCCGCCGCGCGCGACAACGGCCTCTCGTACAGCAAGTTCATCGCCGGTCTCAAGCGCGCGAAGATCGAGCTCGACCGCAAGGTGCTCGCCGACATCGCGGTGACCGACCCGGCCGCGTTCGCGAACCTCGCGACCGCCGCCAAGCAGGCCCTCGCCGCGTAACGCGACCGAAGGACGGCGATCGCCACCGAGATCCCTCGCGCCCCCCGGGCCGAGGGATTTCGCTTCATCAGGAGACCTCGAAGTGACCGATCTCGACGCGCAGCGCGAGGAGTTCGACCGGGCCCTCTCGAGCGTTCGCGACGCGAGGGCGCTGGCCGACCTGCGCAACGCCTGGCTCGCGAAGAAGGGCGGTCGGGTCACGGCCGCGCTCGCGCTCCTCCGGGATGTTCCCGCCGCCGACAAGAAGGCCTTCGGCGCCGCGGTCAACGCCCTCAAGACGCATGTCGAGCAGGCGCTCGAGACCGAGGGAGCCCGCCTCCACGCGGCCGACACGGAAGGGCGCCTCGCGGCCGAAGCGCTGGACCCGATGCTGCCCGCCGTGCCAGCCGATCGCGGGGCGCTCCATCCGATTCGCCTCATCCAGGACGAGATCGAGGAGATCTTCACGGGGCTCGGCTACACGATCGCGCACGGCCCCGAGGTCGAGGACGATCATCACAACTTTGAGGCGCTCAACATCCCGGCCGATCATCCCGCGCGCGACAACCACGACACGTTCTACGCCCGTCGGGCGCCCGGTCACGCGCCCGACGCGACGCCGTTCTTGCTGCGCACGCACACGTCGCCCGTGCAGATCCGCACGATGCGGTCGCAGGAGCCGCCGCTGCGCATCATCTGTCCCGGCCGCGTCTATCGCCGCGACTGGGACGCGTCCCACTCGCCCATGTTCCACCAGTTCGAGGGTCTGGTCGTCGGCGAGGGCGTCTCGTTCGCCGAGTTCAAGGGCACGATCCGGCTGTTCTTCGAGCGCCTGTTCGGGCAGCGCATGGAGGTCCGCCTGCGGCCCTCGTTCTTCCCGTTCACCGAGCCGTCGGCCGAGGTGGACATGTCGTGCATCCTCTGCGGCGCGCGCGGGTGCCCGGCGTGCAAGCAGTCGGGGTGGGTCGAGGTCATGGGCGCGGGCATGGTTCACCCGGCCGTGTTCACGGCCTGCGGGTACGATCCCGAGCGCTGGACGGGCTTCGCCTTTGGCGGCGGCATTGACCGCATGGCGATGCTCAAGTACGGCATTCCGAACATCGGCATCCTGTTCGAGAACGACCCGCGGGTGCTGAGGCAGTACCGATGAAGTTCCAGCTCAGCTGGCTGCGCCAGCACGTGGACGCGCCGGGCTCGCCGGAAGAGATCGGCCGGCGCCTCACGGCCCTGGGCTTCGCGCTCGACGGCGTCGAGGGAGCCGGCGATGCCGCCGTGCTCGACCTCGACATCGGCAGCAATCGCTCCGATGCCATGAACCACGTCGGGCTCGCGCGCGAGCTGGCTGCGGCGCTCGGCGTTCCGCTCAGGCTTCCGCCGACCTTCGTGAAGGAGGCCGTGGAGACGGCCGCGTCCGTCGCGCGCGTGGGCATCGAGGACCTCGACCTGTGCCCGCGCTACTGCGCGCGGGTCGTGCGCGGCGTGAAGGTGGGCCCGAGCCCCGCGTGGATGCAGGTCCGCCTGCTCGCGTGCGGCATCCGTCCCATCAACGTCATCGTGGACGTCACGAACCACGTGCTGCTCGAGCTCGGCCACCCGCTGCACGCGTTCGACCTCGCGCTGCTCGACGGCCAGCGCGTCATCGTGCGCCGCGCCGCCGATCGGGAGCGCATGACGACGCTGGACGGTCAGGAGCGCGAGCTGGACAGGGACATGCTCGTGATCGCCGACGCCACGCGGCCCGTCGCGCTCGCGGGCGTCATGGGCGGCGCGAACAGCGAGATCCGCGACGAGACGACCGATGTCCTGATCGAGAGCGCGGTCTTCGCGCCGGCCGCCGTGCGGCGCGCGGCTCGCCTGGTCGGCCTGCACACGGAGGCCTCGCACCGGTTCGAGCGGGGCTGCGATCGCGACATGGCGCCGGTGGCCGCGGACCGCGCCGCGGCGCTCCTCGCGGAGATCGCGGGCGGAACCGTGCTGGCCGGCAGGCTCGACGAGGGGCGTCCCGAACCCGCGCGGCGCACGGCCACGGTGCGCCATGCGCGGCTGCGAATGCTGACCGGCGTGGACGTGCCGCCGAAGGAGAGTTCGCGCATCCTCACCGCGCTGGGCTTCGAGATCCTGTCGAGCGACGGCGAGGCGCTGACCGCGGCCATCCCGACATGGCGCAACGATGTCGGGCTCGAGGTGGACCTCGTGGAGGAGATCCTCCGTCATCACGGCTTCGATCGCGTCCCGCACGCGCTGCCGAGCTTCCGCGACGGCGCGAAGCCGCGGCAGCCGTGGGAGCGCAGCGTCCGCCGCGTGCGCGAGGCGCTCGCCGCCACGGGCTGGCTCCAGGCGATTCACTGGACGTTCGACGAGCCCGCGGCGCAGCGCGCGTGGGCGTTCTCGGCGGGGGACGGGGCCGCCGGCCGCTTCGTCGAGCTGGCCAACCCGATGGCGGAGAACCTGTCCGTGATGCGCGCGAGCCTCGTGCCGGCGCTCCTGCGATCGCTGGCTGGCGCGGTCCGCCGGGGCGAGAGCGACGTGCGCCTGTTCGAGGAAGGCCCGATCTTCCTCGCGCGCGCCGGCGATGGCGGGCCGACGCCCGCCGAGGAGCGCCTGACGCTCGCCGTGGCCGCGACGGGGAACGCGCGGCCGTCTCACTTCCTTCACGCTCCGCGGCCGGTGGACGCGCTGGTCGTCAAGGGCGCGCTGCTCGACGCGCTGGTCGCGGCTGGCGCGGACGCGGGCGCGCTGAGCATCGAGCCCGCAGGACTGCCGAATCTCGCGCCGGGCGCCGCCCGGATCCTGCACGAGGGGCGCGCTATCGGCTGGTTCGGCCGCGTGCACCCCGATGCGCTCGTCGCGCTCGAGGTGGACGCGCCCGTTCATGCGGGCGAGGTCTCGCTCGACGCCATCGCGCAGGCCGGCCCGCGGGCGCAGGGGTACGAAGCGCAGAGCCGCTTCCCGAAGACCGTGCGCGACATGTGCGTGCTGGTTGACCGGAATCGGAGCCTCGGTGATATCCTCAACGTCATCACGGCTTTCCGCGCGTCGGAAGGCGCTGGCGACGACCTGATCGAGAGCCTCGAACTCATCGATCGCTACGTCGGTCGGGGCGTGCCCGACGACAAGGTCTCGCTGACGTTTTCGCTGACCTACCGGAGGCCGGATCGGACGCTGGTCCAGGACGAAGTCGATGCCCGCCATCAGGCGTTGCTTGACGCTCTCGTCCGGCAGGCCGGCGCGACGCTCAGGAGCTGATCCGCGCGGCGGGCAAGCACGCGGGCTCAGGAGACCCTTCATGCAGGGGACCATCCCGGTGGAATTGAAGTCTTTCGAGATCCTGGAAGCCCGCATCGGCAAGGCGGTCGAACTCGTCAAGAAGCTCCGGGAGGAGAACGAGCAGCTGCGCGAGCAGGTCTCGGCCTTCGAGTCCGCCGCCTCCGACGCCGCCGCCCGGTCCCGCGAGCTGGACGCCGTCCGCATGACCTCGCAGAAGCTCGAGCGCGAGCTGGGCGCGCTGCGCGAGGAGAAGGCCACCGTCGTGTCGCGCGTGGATGCGATGCTCAAGGACCTCGACCGCCTCAGCCTGGACTGACGCATCAGCCTCCCGCCGCCGGGTCCTGGCGCGGCATCTCGTGTTCCGGCTCCACGCCGGCGCGCGGGGATAGACTCTCGGCACGGTGGAGGTTTCGATGACGCGCAGCAAGGACAGGCTCATCCAGGTCGAGATCTACGGCCAGCGATACTCGCTGCGGGCGGCCGACGAGGCCGACGCTCGCCACGTCGAGGCCTGCGCGCGCCACGTGGACACCAAGATGCGCGAGATCGCGCAGACCACGCCGACCGTGGACTCGTTCAAGGTCGCCGTCATGGCAGCCGTCAACATCGCCGACGAGTACCTTCGCGCGGCCCACCGCGCCGAGGCGGTCGAGGACTACGCGCGCGAGAAGGCCGACCAGATCGGAGCGCTGCTCGACCAGTCGCTCAAGGCGCGCTGACGGCAGCGCGCGCATCGTGAGCGACCCTGCCGGCCGGCGGAGGCTCCCGTACCCCCCGTTCCTGCTGCTTTCTTCGATGCTGGCGATGGTGGCGCTGCACGCCTTCCTGCCCGGACCACGCCTCGTGGTCTCGCCCTGGCGATGGGCCGGCGCCGGCCTCATGCTGGTGGGCCTCGCGCTCATCCTCCACTGCGCCGGGCTGTTCCGTCGCGCCGGCACGCCGCTGCGGCCGTTCGAGCCCTCGACGGCGCTGGTCACGACCGGGCCCTATCGCGTGACGCGCAACCCCATCTACCTCGCGATGGTGGTCGCCCTGGTCGGTCTGGGGGCGCTGCTGGGATCGCTCGTGCCGCTCGCCGTCATCCCGGTCTTCATCGTGCTGATCGACCGCGGCTTCATCCAGCACGAGGAGACCATGATGGCCGCGACCTTCGGCGACGCGTACGCCGCCTACCGCGCGCGCGTGCGTCGCTGGCTGTGAGCCTCGCGCCCGGCTCGCGCCGTCGCCGCGTGCATGGCGACGGTTCCATGATTCAGAATCATGGCCTGCGCCATGTTCTCGTCCGCAGGCCTACTCTCTCGGGGACTCCATGACCTGGCTCACGCTTGCTGCCCGTCGCGCCGTCGCGCGCGCCCCCCATCGCGCCGTCGCGCGCGCTCCTGTCGTTCAGGCGATCGCGCTCGCCCTGGCTCTCGTCGCGATCGCGGGCTGTTCTCGCGACGCGGGGTCTGACAAGCCGCGTGCCTCGGGGCCGGGCGGGGCGGCGCCCGCCATCCCCCCCTCTTCCCGGCGGGATCCGCCCGTGCTCGCCGAGGGGCAGCGCTGGAATCTCCTGCTGATCACCCTGGACACCGTTCGCGCGGACGTGCTGACGTCGTTCGGATCGAAGCGCACGGTCGCGCCGAATCTCGAGCAGCTCGTGACGGAGGGCGTGCTGTGCACGAAGGCCGAGACGGTCACGCCCCTCACGCTTCCCGCGCACTGCTCGATCCTGACGGGCCTCTATCCGGGCGCGCACGGGGTGCGGCACAACGCGCGCTACGCGCTCCACCCGTCGCACGTCACGCTGGCGACGACGCTGCGCGACGCGGGCCATGACACGGGCGCCTTCGTGGCCTCGTTCCCGCTCGCCCCCGAGTTCGGCGTGAACCAGGGGTTCTCGGTCTACGAGGCGTCGTTCGGCCGCGGGAAGGGGCTCGAGTCCGAGCGACCGGCGACGGCCGTCAACGCCGTCGCGATCCCGTGGTTGCGGCTCCAGCGCGATGCGCCGTTCTTCGGCTGGATCCATTACTTCGACGCGCACGATCCCTACGAGCCACCCGAGCCGCATCGCAGCCGCTTCGCCGGCTCGCCGTATCTCGGCGAGGTCGCCGCCGTGGACGCCGCCATCGGCGAGGTCCTCGCGGCCCTCGCCTCGACGGGCCAGCTCGAGCGGACGCTCGTCGTGATCGTGAGCGACCATGGCGAGGGCCTCGGCGATCACGGCGAACCCTTCCACGGCCTGCTGATTCACGGCGCCACCGTGCACGTGCCCCTGCTCTTCTGGGGCGGCCCGCTGCGGCGCGAGAAGCGGACCGTCGACTTCCCGGTCTCCGTCACGGACATCATGCCCACCACGCTGGCGCTTCTCGGCGTGAAGCCGCAGCGACCGATGCAGGGTCTCGACCTGTCGGCCCATGCCGCCGGCAAGGCGCCCGCGCCCGCGCGCACGGGGGCCATCTCCGAGAGCTGGTACGGCTACCTCGAGTTCGGATGGAGCCCGCTGCGGGGCATCCGCGGCGATCGCCATCGCTTCATCGAGGCGCCGACGCCCGAGCTCTACGACCTGCGCGAGGATCCGCGCGAACTCCAGAACATCGCGCTCGCGAATCTCGACACGTCGAGCGCCCTGCGCGGCGACCTCTTCGCGCAGATCAACGCCACGCGCGATGCGGGCGCGGCGCAATCGGCCGCGCACGCCATGACGCAGGCGGACCTCGAGGCGCTCCAGAGCCTCGGATACGTCGCGTCGGGCGGCTCGACGCCCTCGCAGCTGCCCGAGGTCGCCGAAGGGCCCGATCCGAAGGACATGATGGGGCTCTTCGAGCAATACAACCGTGCCCGCGCGCTGCTCGACGGCGGCGACCCGGCCGCCGCGCTCGCGCACTTCGAGACGCTCATCGCGAAGGACCCGAAAAACCTGCAGTTCCGCGGGAAGCGCGCGAAGGCCTACGCGTACCTCGGGCGGGTGGCGGAGGCGGAAGCCGACTTCCGGGCGATGATCGCGCAGGATCCGGCGAACGCCTCGGCGTACTGGGAAGCGTCGATCCTCTTCGACCTCGCCGGTCGCCAGCGGGACGCGATCGCGATCCTGCGGGACCTGCAGCGCGTCGAGCCGGGATACGTCGGCCTGATCGAGCGCATCGCGTCCATGCACGCGCTACTCGGCGAGACGGACGAGGCTCTCGCGATGCTCGAAGCCGTCCCCGAAAAGGGCCAGGAGCAGCAGGCGGGATCGCGGCTGGCGCTCGCGGGCCGGATCGCGTTGCGCGCCGGAGATCCGCGGCGGGCGGTCTCGGCCTTCGACCGCGCGCTCGCGGCGCCGCTTCCGGGTGAGGTCGAGCCATGGCTGGCGAGCGCCGCGCGCTCGGCGGCCGGGGGCAAGCCGGGCGAGGCCTTGCTCGCCATCAAGGCGCGCGCGGAGGCGCATCGCGATGACCTGGCGGCGTGGTCCGCGCTGTGCGACGAGGCCGTGCGGCAGCGCTCGGCCAACCTCGCCGCCAGCGCCTGCGCGACGCTGACAGCCCTGCCGGGACACGAGCCGCGCGACCAGGCGCTGCTGGTGAAGGCGCTGCTGATGGCCTCGCGCGACGGCGAGGCCGCCGAGCGCACCGGGCAGCTGCTCGCGGGCAACCCCGGATGGTGGTGGATGCATCGCGCGTGGGCCGAACATCACGAGGCGCGCGGCGCGCGCGCCGAGGCGGCGCGCGCGTTCCAGGCCTGGGCGTCGCTCGACCCGCAGTCGAAGGCCGCCCGCGCCGGACTCGCCCGCACGGGTGCGAGCGCCGGATCGAGCGGTCGATCGGGCGGCTGACGCCGCGGCTCCCTTCTCGGTCGCCTCGTCGCCGAGGAACGTGCCGGAGCGTGGCGCGTCGTTCATCCGAGTTGCTGCCGGCCGTGACGCCGGTTCTCATGGCGCGGCGTTGGCGCTTCGGCTGTAGAATCTCTCCGTCCCTGCGGAGTGCGTGCAGGACGGAACGTCTCTGAGCCTAATTCAACGAACGGGAGTCCGGCGTCCGCGCCGGGACGTCATGCCCCCAACATGCGGGGACCTCGTCCACGGGCGGCAGGACACCCACCTGGCGAAGCCAGGCCCAGGACACCCCGACCCACGGCTCATGTGGGGCATCACCGCCTCCCGGCTGGCGACGGATGCTCGGCCCGCTCGCGGGCGCGACCCGCTCGCGGCCCCCAACCCTCGCGCGAGTCGACATGAGTCCGCCCGCACGGCATCTCGTCTTCTATGACGGTTCGTGCGGCGCGTGCCACGCCTTCGTTCGCTTCGTCCTGTCGCGCGATGACCGCCACGCGCTCGACTTCGCCCCGCTCGGTGGCGCCACGTTCGCGTCGCGCGTGGACGCGGCGGTGGCGGCCGGGCTCCCGGACACCGTCGTCGTGCTCACGCCGGAGGGTCGCCTCCTGATGCGCGCGCGCGCGGTCGCCCGGGCGCTGCGCGAGCTGGGCTGGCCCTGGCGCGTCGCGGGCGCCGCGATCGATCTCGTGCCGCGGCCGATCGCCGATCGCGCCTACGACCTCGTCGCTGTCATGCGGCGGCGGTTGTTCGCTGCGCCGGCGACGGCCTGCCCGGTGGTGGCGCCATCCTTGCGCGCGAGGCTCCTGCCGTGACGAGCCCGGATGCCGCCTCGTCCGCCGCGGGAGACGATCTCTCGGAAGCCTCGGGCCGCATGCGCATCCTCGCCGCGGCCGCGCTCTTCTCCACGGGTGGCGCGGCGATCAAGGCGTGCTCGCTGAGCGGCTGGCAGGTGGCCTCGTTCCGATCCGGCATCGCGGCGATCGCCGTCATGCTGATGGCCCCCTCGGCGCTGCGCGCGATGACCTGGCGATCCTGGCTCGTGGGCACGAGCTACGCGGCGACGCTCACGCTCTTCGTCGTGGCGAACAAGCTCACGACCTCGGCCAACGCGATCTTCCTCCAATCCACGGCTCCGCTCTACCTGGTCCTGCTCGGACCGCTCCTGCTGCACGATCGCCTGCGCCGGAGCGATCTCGGCCTGCTGCTCGCGATGGGGACGGGCATGGCGCTCTTCTTCGTGGGCGCCCAGGCCCCCTTCGCCAGCGCGCCCGATCCAATGAAGGGAAACCTGGTGGCTGCCGCGTCGGGCCTCACGTGGGCGCTGACGGTCGTCGGGCTCCGGTGGAGCAGCCGCCACGAGGCCGGCAGGCCGGGGTCCGGGGCTGCCGCGGTCGTCGCGGGCAACGCCATCGCGTGCGTCGCCGTCCTGCCGCTCGCGCTGCCGATGGCCGTTCCGTCCGCGCAGGATGTGGCGCTCCTGCTGCACCTGGGCGTGCTGCAGATCGGCCTTGCCTACGTCCTGCTGACGCGTGCTCTGCGCACCGTGGGCGCGCTCGAGGCCTCGCTTCTCCTGCTGCTCGAGCCCGTGCTCAATCCCGTGTGGGCCTTCGTGGCACAGGGCGAGCGCCCGGCGACCTGGGCGTTGCTCGGCGGCGCGATCATCCTGGTCACGACGCTCACGCGGACCATCCTCTCGGCACGGCCCGTGCCGCGCGCGGTCGTCGCCGCTGGCGGTGACGTGAAGCCCGGCGGTTAGCCCGGATTATTCAGTGCGCCACGAAGGCGCAGGAGACCAGTGGATGGAAGTTC
>CAZTIW010000065.1:0-9325 GCA_964613915.1 uncultured Thermoanaerobaculia bacterium
GGGCTTAGGAGGCCCTTGACACGGCCGTCCGCTTCACAGAGGGGGCACCGGCTGGCGCCCCCTCCAGCCACGATAGGAAGCGCGAGCGAAGCGAGCGCTTCCGAATCGTGGCGCGTGATTCAGCCCTCGCGCAGCTGGGTGCGGGCGGCGTCGAGGAGCGATCGGATGTCGTCGCTCCCGGGGCTGAGGGCGAGCGCGCCCTCGAGTTCGGAGATGGCCTCGCGCGGCATGCCCAGCGTCATGTACAGGCGCCCGAGATTGAGGAACGGGAAGTGGCGCGGCTCGTAGCGCGGCGCGCGCTTGGCCCGCTGGAACCACTCGATGGCCGCCGGCACGTCGCGTCGCAACAGGCAGATCGTGCCGATGTCGTTGTACGGATTGCCGAAGTCGGGATCCAGCCGGATGGCGCGCAGGCAGAGTCGCTCCGCGGTGGCGGGATCGCCCAGGAGCGAGTGCATCCACGCCTGGTAGGTCAGCGCGTCGGCGGTCTCGTCGTGCCGCGCGGACTCCTCGAAGGCGTGGAGGGCGGCGTGCAGGTCGCCGGCCTGCACGAGGGCATGGCCGCGGCCGAGCTCCTGCAGGCTCCGCGCCTGCCGGTGCTCGTCGAGCGAGACGACCTGCGCGCCGCTCGCGCCAGCGCGCGGCCGCTCGGTCGCCGGCCCCGCGGCCGGCCACGCCACGAGATGCTGGCGCGGCGGGAGCTCGCAGTCGGTGTCGCTGACCAGCAGCGCGCTGCGGGGTTCCGCGACCGCGGGCAACCCCATCTCGCGCCGGCGCGCGCGAAGGTAGCGCGCCTGGGCGTGATCGGCGTTGACGATGTCCCGCAGGACGTCGAGCGTGCGCTCGTCGAGATCGAGGCAGGTCACGAGCGCCTCGGTGACGCGGCGGGAGGCGGCGAGCCACGCCAGCACCTGCGCCATGGGAGGCATGTCGCCCTCGAGCTGATCGGCCGACTGCGGACCGAACGCGAGAACGCGCGGCTCCCAGTCAGCCGCGAGAGGCGCCACGAGGCGGCCCAGGTGCGCCCGCTCGAGGAACGCGGCGTGACCGAGATGCCACGTCATGCACGCGCCCTCGCGTCGCGCCGGGCGCTCGAGCTGCTCGTCGCTGGCCTCGCGAACGCACGCGATCAGGTGACGGCGCGCGCGCCGCAGCTCGCGCAGGACGTCCGGCCGCACGTCGCGACCGACCAGATCATCGAGTTCGGAGTCGCCCAGCATGGTGGCAAATGCTAGATCACTTCTCGCGATTCGGAATCGGATCGTGAGGGAAAGGGCACCAGCCAGCGCCCCCGGGCCGCGGCCGGCGCGCGCGACCGAGGTCCGCGCGCGGGGGACAGATCAGAAGCTGACGCCATGCTGCACGCGACGGCGCCTCTCCTCGAGAGCATCCAGGAGCTTGGACGCCGCGGGGTGCTCGGCGCGAATCCGCGCGCACGTGTCGGCGAGCTCCCGATCCACGTTCTGCAACCGGAGCGCGAGGATCCTCGCGATCGTCTCGATGAGCGCGGAGACGGCCTGCCGTCCCTCGACGGAGCCGCGCTCGAGCGCCTCGCGCGTGAACGCGAGCAGGCGCGTCGGGCGCAGGGAGCGCGCCGTCGCCGTGCGTTCCTCCGCGAGGAGGAAGGCGACCTCGCCGAAGACCGTGCCGGGGTTGAGCGTCGCGATCACGCGGGGCGGCGCGCCAGCGGCTTCCAGTTCGATCGCGACCTCCCCCTCGACGAGAACGAAGAGCTCCGTGCCCGCCTGACCCGCCTGGAAGATGACCTCGCCCTCGCCGAAGGAGACCGTCCGAGCCGCCCGCAGAAGGGCCTCGAGCTCCCCGGGCTGCAGGCCCGCAAGGAACGGAATCCGGAGCAAGTCCCCAATCTCGAGCTTCTCGCGTGCCATGGAGCCTCCGCTCCCCCCTGCGAGCTATGGTGCCACGCTGCCCCCCCCTTGGGTAGCGGTCGCCGGGCCATCGGGGGTATCTTGCTGGGGTTGTTGTCGTCGGCACCTCCGGCGCGCCCTCCCCGTCCGGGCGTTGCGCGCCAAAGTCCTCAGGAGCGCTCCATGCGAATCACACGCCTGCTGATCGCCGCCGTCGCGATCGCCCTCACGCCGTCCGCCCTGGCCGCGGACTACCAGGAACTCCGGGCCCGAGAGCCCGTCGTGGATGCCTCGATCGCGGCACTCCCGTCCAGCGGCTTCCATGGCGCGATGCACCGCATTGACAGCACGTACCGCCAGCCCCGCGTGGCGTCGCTCGCGCCCGGCGCCTACGAGGCCATCCCGCCAGTCTCGCTCGACCGCCTCATGGACGCCTTCGAGGATCTCGAGCGGATGCTGCGCGCGGGCCTTTCCGAGACGAGCCTGCAAGACCGGTTCGTGCTCGCGCAGGTCGTGGACGTGATCGGCTTCCGTCGCCTGACCGAACTCCACCAGGGATTCCCGGCCGCGCCGGCCGGCGGTGGCGTGATCGTGTCGTGCCCCGACGAGTATCGCTGGGGACGCGAGTGCCACTCGTTCGCGCAGAAGACCGCGGATCAGGTCGCGGAGCTCTTCGAGAACTCCTTGCGCGAGGCGTTTGACCGGTGGGAACTCGACCACCCCGCGTCGGCCCCGCTCGCCCTGCCTCCCGTGTCGAATAGCGCCATCAGCTCCACGAACCTCGGTCAGTGGCTCCACGACATCGCCCAAAGCGATGCGGGTCGCGCGACGGGCGTCGAGCACATCGACTACTGACCGGACGGGTAGTCCGTTCGCGCAGGGGCGGCTCCGGATTGGTCCGAGCCGCCCCTCGTCACGTCCGCGGGCGCCCGCTGAGCCTTCGGCGCACGCCGGCGGCCGCCCCCCCGTTCATGCGTGCATCGCATGACGGTTTTCTGACGCGCGGCGTCACGATCCCGTCACTCGGACGCCCCGCGCGTGCCCGCGGTCAACGCATGTTGATGTCGGCTGGCGTGCCGACAGTCGCAGTCCTACGCTCCACTCAAAGCCATCGCACGGTCCCCAAGCGCGAGCACATCGCTGCGCGGGAGAGGCACGTCTGCGCGATGGCAGGAGTTAGCCATGAAGAGAGCGTTCCCGATTCTCCTCGCCCTGGGCCTTGTCGGCATCATTGCGACGACGGCAACCGCCGCCGTCTTCCCCGTCGGACAGTACTCCCAGCTGCGCCAGTCCTACCCGCAGATCAACGACGCCATCGCGGCCGCGACCGAGAGCGACCTGCACGGCGTGTTCAACCGCCTGAGCGCGCTGTACAACCGCGCGCCCGTCAAGGACCTCGTCGCCGGCGCCGGCGACAACGGGCAGCTGCCCGCGAACTTCCTGCGCAACCTCGAAGCGACCCTCATTGACCTTCAGGAAGATCTCGGCAAGGACCAGCTCGGCGGGCTGACGGCGACCCAGAAGCTCGACATCCTGCAGGTCGTGAGCCTCTACGCCGCGCGGCCCTTGCTCGGCTACTACCAGGCCCAGACGCCCCGCACCTGCCCCTGTCCGCTCAACTCGAACGACAACTGGTGCCTGCCCACGTGCGTGGACAACGATCCGGCCGTCATCAACGAGTTGCAGAAGACCGTGGATGCCGCCAGGACGCTGTACCAGAACGTCCGCACGGCCGCGGGCAATCCGGCCTCCACCGTCGCGCACGGCAGCCTGACCGCGTCCAACTTCACCGCCAACGTCGAGGAACTCGCCCGCGTCCTCGGCGTCGAGCACATCGACTACTAGACGGAGTGCGGGGCTGGCGCGTGCCAGCCCCGCGCCCACCGGGGCACGTCACGCGTTCGCTTCAGGACGGCTTGCGCCGGTGCGCGTGGGTCGGCGAGGCCTGGTCGGTCGGGTACACGACCACCTCGGCGACGTTCACGTGGCGCGGCCGCTCGAGGATCCACGCGACGACCTCGGCGACGTCGCCGGCCGCGAGCGGCGTCAGTCCGTCGTAGACCTTCGCGGCGCGGCTGGCGTCCCCGTGGAAGCGCACGAGGCTGAACTCGGTCTCGACCATGCCGGGATCCACCGTCGCGCAACGGACACCCGTGCCGAGGAGGTCCAGGCGAAGGCCTTCGGTGATCGCGCGTTCGCCGAACTTGCTGGCGCAGTACACCGCCCCCCCGGGATAGACCCAGCGTCCGGCGACCGAGCCGATGTTCACGATGTCGCCGCGCCGGGCGATCAGGTGAGGCAGGAGCGCCCTCGTCACGTGAAGGAGCCCCTTCACGTTGGCGTCGATCATCTCGTCCCAGTCGGCCGGATCGTTCTCTCCGAGCGGGCCGAACCCGCGGGCGAGACCAGCGTTGTTCACGAGCGCGTCCACCGACGACATCAAGCGCTCCCTCTCGGCGACCGCGGCCTCCACCGCCGCCCGGTCGCGCACGTCCAGCGGAAAGGCCTCGACCTCGGGCGCGCCGGCCGCGCCGCACTCCTTCGCGACGTCCGCGAGGCGATCCTCGCGGCGCGCGCACAACGCGAGAGCCCAGCCGCGCCGGGCGAGCTCCAGCGCGCAGGCCCGCCCGATGCCGCTGCTCGCGCCCGTGATGAGTGCGCGACGCATGCCGTCCGTCAGCTCCGGCCAGCCATCTGGCCGAGCACGTAGGGCAGGATGCCTCCGCTGGCGTAGTACTCGACCTCGACCTGCGTGTCGATGCGCGAGAGCGCCTCGAAGGTCTTCTCGCCCGCGGCGCCCCGAGCGGTGACCCGGACGCGCTGGCCGGGCCGGATGCCCGACGAGAGCCCTTCGATCGCGTAGATCTCCTCGCCCGTCAGCCCCAGCGACGCGCGGCCCTGGCCCTCGAGGAACTGCAGCGGCAGGATCCCCATGCCCACCAGGTTGCTCCGGTGGATGCGCTCGTAGCTCTCGGCGATCACGGCGCGGATGCCGAGCAGGAAGGGGCCCTTCGCGGCCCAGTCGCGCGACGAGCCCGATCCGTACTCCCTGCCCGCGATGACGATGAGCTTCACGCTCTCGGCATGGTAGAGCTCGGACGCCGCGAAGATGCTCATGACCTCGCCGTCGGGCAGGTGGCGCGTGAAGCCGCCCTCCGTGCCAGGCGCGAGCTCGTTGCGCAGGCGGATGTTCGCGAACGTCCCGCGCACCATGACCTCGTGGTTGCCGCGCCGCGCCCCGTACGAGTTGAAGTCGGCCGGGGGCACGCCACGGGCCTGCAGGTACTCGCCGGCGGGACTGCTGGCCTTGATGTTGCCCGCGGGCGAGATGTGATCGGTCGTGATCGAGTCGCCCAGCATGGCCAGCACGCGCGCGCCGCGGATGTCGCCCGTCTCCGGCCGCCGGCCAGCCGCGACGTCGTCGAAGAACGGCGGGTTGCGCACGTACGTCGAATCCGGATCCCACGCGAACGTGTCGCCCTCGGGCACCGGGAGCGCTCGCCACTCGGGCGAGCCGGTGAGCACGTCGGCGTACACGCGCCGGAACTGATCGGAGTCCACGGCCTCGCGCATGGCGGTCGCCAGCTCCGCCTGGCTCGGCCAGATGTCGCGCAGGAACAGCGCGTAGGCCACGACCAGCGGAGGCGAGGCGAGATAGTTCGCCTTGACGTGCGGGTTGATGCGGCCCTCGAAGTTGCGGTTGCCCGACAGCACCGACGCCGCCACGAGATCGCCGGCGGCGATGGCTCGCGACACGGCCTCGGGCAGCGGGCCGGAGTTGCCGATGCACGTGGTGCAGCCGTAGCCCACCACGTTGAAACCCAGCGTCTCGAGATCCGCGAGCACGCCCGACTTGCGCAGGTACTCGGTGACGACCTGCGAGCCGGGCGCAAGGCTCGTCTTGACCCAGGGCTTGGGCCGCAGGCCCAGCGCGACCGCCTTGCGAGCGACCAGGCCCGAGGCCATCATGACCGCCGGATTCGACGTGTTCGTGCAGGACGTGATGGCGGCGATCACGACGGCGCCGTGGCCCACCTCGGGAGAGCCCGGGAGCCCTTCCACGGCGACGGTCGCGCCGGGCCTCGATGTCATCTCCGCGAGCGCGCGCTGCCACGTGGCCTTCATCGCGGACAGGGCCACGCGATCCTGCGGTCGCTTTGGCCCGGCGAGGCTCGGCTCCACCGTGCCGAGGTCGAGGCCCAGCGTGCTGGAGAAGCGCGGCGGCGGCGCGCCCTGGACGCGGTAGAGCCCCTGCTCGCGGCAGTACGCCTCGACCAGCGCGACCTGCGCCTCGTCGCGGCCCGAGAACCGCAGGTACGCGAGCGTCTCGTCGTCCACGGGGAAGAAGCCCACCGTCGCGCCGTACTCGGGCGCCATGTTCGCGATCGTGGCGCGATCCGGCAGGCTCAGCGAGCCCAGGCCGTCCCCGAAGAACTCGACGAACTTCCCGACCACGCCCTGCGCGCGCAGCATCTGCGTGACGGTCAGGACGAGATCCGTCGCGGTCGCCCCCTCGGCGAGGCGGCCGGTGAGCTCGAAGCCGACGACCTCGGGCAGCAGCATCGCGACGGGCTGGCCGAGCATCGCGGCCTCGGCCTCGATGCCGCCCACGCCCCAGCCGAGCACGCCGAGTCCGTTGATCATCGTCGTGTGCGAGTCCGTGCCCACGAGCGAATCCGGATACGCGACCTGCTCGCCGTCGCGCTCTCCCACGAAGACGACGCTCGCCAGGTACTCGATGTTGACCTGGTGAACGATGCCGGTGTCGGGCGGCACGACGCGGAAGTTGCGCAGCGCCTTCTGCCCCCACCGCAGGAACTGGTAGCGCTCGCGGTTGCGCTGCATCTCCATGTCGGAGTTGATGCGCATCGCGCCGGCGTTGCCGAAGGCGTCCACCTGCACCGAGTGGTCGATCACGAGGTCCGCCGGCAGGAGCGGATTGATGCGCGCCGGGTCGCCGCCCATCCGGGCGAACGCCTCGCGCATGGCCGCCATGTCCACGACGGCGGGCACGCCCGTGAAGTCCTGGAGAAGGATGCGCGCGGGCGTGAAGGCGATCTCCGTGGAGGGCTTGGCCTTCGGGTCCCACGCCGCCGCCGCGGCGATGTCCGCGCGCGTCACGGCCTTGCCGTCCTCGTGACGGAGAAGGTTCTCCAGCAGGACCTTCAGCGAGAACGGCAGGGTCGCGACATCCCCCACGCCAGCCTCGGCAAGCGCGGCCAGGCGGTGAATGGTGACCTGGCGCGAGCCGACGGTCAGGGTGGAGCGGCTCCGGAACGAGTCGAGGGGCATGGGCGGGACGAGGCTCCAGCGGTATGGACGGGATGCGAGGACCGCGCGGCGGGGAACGAGCCGAATCCTACAGAATCCCGGCCGATCCGTCAGCCGGACGGCTCCCCGGCGAGGCGCGTGACATGCTCGACGCCATGCGCCCGTTCCATCCGCGCCTGCGCGTGCTGTCCGACAAGGATCATCCCCGGCGGCTGAACATCGAGTCCGACGTGCCGGAGCGCGCCCATGCCATCACGGCGTGGACTGGCGCGCCCTTCGTCGCCATGGCCCTGGGCGTCGGTCAGCTTCTCGAGCCCCTGACCGGATCGCTCGTGGCCGCCGGCCTGCCGATCCTGGCCGCGCTGATCGTGGCCGTCGCGTGGCTGGCCCTGCCCGCCCTGTCGGTTCGCCTGCGCATCGGAGGCGACGCGCTCGAGATCCAGCGCGGATCCGGACCCGTGACGCATTTCCTGCCGGAGGAGATCGCGTCCGTGCATCTCGTCGCCGGTTCGCCCCCGCACCTGCTCGCCCCGTGGCGGCTCGGCGATCGCGTGGTCGAGATCGTGCCGGTGCGCGGCGAGCCCGTTCGCGTGGCGCTGGCCGAGGCCTCGCAGGCGCGTGCCCTCGCCTCCGGCCTGGCCGCGCTCCTGCGCACGCCGCTGCGCGACGACACGCCCGAAGCCGAGGCGGCGTTTTGCCTCCAGCAGGCGCTGCTGGCGGCCGGGTCTCTCTCGGCGGCGCCCGATCCGCCGGAAGGATTTCGCCTCAGGGCCTCGCTCGATCGCGGCTGGCTCGTGCTCTCCGTGCCAGGCCGCTCGACGAGCGTCGCGGGCGCCGTGACGCTCGCGGCAATCGGCGCGGCGCTGTTCGTCGGGCCGGCGCTCGTCGGCGCCTGGCCGCAGCTCGCGGGATCCACGTGGCCCTCCCTCGGCCTGACGGTGGCCGCGGTCGCGTGGCTCGGCGCCGTCACCTTCACCGTGAGCCGCTGGCAGCAACGCGCGGCGCTCGCGGTGTCGCCGCTGGGCGTGCGCATCGTGGAGCCGCGGCTGGGTCGATCCCCTCGCCCCGTGCAAATGGTCGCTCCGGTGAAGGCCTTCGCGGGCAGCGGCTCCTTCGAACTGCGCGGCGAAGCGCGCCTGCGCCTGCGCACGAGCGCGCGGCCGGCGGACGTGGCGTGGGCCTGCCGCGCCATCACCGCGCTGGCGGGCCGGCCGCTCGGAACGCCCGCGCCCACGCAGGCCCGTCAGCCGGCGGACTGATCCGGGGGCGGCGCCGGGCCCAGCCCGCGCGCCGCTGGCTCGAGCAGATCGGGCGCGTCAGCGCCGCGCCCGCGCACGCGAATCACGTGTCCGGCGAGAAGCAGGAACGCCGCGTCGCGCACGATGAGTTCCTTCATCTCCCACAGCAACATGGCGCAGGTCTTCGGGGCCGGGTTGAGCTCGAAGCACGAGCAGTTGACCGGGTTCTCGCGGATGAAGGCGTTGAAGGCGAGCGCGATCATGAACTGCACGAGCAGCACGACCGTGATCCAGGCCGCCGCGCGCGGCTTGTAGCCGATGATGAGCGCGAGACCGACGACCATCTCCACCGCGGGCAGGAACACGGCCATCGAGGTGACGAGGACATCGGGCAGCATGTCGTACGCCCAGATGTTCTTCGCGAAGACCGGCGGCGCGAGGAGCTTGGGCCAGGCCGCGGCCACGAAGATCACGCCGAGCGCGATCTGGGCGCGCACGACCAGCCACTCGCTGTTGAGGAAGCGCCCCACCTTGCTCATCGCTGCGCTCCCTTCCGCACGGGCCTGCCGCGCTTGAGCCAGTCCGGATAGCCATCCTTGTACACGTACACGGCCGTGTGGCCCGCCTGCGTGATCATCTGGCCGAGGTTGTGCGAGTCCTCGCAGTCGCCGCCGTTGCAGTAGATGACGACGGGCCTGCTCATGTCCCCCTCGACCTCGAACGGGAGCTGCGCGACCTTGGCGTCGGCGCCGGCCTCCCAGATGGGAATGGCGAGCGCGCCCGCGATGTGCCCCTCCTCGTACTGCGAGGTCATGCGCGCGTCCACGAAGAGCGCGCGCCGCTCGTAGAGCGCGTCCACCTGCGCGGGGGTCAGCTCGACCCAGAACTTGCCGGGCGGAACCGGCGGGATCTCGACGGCGGCGGGCGCGGGCGCCGGCGCGGGCGCCG
>CAZTIW010000066.1:0-8079 GCA_964613915.1 uncultured Thermoanaerobaculia bacterium
TGATGCGGAAGTACGTGGACAGCTCCATCGGGCAGCGCACGCCCTTCGGCACGTACACGAACGAGCCGTCCGAGAAGACCGCCGAGTTGAGCGCCGCGAAGAAGTTGTCCGAATGAGGGACGACCGAACCCAGGTACTGCCGCACCAGGTCGGAGTGCTCCCGCGCGGCCTCGGAGAACGAGCAGAAGATGATGCCGAGCGAGGCCAGCTTGTCCTTGAACGTCGTCGCCACGGACACGGAGTCGAAGACCGCGTCCACGGCCACCCCCGCGAGCATCTCGCGTTCGTGGAGGGGCACGCCGAGCTTCTCGTACATCTTCAGCAGTTCGGGATCGACTTCATCGAGGCTCTTGGGGGCATCCGCCTTCAGCTTGGGGGCCGAGTAGTACGTGATGTCCTGGTAGTCGATCTTCGGGTACCTCACCTTCGCCCACGTGGGCTCGCGGTCCTCGATGGTCAGCCAGTGACGGTAGGCCTTCAGGCGCCACTCGAGCAGCCAGGCGGGCTCGTCCTTCTTGCTGGAGATGAGGCGCACGATGTCCTCCGACAGGCCTGTCGGAATGCGCTCTTCTTCGATCTCCGTGACGAAGCCGTGCTGGTACTCGCGGCTCGCGAGTTCTTTCAGGGACTCGTTGGGCATGGGCGTGCTCTGGGCCGGTCGGCCGGCGCTCGGGATTGGGGCTGGAAGCTTCGCGTCCATGGGAACCCGTGATCAGCCGTTGCTGGCGGAAGCCTGCTGCGCCATGGCTTCCAGCATGACGAGTCGCGGGGGATCGGGCGCCGCCATCTCGGCCAGCGAGAGCCGCGAGAGCGCGCCAATCACGACGCGGTTCAGCTTGAGCCAGTTGTCGTGGACGCGGCACTTCGATTCGAATCCGCAGTCCCCGCCCTTGGTCTCCGCGCAGGTCGTCATCGCGATGGGGCCTTCGAGGGCCTTGACGATGTCGGCCACCGAGATGGCGTCCGGTGGCCGGACCAGCCGGTAGCCCCCGCGCGGCCCGCGTACTGACTCGAGCAGGCCGCCGCGCCCGAGGACCTTCAGCGTCTTGCTCACCATGGGCACGGGCAGGCCGGTGCTGGCGGCGAGTTCGGACGCCGCGTGCAACGCGCCGGGGGCGCCCGCCGCCATCTCGGCGAGCAGGAGGATCCCGTAGTCAGCCTGTCGGGTGAGTCTCAGCATGGTGGCTCCCAAATAGTACCATGCTGGTACCCTATTTCAAGACCGAAACGGTCCTGCACATCCAGCAAGGCGCTGCGCGCCCGAAACCGGGTTCATGGCAGGGAATCGCGGGAGGCCGCCAGCGCCTGCGACTTGACGTAGCTGGAGCCGGCCAGGGCCGGCATCGCGGCCATGCGCGCGGCCTGCTCGCCCGAGAGCTGCCGGAAGAGGGTCGCGTCCACGTCCGCTGGCGATGGCTCGCGAGGCCCCCCCGTCATCCACGAGGCGGTGCCCTTCGCCGGAAAGCTCGCGGGCGCATCGATGCCATCCCGCATGCAATCCGCGGCGACGCCAGCCCCTCCCTGAACAGTCAGCATGAGCCGCAAGCCCGAGAGCTCCCCGGTCACGGGATCGCCGGTCGAGCGCACCGTCACGGCGCAGGCGATCGTGCGATTCACGGCGACATCGGTCACGACAATCTCGGGGGCGCCCGACTCGTCGCCCCAGGCCGCGAGGCCCCACGATGGGCTGTCCTCGATGATGCTCTCGCGAAGCGTGACCCGGGAGGGACCGAAGGCGCCGACGCCGCCGTCATGCCGTGCGATGAGGCTGCGCTCGATGCTCGCCTCGCCACCGGTCGCGATGCGCACGCCCACGCCGCGCCCGCCGCCGATGACGAGCGCCCGCGCGCGATCGACGCCGTCGATCACCGTGTCGCGGACGGTGACCTTGCCTCCGCGCAGGACGCTGATGCCATCCCACGAGGATCGCAGGATGCGGCATCGCTCGATCGTCGCGACGCCGCCCTCGCGCACGAGCACGCCGTCAATGCCGACGAAGCTGGCCTGCACGATGAACTCCGCGCCCACGTTATCCGCGACCACGCAGTCGCGGATCGTCACGGAGGATTCGCGCACGGAGATGGCCGCATCCGCGGCCTGATCGCCGGGATCGCGCTCGCCGCCCGTGATCGTCACGCCTTCCAGCACGCAGTCCCGACACCCGTCGAACGCGATCCCCACGCCCGACCGCGTGCGCACGACGGTGCGGCCCGAGCCCGCGCCGATGATGCGAATCCCCTGGCCGCTGACGCGCAGGCCGTAGGTCGTGGGGGGGCGCGCGCTCTTCCAGTCGTCGCCCGGACACGCGGGGCACGCGACGTCGGCCGCGACCTGCGGCTCGAGCACGTACTCGGCCGCGTCGAGACGCAGCTCGGCGCCAGGCGTGCCCGCGACGTTCGCGAGAAGAGCTACGAGATCGTCCCGCGTGGAGGACGGCGGCGACGTCGCCAGCGCTGGCAGGCCGCGCGGGGCCTCGACCACCGCCGGTGGCGGCGCGTCGGCGGCCGGCTCGACGCGGCCGCACGCGAAGACGGGCAGGCTGCAGGCGAGGAGAAGGCCTCGGAAGGAACGCATGAGAGGGCCTCGGGTTCGCTCCAGCATGACACCGGATGACCCTTGATCGCCCGGCGCGAGGCGATCAACCGCCCGGAGCTCTCGCGTGGCTCGCCCGGCTACCGATCGGGATCGGCCTCGACCGCGAGCCGGCCGTACGCCTCGATCCAGTCCACGAGCGCGCGCACCATGTCGTCGCGATGCATCTCGGGGACGTCGGCGGCCTCGATCCGTGGCAGGAACTCCGCCTTGACGAGATCGCTGGCAGGAAAGCGGTCCACGCCGGCGCCGAGCACGGCGACGCTCCCGCGGGCGTCCTCGGCCCACTCGCGGGCGGCCTGGAACAGGTCCGACAGCGCGGCTTCCTCGAGACCGGAGTCAGCGCAGGCCTGCTTCATGCGGGCCTGTGCGGCAGACATCGCCTCGAAGTCCACGACCGTCGCTTCGGCGCGCCGCGCGATGGCATCGAGCAGGAGCTCCTGCTCGCTCAGCGCGACGCCCTCCGCTTCGAGCGCCCTCCGGAACGGTTCGACAACCGTGAGCTCCAGATCTTCGGTGCGCGCCACGTGGGCGCCGACCTTCATCACGTGCTGCGCCCAGCGCGACGAAGCCGCCTCGAGCCGCGCCTGCAGGGCCGTCATGATCTCATCGGGCAGGCGCGTCGCGCCGAGCGCGTGCTTGGCTTGCCGCTGCGCGACCTCGCGCGACGCACCCTCGGCCGGCGCGCCGGCAGCCCCGGTCTCGCCTCCCGCGAGCGCCGGGCTCGCGATCACCGCCGACAGCAAGAGAACTCGCAGTGTCCTCATCGCGTTCACTCCGCTCGGGTCCGCTCGGGGTTGGAAGGCCGGTCGGCATGGCCCACGGGACCATGCCGACCGGATCTCCGGCTCGACCGGGAGGCCGAGCCGGAGGACGACAGAATCAGCGCTGGCCCGGAGGCGGCAGGTCATCGCCGTTGCCGCGGCCGTTGTTGGCCCACGAGCCGAGCCCGCGGCCCTTGCGCTCGCGATCGACGCACTCGTTCTTGAAGCGACCGCCCTCGCCCGTGACCATGATGGACCACGAGTTGATGGTGCCGATGTCGCCGCCCACGGTGTCGTCAATGCGCAGCGTCCAGGTGCCGGCCGGATCGATGCCGTCGAGCATGCAGAGCTTCATCGCCGGGAACGTCTCGGTGCGATAGGTCCCGGGGATGTTGCTGTTGATGTTCGTCGCGGCCTCGTCGTCAATCGTGCAGTTGAAGTTGTCGGCCGACCCTCCCAGGGCCGTCCAGAGCTCGACCTCGGTCCCATCAGGCCCGATGAGGTAGGCGTTCAGATCGCCCGCCCACGTGTGCGTGATGACGATGGACACCTTCACTTCGCGAACCGTATCGCGGCTGTCCCAGTCACTCGCGGGCACGGAGATCGTCGAGCTGTTGGAGCTGACGTCGTTGATCGGAACCGGACCGGTCGAGTTGTAGGTGATCGTCGTCTGGGCCGCGGCAGTACCCGCAACCATGACGGCGGCAATCGCGATGAAACGAATGGCGTTGCGCATTCAATCCTCCTGGAAGTCCATGGATGTGAAGGAGCGCGATCCCGCGCAAGGGTCGCGCCGGGGCTGGCCAACGAGCCGCGGTCCCCCGACACCCGCGCGCGCCGCCACCGGCCGGCGCGTCATTGGCTTGATGAACCCTCACCCGGCGGGCGCCAGGCACGGGACCGGCAGGCCGGTCGCGAGGCCTGGCTGGCCGGGCGTCTCGAATCAGATTGGAGTTGACGGAGGATGGTCCGCCCGCTTCGCGAATCGCGCAAGTACCCCTGGGCTGAATTGTCTTCAACAACTGCTAGTGGCCCCGCCGGGGCCGAAAAGGCCCCCCAGGGGCCCCGTGCCGGCTCCTCGGCCAGCGAGCCACACGCGGCCGGGTCCGGCGTCCCTGAGGCCGACCTGCCATGATGCCAGGGATCCCGTGACCCGCCTCGTCCCCTCGCCCTTGCGACCCGCGCTGCTCGTCCTGGCCCTCGCGGGGGCCTCGGAGTGCCGCCGACCGCACCTTTCGCCGGAGACTCCCGTGCCCGCGACCGACGCCCACGGCCGCCCCGTCATCCCGTCACCCGCCGAGCTGAAGAAGCTCCCTCCCGACGGCGGCCCGCGATGGAATCGCCTGGTCTTCGAGAAGAGCCCGTACCTGCTCCAGCACGCCGCGAACCCGGTGGACTGGTACCCGTGGGGGCCCGAGGCCTTCGAGACCGCGCGCAAGCGTCACGTGCCGGTCTTCCTCTCCGTGGGCTACTCGACCTGCCACTGGTGCCACGTCATGGAGCACGAGTCGTTCGAGGACGCCGAGGCCGCCGCCGCGCTCAACGAAGCTTTCGTCTGCGTGAAGGTGGATCGCGAAGAGCGCCCGGACATTGACCACGTGTACATGGCGGTGACGCAGGCGATGACGGGGCGCGGGGGCTGGCCGATGACCGTGGTCATGACGCCCGACAAGAAGCCCTTCTTCGCCGGGACGTACTTCCCGAAGTCGGGGCGCCACGGGCGTCCCGGATTGCTCGAGATCATCCCGATGCTGACCGACGCCTGGACGCGGCAGCACGATCAGGTCGTGGCCGAGGCGCAGCGCATCACCGACGCCATCGCGGCCTCGCAGGCCTCGAGCGCGAGCCCGACGGATCTCGGCCCGGAGACGCTCGCGGCGGCCGAGCAGCAGCTCGAGGCGCGCTTCGACGCTCGCTGGGGCGGCTTCGGGCGATCGCCGAAGTTCCCCACGCCGCATCAACTTTCGTTCCTGTTGCGCCGGCACGTGGCGACGGGCGACACGCACGCCCTCGCGATGGTCGAGAAGACCCTCGACGAAATGCGCGCCGGCGGCATCTTCGATCAGGTCGGCTTCGGCTTCCACCGGTACAGCACCGACGAGCGCTGGCTCGTCCCCCACTTCGAGAAGATGCTCTACGACCAGGCGCTGATCGCCCTCGCCGCGACCGAGTGCTTCGCCGTCACGCGCGACGATCGCTTCGCCCGCATCGCGCGAGAGACGCACGCCTACGTGCTGCGGGACATGGTCTCGCCCGAGGGCGCGTTCTTCTCGGCCGAGGACGCCGACTCGGAGGGCGAAGAAGGCCTCTTCTACGTCTGGACGGACGCCGAACTCCGCGCCATCCTCGGCGCAGGCGCTGGCCCCGTCGCCCGCGTCTTCGGCGTCACGCCCGAGGGGAACTTCCGCGACGAGGCCACCGGCGCGCGCACCGGCGCGAACATCCTCCACCTGCCCGAGGATCTCGCCACCGCGGCCCAGGCCCTGGACCTGAGCGAAGCCGACCTCGCCGCGAAGGTCGAGTCAGCGCGCCAGAAGCTCTTCGACGTCCGCGAGAAGCGCGTGCACCCGCTCAAGGACGACAAGGTCCTGACGGACTGGAACGGGCTCATGATCGCCTCGCTCGCGGTGTCGGCGCGCGTCTTCGGCGACGCGCCACTCGAGGCCGCGGCGCGCCGAGCGGCGGACGCCGTGCTCGACCGGCTCGTGACGCCCGAGGGGCGGTGCCTGAAGCGCATGCGCCACGGGGAGGCGGGACTCCCCGGCATGCTCGACGATCACGCGTTCCTCGCATGGGGCCTGGTCGAGCTGTACGAGACGACATTCGACGCGCGCTATCTCGACCGGGCGCTCGCGATCGTCGCGGCCATGGAGAAGCACTTCGCGGATCCCGCCGGCGGGTACTTCCTCGCGCCCGATGACGGCGAGGCTCTCCCCGTGCGCGGCCGCGACGCCTACGACGGCGCGACGCCGTCGGGCAACTCCGTCGCGGCGTACGTGCTCGTGCGGCTCGCGCGCCTGACCGGCGACGTCGCTTTCGAGGATCGCGCCGAGAAGCTCATGGCGGCGTTCTCGGGCGACATCCGCCGCGGGCCGTCCGCCTACAGCTTCATGATGATGGCGCTGGAGCTCGCGGCGGGCGCCTCGCGCGAGCTGGTCATCGTGGGCGATCCGCTGCAAGACGACACGCGCGCGCTGATCGCCGAGGCCCGCTCGACGTTCCGGCCGGACCTCGCCGTGATCGTCGTGCCGCCCTCCGGCCAGTCTCGCATCACCGAGATCGCGCCCTTCACGGCGGCCATGCGCGCCAGGGACGGCCAGGCAACCGCCTACGCCTGCACCAACCGCGCCTGCAAGGCGCCCGTCACGACCCCCGCCGACCTGCGCTCCGCTCTCGCGCCGCCGGCGCGCTAAGGCGGGTCGGCGCGAGAGCGCACCGACGCCGCCTCACCATCCACTACTGGCCCATGCCGGGGCGGTTGGTGCAGTCCACGATCTCGCGCGGTCGCTGGCGCGGGAGGGTCGGTCGGCTCGGGTCGTCCACGCGGGCGGCGTCGGGCTCGTCGAGCACGCCAGCGCCGAGAAGGATGTTCGCCCAGTCGTCGTGGTCGGACAGCACCGTGAGCGTGCCGCCACAGGCGAAGTTGTCCGCCGGTCCGCAGCTGCCGTCGCCGTCGCGGTTGATGTCCCGAGCGATCGTGCCGCCGTTGATGATGCCGTTGCAGTTCCAGTCCACGGCTGGCCCGGCCCCGCACACGCCATTGGCTTCGACGAGCGCGTTCTCATTCAGTGCCGGCCGCGAGCCGGTCGAGAAGTCGAGCAGGCCATCGCCGTCGTTCGTGCCGTCGTCCGCGATGATGCAGTCCGTGTCGATCCCGGGGAACTGGTACTTGTAGTTCATCACGGAGTTGTAGTTCGGCTTCCAGTTGCAGTCCTCGAACCCGCCGTGACGCAGATTCAGGTTATGGCCGAGCTCATGCATGATCGTGTTGGCCACGACCTGATCGAACACGACGCAGTTGTAGATGGTGACGATCAGGTCATCGCCCGGGAGCTCCGCCTGACCCGAGCTGCACGGGAACGAGCTGTCGTACTCGTGCGCGTGCAGCACGTAGTGGAAGTACCCGTTCCGGTTCGTCGCGAAGTTGGCCGCCTTGTAGGCGAGGAACTCGGCGCCGTCCACGCCGCCCGTGATCAGAGCGTCCGAGCCGACCAGGTTCCCGCCCGTGAAGGCGCCGCCCTGACCGTAGTCGTCGATCATCGTGATGCCGGTCGAACCATCGGGGTTCAGCCCGGGCGAGTTCGCGAACGCCGTCGCGACCATGCCGATGGCCGTTGCCGTCGGCCGATGCGAGTGCGCCCCGAGGGGAGGACAGCCGCACGTGCTGGACGAGTCGTCCATCCAGTCATGCTCCAGCAAGATGTTCCGGCGCACCGGGCTGACGCCCATGCCGGGAAGGTCGAGCCCGCCCAGCGTGCCGAGGACCTCGTCCCCGTCGTCAAGGCCGTCTCCATCCGTGTCCGGATTCGTCGGATCCGTTCCGGTGTTGGTCGGGGACACGTACGTGCCCGTGTTCGTCTCGTAGCAATCCAGCAGTCGATCGCCGTCGGTATCGACCACGCACCACTTCTTGTATCCGAGCGTGTAGGACCCGCCAGGATTGCCCTCGTGAATCGGCCCGGGACTATCGGAGGCTCCATTCTTACGAGAGGATGGTGCCATG
>CAZTIW010000067.1:0-7456 GCA_964613915.1 uncultured Thermoanaerobaculia bacterium
GCCACGTGCGGCGCAGCGACACCCGCACGCGACCGTCGGGCATCTGCTGCAACCGGCAGGTACTCGAAGAGCGCGATGCCCCAGCTCGCGAGCGCCGCGACGATCCAGGGCTTGGTCGCCAGGTTCTTCAGGTGCGCGTACCACGCGAACGTCATGAAGACGTTGCTGAGGACGAGCAGCCCCGCCGTCTTCGCGAACGTCAGCGTGAACATCAGTCCCTCCTGACCACGAACGGGATCTCCTCCACGGCGATCGAGGCGATCGCGGTCTCCGCGTCCCGTCGCGAGCGGTACGGACCGACGCGGACGCGCGTGAAGCCGTCGGACGTCACGAGTAGTCGCGCGCCGTGGCCCATCCCCCGGAGCCGCTCCGCGAGCCGGCGCGCGTTGCCCTCGTCGCGGAACGCCCCCACCTGCAGTTCGAACTCCCCCGCCTCCTCGTCCACCGGCGACACCGCGCCCGGCGGGAGCGCCTCGGCGCCGGAGCGGTTGGCGCGCTCGACCTGCTCGCGGATGCGGCGTCGCTCCTTCTTCGTGAGCCTTCCGTCGTCGCCGCCGGCGCGGCCGAGCGTCTCGATCTTCACCTTGGCCGTGCCCGCGAGGCGGAAGCCCAGTTCGTCGGCGGCGCGCTCGCTGCAGTCGAGGATGCGCCCCCGCGCGAAGGGACCCCGATCGTTGATGCGCACGAGCGCCTGCCGGCCCGTGTCCTCGTTCGTCACGCGAAGCACCGTGCCGAACGGCAGCGTGCGATGCGCGGCCGTCATCTCCCCCTTGTCGAAGATCTCGCCCGAGGCCGTCTGCCTGCCATGGAACTTGCCCCCGTACCACGAGGCCTGTCCCCGCTCGGTGTAGCCGTCCGCCAGCACCGGATGCGTGGCTGCCGATGCGATCAGGACGAGGACGGCTCCGTACGGCACGACGAGACGCGAGCGCATGGCCATCACCTCAGTGAGACTCGAATGCGATGGGGGGAACCGGCTCGTGCTGTCGCGGCGGCCTGATCAGCGGCTGCTCGCTCGTCGCCAGCGTGGGCCCGGTGCCGAGCCGGAGGGAACGGCGTCGCTTCTCCGGCCAGCGCAGGACGTCCCATCGGATCCTCGTCACGCCGTGATCGATGAAGCCGAGGGCCTCGGCGGCGGCCTTCGAACAGTCGAGGATGCGGGCCCCGTGGTAGGGCCCGCGATCCGTCACGCGGAGAGTGACGCTGCAGCCGTTCTCGAGATTCGTCACGAGGATCTGCGTGCCGAACGGCAGCCAGCGATGCGCCGCGGTCATGCCGTCCTGGTCATAGATCTCGCCGTTGGCCGTGAGCCGGCCATGGAATCCGGGCCCGTACCAGGAGGCCTCGCCGACCTGGGAGGCCCGGTCCGCCTCCTCGGACGGACGGGCATGCGGATCGATCGTCGGGGCCGCAGGCGGCGCGACGATCGGCGGGGGCGGCGCCGCGTCCGGCTCCTCGTCGGGGGTCTCGCCGTCCGGCCGCGCCGGACTCGCGAGCGAGACGAGCAGCAACGCTCTCACGATGGTCCTGCGTGACAGCGCCGGGAGACTCACCCTGCCGCCTCGTGGCAGGGTGCGGGGCGCACGGCGTGGACGGAGCCGCAAGGCTCGTCATCCCCCTCGAGGAGGCCGCGCTTCAGCGTCACCGGGACTCGGACTCGCATGGAGGCTCGCGATGGGGGTCGTCCGCCGGAGCATCAGGCGCCGGAGAGAGCCGTCAGCGGGCCATTGTATCGTTCCGTCGACTCCGCGGCGGGGCTTCGTGGCGCCCGTCGCTGCATCCCCGGAGGACCATGAACGACACGCCGATCCACCCGCATGGTCCCGTCGACGCGCTCGCGGACGGTCTCGCGACGGTCACGGGCGCGTGGCGAACGTCGCCTCTTCCCCGGCGCATGACGCTGTTCGGAGTGCCCGGCGGACTCGCGGTGCACTCGGCCATTCGCCTGGACGACGCGACGCTTCCCCGCCTCGATGCCCTCGGGGAGCCGCGGTTGATCCTCGTCCCCAACGCGCTGCATCACTCCGAGGCGGGCTTCTACGCGCTGAGGCATCCGGGCGCGCGCGTCCTCGTGCCCGCCGAGGCCAGGCGGCGGCTGTCGAGCCTCCTGCCCCGCATCGACGGGACGCTCGACGACGACTGGCCGCGGGACGTGGACGCGGTCCTGGAGCGGGCGCCCCTGCGCGGAACGCGCTTCGCAGAGGTGGCCTTCCTGCATCGTCCGAGCCGGACTCTCGTGCTCACGGATCTGTGCTTTCATCTCGCCTCCGCCGACCTGCCGCCGCTCGCCCGGCTCCTCATGCGGCTCAACGGAGCGGTGGATCGCCTGGCCGTCACGCGCCTCGCGCGCCTCGCGTTCATCCAGGATCGGCGCGCGCTCGCGCGCTCGCTCGAGAGCGTGCTCGCGTGGGACTTCGACCGCGTGATCGTCTCGCATGGCCGCGTGCTCGAGTCCGGCGGCCATGCCGCCTTCGAGCGCGCGATGCGTCCGTTCACGGGCGCGCGGCAGGGCGCTCGATGACGGCCCGCAACTCGCCGAGCCCGTCGGCGTCGGCGAGCACGAGCAGCAGGTCGCCCGCCTCGATCGTCGTGTCGCCGCGCGCGATGATCTCCGCGCCCGCGCGCTGCACGGTGACGACGCGCACGGACGCGGGAAGGCGCAGGGACGCGAGCGTCCGGCCGTGGATCGCCGTGCCCTCGGGCACCTCCAGCGGCACGAGGCTCGCCGTGAGCTCCGCCGCGGGATCGCGCTGATCGAGCCGGCGCAAGTCGAGGATGACGGCTTCCGTCTCGATCATGCTGACGCCGCGCGCGCGCAAGGCGCGCCGCGACATCTCCGCCGCGGCTTCGAACTCCCCCATCACCGCCTGCACGCCGGGAATCGCCTCGACGCGATCGCGCTCGCCGCGACTGCCGACGCGCACGATGGCCGGCAGCGAGGGATTCACCTGCAGGGCATGCTGCAGCACGAGCCGCGTCGTCACCGGATCGTCGAAGGTGACGACGAGAAGCGCCGCGTCGCGGACGTGCGCGTGGTCCAGGACGATCGGACTGGCCGCGTCGCCGTCGAGCACGTGAGCGCCGCGCTCGCGCAGCTTGCGGGTGCGCGCCCGGTCCGACTCGATGACGACGCTTCGCCAGCCGCGCTGCGCGAGAACGCGCCCGACGACCGTTCCCACGCGACCCGAGCCGCAGAGCACCACGTGATCGCGGAGCCCGTGCCTGGCGATGCTCTCCTCGAGCCGGGCCGCGCGGCGCTTCCGTCCTCCCATGATGGACTGGAGCCGCGGGTGCGACTGGACGAAGCGATCCAGGGGACCGATGAGCCGGAAGAGCATGGGATTGAGCGTGATCGAGACGAGAGCGCCGGCGAGCACTGCGTCGTGGCCTGCCTGCGGCAGGAGCCCGAGTTCGGATCCCACCTGCGTGAGGATGAACGAGAACTCGCCGACCTGGGCCAGCGCGATCCCTATCGTCAGGGCCGTGCGCAAGGGCCGGCCGAAGGCGAGCACGAGCACGATGGCGACGAGCGGCTTCACCACGAGGATCACGCCCAGCGTGGCCAGCAGCAGCCCGGGCGCCTCGACCACGAGCTTGGGATCGAAGAGCATGCCGACGGACACGAAGAACAGCACGGCGAAGGCGTCCCTCAAGGGGATGGAGTCGGCCGCGGCCCGGTGGCTGAGATCCGACTGGCCGACGGCCATGCCCGCGAGGAACGCCCCGAGCGCCATCGAAACGCCCGCTGCCCACGCCGACCCGACCGCGATGCCGAGCGCGATCCCGAGGACGCCGAGCGTGAAGAGCTCGCGCGAGCCCAGCGAGGCCACGCGATCGAGCAGCCACGGCACGACGCGCCGGCCGGCCACCAGCACGACGGCCACCAGGAGCCCGACCTTCAGCAGCGTCGCGCCGAGGACGAAGCCCACCGAGTGCCCGCCCTCGGCGGCTGCCGTCCCGCCGAGAATCCCTGCGGCTGCGGGCAGCACGACGAGGATGACGACCGTGAGGAGATCCTCGACGATGAGCCATCCGATCGCCGTGCGGCCCGCGGAGCTCGCGAGGAGATCGTGATCCTCGAGCGCCCTGATGAGCACGACGGTGCTCGCGACCGACACGGCCAGGCCGAGCACGATGCCGGCGCCGAGCCCCCATCCCCACGCGAGGCCGATCCCCGCCCCGGCGAGCGTGGCGACGAGGCTCTGCGCCAGGGCTCCGGGCACGGCGACGCGCCGCACGGCCGCGAGTTCCCGCGGCGAGAAGTGCAGGCCCACGCCGAACATGAGCAGGGCGATGCCGATTTCCGCGAGCTGGGTCGCGAGCCCCGAGTCGGCCACCAGTCCCGGAGTGTGCGGGCCGACCGCGATCCCGGCCACGAGGTAACCGACGATGGGCGACAGCCGCAGGCGCATCGCGAGCGCGCCGAAGATCAGCGCGGCGCCGAGCGCGATGGCAATCGTCGAGACGAGGGCGGGAACGTGCATGGGACAGGGAGCTTACCGCGCGAGGCGGCTCCGGCCCAACCGCGCCAGGTCAGAACTTGAACTCGTAGCCGAGCCAGCCCCACCAGAAGTCGTCGCCACCGCCGGTGCGCTCGAGGAAGTCGCCTGCCCAGAAGCGCGAGAGCTCCATGCCGAGCTGGTGATGCGTGCGGAACGTCCACGTGGCCAGGACGTCGAGCTCCGCTCCGACGTCACGGCCGGCGGCACCGGTCGGATCCTTGCGCAGCACCGCGTTGCCCGCCTCGTACAGCGCGTCGCGCTCCTCGGCCAGGCGGAACTCGTGCAGGGTCGCCTCGAGCTTCCAGCCCTTCGCAGGCACGAGCTCGACCTGCGCGCGCGCCGACTGGATGTTCTTCCTGCCGACGAGATCGACGTGGCCGAGCCACGCATGTCCCAGCGGGTAGGGGGCCTCGAAGGTCTCGACGTCGCCATCGAGGGGATCGCCGTCTCCGCTGGCGTGATCCAGGCCGATGCTGACGCGGGGCTTCCACGCAGCTTCCTTCCATTGATGGCCCGCCGTGACGCTGAGCATGAGTGCGGAGATCGAGTCGTCGGAAGCGTCTCCGCGCTGCAGCGCGCCCTCGACGTCGCCGCTCCAGGCGCCCGACGTCCAGCCCCAGCGCGCGCCGAACGTCTGCCGGTCGATGTCGCCCGGCCTCGCCGAGCTCTCCGAGACGTGCCGCCCGGACGAGTCGTGCAGGAGGAACCCGTAACCCTCCACCACGTGTCCGTCCTTCGGTCGAATCGAGGTCGCCACCCCGGAGAACGAGACGTCGTCGCTCGGCGAGTCGATGGAATGCTCCTCGTTGACGGTGTAGCGGGTCGCGAAGATCGTCGTCTTCGTGCGCTTGCTGGAGGCGATGACGGAAAGCCCGTCCCAGGCCCTCCTCGAGTTCGACCAGTCCAGCGGCGAGACGAGCCGCTGCGCGCCGAAGAGCAGCTCCTGGCGGCCCGCGCGGATCGTCACGGGCGTCGAGCCCTGGGAGCCGATCGTTCCCTCGAGGAAGAAGTTCTGGACGTCGGGCGAGTCCTCCATGAGCCCCGGCGCGCGCCGATCGGTGGCGAACGTGTCCGACGCCCCGATCTCGGCGAAGAACCGGAAGTCCTTGCGATGACGGAACTCCCAGTTCAGGAACGCTCTCGCGCGCGCCTGCGTGTCCGATCTCTCGCCCGCGCCCAGCGTCTTGCCGTCGTCGGCCTCGACCCTCGCGCGCACCGAACCACCCAGCAGGAACGTCCAGGCCTCGGAGAGCCGCACGTTCTTGACGGAATCGAAGGGATCCGCCGTGGCCGGAGGACGCGACGAAAGGAAGCTCCAGTCCTCGTCGAACCTCAGCACCTGGTACCGTCGCTCGGGCGCCGGTTGCTGGGCGGCGGCGGAGACCGCCGCCAGGGAGAGGACTGCCGCGAGGGAGCGCGCCGCGATCGACATGGGAAGTCTCCGTCAGGGATGGATGAGCCGCTCGACGATGGCGTCGGCGGGCTGCCCGAGCCCCTCGCTCTTCTCGACGATGACGCCGTCTTCGTCGAGCAGGTAGATGGCGGACGAGTGATCGATCTCGCCGTCGGGACGGCCGCGGTACTTCACGCCGAGAACGGCGGCCAGCTCCCTCACGTTCTCGTCGGGGGCTCGCGCGAGAGTCCAGCGGGTCTCGTCGACCGAGTGCCTCTCGGCCGCCGCCTTCAGGATCGGCGGCTCGTCCTTCGCGGGATCCAGGCTGACCAGCAGCACGCGCGTGCGCGCGCGAACCTCGGGCGGCAGGCGGGACTCGAGCCGCTTGATGTCCTCCATGAGCACGGGGCATGCGGACGGGCACGTCGCGTAGAACATCGCCAGCAGCACGGGGCTTCCGCGATGCACGTCGAGCCCGGCCGCCTTCCCCTCCTGGGTCGTCAGCGGCACCTGCAGCTCGTAGAGCGACGGGCCTGCCGCGGGATCGGCGACGGCGGATTCGGACGCGGGCGCGGACGGCGCGGCGGGCGGCGCCTCGCGAGAAGCGCACGAAGCCAGCAGCAGCGACGCGAGCAGCCCGAGGAGTCTTGCAGCGTTCGGGCACGTCATGGCGTCAGTCTCCGGATGATGGGGGTGGCGGCGGCGGCTCGAGATCGCCGTCGAGCGCGCAGCGGCAGCCGAGCGTGCCGGTCACGAAGGAGCCGTTCAGCGAGGACCGGAATGCGATGCGCATGAACGCCGCGTAGTCGTCCACGTCGCCCGCGCGCAACGCGCCGGCCCCGCAGAACCTCAGCGTGTCCGCGCCTCCGTTCTCGCGGTTGTCCGAGGCCACGAGCTGCGAGTTGAAGTCCGACGTCCACTCCCAGACGAGCCCGTGCATGTCGCGCACGCCCCAGGCGTTGGCCGCCCCGAGCCCCGCGCGGCGCGCCGGCCGCGAGCCCGCGGTCGCGTACCAGGTCAGGATGCGCCGCGTGAACGCCTCGTCGGCGCGAGCGTCCGCCTGCGTCTCCGACGCGGTCGCCGCCAGCTCCCACTCGTCCGTCGTCGGCAGCCGCTTGCCGCGCCACGCGCAGTAGGCCCTCGCGGCGAACCAGCTCACGTGAACGACCGGATGATCGAGCGGAGCCAGGCTGCCCGGCTCGAGGGGACCTGCCCAGTCGCGCAGGTATCCCCTTTCCGCGAACAGCTGCGACGGCGCTCCCTGGGCCCAGCGAGGATTCGCCCGGACGAACGCGAGGAAGTCCGCGTTCGTCGCGGGCAGCGAGTCGAGCCAGAACGCGGGCACCGCGATCTCGCTCTCCTCCGGCGTGGGCGGGTACGTCGGCCTGTACGTCGCCGGCCCCACGAGCGCCATGCCCTGCCGCAGCGTCACCCGGTGGGCTTGCGCCTCCCCTTGCGCCCACGCGGGATGCCCCGCGACGGCACATGCCAGGCTGGCGGCTGCGAGCGGATAGTCGCTTCAAACGCCTTCCCCTCCGGCGCATCGTCTCACGGCGGAGCC
>CAZTIW010000068.1:0-6376 GCA_964613915.1 uncultured Thermoanaerobaculia bacterium
GTTCGCGTATTGAGCCCTGCCGTCCGGCTCGGACGGCCACCTGCCCCCTGAGCGACCCATGATCTTCACGCCACAACAAGAGCGTGAGACGATGCGCCGGAAGGGAGGGCGTTTGAGTGGACTATCCACTTCTCGCGCGTGGCGGATCCAGCAGTCGCGCGCGCCTGTCCCCGTGGCGGTCGTCGCCTACCCCTCGAGCCGAGACGCCGGAGGCGCCTCAATGCAGTCCACTGACGATGTACAGCTCGTCGGAGGACGCCTCGTACGACTGAGCGATGACTCGACCGTCGAGCGAGGCGCCGCTGGCGCGCGTGCGCATGGTTCCGTAGCGCCACGGACCGAGATCCTGCCACGGCGACCGCGTGCCCGTTGCGAGGTCGATGCGCATCAGGCGGATCGTCTCGCGCCTCTCCTCCACCAGGATGCTCCCGTCGCTGAGCCACCGGATCGCCTTGTCGCCATCGAGGCTGCCGTTCACCACGCGTGGGGGAGAGCCGTCGAGCGGGTAGATCCGCAGGCCGCCATCCCGCGCAACGACGATCTCCCTGCCGTCGGGTGACGATGCTGGGATGCCCGCGACCCTCTCGGCGCTCAGCGGCCGCGTTGCGCCTCCCCGGAGCGGCCGGAGGATCAGTCCCTCGATGCCGTCGAGAGCGACCAGGATGTCGCCCGGAAGCCAGGCGTGGATGGCCGGTCCCCATGCGTTTCCGGAAACCATGGGAGAGATGGTCTCGACGTTCACGCCCTCGAGCGTCGTGATCGAGAGATCCCCGCCGCTCTCCGGCGCGACGAGCACGCGCGTGCCGTCGGGCGAAAAGCACAGGGGCCATCCCGGGCCGAGATCGCGCGCTCCGGATCCATCGGCCCGGCCAACCATGACGCGGGCCGGATGATCCGCGAAGAGCAGGACATGCTGTCCGTCCGGCGACACTTCCACGAGATGGGATCGTCCATGCGACGACACCTCCCGCGCTGACCCGGCGCCCTCGATCACGCGGATGCCGAAGCGGTCATGCACGTGGTTGAGAAGGAGGCGTCCGTCGGTCGCCACGTCCTCGAGGACGAACCGGCCGGGCATGCGCCAGAGGACGCGCTCCTTGCCCGTCAGCGAGTACGCCACGAGCACGGTCTCGAACGGATGCTGGATGCTCGCCAGGATCTCGGCGCCATCACGGGACCAGGCAACTCCGCCAATCAAGTGCGGGCTCTCGGCGACGGGCCGGTGGGCCGAGCCCACGTCGGCGAGCATAATCGCGTAGGTGCCGCGAGCGCCGACATGCGCGACGAAGCACGCCCGTCTGCCGTCCGGGTGGACGCGCAGGTGATGGAGCCAGTCGTTGCTCGTCGCGTAGATCTCGGTGCCGAGGGGCACCTGGACGCTCGGAGGCCACTTGATCGCCGCGAGCTCCTCGCCGGACGGCATCCAGTCCGCGGCGATGCAGTTCGCCGAGATCTCGCGTGGGGCGCCTCCCGTCAGCGGCATCCGGGCGAGCGATCGCCACTCGCCGATGGGGAGCCCCACGACGAGCTCGTCGTTCCTCGACACGCCCCAGACCTCGGCGTCTCCCACGCCGAGCGAGCGCATGCCGCCGTCGTCGAGCGAGACGACGTGGACGTCGCGCGGCCCGTTGCCGAAGCTCGCGGCGAAGACGACCGCGCGCCCGGCGCGCGCGAACCGCGGCAGGCCGATCGCGCCCGCGTGATGCGTGACGAGCTCGAACTCGGGGCTGGCGGGCGCGCCGCGGCGGCCCGCCGCGAAGCCGACGACGACGGCCGTCGTGGCCAGCCCCGCGATGATCGCCGCCGCCACGCGGCCGCGCCGCCACGTGGACCTCGCGGCGGAAACGCCGCTCCGGCTCGAGCCCGCCGACTGGTCCTCCAGCGCGAACGCGAGATCGCGGGCGGCCTGGAAGCGCGCGTCGCGATCCTTGGCGAGGCAGCGCGCCACGATGCGCGCCAGATCCGCCGGGACGCGCGCATCTAGCTCCGACAGATCGGGCGGCTCCTCGCGCAGCACCGCAGCGAGCGTCTCCGCCGGCGTGTCGCGCGCGAACGCCTTCGTGCCGGCGAGCATCTCATGGAAGACGGCCCCCAGCGCAAAGACATCGCTGCGTGCGTCGGCTGGCTCGCCACGCGCCTGCTCTGGCGACATGTAGCCGTAGGTGCCGAGAACCGTGCCGGGACGCGTGGCGCCCTCGACCGTGCTGCCTTGCATGCCCTCGCCGTCCTCATCGCCCGGTCGAGCCATGAGGCGTGCGAGCCCGAAGTCGAGGATCTTCGCGCGACCTTCGCGAGTGACGAAGATGTTCTCGGGCTTGAGGTCCCGGTGAACGATGCCCTTGGCATGCGCGGCCGCGAGACCGTCGGCGACCTGCCGCGCGAGATCGACCGCGCGGCGAGGAGGGAGCGGGCCGCGCTGGAGGAGCTGCCGGAGCGTCTCCCCCTCCAGGAGTTCCGACACGATGAAGGGCGTGCCCTCGTGCTCGCCGAAGTCGTGGATGGCGAGAATGTTCGGATGCGCGAGCTGGCTCGCGGCGCGCGCCTCGCGGAGGAGTCGTCCGAGACCGGACTCATCGCGCGCCAGGTCGGCCGGCAGCACCTTGATGGCGACCGAGCGGCCCAACCGAGTGTCGCGCGCCCGGTACACCTCGCCCATGCCACCGGAGCCGAGCAGCTCGTCGATGGAATAGGGGCCCAGCCGGGTGGCTGGCGCGAGCCTCACTCGGGTAACCCCGCTGCGTTCATGCCAGACGATTCTAGCCCGGCCGAGCCACGCTCCCCGGCGGTGAATGTCCAGCTCCAACCATGGAGCCCGGCATGGAGCCCTGGCTCCACCGCCTCGATGCGGCAGGCCGCCGGGCGCCCCTGGAGGCCTCTCCGCGGTCGGCACGAGCCTTGCCTTTGGTCCGTCACGCACGTCACGCACGCAATGTCGCGAGCGCGGCGTGTCGCTGACGCGAAAGCGTCGCACGAAGGAGACGAGCGATGTTCGAACGCGATCCCCAGCACCGAACCAGGGGCGACGAGCAGTCACCCGCCAGCGTCCACCCTCGCCGCCATGCCAGGGTGGCGGCCCTCGCCTGCGCGGCCATCGTGCTGCTGCCGCTCGCGGCCGCAGCGGAGCCGCGGCCCGGCCTGACCGTCACCTCCCACGACTATTCGTTTGACGGGCACTCCATCATGATCGGCAGCGATGGACTCCCGGTGATCGCGTACGCGGGCTGGTCGGGCGCTGGTGCGACGCGGCTGATGGTCGCGCACTGCGAGGACATCGCGTGCACGACAGCCACGCTGACGGAGGTGCACGCGGAGGCCGGCACCTGGGGCATCGGCGGAGCTTCGCTCACGATCGGGGCGGACGGATTTCCTCTGGTCTCCTTCATCGACGCCGACGGCGATCTTCGCGTCGCGCACTGCGCCGACGTCGCCTGCAGCACGGCGACCATCTCCCCCGTGTTGCACGCGAACTCGGGCGCCAGTGCCCTCAGGAATACCTCGATCACGACCGGGATCGACGGCCGCGGACTCATCGCGTTCCACGACGCCGATCGGAAGTGGGCCTTCATTGCACATTGCAACGACGCGGCCTGCAGCTCGGCGCAGGTCACCGTGATCAGCCCGAACGCCAACCTTTCGCCCGCACTCACGATCGGCGCCGATGGCTACGGCGTCATGGCGTTCATGGACACGGACGGCGCCCTGGTCGCGGCGCACTGCCAGAACGTGGCCTGCTCGCTCAGTGACCAGTCCCTCGTGGACGCGAGCCCGGGAGGGAACGGATGGGGCTCGTCCATCACGATCGGAACCGATGGCCTCCCGCTGATCGCGTACCACCACGACAACAACTCCTCGCCCTATCTGCAGCTGCGCGTCGCGCACTGCAGCGACGGGAGCTGCACCAGCTCCGTCAAGACCACCGTGGCACCTGTCGTGGATGGCTACAACAGGAGTTCGATCAGCATCGGCAGCGATGGCCTGGGTGTCGTCGCGTATCGCGCCGGCGTCGAACTGCGCCTTGCCCACTGCGGCAACGTCGCCTGCACGACGGCCGGGCGGCTCGTGGCGGTGCCGGAAGTCCCGTTCGGGCCGACGGGCATCGACGCGTCCATGACCATTGGCACGGACGGCCTCCCCATCATCGCTTCTTCGTTCTCTGGCGAGATGAAGGTGGCGCATCTCTCGGATCGCTTCGGACTCCCGTACCACCGCCGCCGGTGAGCGTGCGGATGGACCGGCGTGGCGCCGTGGGGGCGTGGCCCCAGCGGCGCCGCGCGTTCGTGCCGCTGCCGGGCGACCGGCGGTATGCTTGGCGCGCGATGACACGCGCGCGGATCCACGTCACGGTGCACGGCGGCCGAGCCGCGCCGATCCGGCATGCCTTCCACGGCGACAGCGTCACGATCGGCCGTCAGGCGTCCTGCGATCTCGCCATCGCGGATCTCGAGCTCTCGCGGGAGCACGCGCGCCTGAGCCGTCGCCCGGAGGGCGGCTGGCTGATCGAGGATCTCGGCAGCCGCAACGGAACGATGCTCAACGGGCGCCGCGTCGAGGTGCCTTCGCCCGTGGACGACGGCGACGAGGTCTCCCTCGGGGCGAGCACGCTCGTCATCGCGCTGCCGCCAGGCGATCGGCCGCGCATCGAGGAGGCCCCCACGGCGCGTCCCGACGTGGCGCGGCCCACGGATCCCGTGCTCGTCGGCGACTCGCCGGCGATGGCCCGCATCCGCGCCGCCATCGATCGCATGGCCACGTCGGGCAGGACCGTGCTCGTGACGGGGGAGAGCGGCACGGGCAAGGAGCTCGTCGCGGAGCTCCTGCATCGCCGCTCGGAGCGCGCGGCGCGGCCATACGTCGTCATCAATTGCCCTGCGATCCCCCCGTCGCTCCATGAAGCCGAGCTCTTCGGCGTCGAGCGGGGGGTCGCCACGGGAGTCGAGGCGCGGACGGGGCGATTCGAGGCCGCGCAGGGCGGAACGCTCTTCCTCGACGAGATCGGCGACATGGACCTGATCGCCCAGGCCAAGATCCTCCGCGCCCTGCAGCAGCGCACGATCGAGCGCGTCGGCGGCAAGGCGCCGATCAGTCTCGACGTGCGCGTGCTTGCCGCGACGCACCACGATCTCGACGCGGATGTCGCGAAGGGCACGTTCCGCGGCGACCTCCTGCACCGCCTGCGCGTGCTCACTCTCCACCTGCCGCCGCTTCGCGAGCGGCGCGAGGACATCCTGCCCCTCGCGGAGCACTTCCTCGCGCTCGAGGGCCTCGGCCACCGGTTCGCGGACGATGCCAAGGCGCTCCTGCAGGCGCGCGACTTTCCGGGGAACGTCCGCGAGCTCCAGCATGCCGTCGCCAACGCCGTCGTCGCGGCCGACGGGCTCGTGGTGGAGGCGCGCCACTTCCCGCCTCGCGACGGACCGCGCACGACGAGTGGCGCGGACGCAGGCGGAGCTTCATCCCGCGTGGAGTCGATCGTCGAAGGCCTCCTCGCGGGCGACTCGTTCTGGGACGCCGTGCACGCGCCCTTCCTGCGCCGCGAGCTCTCGCGCGAGGACGCGCGGGAGATCGTCCGCCGCCTGTACGACGCGGGCGGCGGCAGTTACCGCGGCGTCGCGCGCCTGTTGCGGCTCGAGTCCGAGTACCAGAGGATCTTCGCGTTCCTCAAGAACCACGACCTGCGCGTCGGTGGCTGAGGCCGATGTCGGCCCGATGACATCCGATCCACGACTCGACGAGGCATTCGAGCTCCGCATGCTCCATGCATCGAGCAGCGTCCCCCGCGACGCAGCGACGAGATCGCCGCCGCCGCGCCTCTCGCGAGACGCTCGCAGGCGCTGAAAGTCCTGCTCGCCGCGCTTCCGAGCATGGCACTCGTCTTCATCGGCGCGATCGCCGATGACCGGGTCGTGCCGGCGCCGGCGCCCTCATGGGCCGCGAACGGTTTCGTCATTGAATCGGCCCGGGCATGTCGGAGGCTCCATGGCCGTGCCCCAGCTCTCATCCGGTGATCCTGGCGTGATGGATCGTGCCCGACACCTGGCTGCGCCGATCCCTCGGCCGGGGCACGACCCAGAACCCCCCGAGCAGGCCTCCCCCCTCACCGCTGCAGCGACGCCTCGAGGTCCAGCACCAGCCCCGCCGAGCGCTCGATGCTCTCGCGCGAGCCCAGCGGTTGCCCTTCGAGGATGCGCGCGCCGAGGTCGCGGTACATGCGCGAGTAGGTCGCGGAGCGAGACAGCCGGCAGCGGCGCAGCGCGCGCGAGGGGCCCTCGCTGACGAGCCGGCTCCCGTCGTCGATCGTCACGGTCGCCCCGCGCGCGCTAACCCGGATTATTCAGTGCGCCACGAAGGCGCAGGAGACCAGTGGATGGAAGTTCCA
>CAZTIW010000069.1:0-4128 GCA_964613915.1 uncultured Thermoanaerobaculia bacterium
TGCGGTTCCCTCGGTCGTCGCGCCTTGCCAGGGACCACGAATCCCTCGCGGATCAACGCAAGGGACTTCAGTGTCGGGACACCAGGAGGCTTCGCGTGCGCGGTCGCATCGGTCGGGTCATCAAGGCGGAGCGGAAGATCCGCGTCGGCATCAACGGGTTCGGGCGGATCGGTCGCCTGTTCTTCCGCATCGCCCACGCGCGGCCCGAGGAACTGGAGGTCGTTCACGTCAACGACCTGACGGACGATCCCACGATGGAGTACCTCCTCCGGTACGACTCGGTCTTCGGCCGATTCGACGGCCGCGTGGAGGGCGCCGGCAGCGGCGAGTTTCTCGTGGATGGCCGGCGCGTCACGGTCTCGACCAGCAAGGACCCGGCCGCGATCCCGTGGGGCGATCTCGGATGCGAGATCGTGCTGGAGGCCACCGGAGCCTTTCGCACGCGAGAGAAGGCCGCCCTTCACCTGAAGGGCGGTGCCCGCAAGGTCGTTCTCACGGCGCCCGCCAAGGGCCCCGTGGACGCGACCGTCGTGATCGGCGTCAACCACGGCGTGCTCGACGCGTCCCACCAGGTCGTGTCGAACGCGTCCTGCACGACGAACTGCCTCGCGCCCGTGGCGAAGGTCCTGCACGAGACATTCGGCATCCGCCGGGGCTTCATGACGACCGTGCACGCCTACACGAACGACCAGCGGCTGCTGGACCTGCCGCACGACGCCCTGCGGCGCGCGCGGGCGGCGGCGACGAACATCGTGCCGACGACGACGGGCGCGGCGACGGCGGTGGGGGAGGTCCTGCCGGATCTCGCGGGCCGCCTCGACGGCATCTCCATGCGCGTGCCGGTGCCGGACGGATCGATCGTCGATCTCGTGGCGGAGCTGGCGCGCGTTGCCACGGCGGAGGAAATCAACGCCGCGCTGTGCCGCGCCGCTGCCGCGGAGATGCGCGGCGTCATCGAGTGCACCGAGGACGAGATCGTCTCGTCGGATGTCGTCGGCGAACCGTGCTCGGCGCTCGTGGACCTGTCGCTGACATCCGTGCTCGGAGGCGATCTGGCGAAGGTCGTCGCCTGGTACGACAACGAATGGGGCTACAGCAATCGCTGCGCCGATCTCGTGGCGCATCTCGGCAACCTCGGTCAAGGAGCGCGGTGACGGCCCGCGAGCGCGGGCGGACGGTTGCCGAAGCCTCCGTTCCCTGACATTCTTCTGTCCTCGCCTTGCTCTCACCCCACCCGTGACTGTCGGTTCCTCGAGTTCCGGAGGTTCTCTCGATGCGCGTTGCCTTGTTCGTCCTTGCTCTCCTGGCTGCTGGCTGCACGTGCGGCGAGCGGATCCAGTTCGACGAATACCCGGGCGAGAACGTGACCGAGGACCTGCGCCGCGGCATCTACACGGCGAACACCGGCTACACCGAGGTTCTCGCCTTCGTGCAGCCGCGGGTCGTCACGGTCCCAGGCATCCCCGATCAACCGGTCGTCGCGAAGCCGCTGGCCGTCGCGCCGGTGAGGCCTGGCGTGACGCCGCTCCCGCCGGCGCGGCTCGCGTCGCTCCTGCCGGCTCCGCCCGCGGGCTGGATGGCCGAGGAGGCCAGCGCCACGAACGTGATCACGCCGCACGGCGAGCTGACGGAAGCCTCGCGTGCCTACTGGAAGGGGGCCGTCACGCGGTCGGGCGCGACGCCGGACGGAGCGAGCGATCACGCGAGCGTGCTCATCACGCTCCTGGACCGGGCCCAGACGGGACCGTCCATCGTGATGCCCTCCGATGAAGGCGCCGACGAGCGGCGCGCCGTGACGACCACCGCCGTCGAGGTCTCGGGCGTCAAGGGCACGCACTTCGCCGCGGGTCCCGAGTTCCGGCAGATCGATCTCGACATCAACGGCCGCTTCCTGCTGCGCGTGCGGGGCGGTCACCTGTCCGCCGAGGAGCTGCAGGCCTGGGCGGCGCTCGTGCCCGTGTCTGATCTGGCGGGGATGTAACGGATCCCATGTCGCGGGCGCTCGCCCGCTGGGGAGGTCGCCATGTCGAAGCAAGCTGTCGTGCGCGCCGCGCTCGAGAAGGCTCTGCACGAACTCCTCGATCGCGCGAAGCGCATCGACTCGCATCAGCATGAGCGCGACCGCGAGGTCCCGAAGGACTGGGACGAGCTGGCGCAGTACCGCGAGAACGACGAGGTCGTCGATCAGCTCGACGACATGACGCGGGCCGAGATCCGCCGGATCGAGGCCGCCCTGCAGCGCATGGACCAGGGCACGTGGGGGATCTGCAGCCGCTGCGAGGACGCCATCGAGCCGGCGCGGCTGGAGGCCGTTCCGACCGCGGGCACGTGCCTGGCCTGCCTCGCCGAGATTGACCGCCAGGCCTGAGGCCGCCGGACCGCGGCGGCGGGTGGGTCAGCGCAGCTTGACGGGCCGGCGGAGCTCGCCGTCTTCGGTCGCGACGAAGCCGCGCTTGCAGAGCCACTGGGTCACCGCCGTGCGCTGCGGGTGGTTCTCTTGCACGACGTTGTAGAGGCGATTCAGCCCGCGCGCGGCGGCTTCCTTCTCCAGCCGGCCGAGGATGAACGTTCCGGCGCCAGCGTGCTGGTGTTCGGGGTCCACCGCGAGGAGGATCTCGGCGCCGTCCCAGGTCCGGTCCATCCACCCGTAGCCGACCGTGCGCCCATCGGCCTCGACGCGCCACCACTCGCCGGACACGGCCGCGCCGCGCTCGGGCACTTCCAGGTCGAAGACGCCTTGCGGCTGTCCGCCGACGATGCGCGCCTTGTCAGCGTCCCACCGTGAGGCCCTTTCGCGGATCCACTCGAACTTCATGACGGCGTCTCCTGCGGGATGAGCCGAACTCTAGCACCGCTCGCGCGATGCGGGACGTGACCCGCGGCGCGCGGAGCCGGTTGCGTGACGCCGTCATGGCACGGCGCCGCGCATCAGTCCGAGATGATCGGCTTGGGTCCCTTGGCGAGATCCTTGGCGAAGGACTCGAGCGAGCCCGTCTTCTGATGGCCCTCCTGGGCGGACACGTTCTCGTACGATCCGTCCGATCGGCGCTCGAGCCGAGCCAGCCCGAGGTTGCGGAGCGAGGCGGCTCCCTGGACGACGTGCGTGGCGCAGGTCGTCGGCTGCTTCGAGACGGGCTGATCGCAGTCCGGGCAGGTCTCGAGGCGCTCGCCCATCGGCTGGATGACCTCGAACGCACGGCGGCACGTGTCGCAGCCGGCATCGGGGCGCGTCGCGAGGTAAACGTAGATCGGCATGGGGGAAACTCCGGGCGGCACGGCGCCGCGTCCAGAATTTAGCTCTTTTCTGGGCGAATGCCGCCCGCCGGCGCCCGCTCCGGGCGGCGGCGGGTGCGCGGGATCACTCCGGCGAGCGCAGCGGAGCCCGCGGCGGTGCCGTAAACTGTGGTTCCACCCCGTGAGCGCGCAGGGCCGTCCCGACCTCGGCGCGCCGCCCGCCGTGCCCGAGGACTGCACCTCGGCGGATCGGGCTCATCGGGTTCGAGGATCCCCCCCATGACGCACTCCCGCCTGAAGGCCTGGGTCGACGAAATGGCGCGGCTGACGCGTCCCGAGAACATCATCTGGTGCGACGGCTCCGAGTCCGAGCGCGAGCGGCTCATCGCTCAAGCCGTGGACCAGGGCGTGCTCACGGCGCTCGATCAGAAGAAGTGGCCCGGCTGCCACTACCACCGGAGCGACGCGGGCGATGTCGCGCGGGTCGAGCACCTGACGTTCATCTGCTCGCGCAAGAAGGAAGACGCGGGCCCCACCAACAACTGGATGGCGCCCGACGAGGCCTACGCGAAGCTGAAGGCCCTCTACGAAGGCTCGATGCGCGGCCGGACCATGTACGTCGTGCCCTACCTCATGGGCCCCACCGGGTCGCCGTTCAGCAAGGTCGGCGTCGAGCTGACCGACAGCATCTACGTGGCGCTCAACATGGGCGTCATGACGCGCATGGGCAAGCCCGCGCTCGAGCACCTCGGGGATGACGGCGAGTTCAACAAGGGCCTGCACTCGACGCTGGACCTGAACCCCGAGCGCCTCTTCATCTGCCCCTGCCCCGAGTACAACACGATCTGGTCCGTCGGCGCGGGCTATGGCGGCAACGCGCTCCTCGGCAAGTAG
>CAZTIW010000070.1:0-3021 GCA_964613915.1 uncultured Thermoanaerobaculia bacterium
GGCGTCGGCCACAACCTGCAGGAGCACTCCATCGTGCTCATCCGCGGGGGCCGCGTGAAGGACCTCCCGGGCGTGCGCTACCACGTCGTCCGCGGCACGCTGGATACCGGCGCCGTGGACGGACGCCGTCAGTCGCGCTCGAAGTACGGGGCGAAGCGGCCGAAGCAATAGGCCTCTTCGGCTCCCGCCGGTTCCCGAGGGCTCGCCCGCTGATGGGTGTCGCCGAAACGGGGCCGGCAACACGGCAGCCCCGCGGCGGGGCGGCTGAACAGACGCACCGCGGCGCATCGGCGGCCGCGCGGAGTAGTGACCATGCCCAGGCGCAGAGCGGTGGTGAAGCGCGACGTGACGCCGGATCCGGTGTACCAGTCGCAACTCGTCACCAAGTTCATCCACACGATCATGAAGCGTGGCAAGAAGTCCACCGCACAGGACATCTTCTACGGCGCGCTGGACCTGGTTCGCGAGAAGGGCCAGGACGAGCCGCTGAAGGTGTTCAAGAAGGCCGTGGACAACGTGAAGCCGGCAGTCGAGGTGAAGTCCCGACGCGTCGGCGGCGCCACGTACCAGGTTCCCGTCGAAGTCCGGCCGGAGCGCCGCCAGTCGCTGGCGATTCGCTGGCTGATCCAGAACGCGCAGTCGCGTCCGGAGAAGACCATGCGGGACAAGCTCGCCGGCGAGTTCCTCGACGCCGCGAACGAGCGCGGCGGGGCGATCAAGAAGCGCGAGGACGTTCACCGCATGGCCGAGGCCAACAAGGCCTTCGCCCACTACAGATTCTGAGTTTCACCGGCGTCCCCCGCGACGCCCGGAATGGTTCCTTGAAGTCATGACCCGGCAGTTCCCATTGGAACGCACGCGGAACATCGGCATCGCCGCGCACATTGACGCGGGGAAGACGACGACCACGGAGCGGATCCTCTTCTACACCGGCATCTCGCACCGAATCGGCGAGGTGGACGATGGGACTGCGACCATGGACTTCATGGTGCAGGAGCAAGAACGCGGCATCACGATCACGTCGGCCGCGACGTCCTGCACGTGGGGCGACACGCGCATCAACATCATCGACACGCCCGGCCACGTGGACTTCACGGGCGAGGTCGAGCGCTCCCTGCGCGTCCTCGACGGCGCCATCGCGGTGTTCTGCGGGGTCGCGGGCGTCCAGCCGCAGTCGGAGACCGTCTGGCGGCAGATGGACCGCCATCGCGTCCCCCGGATCGCCTTCGTCAACAAGATGGATCGCCAGGGCGCCGACTTCGAGCGCGCGGTCCAGACGATGCGCGACCGTCTCCGCGCCAAGCCCGTTCTCTTGCAGCTGCCGGTGGGCGCCGCGGAGTCGTTCCGCGGCGTTGTCGATCTGGTGGAGCAGCGCGCGATGCTCTGGGACGGAGACGATCCGGGCCAGGAGTTCACGACCGCTCCCGTCCCGGCGGAACTCGCCGAGGCGGCGGCGCAGGCGCGCGAGAAGCTCATCGAGGCTGCTTGCGACGCGGACGAGGCCCTGACGGCCAAGTACCTCGCGGGCGAGGCTCTCTCGCCGGCGGAGATTCGCGCCGCGCTGCGCAAGGGGACCATCGCTCTCCAGCTGGTCCCCGTGTTCTGCGGCTCGTCCTTCAAGAACAAGGGCGTGCAGCCGCTGCTGACGGCCGTCGTGGACTATCTGCCGTCCCCCCTCGACGTTCCGAACCCGACCGGCACCCGGCCCGACGACGCGAGCGTCGCCGTGACGCGTCGCGTGGCCGACGACGAGAAGTTCTCCGGGCTCGTCTTCAAGATCTGGTCGGACGCCTTCGTCGGCCACCTGGCCTTCGTGCGCGTCTACTCGGGCGTCCTGAAGGCCGGCGAGCAGGTCCGCGTGGCACGCCTGGGCCGCGACGAGCGCGTCGGGCGGCTCCTCAAGATGCACGCGAACAAGCGCGAGGAAGTGGACGCGGTCCATGCCGGCGACATCGCCGCGTGCGTGGGCCTGCGCGCCGCCACGACGGGCGACACGCTCCACGCCAAGGATGCCCCCATCGCCTACGAGCGCGTCCGGTTCCCCGAGCCCGTCATCTCGCTGGCGGTCGAGCCCAAGAGCCGGGCGGATCAGGAAAAGCTCGGCGCCGCGATCGAGAAGCTCGTGCAGGAAGATCCGACGCTGCGCGTCACGGTGTCGCCGGACACCGGCCAGACGCTGCTGTCGGGCATGGGCGAGCTGCACCTCGAGATCGTCAAGGACCGGCTCGTCAGGGACCACGGCGTGGCGGCGTCCTTCGGGCGGCCCATGGTGTCGTATCGAGAGTCGGTCCGCGGACCGGGGCGTGGCGAGGGGCGCTTCATCCGCCAGACGGGCGGTCGCGGGCAGTACGGCCACGCGGTGGTCGAGGTCGCTCCGCTGCCGCGCGGGAAGGGCGTGACCTTCGTGAACGCGACGGTCGGCGGCGTGATCCCGCGCGAGTTCATCGGCGCCATCGAGGGAGGCGTGCGCGAGGCGGCGCAGGGCGGGCTGCTCGCGAGCTACGAGCTCACCGACGTCGAGGTGAAGCTCGTGGACGGCTCGTACCATGACGTGGACTCCTCCGAGATGGCGTTCAAGATCGCCGCCTCGATGGCGTTCAAGGATGCGGCGAAGCAAGCAGGCGTGCTGCTGCTGGAGCCCGTCATGTCGCTGGAAGTCGAGGTCCCCGAGCCCTACCTGGGCGCGGTGATGGGCGACCTCAGCGCGCGACGCGGCAAGGTTGAGCGCCAGAGCGTGCGCGGCGACTGTCAGGTCGTGGAAGCGCGCGTGCCGCTGGCGGAGATGTTCGAGTACGCGACGAGCCTGCGCTCCATGAGCCAGGGTCGCGCGACGTTCAGCATGGAACTGGCGGAGTACGCCGAGGCGCCGAAGAACGTCACCGAGACGATCGTCGCGCGCGCCGAGGGTCGGTTGCTCGTCTGAGACGACAGGGCGCACGGGCCGGGCCGTGACCTCGAGAAAATCGGGAGAAGACGATGGCAAAGGACAAGTTCGAGCGAAACAAGCCCCACGTGAACATC
>CAZTIW010000071.1:0-2810 GCA_964613915.1 uncultured Thermoanaerobaculia bacterium
GGCCGCGTGGCGGGAGGGGGAGGCAAGGTCCGGCTTCGCCGGCCGAAGCCGGGGGCACCGGCTGGTGCCCCCCTGGCCACGAGAGGAAGCGGGAGCGCAGCGAACGCTTCCGAATCGTGGCGAGTGATCCTCAGCAGCCGCCATGACCATGTTCATGGCGATCCTCATGCACGCGGCAAGGCCGCGTGGCGGGAGGGGGAGGCAAGGTCCGGCTTCGCCGGCCGAAGCCGGGGGCACCGGCTGGTGCCCCCCTGGCCACGAGAGGAAGCGGGAGCGCAGCGAACGCTTCCGAATCGTGGCGAGTGATTTAGGATGTCCTCGCCGCATGAAGTTCATTGACTACTACGCCGTTCTCGAGACGCCCCGGACGGCGTCGCAGGAGGAGATCACGAAGGCCTTCCGCAAGCTGGCGCGGAAGTACCATCCCGACATCAACAAGGAGCCGGCCGCGACGCAGAAGTTCAAGGAGATCAACGAGGCGCATGAAGTCCTCTCCGATCCCGAGAAGCGCGCGAAGTACGACAAGTACGGCGAGTACTGGCAGCAGGCGGGCAAGGGCGGCGCGCCGCCGCCCGGATGGAACGACGGGCAGTGGGACTTCTCCGGCCCCGGCGGCTTCACGTTCGGACCCGAGGGTTTCTCGACGTTCTTCGAAGCGCTCTTCGGCGGGCTCGGTGGCGCCCAGGGCGGCCGGGCAGGAGGCCGCGGCCGGCCGGGCCCCGCGCGTCGCGGCGGCACTCCATTCGCGCGACGCGGCAGCGATGTCGAGGGCGAGATCACGCTGTCGCTGCAGGAGGCTGCCCATGGCGGCCGGCGCGAGGTGACGCTCGTCGATCCGCGCAGCGGTGAGCCCCGGAGCGTGGACGTCAAGTTCCCGGCAGGCGTGCTGCCTGGCCAGCGCATCCGACTCTCCGGACAGGGCGATCCCGGCGGAGGGCCGGGCGCCGCGGGTGACCTCTACCTGCGCGTGCGCGTCGCGGACCATCCCGATTTCAAGCTCGACGGCCGTGACCTTCACGTCATCCTGGCCGTGCCGCCCTGGGACGCGGCGATCGGCGGCGAGGCCGTGGTGCCCACGCTCGACGGCGAGGTCACGGTGAAGGTCCCCGCGGGCTCGTCCTCGGGGCGCCGCATCCGTCTGCGAGGGAAGGGCTTTCCGAGTCCGAAGGGAGCGCCGGGCGACCTTTACGCGGAGATCCGCGTCGTGGTGCCCGAAGAGCTGACGCCCGAGGAGGAGGAGCTGTTCCGCAAGCTCTCCGAGATCTCGGCGTTCAAGCCCGGCAGGCCCTGAGCGCGGGCTTCCGCAGGTCGCCTCCGGGTCGCGCGCGACGCCTCCGAGCGGCATGGTGGCCAAGTGCCGCTGTCGGGGGTATCTTCTTTCCGTCGCCACGCGTCGGGGCCGCGCCTTCGGGCGATCACTCCGATCTGCCCGGGCCGCACCCCGCATCGCGCGGTGGGCTCAGTGAACGCGATGATGAACTGGCTGCTGGACGACGCCCTCCCCCTCGTGGCGTTCGTGATCGCGCTGGGCATCGCGCTGAAGCTCCTGCTCTCGCTGTTCGGCGGCGAGCGGAGGGCTCCGGGCGAGTTCCGCGTGACCGTTTTCTGCGAGCACTGCAACTGGGAGGGCCGCGTCACGACGACACGCATGGCCTGCGGCCGCTGCGGCTCGAAGCGCCTCATGGTGCTGACCGCCTGACAGGCTCGTCCGGCGCACGCCATCCGGGACGGCTCCGGGTGACGCTCGTGATGCGCCCGTCGGGCGTGCGCGAGGGCACGATTCCGGGGCTTCTCGGCCCGGCGCCTGGACGAGCGGCGCGAGGCGTTCCATCCTGCCAGCACCATGGACCTCAACAAGCTGACGCAGAAGTCGCAGGAAGCCGTCGCGCTGGCCCAGGACATCGCCGCCCGGCGTGGCCATCAGGCTCTCGACGCCGAGCACCTCCTGCTCGCTCTCCTCACGCAGGACGACGGGCTGATCCCCCGGCTGCTCCAGAAGATGGACGCCTCGCCGGATCTGGTGCGCGCGGCCGTCGAGGGCGAGCTCGACAGGCGGCCGAGCGTGTCGGGGCCGGGGGCGGAGCTCGGCAAGGCTCACGTCACGCAACGCTTCCAGAAGGCCTTCCTCGCGGCGCAAGACGAGGCGAAGCGCCTCAAGGATGAATATGTCTCGGTCGAGCACATCTTCCTCGCGCTCGTGGACGACACGTCCGCTCCCACGGGCAAGCTCCTCGCGCAGCAAGGCATCACGCGCTCGAAGTTCCTGGAGGCCCTGACCTCCGTGCGCGGCAAGCAACGCGTGACGTCGGCGACGCCCGAGCAGGCCTACGAGGCGCTCGAGAAGTACGGCCAGGATCTGGTCGCGCTGGCGCAGCGCGGCAAGCTCGATCCCGTGATCGGGCGCGATCAGGAGATCCGGCGCGTGATCCGGATTCTCTCGCGCAAGACGAAGAACAACCCCGTGCTCATCGGCGAGCCCGGCGTGGGGAAGACCGCGATTGCCGAGGGTCTCGCGCAGCGCATCGTGCGCGGCGACGTTCCCGAGTGGCTCAAGGATCGCGCCATCTTCTCGCTCGACATGGGCGCGCTGATGGCGGGAGCGAAGTACCGGGGCGAGTTCGAGGAGAGGCTGAAGGCCGTCCTGAACGAGGTCAAGTCGTCCGACGGCCGCATCCTCCTGTTCATTGACGAGCTGCACACCATCGTCGGCATGGGCAAGACGGAAGGCTCGACCGACGCGGGCAACATGCTCAAGCCCATGCTCGCGCGCGGCGTCGCTGCCGGATTCGGCCACGGGAACCGTGACGGTC
>CAZTIW010000072.1:0-1697 GCA_964613915.1 uncultured Thermoanaerobaculia bacterium
ACGTGAACGATTCCGTCACGAAGTCGAAGTTCGACAACCTGTACGGCTGCCGCGAGTCGCTGCTCGACGGCATCAAGCGCGCGACGGGCGTCATGATCGCGGGCAAGGTCGCCGTGATCTGCGGTTACGGCGACGTCGGCAAGGGTTCCGCCCAGTCCATGCGCGGCATGGGCGCCCGCGTGCTCGTGACCGAGATCGACCCCATCTGCGCGCTGCAGGCCGCCATGGAAGGCTACAAGGTCGTGACCATGGAGGACGCCTGCAAGCTGGGCGACATCTTCGTCACGACCACCGGATGCAAGGACATCATCACGCGCCCCCACATGGACGCGATGAAGGACGAGGCCATCGTCTGCAACATCGGTCACTTCGACACCGAGATTGACGTGGCGAGCCTCTTCAACGACAAGACGCTCAAGCGCACGACGATCAAGCCGCAGGTGGACAAGATGACCTGGCCGAACGGCAAGTCGATCTACGTGCTGGCCGAGGGGCGCCTCGCGAATCTGGGCTGTGCCACCGGCCACCCCAGCTTCGTCATGAGCACGTCCTTCACGAACCAGGTGATCGGCCAGATCGAGCTCTGGGCGAACCCCGGGAAGTACCCGGTCGGCGTGCACCGGCTGCCCAAGGTGCTCGACGAGAAGGTCGCGCGGCTCCACCTCGCCCGGCTCGGCGTCCGGCTGACGCGGCTCACTCCGGATCAGGCCGAGTATCTCGGCATCTCCGCCGACGGCCCGTACAAGCCCGAGCACTACCGCTACTGATCCCCGGGCAGCGGCCGCGTCGCGCGCGGATCTCCCCGACCGAACTCGCGCGCGGCCGCTTCCGTAGAGGCGAGCATGTCTTCAACACCGAGCCAGCCCCAGCCGCCTCCCATCAACTCCAGCGTCGCCGTGGCCTCCGGCCGTTCCGTGGCGGCCCTGGTCGTCGGCCTTCTCGGCCTCGTCACCTGCGCGTTCGCGTCGCCGGTCGCGTGGTACCTGGGCTCGACCGAGTTGCAGGCCATTCGCGCGGGCGCCTCGCCGCCGGCCGGCGCGGACTACGCGCAGGCCGGTCGCGTTCTCGGCATCATCGGCACCTGCCTGCTGGCGCTGGGCTTGCTCATCGCCTTCGCCTGCCTGGCCGTCGTCGCCGTCACGGTGCTCGCGGCGGCGGCGTCTGGCGGCTGACGCTCGAGTGAGCGGCGCGCTGCCCGTCGTCGGCCGCGGTCCGCTCGTGCGGCGCTCGGTCCTCGCCTGGGCGCTCGCCGGCCTGGCGGGGCTCGCGGCCCTGATCGTGCTGCGCGCGTGGACGCCTTCGGGCATCTCGACATGTCTTTCAGCGACGCTCCTGGGCGTGAACTGCCCGGGCTGCGGCATGACGCGCGCCTGCTCGCTCCTGGCGCGTGGCGACCTCGCCGGGTCAATCGCGATGCATCCGCTGGCGCTCTTCTTCGCCGTGCAGGCTCTCGTGGCATGGACGTGGTGGGGCCTCGTGCTCGCGCGGCGCGTGCGGGTGCCCTCGCCGTGGTGGGGGATAGGAGCCCTCACGCTGAACACGGCCGCCCTCGTCGTCACCTGGCTCGCCCGCATGGCCACCGGGACGCTCCCCGGGTAGGCCACGCCCGGCTTGGCTTCGCCGGCCGCAGCCACTGGCTGCAGGCACCGGCTGGTGCCCCCCTGGCCACGAGAGGAAGCGGGAGCGCAGCGAACGCT